>NZ_JBXYIF010000006.1:0-379067 GCF_057369535.1 Planococcus sp. RAB007_Raresut
TGCTCAAATACTTGCTGGCGCATCGCCTGTCCGAAGACAGCGCGATTCGCTTTGATCTGCACAAGTGCTGATCAGTAAGTTTGCTCCGACCGCTTGCGCGGCCATCGCATAATTGTTTGTCGCGCTAAGCGCTCCAAACATTTCTGTTGACGTTTTGCTGTTCAGTTTTCAAGGTTCAAGTTTGAAATTTAACGCCGCGCTCATTGGCGACTTTATTAATATACCAGCTGACAATTAACATGTCAACAAAAAAATTAAAGTTTCTTTAGAGTGTCACTGCATTAATTATAACAGAATTTTCTCACAATGAAATTACAATAAAGTTACAACTTTGAAAGGAATAATTTCCTTTACATGCAAAGCAATGTCGAAGTTTTAAATTCTTGCAATTCAGCGCCTTCCTTCTCCCTATAATCCACTCAAGGTTACTAACAGCATAATACAAGTAAGCAGTTAGCCTATTCTTATTTCCCGCTCCATGTTTAATGGATTTAAGAAAAACCACCAATTATTTTTTGCCCTGCTTTTAAAATTAAGAAACTCGCCTTTCTTCTATATAAATATCACCAAAGAAAAAGTCCGCCAAATTTTTGGCGGACTTAACTTAATTTAAGCAAGGAAAATGAAATACAGAATAAATATTACAAACAGCCCGTACATGATCGGGTGAACCTGCTTTCCTTTTCCTGCGGCAATCATTGTAATTGGATAGAAGATAAATCCGATTGCAATTCCCGTCGCGATGCTATAGCCCAATGGCATAGCAATCATTGTCAGGAATGCAGGAACAGCAATTTCAAAACGGCTCCAGTCAATCAATCCCAGAGAAGACACCATCAGTACACCTACTATTATCAACGCCGGTGCAGTGACCGCACTCGTGATAACTTCAAGCAGCGGATAAAAAAGAATCGCTACAAGGAACAGAACACCGGTGACTACGGAAGCAAATCCTGAGCGCGCTCCAGCTGCAACTCCAGAAGTAGATTCAATATATGAAGTAGTGGTCGACGTCCCGAAGATTGCTCCCCCTACAGTCGCGATTGAATCAGCGAGAAGAGCTTTGCCTGCTCTAGGCAATTTATTGTCTTTCATCAAGCCGGCCTGGTTTGCAACAGCTACTAAAGTTCCGGCAGTATCAAAGAAATCGACAAACAGGAAAGTTAAAACCACGACTAGAAATTCTATAGTCATCAGAGATCCGAAATCATTGAAGATTGGTTCAAGTGCCACACCGAATGTTTTGTCCATACTTGGAACATTTAAATCAATAACAGCACTCGGTAAATTAACAACGCCAAAAATCATTCCTACAACAGCGGCAATAAGAATCCCAAAGAAGATACCGCCTTTAAATCCACGAACCATGAAGATGACAGTTACAAATAAACCGAAAATAGCAAGTAAGGTGGAAGGATTCGTCAAATCACCGATCCCTACCATTGTGTCCGGATTGCCAACAATAATCTCAGCATTTTGAAGACCAATGAAAGTGATGTAAAGGCCGATCCCAGCACCCACTGCATATTTCAATTCTGCTGGAATTGCGTTAATAATCGTTTCACGAACGCCAGTTAACGTTAAGAGGATAAAAATTACCCCCGAAAATAGCACTCCTGTTAAGGCAGTCTGCCAAGGAATCCCATACGTCAAGATGACAGTATAGGCGAAGAATGCATTCAATCCCATTCCCGGCGCTAGAGCTATGGGGTATTTCGCAAGAACTCCCATTAATATTGAGCCAAGTGCAGCAGCCAAAGCCGTAGCCATAAAGACAGCCCCGTAATCCATACGCATCGAATCCGGCAGGTCAGGCACTGAAGCCAAAGTCAGTGTCAACGGATTGACTACCAGGATATAAGCCATTGCCAAGAAGGTTGTTAAACCGCCAATAAATTCCCTGCGGTAATTTGTGCCAAGCTCTTCAAACTGAAAATATTTCTTCATTTTTTCATTTTCCTCCGCGTGCTGCCGCAAAATGCAGTTAAAACAAAAGGACGCACACAGCAAAATGCCGTATGCGCCCTTCGATTTTAAATTCCTGAAATAATTATTTCAGAAAAAGTCCGACTCCCTTTAAAAAGATGGGAACGTAACTTAAATCGTAGTCGAGTCATTTACGGTAACTCGGTAGAAACTTTCGGGCCATATCCCCGACATTATACGACAGCGTTATTTAATTTCTATTGTAGAATAACACATCTTTTAGAAGCTAACAAGACAAATCACGAACATTAAATAAAAAATATAACATTTAGTTCGGGATTAAGCTTTTATTCCCATTCAATAGTTGCTGGCGGCTTGCTCGTGATGTCATAAAGCACACGATTGATATGATCCACTTCGTTGACCAACCTTACGCTGATCTTCTCAAGGACGTCCCAAGGAATACGGGCCCAGTCCGAAGTCATACCGTCTATCGAAGTAACCGCGCGAATTCCGATTGCGTAATCGTAAGTGCGCGCATCGCCCATGACACCGACGCTGCGGATATCAGGAAGCACCGTGAAGTATTGCCAGATGTCACGGTCCAGACCCGCTTTGCTGATTTCGTCACGCAGAATCCAATCAGATTCGCGGACGATTTCAAGTTTTTCTTCAGTGACCGCTCCCATAATCCGGATGCCTAGTCCCGGACCCGGGAATGGCTGGCGCCAGACGATTTCATCAGGCATACCAAGTTCTGTGCCAAGAACGCGCACTTCATCTTTAAACAAAGTATTCAGCGGTTCAATCAATTTGAATTGCATGTCGTCTGGAAGCCCGCCGACATTGTGATGTGATTTGATCGTCTGGGCAGTCGTCGTGCCGCTCTCGATAATATCCGTATATAAAGTTCCTTGTGCCAGGAAATCCATACCTTCGAGTTTGGAAGCTTCATCATCAAAAACATAGATGAATTCATTTCCGATGATTTTACGTTTTTGTTCAGGGTCAGTCACG
This sequence comes from Planococcus sp. RAB007_Raresut, assembly GCF_057369535.1. Lineage (NCBI taxonomy): Bacteria > Bacillati > Bacillota > Bacilli > Caryophanales > Caryophanaceae > Planococcus > Planococcus sp. RAB007_Raresut. Next base: position 2,944 of record NZ_JBXYIF010000006.1, read on the forward strand.
CCTGCAAGTTTGTTCATGAAACGGTCGCGCGCGTCGATTTTGATAACGTTCATATTAAAACCGTCAGCAAAAGTTTTCATGACGCTTTCCGCTTCGCCTTTGCGAAGCAGGCCGTGGTCGACGAACATGCAAGTCAGCTGATCTCCGATTGCCCGGTGTATCAATACTGCAACAACCGAAGAATCCACTCCGCCGCTTAATGCGCAGAGAACTTTTTTGTCTCCGACTTCTTCGCGGATTTTTTCGATTTCGAGTTCGATGTAGTTTTCCATCGACCAGTCCGCCTTCATGCCGCAGATTTCGAATACAAATTGACGAAGCAATTCATTGCCATAGATTGAATGGCGAACTTCCGGGTGGAATTGGACACCGTAGAAACCTCTGGATTCATCAGCCATCGATGCAATCGGACAGCCTGCACTTGTACCGATAACATCGAAACCAGGAGGCGCTTCTGTTACCAGGTCCCCGTGGCTCATCCATACGATCTGTTCTTCAGGCATTCCGGAGAACAATGTGCTTTCCTTCACCAATTTCAATTCCGCTTTGCCGTATTCACGGTTCTGCGCTTTTTTGACGTCGCCTTTCAAGTGCAAAGCCATCAATTGCATGCCGTAACAAATTCCTAAAATCGGAAGACCCATTTCAAAAATCGCATCGTCGATGGAAAAAGCATTCTTATCATAGACCGAATTCGGACCACCGGAAAAAATGATGCCGGTAGCGTTCATTTCTTTAATTTCTTCAGCGGTAACCGTGTGTGGATGGAGTTCACTATAGACGCCAAGTTCACGGATGCGGCGAGTGATCAACTGGTTATACTGACTGCCGAAATCTAATACGACGATTTTACTTTGTTCTTTTAACATTGGACTGACTGGCAAAACCTTCACCTCTTCTGATCGATTTCAGGCGGCACAAATAATAAAAGAACGCGAAAAAGCTCCTCGCGTTCTTTTGCTCTACATCAAAAAGGCGAAGCCCCATGCAAAAATACGCATGCGGCATCCGCCTTCATAGTCAAGTCATTTCCGGAGACTTGGTAGAGACATCCGATCCATATCACCGGACATATATGAGGGCACCTGTACTTATAATTTTCTCAATTGTACAAGTTAGCCCCGGCAAAATCAACTGCTTGTGCGATTGATTAAGTTTTCCCAACTTTCCTTCAATTCGCGCCATTCAACAGTTTCTGGACGGCCGCCATAGATGGATTGCTCATAGGAAGCTGTCAAACGTGTCATTTCCTTGGTTCCGAAGAAAGAGTCGATATATCTGGCATAAGACATCAATGTCTGGCCATCTTCCCTTTTGATGCCGTAGAGATCCAATTGCTTCAGCAAACGGAGATAAGCCTTTTCAAAGGTTTGTTTACCGTTTCTTCTGCGGTAATAAGGCACCAGAATTTTGGGCAGCCATCTTTGCCGCTTCAAAAACAACACGATTGCCAAAAAGATAAATGCTGCCATACCCAAGAAAATTGAAACTTTGTTTTCTGCTGCGAAATCACCTATCCGATCCCATAGACCCGGACCATCTGATCCCGAAGCGGCAGCTGCAGCTTCATCTTCTTCTTCAAGCTCCGGCTGTTGCGGGCGTTCAAGCAATTCCTGTTCTTCAGGGTCTGAAGTTTCGATGTCCAAGTCAAAATCTATCTGTGAAGATCCAGTGAAACCGATCGTCGGTTCAAACAACATCCATCCCACACCAGGCATATAAGCTTCCACCCAGGAATGCGCATTATTGTTAGTGACTTCGTATATTTCAGTTTCACTATCGCTGTCCACTTGCACTCCTTCGTTAAACCCTTTCACCCAACGGGCAGGAATGTCCAAACTGCGCAGCAACACTACCATGGATGTGGAAAAATTGTCACAATAGCCGCGTTTGGTTTCGAATAAAAATTGATCGACATAATCCTGGTCTTCTTCCGGCACTGGTATATTCGTCAGGCTATATTCAAAATCATTTCTTTCAAAATAATCTTCAACTGCGCGTGTTTTATCGTAGACAGTTTCAGAATTCATCGTGATCTCCACTGCCAAATCTCTGACACGCTGCGGCAATTCATCCGGCAACTGTTTGTAACGGTCAAATTCAGGCGGCAACTCAGCCAATTTATCAACCGTCGTCTCCCGAAGCCCTGTCAAACTGTATGTCGGTTCATTGAATTGAAGTTCTACAGCATTCGGCTCATATGGGGCTCCACTTAATAATGGCTCTATTTTCTGGTCGACTGAAGAGTAACTGTAGCGGAATTCGCCTTCCATCTGAATGGATTCAATACCATATGGGTATAGGACAAACGGAAAATCCTGTTCCATTTCAAGTATTGCATTCTGTGATTCGTCTTCAGATCCCGGCTCAAACTCTGTTTCGATAAGATCACCGTTACTGTAAAGAACCGGTTCGCTGGCGGGTTCACTCAATTCCCACCCTTTGGTTGTATAAGTGTCTTTCGTTTCGACTTTCCAGTACTGTCCATCTTCCACTTCAGCGCGGAACGCAGGTGTGTCATCTCCAAGAAATGACCCACCCAGTTCGGAATCATCTACTCCATATCCAATTCGCCCTACTGCAGCAGGCCCCGGTCCGCCTTCTCCGGAAAAAGAAGTGATATAAGGAACCGGATCTGGCCATAGCGGCCCTGCTTTCGGCAAATAGAGTGCAAGCGCTGTAGAAACGGCAACCATGACAAACAACGGGATAATGAAACCTGCTAAACGCTCGATCGTTTCATTGATCCGGTGCCCTTCCATCCATCTTGCCAAATGAAGCAGCCCTGCAAGCATCAAGCCGACGACCATAATACGGATAATCGCGGTATCACCATTATAAGGACTGAATGTATCGAGCACCGCAATAAAGATTACCGTCAAAATATAAAACAGGAAGATGCTCAAACGGAAACTGACCCAATAATGGATCAGGTATACGGCCATCCATAATAAGCTGAAGAATAGTACCGTCCTGAAGATATCTGTAGTTTGTGCCCAGTCCTGCGCAAACAATGCTGCTATATTTATTTGCAAATCAGAAAGGATAAACCCAAGGGCTTCAAATGAGAAAATAGTGGCTTCGGTATACACATAGATGAGAAACCACATGATGTATAGTATTTTCACGCCTGCGGCTATGGACCAATGCACCTGCAAAAATGCCATAAGCAAGCTGACAGCGATAAAAATCAGAAACAGCGGTTTATGGCCTGTATCGGTCAAGGTGATGACCGGAGTAAGCCATTCCGCCAACAAGAGGAAAACCAAAATATACAGAATCGCCATGAATACCTTATTTTTTCGAATGGAATTCATTTGCGGCCCACCTCCGTAAAGACCGAAGCGAAATTCTCCGGTGCTACAAGTTTTACGATAAACCCTTTTGAAATTGCGAATTGATGAGCGGCTTCATCCGCTTTGCTAAATTTCTCACTTGTATTGGCCAGCACAAGACACATGCATGTATTTAAATTTTTGACATTTCTACGAATTGCTTCAACCATTTCCACAGTCAATTTCGTTGTAACGTATATTATCGTGGTCGCCCGTATTTGCTGAAGATCTCTGCTTACGACTTCTTCAGCGGGGCGATCAAGATCCGGCAGCACTTTCGTCAAGTGATACATCACACGCTGCAAATGGCTCTCCGAATGGATTACTGGAAACGAATCAAGGCTGCTGCCGATTGATAAATAGGCAACGCTGGAATTAGCTCTGATGATTGACTGCAATAATGAAGCTGTGAGTTCAACCTGCAATTCAAATTTATCGGAAGGCTTCCGGTCGTCCAGCAAAAATAAATCTTCGGCTTGCCTGTCTTCGAATTCCTTGGTGCGCAAGGTTTGTGTCCGCGCAAATGACTTCCAGTGGATCCATGAAACCCGATCACCGGGCTGATAATCGCGGATTCCTGTAGCCATGGTCGTATCCTTCACCAAAGTATGGGGAGCAGCCATCGCTCCTTGATCGTAACTGGATTCAAGTGCACGGTACGGAATATCATGCGTTTTTGGATACACAAGAATCGTTTGTTTCAATGGAAACATTTTTGTTTTTTTGGTCCAGCCAAAAAAATCAGCAACTTCCAGTTCAATTCCTTCCAGCACGTGCTCGCCTCTCGGCATATCATCAATTTCATAGCGCCACGTATGGGATTTGCGGAAGCCGGGCAAAAACATTGTCCGGTTATCGCCAGGGTTCCGTTTTCTCAATGCGATGGAATTCGTTTTTTCGGTCAGAACTGTATATAGAAGAGGAAATGACAATTTTCGCTTGAAATGGACTGTTGCGGAATACTTTTGGCCTCTTCTGATTTGCGTTGTATGAATTTGGCGGGATATTTCAATATCCTGAAGCGGGTAAAAAACCAGCATCAGCGAATAAAGCACAAACGGCAAAGCCATATAAAAGATGAACCAGCTGACGAAACCGCCCTGGAACATCGCAAATGAAAATGTAAGCAACAGTATGAATATCACAAAAATTATTCTTCCCCATAATGCCAGGGCTTTTTTTATTTGTTTCATTGGCCGACTAGCCTTTGGACAGGCACTTTTGTTTTGGTCAAGATGCGCTCAGTGATTTCTTCAGCTGAAATTCCGTCATAACGGGCTTCGGAGCGTAACATGATGCGGTGGCCAAAGACGAATTTCGCTAAATACTGGACATCATCCGGCGTCACAAAATCGCGCCCACGCAATAAAGCATATGCCTGCGCCGACTTCATCAACGCAATGGAACCGCGGGGACTCACCCCCAAATAAACATATGGATCACTTCGTGTTTGGCGCGCAAGGTCGACGATATAGCTGCGAATTGTCTCATCCACTTTTACATTCTTGGCTTCGCGCTGTAATTCAAGCAATTCTTCAAGAGTAATGACTGATTGCAATTCCTCAATCGGAACGGAAAGCTGTGAACGGTTCAAGACTTCCATCTCTTCTTTTGAAGTAGGATAGCCCATTTTAATTTTCAGGAGAAAACGATCCAATTGCGCTTCCGGCAGTGGATAAGTTCCTTCATATTCAATCGGATTCTGTGTGGCCATAACAAAAAATGGTTTGGGAATCTGCATAGTGACACCATCGATGGTAACGGAAGCTTCTTCCATTGCTTCTAGCAAAGAAGATTGTGTTTTCGGGGAAGTACGGTTAATTTCATCGGCTAAAATGATATTGCCCATAATTGGACCCGGGCGGAAATTGAACTCCATATCTTTCGGATTATAGATTGAAACGCCGACTACATCTGAAGGCAATAAATCCGGAGTGAACTGTATACGTTTAAAATCCGCGCCGACTGATTTCGCCAACGCCCTTACCAGCATGGTTTTACCGACACCCGGCACATCTTCCAGTAAAACATGGCCGTGGGACAGCATTGCCACCATACTCAATTCGGCGATATCACGCTTGCCGATTATAACTTTCTCGATATTATCAATAACTTTGTTTAATTGATCTTTTGGATTCATCATCTTTTCCCCCAATGGGTGACAAAAAATATTTTGAATTGTCACATTCTTACTCATTAGCATAACGAATTATGAGTAATAACTCAACTATGCAGTAACCCGGGACAGGTATTTTCTCATAAAGAAAAGCCCTTCGCTTGAAGGACTTTTCATCTTTAATATTTATTTCCAGAAATCGTCGAAGACCGTAATAGGAAGCTTGCGTTTATGCTGCGTCTTCAAATAATAGCCTTCCAGTTTTTCACGTGCTTCATCCGGTATCTTCTTGCCTTCCAGATAGTCGTCGATCATGTCATAGGTGATGCCGAGTGCCACTTCATCCGGAATTGCCGGCTTGTCTTCTTCCAAATCAGCAGTCGGAATTTTGTTATATAGATGTTCCGGGCTTCCCAATTCCTTCAGCAATTGCTTGCCTTGTCTTTTATTGAAACGGAAAAGAGGAGTGAGATCCGCTGCGCCGTCACCGTGTTTGGTATAGAAACCGGTGATCGCCTCCGCTGCATGATCCGTTCCGAGAACGACAGCATTGTGCATCGCCGCTACAGAATACTGGGCTTTCATGCGCTCTCTCGCTTTTTCATTGCCTTTGATGAAATCCGTCAATTCAATACCCGCTTCTTCCAAAGCGCGGTCACTTGCGTCGACAGCTTCTTTGATATTGATGGTATAGGTTTTTGTCGGATTGATGAATTTCAATGCATCCTGCGCATCGTGTTCATCGAATTGTTCTCCGTATGGCAGGCGGACTGCGTAGAAGCCGTATTTATCGCTTCCGGTTTCCTCATTCAACTGATCGACGGCCATTTGCGCCATTTTTCCAACCAGTGTCGAATCCTGACCGCCTGAAATACCGAGTACGTATCCTTCAAGGAAAGGGTGTTTCTTCAAATATTCTTTCAGGAATGAAATAGTTCGGTCTATTTCTTTTTGCGGATTGATTTCTGGCTGAACTTTCATTTCTTCAATGATTTGCTGCTGCAGTTCTGTCATGTAAAATCCTCCTATCGTTTTGAGAAGCTTTGAATTGAATCACGTACTTCCTGGATATTGCGCATTTTATTGTCCCAGCATTTCTGGCTGAGATCGACTGGATATTCTTCAGGATTCAGCGAGCGTTTGTATTCGTCCCAAAGCAGGTCTAGGTTCTTTTTGGAATAATCCTGGATTTCCTGGATTGAAGGGTAAACATAAGTGATTTCGCCATCTTTCACAACCTGGGTATGGATATTCACCGCATCAAAATTGGTGACGAATTTTGAAACGAAGGTATGAACCGGATGGAACATTTTTAAACGCTCTTCGGATTCCGGATTCTCGTCGACCATCGTGATATAATCCCCTTCTGATTTCCCATTTTCCCTGTCTATGATTCGATAAACTTTTTTCAGTCCGGGTGTAGTGACTTTTTCCGCATTTCCGGAAATCTTGATGGTGTCTTCCATTTGTCCTTCTTCATTTTCAATTGCCACGATTTTATAAACTGCTCCAAGGGCAGGCTGGTCATAGGCGGTAATCAGTTTTGTGCCGATTCCCCACGAGTCGACTTGCGCCCCTTGCGCTTTCAGGTTCAGGATGGTGTATTCGTCCAAATCATTCGATACGACGATTTCGGCATCCGTGAAACCTGCTTCATCCAGCATTTTTCTGGCTTCTTTAGAGAGGAATGCGATATCTCCGCTGTCCAGACGAATGCCCTGGAAGTCGATTTGATCTCCAAGTTCTTTGGCAACCTGGATAGCGATTGGCAGACCTGATTTTAAAGTGTCATATGTATCCACTAGGAAGACGCACTTTCTATGGCGCTTCGCATAAGCATGGAAAGCTTCGTATTCATCTTTATAAGCCTGTACCATCGAGTGGGCATGGGTGCCTGCAACCGGTATGCCGAAGAGTTTACCTGCACGGACGTTGCTTGTCGCTTCCAAACCGCCGATGAAAGCAGCGCGAGAACCCCAAATTGCCGCATCCATTTCCTGAGCGCGCCGTGTGCCGAATTCCATGACACGGTCTTCTTTGACAATCTGTTTGATGCGGCTGGCTTTAGTGGCGATCAATGTCTGGTAATTGACGATGTTGAGTAAAGCCGTTTCAATCAATTGCGCTTCCGCCAATGTGCTTTCGATGCGGATCAATGGTTCGTTCTGGAAAACCAATTCACCTTCCACGACGGAATGCACATCTCCAGTAAATTTGATGGTTTTTAGATATGCCAGAAAATCTTCTTTGTAGCCGACTTCCTTTAGATAAGCAAGATCCGACTCCGAGAATTTAAAGTTTCTGAGGTACTCCAGCACCCGCTCCAAGCCGGCAAAAATGGCATAGCCGTTGCCGAACGGCAATTTCCGGAAAAATAGCTCAAATACCGCTTTCCGTTCATGCATGCCATCCGCCCAATAGGCTTCCACCATATTGATTTGGTATAAATCGGTGTGCAGAGCCAGACTGTCATCCGCATAGTTCGTATTTTGCATATGATCTCCTTCTTCCGCTTTTCATAAGTTCAATTAATTATACCCTATTAGACCCATTTCAAAAACGAAAGCCAATTACCTTCCAGATTAAACGATTCTGATTTGACAAAAATATGCTAAGTGTGCAATAATATTTAAGTTAACACAGAGGTAACTGGTATATTTGATAATCTGGCATTCTACATTAATGTTTTTGAGAATACTTATTCACACTGGCGCGATTTGAGGATCGCAAGGACGTAAAAGAAGGTAGGGTTTACGTTGCTTAAGTTAGAAAGCACCCAGTGGAACACTGACCGCGGCACTGAAAGCAAATACTTTCAACGGAAATGATTCCCCTTTTTGAAGGGTTGAAAAATTGAATCAAGCTATATAAATGTTACCTTAAAACAAACAAAGGGGCGCCTCGATAAGATATCGGGAGCGTCCCTTTTCCAATTTTCCGGCCTTTATTTCCCATCATGCGGAACAAAAGGATTTTTCCATTCCATCAATAAAGCGTAATTCCCCGAATCTTCATCATCCAGATAATCCTTCACCAATCCAACCGGCGTTCGGCCGCTGCGCATCAGAAAAGTGATGACCGGATCTTTGAGTTCGCCTGCCAAAACTTTCTCGGCATATTGTTCAGCAGTCATGTCGTTTGAAACGCGTTTATATCCTGGCATACGGCCGCCGCCAATCACCCGCTCCAGTCGGTCTTCAATTACGCGTTCATAAGCCGCTTGGAGCAAGAGCTTGCCGAGTTCCATTTTCCGGTACGATGGCCTGATACCGATATCCACTATATAAAAGCTCTTTCCTTCTGGTTCATGTGTTCTGATATATCCGCTATCCGTCACTTGTTCCCAGTTGTGCGAAGACGAATCTTCATCAAGATCCATTAACATCCCAGTCAATGAACCCGCCAGTTCCCCGTCGATTTCGATGCACAGCGCACCTTCCGGATAATGTGCCAGATGGCTGGACAATTGTTCCGGGTTCCATAGCAGATCATCCGGAAACGGCGGTGGAAAGCATTCTCTTTGAATGTTGATCAATGCGCCGAAATCTTCTTCACGGTAATTCCGGATAATCGCTTTTGAAATTTGTTCGCCTTTAAATACATATTGTTCCTTATAATACAATCGCTTCTCTCCTCCATTTTCCAGCTTTTCATCCCGCTTTTATTCCAATAAATAAACACGGGCTTCATAGGGCTGCAGTCTTCCGTCAATAAACGACTGGTAGTTGGCCAGCAGAAGCTGTCCCTTTTCCTTCAGCGACCAGTAGCAGCCGTCGCTGTCCAGATGGGATACCACAAGAATCCGTGTATTTTCATATTCACGGATATATGCGTATACGTCGGGACAATCGGTTTCAGCAAGTTTTGTGCTGCCATATAAAAGGCATTCCCGGCTCTTGCGCAAAACAATCATTTTCTTATAAAAAGACAGAATCGATAGGTCATCCGCTTTCTGGGCTTCAACATTCAGCCATTTGTAATTTGGATTCAGATCAATCCAAGGTTCGCCTTCGGTAAAACCAGCATTCATCCCGTTATGCCATTGCATCGGAGTACGGGCATGGTCACGGCTGATTTTTTTGATTGTTGCCATCAACTCATCATGCGGGATCCCTTGATTGCGTTTGTACCGGTAGAAGTTTTTCGTTTCAACATCCCGGTAACTTTCAATATCGTCAAACGGCACATTTGTCATACCGATTTCCTGTCCTTGATAGATGAATGGCGTTCCCTGCATAAAGAAATACATGCAGGCAAGGGCGGCAGCACTTTCTCTCCAATAGTTTTGATCATTGCCCCAAGTCGAGACAGTCCTTGGGCGGTCATGATTTTCAAGATACAAAGAATTCCATGCAATCCCCTGTGCGCTTTGCTGCCACCTGTCCAAAATTTTTTTCAGCGTCATTACATTATGGTCTGGATCAAGATCCGGATCCCAATTTTCGTGTGCCTCCAGACTGAAAATCATATTGAATTTCCCGTCATCTTCACTGATCCATTCCGCTAATTCATGGGCTCTGACACTATTCGCTTCCCCCACTGTAACAACATCATATTTCGCAAACGTCTCATCGCGTAATTCCTTAAGAAAATCCTGTATGCCCTCAACATTCGTCATTTTCCTCCATGCCGGCACATAATTTTTGCCTTCGGGATTTGGCATATCCGTTAAATCTTTTTTGAGGTGATTTATGGCATCCACTCGGAAACCATCTACGCCTTTCTCAATCCACCAAAGGATCATATCGTACAGCTCCCGCCGAACTTCCGGGTTCTCCCAATTCAGATCCACCTGATTTTTGGTGTAGAGATGTAGGTAATACTGATTGGTTTTAGGATCGAATGTCCAGGCCGGCCCCCCGAATATACTTTCCCAATTGGTCGGCTTGTCCCGCCAAATATACCAGTCTCGTTTTGGGTTATCCTTGGACGATTTAGATTCGTGAAACCAGGGATGCTGATCACTCGTATGGTTCAAGACAAGGTCTAAAATCAGCTTCATCCCCCGTGAGTGAATTTCTTCCAGCATGCGATCAAAGTCTTCCATTGTGCCCATCTCATCCATGATATCCCGGTAATCGCTGACATCATACCCGTTGTCGACATTCGGAGACTTATACATCGGGCAAAGCCAAAGAATATCCACTCCCAAGCTTTGCAGGTAATCAAGCTTTTCAGTGACGCCATTCAAATCGCCAACACCATCTCCGCTTGTATCCCTGAAGCTCCTTGTATAAATCTGATAGACCACCGCTTCTTTCCACCAAGTCTTTTTCACACTTTCCCCCTTCTTTCCCGACACTTTATCAGTCAAAATCGAACTAACACTCTCTTGAATATAGTATTCTCTGAAGACATAAAAAAACCTGCTTTTATAGCGTGTTTTTGATAAAAGCAAGGATTTAATTTAAGTTTCTTCTATAATAATAAAAAATCGCCATCCTATACTAAGATGGCGATTCCTGTTTTATTCGTAAAACTGTTCGAATGTCTCACCGACCATGCCGGCTACATAGGTGCTGCCGTCATTGTCTCCCACATCTTCCACCATCATGGCGATTATGAATTCAGGATTTGCGGAATCGTAAGCAATGAAGAACCCATTGTCCTGTCCGCTTTCTTCGCCAGCTGCCTTCAGTTCAGCGGTACCGGTTTTGCCGGCCAGCGGAATGCTTTCAAGATTCGCCTCTTGCGCGAATCCATCAACTACCACGTTCCGCAAATCGGTGCGAAGAATTTCCGCATTCTCTGCTGAAAGCAATCCGTCCTTCCAGATTTGCGCATCTTCTTCTTCAAGCAGCAGCGTCGGTTTGTGCATGACGCCGTCTGTCAGAAACGGCTGATAAACAGAAGCCAGATGAAGGATATTCGCCAGCATCTGCCCCTGGCCAAATGAGGTGTCTGCTTGTTGTCCTTCAGAAGAGAGTGTTCCGTCATTCGAAATTTGCGAAGACTGCAGAGCAAGCGGATACGGGATCTCTTCGCCAAAAGCAAAGTTTTCCAATCCTTCCACTAACGTGCTTCTTCCCATTTCCAGCGCTTGTCGCGCAAAATAGATATTATCCGAATAAACAAGCGCCTTATTCAAATCAATCGGATTGGGTGCTTCCGGATGGACTCTCGTCACCTCGTAGCCGCCCCAATCATCTTTTTGCCATGTTTCTCCGTCGATTGTCAGCCCTTCCGATGGATCGAGCGTTCCTGCTTCAAGCCCGATTGCCGCTGTAACCGGTTTGATCGTCGATCCCGGGGCATAACTTTGTGCAAACCGGTTATAAAGCGGCAGCAAAGGATCCGCTTTTAGTTCCTCGTAGCGTTCACCGCTCATGCCCAACATGAATTCGTTTGGATTAAAACCCGGTGAACTTAGAAGCACCAGCGTTTCACCAGTTTCCGGATTGACAGCTGCAGATGTTCCCGCTTCACCATCCATCGATTCATAAGCAATCTGCTGCAATTCAGCATCGATGGTCAATTGGATTTTTTTCCCGTCCACAGCCTGCTTTTCTGCGACTGTGATCTGTTCCTGCTCTTTGTCGATATAGATGCGCATGCCATCTTCACCGCGCAGCCGATCTTCCAATTGGCGTTCGAGCCCTTGCCGGCCGATCATATCATTTTCCGTATAACCCTGTTCCTGCAGCTCACTCAACTGCTCAGCCGTAATCGGACCGATGTAACCGATCAAATGTGACAAGGCTTCACCATATGGATATTCACGCATAGCGGTTTCCTGATGCATGGTGCCAGGGATTTCCAACACCTGTTCAAGCAATTCCGTGTTGTCATTCGATGTTTTGCTGAGTGGCACGAATTGGCTCAGGTTATTCTGCACCCAGCCCTGGTCCAATTGGCGATCGATTTCTTCAACAGACATGCCGAGCAATTCTGCGAGCTGTTCTTTATCAGCGGCATCTGTGAATTTCTCAGGCACAACTCCGATTGACCTGCCGGTGCCATTGACGGCGAGCGGCTGATCGTTGCGGTCATACAACTCCCCTCTCGCTGCAGCCTGCCTGCTGATGCGCACCGGATCACCGGCTTCAAGCTGCGGGAAAATGAAAGAAGGCGTCCACTCGACAAACCAATTTCCCGCTTCTTCCGTTTCTTCATACAGAAGAGTCATGGTTTCTTCAAATTCCACTGGACCCGCTAGTGTATCCATTGACACCTGCACCGGAAAATCAGCCGGCTGTTCCTGTTCCCATTCAGTATCTTCCGGAGCTTCCGTAAAAGTCACTTCAAGGTTCTCTATGCCAAGGTCTTCATGAAGTTTCTGCTGGCGGTCAATGAATTCATCCGTTCCGTAAGCCGCTTTCGTTCCTTCATTCAAATATTTTTCATACATCTCTCCAAATTCGAGATTATTCCAGTGTTCTATGTATTCAGCTAACCGGTCTTCCGGCGTCACTTGTTCTTGGCAGCCGGAAAGAAAAATAGCCATGGCCAAAATAAAAAGTACGATTATTGTTTTTTTCATTTCTTCCCCCACTTTCTTAATAATCAGCTTACCAGATTATGGGTTCCCTTTAAAATGAAAGACTCTCTTTATTTGCATATGCCATAAGGTATTGAAGCTCCGGATATGGTAAACTTGAGAGAAAAAGGAAAGGGAGTTTTCAGATGATCGAGTTTACATATTCGGGGTCTTTCGAAACTGTTTTGACAGACGGAAAAAAAGCCGCGTTAAAGGAAATTCATGATAATTTATACAATAAAGAAGGAAGAGGTTCCGATTTTTTGGGATGGCTCGATTGGCCGAGCACTGTTCAGCCTGAATTTATGGAGCGCATCCAAAAAACCGCCGAAGTGATCCAGGAAAAAGCGGAGGTCTTGGTCGTCATCGGCATCGGCGGATCCTATCTGGGCGCGAAAGCCGCATTGACCGCTCTCTCGCCTTATTTCAATAAAGATGATAGAAAAACCGAGGTGCTGTTTGCCGGACATCAGGTCAGCGGCGAATATCTGAAACAGCTTCTTACCCATCTCGATGGCAAGGAAGTAATGGTGAATGTCATTTCGAAATCAGGAAAAACGACAGAGCCTGCGCTCGCCTTCCGCTTCCTGAAAAAATATATGGAAGACCGTTACGGGGAAGCTGCCGCAGAACGCATCATCGTAACGACTGACGCCGAGAAAGGCGCACTGGTCAACCTGGCGATTGAAAATGGCTACGAACGATTTGTCGTACCTGAAGATGTAGGCGGACGTTATTCAGTATTCACTGCAGTTGGCTTGCTGCCGATTGCCGCTGCCGGATTTTCAGTGTCAGAATTGATGGCCGGCGCAAAAGATGCGGAAGAGGCTTATCAGGTATTCAATCCCGAAACCAACACAGCCATCCGTTATGCAGCTGCGCGTCATCACCTTTATTCAGAAGGTTATACCACAGAAGTCATGGCCACTTTTGAACCGAAATTGGCTTATGTGCAGGAATGGTGGAAGCAATTATTCGGTGAAAGCGAAGGCAAAGAAGGCAAAGGCATCTTCCCTGCTTCCGTATCATTCACTACTGATCTCCATTCAATGGGCCAGTATATCCAGGACGGCATCCGCAATCTTTTTGAGAGTTTCCTGCTGATCAAGGAAAGCAAAGAAGATTTGACAGTATTCGAAGCGGAGAATGATGGTGACGAATTGAATTACCTGGCCGGCATCACGCTGCAGGAATTTAATCACGTTGCCTATAAAGGCACTTCGTCAGCACATCTGGACGGCGGCGTTCCGCAAATGAGCCTGACAATCGAAAAGATGGATGAGTTCCATCTTGGCCACCTGTTTTATTTCTATATGATTTCCTGCGCATACAGCGCGTACCTGCTGGACATCAACCCATTCGACCAGCCGGGCGTTGAGGATTATAAAAACAACATCTTTAAATTATTGGAGAAGCCAGGATACTAATTTTAGAAAAACTGGATCCATTCGGTCTTTCCTCTAGTGTGTTTAAAAAGAAAACTAGGTATCCGATATTCCGCAAAACAGCTTCGCTTTCCTGGCTGCTCGCACTGAGCTTAGTCGCCTGGGAGTCTTCGCTGTTTTGCTCCATATCTCAGCTCGCTTTCTATAACTCATATCCGCTTATATCTGATTTACGTATAGAAGTGGCTCCGTAATTATAAGTAGATTCAGAATGAAGCATTAGGCGTTGAAGGGCAAAGAGGTGCTCCTGCATCGCTGCACTGCTTCATTGATAAAGATCGAAAAATTGATATCTTTTCGAAAATGTAAAAAGGGCAGACCCCATCGGGTCCGCCCTTTTTCTGTTCGCTTATTTAATTTGGTAGACTCTCGCTTCATATGGGCGGATTTCTGCCGGGTCAACGGATTCGTAATTCGACATCAGCAGACCGCGGTTTTCCGGTTCATTCCAGCGGTAACGATTCGGACCGAGATTCGAAACGATCAATACTTTCGAATCCTCATCTTCGCGTGAATAAGCATAAACGTCATCAAACCCAAGTTCCTTCAACTCATAGCTGCCGTAAACAAGCACGGCCATCTTCTTACGCAATGCAATCATTTGCTTGTAGAAGGAAAGCACAGAATGGGG
This sequence comes from Planococcus sp. RAB007_Raresut, assembly GCF_057369535.1. Taxonomy (NCBI): domain Bacteria; kingdom Bacillati; phylum Bacillota; class Bacilli; order Caryophanales; family Caryophanaceae; genus Planococcus; species Planococcus sp. RAB007_Raresut. The sequence goes on from NZ_JBXYIF010000006.1 coordinate 17,948, forward strand.
ATTGTGTTTTTGCGCTTCAACATTGAGCCACTCGTAGTTAGGATTTGTGTAGATCCAAGGCTGGCTTTCAGAGAAACCGGCATTCGGGCTGTTGTCCCATTGCATCGGAGTGCGGGAGTGGTCCCGGCTTGTTTCTTTGATCAGCGTCATGACCGCGTCATGTTCCATGCCTTCAGCAAGGTTATAGAAATAAAGGTTATGCGTCTGGACGTCATTGAATTGTTCGATCTTTTCAAAAGGAGCATTGGTCATGCCGATTTCCTGTCCCTGATAGATGAACGGTGTGCCTTGCATGAAGAAATACATACAGGCGAGTGAAGTTGCACTTTCCCGCCAGAAAATACCATCATTGCCCAAAGTCGAAACCGCACGCGGCCTATCGTGGTTTTCTATAAACAGTGCGTTCCAGCCAATTCCTTCGACACCTTTCTGCCAGCGTGTCAGGATTTTTTTCAGTTCGGGTACATTGACGCCTTTCTTCACTTCATCTTCCCACAGGCCAAGATCTTCAAATTGGAAAACCATATTGAACTTCCCGTTTTCTTCACTTATCCATTCTTCGATGTCTTCAGCGGATACGCCGTTCGCTTCCCCAACTGTCATAATATCGTATTTTGAGAAGGTCTCATCACGCAATTCCGCAAGAAGCGGCTGAATGCCGTCGACATTCATCATTTTTTCCCAGGCAGGCAGATAAGGCTTGCCTTCTTCAATCGGGAGATCAGTAAAGTCTTTTTTAATATGACTGATGGCGTCCACACGGAATCCATCGATTCCTTTGTCGAGCCACCAGTTGACCATATCGTATAAGGCTTTCCGCACTTCCGCGTTTTCCCAGTTCAGATCCGGCTGTTTCTTCGAGAAGATGTGCAAATAATATTGCCCTGTCTTTTCATCATACTCCCAGGCCGGTCCGCCGAAAATACTTTTCCAGTTTGTCGGCTTGTCGCGCCATACATACCAGTCGCGCTTCGGATTATCAAGTGACGAGCGGGATTCCTGGAACCAGGGATGCTCATCACTTGTATGATTGATGACCAGGTCGATAATCAGCTTCATGCCGCGTGCGTGCACTTCCGCCAAAAGGCGGTCGAAATCCTCCATCGTTCCCAGCTCATCCATGATGTCCTGGTAATCACTGATATCATAGCCATTGTCATCATTCGGCGATTTATACATGGGACAGATCCAGATAACGTCAATGCCCAATTCCTTCAGATAATCCAGTTTCGCCGTTAAGCCATTGATATCTCCGATGCCGTCGCCGTTCGAATCCATGAAGCTTCTCGGATAAACCTGATATGCAACTGCTTCTTTCCACCATTTTTTGTTCATGTTCATTTCCTTTCAAAGACTTCGGCAAGAACCGCGTTCGATCAGCCGGGAAGGAACCGTTACTTCCCTTACCGGCGCCTCACTGTCTTTAATTTTTTCAAGTACCAGTTCTGCTGCATGCAGACCCAGTTCATAAATCGAAATATCCACCGTGCTGAGCGGCGGTTTCAGATGTTCTGACAGCGAATGGTTATTGAAGCTCAATACGGAAACATTGCCGGGAACATCGATTTTCATATCCTGCAGGTAACTGATCAATTCATAAGCGATCAAATCGTCATGTGTGACAATCGCTGTCGGGGGCTGTTCAAGCCGCATCAGCCGTTGGACCGACTGCTCTTCCAACCCCGCATTGATCGACTGATTGACGATCAATTCGGAATCGTAGCGGATTCCCGCTTTTTGAATTGCTTTTCGATACCCTTTCAGACGGTCCAATGACACCACATATTCCAACCCGCCGCCAACATATGCAATCCGCTGATGGCCAAGGCCGATCAGGTATTTGACGACTTCAAACGAATTCCCTACATTATCGTTATCGACATACGAAATCGATTCGGTATGGACATCCGGGCGGCCGACGACTGAAAATGGAATATTGCTATTGTATAGGTAATCCATGATTTTGTCGCAGATTCTGGAGTATAAAAGTATAATGCCATCGACCCTTTTTCCCTGGGTCATGGAAATGACTTCTTCATAGATCTCTTCGGTAGTGGCGCCAGTCGAAAGATAAAGTCCGTACTGGCTTTCATGGGCACGGCTCGAGATGCCGCGGAGCACTTCCGGAAAGAATGGATTCTGGAAAGCAAGGGTCGCCGAATCGGCCATGATGACACCGATTGTCTGAGTTTTTTGGATAACCAGATTACGCGCCTGGAAGTTCGGGTAATAGCCCAGATGCTTCATCGTTTCCCGGACTTTTTTCTTTGTGTCTTCACTGATACGCGGATTATCCGCGATCACACGGGATACAGTTGCCGGTGAGACCGACGCCGCTTTCGCAACATCTTTAATCGTGACTGCCACTGAAATCTCCCCTTTACTTTATGGCACCATCCGATACGCCTTTGATGATGGAACGCTGAGCGAAGAAATAAAAGATGATGACCGGCAAAATTGCGAGCGTCAGGCCTGCAAGCGCCAAATGCCATTGTTTTGTATATTCACCGAAGAAGAAAAACATCTTCAGCGGAATCGTTTCGCTTCCGGTTTTATTGATGACCAGAGATGGCAATAAATAATCGTTCCAAATCCAGATGATGTTCAGGATAGCGACCGTGACAGTGATCGGCTTCAGCATCGGGAAAATGATGTGCCAGAAAACCTGCCAGCGATTGGCTCCGTCGATACGCGCCGCTTCGTCCAGTGATTTCGGAATATTGTTCAATGCGCCGTGATAAAGGAAAATCGACAGGCTCGCACCAAATCCGATATACATGAAAATCAGGCCGCCGCGGTTCAGCATTTCAAATTGGCCGAATACTGTAACAAGCGGAATCATGACCGATTGAAATGGAATCAGCATTGCCGCTACAAACACGAAGAACAGGATTGTGCTGATCCGGCTTTTCGCACGGGACAGCGCGTATGCCGCCATCGCTGAAGAGATAATAATCAGCAGGACACTTGAGACGGTGATAAGCAATGAATTGAATAAGGTCTGCAAAAAATCGAGTTCTTGAAAAGCGGTGATGTAATTGTCAAAACTCCATTGCTCCGGAGGACTTGTAACATCCGTGAATATCTCTTTTTTCGTTTTGAACGAGTTGACGAACATCAGATAAAACGGCAATAGCCATAAAATGCCGAGAAGGATCCCGAGAATCTCCAATTTCCAATTCTTCTTTTTTCTCATTACATTTCAACCTCCCGGCGTTTATTCCAATAAACCTGAAACAACGCTACAATTGCCACGATCACAAAGAAAATGATCGCTTTTGCCTGCGCATATGCGAATGTATTCTGTACAAACGCTGTATTGAATATTTCCATGGCCACCATCTCAGTCGAATTATAAGGTCCTCCGCCTGTCAAAGACAGGTTTTGGTCATATAGTTTGAATGTATTCGACAGAGTCAGGAACATGCTGACAGTGAATGCCGGTGCAACCAATGGAAAGACGATGTAGCGGAAACGCTGGAATGATGATGCTCCGTCAATTTCAGAAGCTTCGAGCAGTTCTTTTGGCAACCCCTGTAAATAGGCTATGTAAATTACCATGATATAACCGGCCATTTGCCAGCTCATTAAAATGACCAGCCCCCAGAAACCTGTTTCTGTTGTGGACAGCCAGACCTGCAAACTTTCCATGCCAACCATTTCTCCGACACTGGCAAATACTTTGATGAAGATGAATTGCCAGATGAATCCCAGGATTAAACCGCCGATCAGGTTCGGCATGAAGAAAGTCGTCCGGAGAAGATTGCTGGATTTGATGCGCGATGTCACAATCAACGCCAATGACAAACCGATGAAATTAATGAGGATTACTGAAACCACAGAGAATTTTGTCGTAAACCACAAAGAATCAAGGAATCTTTCATCTTTCAAAAGATCGATGTAATTTTGGAAGCCGACAAATTCACCAGTAGTGATGCCATTCCAGCTGGTAAAGGAATAATAGACGCCAAGCAGCATCGGCACGACCACCACAAGGGTTAAAGCAATTAAGACCGGGGCCAGGAATAACCAATAAGCAAAATCTTTCGTACGCATAATCTAAGCCCTTCCTTTCTGCAATAGAAGCGTAAAGACAAAAAGCAGCACAGAGGCTGCTTTGTTCTTGTCTCCAGCTTATTTATTTCACTGTTTTATTGTCTGCTTGATTCCCAAGCGGCTTTAGCTGAATCCACAACTTCTTCCCATGTCGCTTCTTCGCTCAAGTATTTCTGGATATTCGAACCAAGTTCATCTTCGCCCCATCCAGTCGGATAGCCCATGAATACCCATCCGATTGTTTCGCCTGCTTCTGAAGCATCGTAAACAGCTTTGGATAATGGATCAGAAATCTTCGAAGTGTCATATCCTTCGTATGCAGGGATGAATTTGAAATCTTCCACTACAGCTGTTTTACCAGCGTCCGAAGTATACAGCCAGTCCAGGAAATCTTTTGAAGCCTGGATCACTTCTTCGTCAAGGTTTGAGTTGACTGCCCAGTACATTGGCACACCGACCGGAAGGCCCCCTTCTTCATAGCCTTCAACCGGTATCGGCATCATGTCGATTCCGCCGTCAGCAAATTCCTGGTCGATTCCAGCGATTGAGCCGTAAGCCCAGTTCCCTTGCTGAATGATTGCAACACGTTCCAATGAGAATAATTCTTCAACTTGCTGCGAGTAGTCAAGGCTGACTGTCGGCTGTTTTGAATATTCATTTTGAAGATCAAGGATTTTCTTGAAGCCTTCAGAATAAGTGAAATCAACAGTCGGCGATTCGAATGCATCCAGCACATTATGGTCAAATTCAGGCGCAATGAACGTGTTCGACAAATGAAGGCCTGTTACCCATTTTTCTTTGCCCGGCAATGCAAAAACCGATTCAATTTCAAGTTCTTCTTTTTTCGAATCAAGTGTTTTCACAGCTTCTTCAAGGCTTGCGAAGTCTGTAATTGATGCAGGATCGACTCCCGCTTCTTCGAACAGGCGTGTATTGTAGATGAATCCGTAGCCTTCCTGGTTATAAGGCAAGCCCAAAACTTCCGATTCTACAGTGACACCGTCAAGCGTTCCGTCAAGTGCAGCTCCTGCAGCAGCAGTATCTGATAACGGAGCCAGGCTGTCTTTCCAGTCAGCTACGTCCTGAGGTCCGCCGATATTGAAGATTGCCGGCTCGTTGCCTGAAGCAAACTTCGAACGGAGTGCAGCGCCATAATCTTCTCCGCCGCCTACTGTTGTGATTTCAATATTTACATCCGGATTTTCTTCTTCATATATTGCTACTACATCTTCAAATTGTTCCTTGAATTCCACTTTAAATTGGAAAATATCCACTGTGACTTTATCACCTTCAGCGGAAGAACCTTCTTCATCTCCGCCATTGCCGCAAGCAGCCAGCAAACTTGTCGTAACCAATAATGAAGCAAGTATTCCTTTTTTGAACTTGAACTCTTTCATGTGTATTATCCCCCTTTGAGTTTTGTGCAATCGTTTGCACAATTAAGAAAATAAAAAATGGAAACTTTAAGGAAAGCGTTTCCAACTTCCAATTACTTGTATCGTATCACAGTGAAAACGTTTGCACAATAACTATAAAAAATTTTTTATTTAATTCTTTTTTCTGTTGTAGGATCGAAAAAGCGTGCTTTGTCCATTTCGAAAGCCATCGGGAAAACTGCCCCTGCTGCCAAATCAAGGTTGGCGTCCACCCGGCCGACAAATGAATGTCCTTCAAGTGTTGCGTAAACCATATATTCAGAACCCATCAATTCCACTACATCCAGATTCACTTCAACAGTTGATTCATCTTTTACCGGTTTATGGGTAATATGCTCCGGACGAAGTCCGATGATTACTTCCTGATTATCCAAGCCCTCCGGCAAGGCAGAATCAGGGATAAGCAGTTTTGTCTGTCCCATAACAAAATAATTGCCTTCTATGCGGCCATTGAAGAAATTCATGGCTGGTGAACCGATGAACCCCGCTACGAATACATTATCAGGCTGATCGTACACTTCTTTAGGCGTCCCCACCTGTTGGATTACACCGTCTTTCATGATGACGATCCTTGTAGCCATTGTCATAGCTTCGGTTTGATCATGTGTAACATAAATAGTCGTTGTTTTTAGACGCTGATGCAGTTTCGAAATCTCTGTCCGCATCTGTACACGCAATTTCGAATCGAGATTCGACAAAGGTTCATCCATCAGGAACAGTTTGGCGTCACGGACAATCGCACGTCCAAGTGCCACACGCTGGCGCTGTCCACCGGACAAAGCTTTCGGCTTCCTGTTCAGGTAGTCCATCAATCCGAGTATCTCCGCCGCATTTCTGACCCGATCCTTAATCTCCGCTTTCGGCATTCCTTTTAGCTTGAGGCTGAATGCCATATTTTCGTATACCGTCATATGCGGATACAAAGCATAATTCTGGAATACCATTGCGATATCGCGGTCTTTCGGTTCCACTTCATTCATTTTCTTGCCGTCGATCGAAAACGTTCCTGAAGAGATATCTTCCAGGCCGGCTATCATCCGAAGAGTAGTCGATTTTCCGCATCCTGACGGTCCGACGAAGACGATGAATTCCTCATCTTCAACAGTAAGGTTGAAATTCTCCACTGCCGTCACTTTATTATCATAAGTCTTAGTCAGTTGATCCATTAATAATTTTGCCACGATTTCACTTTCCTTCCAGTACGAGTAATGCAGCGCCAAGTACTCCGGCATCGTTGCCGAATTTCGCTGTTTGGATATCCAATGGATTGAGCAGCAATGGTTCCAGCTGGTCCAGTAACTGCGGCCACCAATATTCCGCTGATTCCGATACCCCGCCGCCGATGACAACCGCGTCCATATCAAAGACAGCCTGCAGTGAACTGATGACGATTGCCAAATCATATGTGAACGCTTCCAATAATTCCTGAGAGTGGTCGTCTGTTGCTGCCTGTTGGAACATTTCGAGAGGAGTGATGTCCAGGCCCGCTTCCCGAATACGGCGCTGGATTCCTGTGCCGGAAACATATTGTTCATAACATCCTTTGCGTCCGCACGCACATTCCGCCCCGCCTGGATATAAAGTGATATGTCCGAGTTCCGCCGCACCACCGTGAGGACCGCCGCTCAGTAATTTGCCGTCCCAGATGATGCCGCCACCAAGGCCTGTGCCAAGCGTCAGGCAGACCACTCTGTCCAGCCCTTTCGCCGCGCCGAATTTCGCTTCTGCCAATGCCGCGCAATTGGCGTCGTTTTCAACTTCGACCCGTATGCCTGTTGCTGCTTGCAATTGTTCTTTCACTTTCGTCCCGCTCCAGCCAGGCAAGGCATCGGTTGAAAAAATGATGCTGCCCTCTTTCGGATCGACAAAACCGTGCGTGCCGATTCCGACAGCTGCCACTTCCGGATAATCACCTAAAATCCGCAGGACATTTTTCTCCAGATAAGGATACAGCGGAAATTGCGTCGGTATCCTTTCATCATAAAGAATCGTCCCGGCGCCGTCAATGATCCCCAGACGAATCTTTGTTCCTCCAATATCTACACCCATCACGTTTGCCATTAAGTTCCTCCTCCAGTTATGTGAAGTAATCTTATCATAACTTAAAATTTTAAGATTTCTAGATTTTTTTATGAAACACAGCCGTTTCATATGGACGCAAAATCAGTTTCCCGGTACTTTCCAGCTTCTCGTAATTCTGGATCAGCAACTCTCCCTGCGGCATTGGAAACTCGATGTGCCGCGCTGAAAAATTACAGTAGACTGTCAATTTCTCTCCTGAAATTTCACGAGTATAAGCAAAAACATTTTCGTCCTCACGGTGAAGCAGCATAAAATTGCCGTATGTTATGATGTCCATCGATTTACGCAAATGGATCAGTTTTTTATAGAATTGGTATATCGATCCGCTGTCATCTTTATCCAGCGTATTGATGTTCGAATAATTCGGATTCGATGCAATCCAAGGCGTACCGGTTGTAAATCCGCCATGGGCTTCCGTATTCCATTGCATCGGCGTGCGGGCATTGTCCCGGCCTTTAACATATATCGATTGCATAATCTTCTCGTGCGGGACCCCTAGATCCCTTTTTTCTTTATACATATTCAGCGTTTCAATATCTTTGTATGCTTCGATCGAATCAAAACGGACATTTGTCATGCCGATTTCTTCTCCCTGATAGATATAAGGTGTTCCCTGCATGAAATGAAGGCATGCCGCCAGCATTTTCGCCGACTCGATACGGTATTTCCCATCATTGCCGAACCGCGACACGATTCTTGGCTGGTCATGATTGTTCCAGTAAAGGCTGTTCCAGCCTGAATCATGCAGGGCATGCTGCCAGTGCTCAAGATTGTATTTCAAATCTGTCAGCTGAAGCGGCTTCAGATCCCATTTTTCTCCGCTCGCCTGGTCAAGCCCCATATGCTCGAACGTGAAAATCATATTCACTTCTTTACGCTCTTCATCGGTGTATTTGATGGCATCCGAAATGGTTGCTCCAGGCATTTCACCGACCGTTACAATGTCGTATTTTGATAGTACTTCCCTGTTCATTTCCTGAAGATAATCGTGCACTTTAGGGCCGTTCATATAAAATTCCCCGCCGTCACCATCCGGTCCGTCCGGAAAATCCTGGTCCTTGGAAATCAAATTGATGACGTCCATCCGGAAACCGTCGACGCCTTTATCCAGCCACCAGCGCATCATTGCATACACCGCTTCACGCATCTCCGGATTCTCCCAGTTCAAATCAGGCTGCTTCTTTGAAAACAGATGAAGGAAATATTGCTCCCGCTGCTGATCGAATTCCCAAGCTGAGCCGCTGAAAAACGAACGCCAATTGTTCGGCTCATCGCGCCATATGTAATATTCCGGTTTGCTGCTGAACCATTCATGCTCATCTGAAGTGTGATTGACGACCAAGTCCATCATCAGCTTCAATCCTCTGCTGTGCATTTGGTCAATCAAATCCTCAAAGTCTTCCATCGTGCCGAAATCATCCATGATTTTCTGATAATCCCGAATATCATAGCCATTATCATCATTCGGAGAATCGTAGACCGGAGACAGCCAGATAATATCCACACCGAGCTCTTCCAGGTAATCCAGTTTCTGAATAATCCCCCTTATATCGCCGATGCCGTCACCATTCGAATCCATGAAACTTCTTGGATAGATTTGATAGACTGTCGACTTTTTCCACCATTCCGCCATTTCAACACTCCTTTCATATGTAAACATGGAATATTCTAACATGAAGAATCAAAGAATGGGAATTTTCATTCAAAAGAAAGTTTACAATATTTCATTTGTGTTAACTTAAATAAAAAATAGGTTGACTCATTTTTCTGGATTTATTATACTTTGATTAGCTTATAAATTGGAGGTCCAACATGACTACTTACTCAAAAACCAGATCATCAAATCATGCCAGAACATTAAAATTAGTACATATCGCCATGTTTTCAGCGCTGATGGCAATCGGTGCAAATCTGACATCTTTCCTGATCATCGGCGGTGTGCCGATCACTTTGCAGACGTTCTTCGCAATCCTCGCAGGAATACTGCTGGGCAGTAAACTAGGTGCAGCTTCAATGGTCGTCTACGCCTTTATCGGCCTTGCCGGGGTACCGGTTTTCGCAAAATTCTCCGGCGGTATGGACACCATTATTTCTCCGACATTTGGCTTTATCGTATCTTTCGTCCTGCTGGCCTATGTTGTCGGCTTGATCGCTGAAAAATTTCCTACACGCAAAGGTTTTGTCGCAGCAGCCCTTGCTGGACTGGCCATCAATTACCTTTTTGGCACCAACTGGATGTATGCGGCATATAAATTATGGTTCGCCGCTCCGGAAGGCTTCACTTATTTGATGGCGTGGGCATGGATGGTCCCGCCGCTTCCCAAAGACTTAATCCTGGCAGTACTCGCCGGACTTTTCGGATTCAGGCTGAAGCCGATTATCCGCAAGTATATGTAGTATGAATTTAAATCTAATAAACAAAAAAGACGGAGCGGGAAATTTCCCGCTCCGTCTTTTTTAATTAGGTCTGATTTATTTTCTTCTAGATCGCACTGGTGCCGCTTTCCACCGGGCTTCAAGCCAAGCTTCAAACTCTTCGCCTTTTGCGCCTTTATACGTATCGTAGATATCGCTGCGCATTTTCTGTAATTTTGCTTTAAATTCTTCGTAGCTGTGGTCAGCAGGCAAACTTTTCTTGATGCGCACCAAAACTTTATCCGTGTCTTTGATCAATTCGTTCTCATTGCGTTCAGGCATTTCGACATCCTCGCCGAAATTCTGCAGCATATCATATGCCGCTTCCTGAACCTGGTAAACCGGATCGTTTTTCATGCGGTTCAACAGGATGCTGATTGTCTGTTCTGTTTTCCAGTTGCCCAATTCCTCAACAGCAGCCAAACGTTCTTTCCAGTTCGCCATGCGGTTTGCGGCTTTTTTCAACTCATCGTAATTCGGGGGCGTTTCTTCCTTGTACTTATATTGTGTCAATTTCATTCTCCTTTTATTCATTTCTCTTTGCGAAAAATGGAGTTATGCATTTCTTCTTCGAAATAACATCGCTCTTTAGAGTGTACCATTTTATTCGTCCTCTATCACTTTATTCCGTTTGGTTTGAAAAAGTTTAGAGAAACCGAATTAAGGAAATAAACTAAGTGACTCTAAATGTATCGGAGGAAATTGAATGGTTACAGCATATAAAGCATTATTGACGAAAGAGGATTTTGAAACGCGCGAGGATTTACCGGAATGGCTGCTGAAAGAATACGAGACGTTTCATAATACGGTCACAGACAAGACTTTCCCATGCTATTTCGGGATGAGCGGCGAATTGAAAGGCGAACTGAGATATGGATACATAAGCCGGGATGATTGGTCGTCCCTGCCGGTTATTGTCGAAGAATTCCTGTCGCTGTTCAATGATCCAAAACATAAGCGCCACGGACTTTTCGTGTTTGTGGAACCGTTTGAAACGGAAGGCAGCCTGGAACAATATCGTGATGAATTCTGGGCAATTCTTCAATACCTCCACAATATGGACGAAACGGAATGGCCGGCCGACAAACCGAAAGATCCTGATCATTATCTATGGGATTTTGTATTCAAAGGCGAACCGATTTTCATCTTCGGCAATGCTCCGGCCTACAAACGGCGCAAAACGCGCGACCTCGGCAATTCTATGGTCCTGGGATTCCAGCCCCGACGCATATTTGAAGGTTTGACGGGTACTGAAAAGGGCGGCATTATGTCCCGTGAAAAAGTGCGTCAGCGCGTGGAGAAATGGGATCAGCTTCCGACACATCCGGACATCAGCCATTTCGGCGACCCGAAACATAACGAGTGGAAACAATTCTTCATCGGCGATGACAGTGAGCCGATCCAGGGAAAATGCCCGTTCTCACATAAGGAAATGAAATAAGAACAAACAAAGGCTTCGCGGATGCGAAGCCTTTTTCAATGGAATAAAATTTTATAAAGAAGCGATCGCGCTGATGAAGCGTTCCACTTCTTCTTCGGTGTTATAAGGGGCAAGGCCCGCCCGCACCCAGCCGCCGGTTTTATTGACATCAAGCACATCACCCAGCGTTGAAGCGTAAAAATGGCCGGCAGCTGTGAAGATGCTGTGTTCTTCCGCTAAAATCACACAGACATCCGCAGGTTCATAACCTGCCACTTTGAAAGCGATTGTCGGCGTTTTCGGCACATCGTCCGCAGCTTGCCATAGCGTGACTTTCTCCAGTGAGCCCAAGCCTTCGCGTAAGCGCGCAGCCAATCGGTTTTCGTATTTTTCGATTTCATGATAGCCGGATAGTATTTTTTCACGGCGTGTCTGTCCTTCACCCAGTGAAGCAAAAAATTCAATTGCTGGACGGATGCCTGCAATCCCTTCGTGGTTCTGTGTCCCCGTTTCCAGTTTATCAGGGTAATAGGAAGGGGATGTCGTCAGTTTATACGGTACGAGATCTTTGAAGACGTTCTCCCGGATCGCTGCGATTCCTATATGTGGTCCAAAGAATTTATAAACGGAGCAAAGCAGGATATCTATGTCCCGCGCTTCACGGTCCATCGGCATATGAGGCGCCGCATGAACGGCGTCCGCTGCCACAAGTGCCCCGACTTCACGTGCCCGCTTCACGGCAGGTCCAAGATCGACAATAGTGCCGATTGCATTTGAGGCCATGCCAAGCGCCACTAATTTCGTCTTTTCATTGATGAGCGTATCGATGTTTTGCATATCCAGCGTCAGCTTTTCCTTATCGACCGGTATCCAACGAACTGTCAATCCGCGGTCTTCCGCCATCATAAGCCAAGGGTCGACGTTTGCGCGGTGATCCATTTCGGTCACCACGATTTCGTCCCCTTCTTTAAACTGCTTGCCAAGCGCATTGGCAATTGCAATGGTCAACGTAGTCATATTCGCTCCGAAAGCTACTTCATTTGCCTGCACATTCAGAAAGTCAGCGACGGCAGCACGTGCTTCGGATATTACCTGTTCCGTCTCCCAGCTTGAAGGAAAAGCGCCATGGAGATTTGCTCCGCCTCTTTGCATATAACCTGAAATTGCAGTAATCGACTGCAGCACGACCTGTGATCCTCCAGGACCATCAAAATAAGCAGCTTGCTTTTCTTTGTATGTACGTTCGAGCGCTGGAAATTGAGCCCGCACCTTTTCAATCGGATAAATGGTTTCTGTTGATTTCACGTTAGACATCTCCCTTTTATGTTTCGCTGTCCCCGTATTCAGTTTACCAAAATATTGTTCCCTCTATCCGCTTTTGCGAAACAAGCGGACCGCTGTTCCGGGCAAATAGCTTGCCTTTAAAAATCATATGGCTTATCCTTCTTTATTGACATCATTACATCTTATAAAGGAGGCCGTTATGGACCAATTTGACAGCTCGGTTGAACTTTTCATAGAGAATGCAGGTTGGATGGCCCCTTTCTTCTTTCTGATTCTCCATCTGATCCGGCCATTCGTTTTTCTGCCTGTCGTAGCAGTTTGTATAGTTGGCGGCGTTGCCTTCGGTTTTGTACAGGGCACTATATTATCTTATATTGGTCTCATGCTGATGAGTGCAATCATTTATTTCCTATTAGAACGTTTACCTAAATTCCATCGGAAAATGACAAATTTGAAAGAACGGATATTCCCTGACAGAACACTCAGCGTAGGCCAGGTGATGATTTTGCGCATCATGCCTTTTGTCCACTTCCAACTTCTTTGTTTTTATTTGATGGATATGACAAAAAGCTTCAAGGAGTATATGTATTATTCCGCACTCGGCCTGATCTTGCCGGCCGTTGTCTATACCGCTTTCGGACAATCCATCACCGAGTTCCCGTGGTATATGACTCTCGCTTTTCTATTCATCCTGATTGCCCTGTTCCTGGTTATTGAAAAATACAATAAAGTACGTGCCGTACACCAAGAAAACTGACCCGTATAATTATGCGGGTTATTTATTTTTGCGTGAAATGGGTATAGGGTAATACCATGCTTATTTAAAGGAGAATACATATGCCGTTTTTTAACTATGAAGGAACTCGTTTATTTTACGAAGACACCGGTACAGGCAAGCCGCTTGTGCTGTTGCACGGTCTAACCAGCAACCATCAAATGTTTTACCGTGAAATCGGCTATTTGCAGGATAAATTTCGGATTATCGCCCTGGATTCTCGTGGCCACGGCGAGTCGGACCGCCCACCCGAATTCACTTTGGATGATCATATTGCCGACACAGTCGCTCTATTGGACCATCTCAAACTCGACTCTGTTTATATATTGGGAGTTTCGATGGGCAGTTATATCGCTCAAGGAGTAGCCGTCAAACAGCCGGAACGTGTCGAAAAGCTGATACTTGCAGCTACCAAATCATACGGCGAACAGTCATCGATGGCGGAGATGTTCGACCGCTATAAAGAACAGCTCGAAGGAATGAGCATTTCTGAGAAATTAGCGATATCTTCCCAATTGATATTTCATGACCAGGAAGCCGTCAATGCCTGGCAGAAGCGGATTGCAAAGAACAGCCGCATGTTGAATGCCGATGAACAGGCAGCCGCGTCCGCCGCTTTGCGGGATTTCGATTTCCGGGATGACTTGAAGCGTATTAATGCGGAAACACTTGTTATCAGCGGCAAGCATGATGGATTGAATCCGCCTGAAAAAGGCCGTGAGACAGCCGTCCTGATTCCGAATGCTGATTATATGGAGTTCCAGGATTCTGGGCATGCGCCGAATGTTGAACAGGATCGCCTGTTTCTTGGAGTTGTTGAAAAATTTTTAGGGCAATCATAGATACAAAACAGAGGCTTCCCATTTTCAAACGGGAAGCCTCTGTTTTTGTAATCAACTATTTTTCTTTTAAGATCTCGTCTATTTCTATCAATAATTCTTTAGTCAATTCAATATCCGCCGCTTTAAGATTATCCAGCACCTGGTCAGGCCGTTTACCGCCCGGAATCACCGAATCGACACCCGGCTGTACAAGAAGCCAGGAAAGCGCCAGTTTCGAGACATCCGTATCGAGTCGTCCGGCAAGTGCTTTCAGCCTGTCGACGATAGCGAGATTCTTTTCAAACTCGCCTTCTTGAAATAACGGCACTCGTTTCCGCCAATCCCCTTCTTCGAGCAGGAAATCTTCATCGTATTTTCCGCCCAGAATCCCAAACGCCAACGGTCCGTATGGCACCACCGTGATTCCGTTTTCTACGCAATACGGCAGAATATCCTTTTCAATCGACCGGTCGAGCATGTGGTATTGAAGTTGGATGGCGGAGATGTCTCCTTCACTGTTTGCTTCTTTTAATTGCTCCAATGAAAAATTGGAAACACCGATCGCTTTTAACTTTCCTTCCGACTTCATTTTAGAGAGTTCCGCGACCGCTTTTTTGACCGGTGTTTTATTATCCGGCCAATGGATATAGTAAAGATCGATGCTATCCAGCTGGAGACGCTCAAGGCTTTCACCAACCGCTTTGCGCAGATATTCCGGAGAGTTGTCGCGCTTGCCGCCGCGCCAGTCGCTGCCGCCTTTCGTCGCAATCACATATCCGTCGCGCGGATATTCCTTCAGAACTTCGCCCACCAGCTCTTCCGAACGCCCCTTGCCGTAGACATCCGCTGTATCGATAAAAGTGATGCCATTATCCAGTGCAGCGCGTACGAGATTTTTGCCATCTTCCTCATTCAAATTTTCATACAGATTGTGCCCTCCTACTGCATTCGTACCAAGTCCAATAGCTGATATTTTCAAATCCGTTTTCGGCAATGTAGAATACTTCATCAAAACATCCCCTCTTCGTGTATTTAGTCACCGTTCATTTTTTCATCCAGCAGCCGGAAGGCAGTCTCAACTTTTCCCTTCGGCACAGTTGGATAGGCATCGCCCAAGCTGACTTCGAAATAGCAATTGCCCTGATCAATTTCGCGAACGTATCCCGACAGGCCAATACCTGACTCCTGCTGCACTTCAGCCAAAATTTCCGCAGCCTGTTCTTTAGGTCTGTTCAGATGAACATGAAACATATTGGATACCGGAATTTCAGGCAAGGTCGTTATCCCTGAACAGGAATTATATTTTGCCGCGAGTTCTTTAGCGGATTCATAATAATCGGCCATTTTTCCTTTACGCAATTCAAAATAATAATCGGCTGTAAAAATGTAAGGGTACAAGGAAATAAGATCTCCGCCATGGCGTTTTTTCCAGATTTTAGACTCCTTAATGAAATCGTCATCTCCCGTTAAAACAGCCCCAGCAATTCCGCCAATCCCCTTATACATGGAAATATAAACGCTGTCGAATAGACTGCAAATATCTTCTATGGACTTTTCATAGTACGGCAGAGTCTCAAGGATTCTGGCGCCATCAAGATGAAGACGGATATCGTTCTTCCGGCAATACTCCGAAATAGCAGTCAGCGTTTCAAAATCAGGCAGCTGGCCGCCGATTTCACGCTGCGGCAACTCGAGCAATACACATGCCGTATCCTGGGGCATCGATTTTAGATCTTCCAATTGAATTACGCTGCCCTTATCCGTAAGCAGCACCGTTTCAATGCCATGCAGTTTTTTCAGCCCGTCTTCTTCATGAATCTCCAAATGGGACAAGGGATGATAGGCCACTTTAGCCGATTCTTTATGATCACACCAAATGCGTAGCGCAATTTGTTGAGCCATGGTGCCGCTTGGAAAAAACACCGCTTTTTCCTTGCCCAGAAAAGCCGCCATCTTATCTTCGAATTCACTGATTGCGGCGCCTGTGCCATATATATCCGACTTTATTTCGCCATCTATTTCCTGAAAAGCCTGTTTCAACACTTTCACATTTCTTGGACCATGTCCGGAAAGCTGATAGCTTGTATCGTCAAACGCTTTTTTCAAAACTTCCATAGTATTCAAATCAACATCCACCTTTATCTGAAAAATCTTACATTATCCCAACTATACCATTTTTTCAAAAAAGAAAGCCAACCAATGCAGTAGTAAATGCAAGGGTTGGCTCTAGCAGAAAACATTTGTTACATGTTCCACTTATTATTTATTCATGGTAAGTAAATCGTGCTGGTCAGCGGACTTGGGACGGCAGAAATAATAACCCTGCCCTTCATTGCAAAGCTCATTAACCAGATAAGAGAGCTGTACGGAATCCTCAATTCCTTCCGCTACCACTTCCAAGCCCAATTTATGCGCCAAAGCAATAATAGTGGACGTGATTGCCTTGCCGCTCAAATCATTATTGATATCCTGAACGAAACTGCGGTCGATTTTCACACGGTCAAACGAGAACTGCCGCAGATAGTTCAACGATGTGAAACCTGTGCCGAAATCGTCGATTGACATCGAAATCCCCAGTGCTTTCAGACTCAGTAGACTTTCTTTCAAAGTTTCTGTATCTTCCAGCAAAATACTCTCGGTGACTTCCAATTCAAGCCACTTAGCTGCCAGCCCCGTCTCTTCGAGAATACTTTTCACTAACTGCACAAAATTCGGATGCTGAAGTTGGATAGTGGAGATATTTACACAAATGCGGAAAGGCGCACAGCCTTGCTCCTGCCACTTTTTTGTCTGGAGACAAGCGGTATAAAGCACCCATTTACCGATTGCTATGATTTGCCCGCTCTCCTCCGATACAGGGATAAAACGGTCAGGCGGCACCATACCGAGTTCTGGATGGTTCCATCTGATCAACGCTTCCATAGCACTTGTTTTTCCAGACTCCAGATCAATAATGGGCTGGTAATGGAGAAGGAATTCATCATTGCGGATGGCTGACTTCAATTCCCTTTCAATGGTCAACTTGTCTGCTGTTTCCTTGTTTAACTCGTGCGAGAATAATGAGCAGCTGTTTTTGCTGTGTTTTTTTGTGTATAGCATAGCCGCTTCTGCCTGCTTGATCAAATTTCCGTTCGCATCATCCGCATAGGCAACACCGATGCTGGCTGTCAGCGACAATTGCTGTCCCATGACTTCAAGCGGTTCGGCCAGCACCTTATTGAGTCTAACTGCACAATCGATTGCCGATTCCGCTGTCGTATCCGGCAGCAGAACGGCAAATTCATCTCCTGCAAAACGGCCGACAGTCGCAGATTCCGCGACGCATTCCACCATCCGCTGGGATGATTGTTTAAGAAAAATATCGCCATGTTCATAACCCAACAAATCATTTATATATTTAAAGCGGTCCAAATTTAAGAAAAGGACTGCAGGTGCTGTATTTGACTCGTGTGATAGTTTCATAGCCTGTTCCAGCCGGTCCTCAAATAATTTCCGATTGGGCAATTTCGTCAAATGGTCGAAAAAGGCCATTTCTTCCAGCAGCTTTTTATGTTCATTCCGGCTGGTTATATCTTTCCCGATTCCATAAACCCCTGTGATTTGTCCGGCTTGCTGCATTGGAAAGTTCGTCACTTCAAGGTTAATCAGCTCTCCATTTTTTCCATATAGGTCGATTTCATATCGATTGGTGTTCCCTTTTAAGGACTCAGCAAAATAATAGAGCGCTTTATCCAAATGTTCAGGTATAATCATCGGCATAAATGACATCTTCATCAATTCCTGGTGAGTATATCCGGATAATTTAAGGGCGCCTGGATTGACATCAATGAAATTCCCTTCCAGATCAAACGAAAAAATAGCATCCGGATTTTCAAAGAAAAGGGAATTATAGCGTTCTTCACTGTCTTTTAAGCGACCCTGTGCAAGCACTTCTTCCGTAATATCCGAAACACTGCCGAGAAAGACTTCCTTTCCGTCTAAAACAGAGGTGGTCGAATGAATTTCCGCATGCAGCAAACTGCCATCTTTTTTTATAACTCTTACACGATATCTTGCTTTTTTTGTAGTTTTATTTGAGAGATCCGAAAATCTTTTCATTACTTTCGGTAAATCTTCAGGATGAATAATATCTGTCAATCCCAGTTTCCCCGATAGAAATTTTTCTTCCGGATACCCGAGCATTTCACATAAGCAATCATTTACATAAATAAATTTTGTTTGGGACATAATATATAAACTTACAGGCACTTTTTGAACGATATATTCAAAGATCGAATCTTCAAAGTGAAAATGATTAGTTGAATCAGAAATCGGATTTCCAGGCATATTTTCTGTTCCAGGCCGATATTTGTCGTTCATTAGTTTGGATCCTCCTAAAGATGAATAGCGGCGAAATATGTCGAAAACCGCAAAAATATATCTATTACCATTAATAATACCAAATGTGGACTAAAGAAAATAGCATATAGTAAAAAAGTTTCTCTATTATAAAAATTAACCAATTATTATTTTAAATATTAAATTTACCAATTCATTTCATACCCACGTTTTTTCCCGTTCAATAAAAAAAGCGTTTTCCAATTTCGGAAAACGCTTAAGCTTCTATTCTTCAACTAATTCTGTATAAACAATCAACCGTTCTTCACGGGTTCCCCGATTATGATCATAATCACCTGAACAGGTAATGAGGACCAATTCCGGGGAAGAGCGATAACCGAAAACCGATTGAACATCGGCAAGCTCTAAGTCAACCGATTCCATGGCGTAGACTCTAAAGATCAATTTTCCGTCTTCACCGTCTACTATTATCTCATTACCGGCTTCCAGCTCTGCCAAATCCCAAAAGATGGCCGGTCCGTTTACGCCGTCTACATGACCGGCAATCACCGCGCGGCCATTTTCGCCAGGTTTATATCCCGGTTCAAACCAGCTGACATCTTCAATTGTATCCGGAACATCCATTTCCCCGTTTTCTTTCGTTCCGAGATGCAGTGTCTTTGCCTCTATTCCTATTGCAGGGATTGAAATTTTTTCGGGTACAATCCCTTCCCGTTTTAAGGCGTTAATAGGATTTTCAACAGGCGTCTTTACTGCCGCATCGGATGCAGTATACTTTCTTTCTGAAGCAAAGCCTACGTCCTTAGATCGAACACTGACTTCATCATCTGATTCCTGGCAACCGGAGAGCAATAATGCCGCTCCGATCAAGAGGAGTGAAAGATCAGTTTTGAAACCGTTTTCTCAAAACTACTCCGCCACCAGCTAAAACTGCAGCCATAGCCGCAATCATCAACATCCAGTTTGACTGGTTCTGTTCTGGAGTGCCAAGCCCTGTAGTAGGCATACCATCAGGAGAAGCAGCCATTTCGTAATCAACCAAAGCGAGTACTTCCAATGAATCAACCGTATTTACTGCAAAGACACTGTAAACAGTTCCAGCTGCCAATTCAGTTCCTTCCAATGGCAATACTTGTGTGCCATCCGGCAGGCGGATTTCCAAATCGTAAGTTCCCGCGTCAACTTCTGCGTAATCTGTAATTCCAGGGAATTCAGCCCCACTGAACAATGCATCTCCGCCAATTATACCCACATCAACAGCTGGTGCATCAGGAGACAAGTGGCCAACCCGGATTTTCGCTTTTCCTTCAGTAACTTCCATTGAATCTTCTGCTACTACGAATTCAAGTGAATCCACTGTGTTTGCCGCTGCGACTGTATAAGCTTTGCCAGCTTCCACGGTAAGATCAGCTTGCAGAACCGCTTCGCCTTCAGCATATTCAGTTCCAGCTGCAAAGACTTCAACATTGTGAGTTCCAGCTGGTACATCAAGATAACCCGAATCCGCTTTAAACGGCACTTCTTCCAAAGTCAAATCGCCATTTACATAAACATCGACTGCCGGTGCATCAGGTGAAGCATGGACCACTCTTAATTTTGCTGTATGACTATCTGCCATAACCCCTGCTGCGAGCAACGAAAATACCAAGGCAAATGCGACTGACATCGAAACGAAAATCTTCTTCAAACTAACCACTCCTTCTCCTGTTTAATTTTTGTATAATTAATATACAACTTATTTATAACCTATACCTTTTTGTAATGCAACTATAAACTCTTCAATTTCAGAATATTTTAATAATAATCTAGTTTTGTAGTAATCCTTTGCTCAAGTAAAATCAAGGAACCTCTCGTAAACCTTGTCCCTGTTGGTGTTGAGCTACTTAGCCAAATCGTCAAATTTATTTCAAGCAAAAAAATAAAACCCAGAAGCAATAAACGCCTCTGGGTTAAAGATTGATATCTATAAGTATTTCTTAATCTCTTGGTCGAAAGATTCGGGTTTGTCTTTTGGTGAAAAACGGGCAACCAGCTTTCCTTCTTTATCAATCAGGAATTTAGTGAAGTTCCATTTGATGCTGCTGCCAAGAATTCCTTTGCTGTTTTCAGTCAGATACTTGAAAAGGGGATCAGCATTCTTCCCATTGACTTTAACCAGGTCGTGCATGGGAAAAGTGACGCCGTAAGTCATTCGGCAGGATTGTTCCGCTTCTTCGGCGCCATCAACTTCCTGGCCGAATTGATCGGATGGGAATCCGAGAACTACAAGCCCGTCATCTTCATATTTCTGATACAGCTTTTCAAGGCCGTCGAATTGATCCCGCAGTCCGCATTTTGTAGCGGTGTTGACAATCAACATTGCTTTACCTTGGTAATCACTTAAAGGATATACGCTTCCATCAGATTTAACAGCTGTAAAATCATAAATGCTCATATCATTTTCACTCCTTAGCCAGTCGGCAGTCTAAAGGTCCATTTCATCGAAAAATGCATTCAATTGCTTTAAATTCTTCATTAACGTCAAAGCATTCACATCAAGGAAGTTGCAGCTGACCAGTTTATCGTAGACTGCCTCGCTGATCGGAGCATGCTCTTTTTCGGCTTTCTCAGTCAATGAAATAATCCATGCACGCCTATCGTCCGGCGACTGTTTTTTTGTCAGCCTTCCCTGCTCAATCATGCGGTTAATGATGGGATTCAAGGTTCCGGTCCCATGTCCCAGACGCAAGCCGATATCCTTCATCACTAAATGATTTTCTTCCCAAAGCACCAAAAGAACAAGGTATTGTGGGAAGGTCAGATTAAATGGTTCAAGTACTCTCGAATACATTTTAGTGAAATTGCTTGATGCTTTATAAACTTCAAAACATAATTGCTGTTCCAGTTTTAAGCCGAGTTCCATTTACATCACGTCCAGTTGTTTATTGGCGGCCTGAGCGATTCTGCCGCTATCAGAGTACGATAACTTCTACATCAACCGAGTCTTTGATCGCTTTTGAATATGGGCAGTATTGATGTGCTTTTTCAACATATTCATGCTTTTTCTCTTCGTCAATTCCTTCGATAGTGACTTCCAGTTTAGCAGCCAATTTAACGCCGCCATTTTCTTTGTCGCCAAGCAGTGAGATGGTCGCTCTTACTTCGCTTTTATCGACTTTAACTTTATCGCGCTCAAGCACCAATTCCAATGCGCTGTTGAAGCAGGCACTATAGCCGGCCGCGAATAATTGTTCAGGGTTTGTAGCAGTAGTGGATTCCCCGCCGAGTGCTGCGGGTTTAGCCACATCCAGGTTAAAGATATTATCTTCCGAATATACTTCTCCTTGTCTGCCGCCTGTATTGATGATCGTAGTTTCATAAAGTGCCTTCATTTCTAAATTCCTCCATTCAATTTGTTCTTTCTCTACCCACTATAATTTACATCGTGCACGATGTAAATTAATACGCTCAGAAATTCTACTTGATTTTAGAAACTTTATACAATGCTTGTGCCGGTTATTTCGATTCCTTTTAAAGCTTGAGTTGCCAGCCTGTCGGCCTCAAAATTTTCTTTTCTTGGTATCAGTTCAAATTCTGCCTGGATTCCCATTCGTTGCAATTTAGTTTCAATACGGTCAGCCCAGCGAACCAATTCAGTTTCGATGACCGGCCACTCACCGCTCATCCCGTTCACAACAACCTTGGAGTCTCCGCTGAATCGAACCGGTATATTTTTGACCTCCAGAAACTCAAGCTCTTGAACGCAGAGATGCAGCGCAGCGTATTCAGCTTCGTTATTGGATACTAATCCGTCAATTTGCGCATTTTGTCTCAGGCGATAAGACTTTCCATTTTGCTCGTAGTAAATTACACAGCCTAACCCTGTATTTCTGTCATCTATATTAAACCCGCCATCAAAGTAAACCTTGATATCATGGGGTTCTGTTTCAATGCTTTTTAAATAGGACTTCATTTCTTTCATAGTCCAGGAACTGTCATCAAATATGTCGATGAACACCAGTTCCCTGACTCTTTTTGTCCGTTCAATATCTTCAGCAATTTGGACACCTTGAGCTGCAGGCATTTCTTCTGAGCGGAAAATTGTTTCCACTCCTTTAGCGGATCGATATTTCCATTCAATTTTAACTTTCATCTACAACTCCTCCTTGTGCGTCCTATTACTACATTATTTCCCATTTCCGATTTACTAAACGGAAGGGAATCTTCAAACTATTATGTTCTGCGTTTTTATCCATACAAAAAAGCTCCCGGGGCCTAGGCCGGGAGCTTTGGAACAATCCGCTATTTTACAGGGGAGGTAAAATAGTCGGGATTGAGCTTTCTTGCACGCCGCCGGAAGCGACGACTGCATCTGAATGATCAACCTGTGAAGCTGTAGGAGCCCACGCTCCCATGGCCATCATGACAGCAGCCAATCCAGTCAATAAAATCAGTTTTCCTTTTTTCATATAAACTCATCCTCCATTTCTATCGTAATAAGATTGATAATACATCGCCTTTTCCCATTGCTTAGCGCTTTTAAAGTGCTCGGCCAATTCCAAGGCGATTTTCTTACTTTCTCTTATGTAACCATGTTTTCTGAAAAATGGGAACATTTTTTCCTCTGAATAAGCCAAAAGGTCTGGTTGGGAAAAATTTCGCTTCTCGAAATAGTTTAAGTATAACAAAAAATATTCATCTTCAGGCCCCGCAGCCAAACTCCGCAATTCGCGTACATAATTCCACGCATCTGCCCCTACTTCCACCGCTGTTTCTATAAGGCTCACAAGCACCGCTTTATAAAAATATGTATCTTTTGGCAGGATCTCATGCAATTCGGTCAGCAAATCAAATGCCTGATTATGATCATGCCGAGTTTTTAGCAATTCCGCAAAATTATACAAAGTCTGATGATATAATTCCTTTTGATCTGTCAATCTGGTATTGCGTTTCAACACTTCAAAAATACCAGCCGCCTGTACCAGCAGGTTACGCCGCATATAATTGATCGCCAGCAGCAGCTGGGCATGGAGCAAGCGGATGTAATTATAATTCAATTTGAAATACTGGACCGACAGTTCAGCGAAATGAGCCGACAACTCATATTTCTCATGCATGATCAGCAAACGTGCTTTTTGATAATAGAATTCCCCTTCGAATTTTTGTGGAATGCTTTGGATCCCGCCGTCGAGTGAATTGACGTATTCCATTGCCAATTCCTTTTTATTTGCCATGGTATAGTACAGTGATAAAAAAAGCTGGTGCATCCAGGCTTCAGCCTCTGTAAAGGAATTTTTCATCCGTTCCAGCATAGCTTTTTGCCGGTCAGCACGGATTTGATCTTTTATGTATAGATAATAACGGAACTTATATAACTCATATTGATTCACCAGATCCGTTGACTGTATGTAATCATTATCCAGCTGCAGCTTTTCGTATTGCTGTTCCATTTCCTCCAGATCGTAATGCAAAGAGCAAGTAACAAAATCATTCAACTGGCGTTCCAGCCGGCTTCTTTTCGCTATTTCTTTTTTCCATTGGACCCCCATTTTAAGGAGCAGTGCTTCAATCGTCGATTCATGTGGAGTATAGGTATTCGATTCAATTTTACTGAGATGGGATATAGAGCAGATGCCATCAGCCAATTGGGATTGCGTCATATTGTTTTTGGAGCGGTAATACTTTATTACAGAACCAATATTCATAGCCTCACCCTTCTTTCAGATTAATTAAATAATACCATATAAAAACAGCCCCGGCTGAAAGCCGGAACTGCTCTTGCTGTTGGATTGCTGATTATTGCACAGTGGCAAAGCCGAAACCTGATGCATAATCGTCGCCATAACCGGCACCAGAACCGGAAAGAATATCATTCTCATATGCGCGGTATTGTAATTCGCCTCGCACATCAACATTTGAAGCTGAAGGGTATTGCGCCCAAATTTTTGCAGCTAAACCTGCAGCATGCGGTGATGCCATTGAAGTTCCGCTGATTGTAGCGTAGCCGCCATCGTACCAAGTGGAATAGATCGCCGCTCCTGGAGCTGAGATTTCCACATCACCTTTTTGGATAACATAATCTCCGTCAGTACGGCTATAGCCGCGTGAAGAGAAGTCCGCTACACGGTAAGTTCCGTTTTGAACCGTATTTTCAAGAGCTGCTACGGCTACTGCGTTAACAACTGCACCAGGATAGCCGATCGATCCTTGGTAAGGACCTGAGTTTCCTGCTGCCGCAATCACAAGAACGCCTTTATTGTATGCGTAGTTTACCGCGTTTGTGATCAAGCTGCTTTCACCCGAAGAACCGAGAGACATATTGATGACTACTTTTGTTCTTAAAGCCGAAGCCTGGTCGCCTGCATGGCGGATTGCCGCTGCGATATCATCCGCGTAACCAGATCCATCATCACCCAATACTTTATATGCCCAAAGGTCAGCATCCGGTGCTACACCGTAAACGCCGCTGCCGTTGCCGCCGTCAGCCAAAGCCGATCCAGCCACGTGCGTGCCATGTCCCTGGCGGTCTGTACAGCTATTGTTCGTATATGTTGTACCTACTGTGAAATCTTTGCATTGCTCAACATTATTGCGCAGATCAGGATGGTTCGTATTGACTCCAGTATCAAGCACTGCGATGTTTATACCGGCACCGCCGCTCGTTTTAGTAATACTGCTATTATTATAAATTGCTTTAATGCCCCATGGAGTCGATTGTGAAGCTGCCATTGCGGAATACTTTGCTTCCGGCTGATCCGTTGCAGTTGCAATCTCCAATTCGGGAACTTTTTCTACTGAAATGTTCTTGTTTTTTTGCAAAGCGTTGAATTGTTTTTCATTCATATCGGTGGTAAAGCCTTCATCAGCAAAATCCCAATGAACTCCGTATTGCTCTTTAACGTTATTCAGGTTTTTCTGATTGCCTGAGTCAACCAGTACCCGGAATTTTTCATTGCCGTTTCCGTTGGCCGCTGAATTATCCTCATTGGCGCTTACTCCCATAGAAGGCACCATTAAAGTGACTGCCAACATTGCTGTTGTTAAAATCTTTCCTGATCTCTTCATAAATCAATCTCCTTATCCCAAATATTTTTTATGGCATTTTCTGGCGATGCAGCGTCCCGCAATCTCCTTGCCACACATCTAACGTTAGCAGAAGAATCACATATGCGTAATTGGGAAAAAAATTGTCGAATCTTGGCTTTTATTCGTAATCGGGACTTATTTATAGGTAATTAAACCTTATTTGAATTTTCAGGGTTATACAATAGAAAAAACTCTTTTCTAGTAAGAATGTGAGTTATTCGAAAAGCACTGGGAACTTTGTTACAGTAGTAAAGTTCTCTTATATACCCTTAGACATAAACTACATAGGTATTCATCGATTTTTATGCTGCAAAACACAGGAGGCTAAACTTGAAAAACGCTTTAATTATCTACCTTATTGGCGCGGTCATATTAGTGGCCGTTGCAATTTATTCATTTGTTCAGTTTTTGAGCACTTAATATCCTCATTCTCCATCCTTGAATCACCTTCAGAATAATTTCTGGGGGTGATTCTTTTCTGTATTCCATTGAAATATAAGTGTTTGAAAATAATAAAACCTGCATCCCTTGAAAAAAGGTGCAGGTTTTTGGTTTCTACTATAAGACAGCCCGTTTATATGTTCCAAAATGTTGTTCCAGCCATTCACCCAATTGGAACAGCGCTTCTTCATTGCCATTGCGGCTGATCAACTGGATTCCGATCGGCAAGCCTTTATCATCGTAACCAAGCGGTATTGTCAAAGAAGGCAGGCCCCATGTATTAGCGTAAGCGACATACGGCATATATTGGCGGAAGGTTTTTCGTATCGAGAATATTTCACGGTAAACAATACCATGTTTCGGTGCTGTTTTATGATAGACCGGCATAATAAGAATCCGTTCTTTCAGGTAATGCTCCAGAATATGATCGCCATGCTGTATAAATTCATGGATTTTTTCTAAACGCTTGTCGCTTGGTTTAAATAATGAAGCGCCGATTAAAGCCCATGACAAATAACGATGCACTTCCGAATTGCCTGTCAGGCGTTCTTTAAAATAAGAGTTATATAAATTCTGCTGATTGCCTCCATAAGCTTCTGTCTTTGCATCCGCCGCTCCGCCAATCGACATAATTTCCTGCCATACCGTCGCTGAATCCCCAAAATACGGCGGCAGTTCCCTTTCTGATTCAAATCCCGGTGAAACTTGCTGAAAAACGGCATCAAGCAATTTTCTGGTATGATCAGCCAGCGGATAATTCGAATCTGGGAGAACATTGATCGTAAAGCTATCGATGTTTCTATAAACAGCGGAGTTCTTCGCAACAATATTGTATATTAGCCTCGCGTCTTTTACACTTTTTGTAATTGGACCGATTCCAAGCATTCTTTCTTGAAGATCCTCTTTTACTTCAGGATAGCTTCCGTCCTGCGAAACCTGGCCTTTTCCTGATTTAAATCCGACTACGCCATTGAAATGACTGGGAAAACGGATGGAACCGCCAATATCAGAGCCAAGCCCCGCTGCTGCACCGCCCATGGCTATAAGTGCCGCTTCTCCGCCGCTTGAACCACCGGCTGTCCGTCGCAGATCATGCGGATTATTTGTTCTGCCGTAAAGTTTATTGTCGGTTTCCTGGCAAAAACACAGTTCCGGTGTGTTGCTTTTCCCTAAAATAACGGCACCTTCCGCCCGAAGCCTGCTCACCACTTCTGCGTCTTTGGCCATCTTCTTCTCTTTTCTTCGCAGCAATCCGCCAGTTGTTTTCATGCCACTGACATCGAAAGCTTCTTTCATACTGATCGGAACACCCAATAACGCGCCTTGTATTTCCCCATTTGCAATCTGACGGTCGGCGTTATCAGCTTCCAGCAATGCGTCTTTGAAACGATTTTCAACCAGGCAATTCACCTCTGGATTCATTTTTTTCAAATGCTCTATATAGATTTCCAGGGCTTTACGGGAAGAAATTTTCTTATCTTTTATTAATTGCGCCAACTCAAGGGCATCCATGTCCAGAACCATAGAATCCACCAATTCAGGAGTATTGATCATATTAAGCGCCTCCGATTCATTTATTGAATCTAGTATACTATTAATTAACAAATAAAGGTATATTAATTAATCAAAAGTCACAATCTTTTATTTTTATATAGGTCTAATTTCTATAATCACTGAATTCATATACATTAATCCTCTTTTTAAACCATAGGATTTGTCGGGTTTAGTGAAGGTATACTACAATTAAATGATTCCAGGCTTATAAAACATAGGAGAGGTTGTTTGAAATTATGAAACCAGTAGATAATATTACTGATTTAATCGGCGATACGCCGGTCGTGAAATTAAATCGAATAGTGCCGGCCGGTGCCGCCGATGTTTATGTGAAATTGGAAATGTTCAATCCTTCCAAAAGCGTCAAGGACCGCGCAGCCTTTAATATGATCAAAAATGCGGAAGAACAAGGCATTATTGGAGAAGGTGCCACAATCATCGAGCCGACGAGCGGCAATACCGGCATCGGGCTCGCTATGGTCGCAGCCGCCAAGGGATACCGTGCCATTCTGGTTCTTCCAGACAATGCCACAAAAGAACGCATCAACTTATTGAAAGCTTTTGGCGCTGAAGTCGTTCTGACACCGGATCATGAAAAAATGCCGGGTGCGATAAAAAAGGCATTGGAATTAAAAGAGGAGATTCCAAACAGTTTCATCCCGCAGCAATTTGAGAATCAGTCGAATCCCGATATTCACCGCACAACCACTGCACTCGAAATTTTAGATCAAATGGACGGCAAGCTCGATGCTTTTGTCGCTTCAGCAGGAACTGGCGGAACAATTACCGGAACTGGGGAAGCACTGAAAGAAAAGCTTCCAGATCTTTATATAGCTGTTGTTGAACCTAAAGGCTCCCCTGTCTTATCAGGAGGCAAACCAGGCAAACATAAATTGGTTGGGACGAGCCCTGGTTTTATTCCCGACATTCTTAACACTAAAATCTACGACGAAATTTTTGCCATTGAAGACGAAGATGCCATCAATATATTCCGGCGAGTTGCACGTGAAGAAGGAATTTTCGTCGGTCCATCCGCTGGCGCCACCATTTATGCTGCAATCGAAATTGCAAAACGGCTCGGCACAGGAAAGAAGGTTCTGTGCATAGCACCGGATACAGGTGAGCGTTACCTGAGCATGAACTTATTCGAAGAATAGACTAAAAGATTCCACATATTATAGAAGAAAAAATAAGAATGCCGAAACCTGAATGAGGTTTCGGCATTCTTTGTGTTCATATTAAATAACGGCGTAAGCATGAATGCTTATGGAGAAGTTATGAATTTCACATGTTCATAAGTGAGCAATTTTTTGAACTTCGCTTTTTCATCGTCATCTTTGATAAGTTTATCGACATTATTAGGCAATCCCAAATAACGTGTCACTTTTCGGTTATTCCAGATAAGGTGATTATAACGGAAATCGTCTTCCAATTCAGCGAACCATTGGTCTTTCTTCAAAAGATCGATGTTCTTTTCCAACCGTTTCCTCGGCGTGAAAAAATAAGACGATACTTCAACTGCCATCTCCAGAACAAATTCCACCAATTTCCTCACCCCTCCACCTGTTTCTACCATTAAATATTCCCTATCCATAATTATTTCAAGTATACTCTATTTTCAAAAAAATGGAACTCATTCTCCTAAATTCTTTCTATTTTAAGAGTCTTATACATAAGTATAAGGT
The DNA here is from genome assembly GCF_057369535.1 of Planococcus sp. RAB007_Raresut. Lineage (NCBI taxonomy): Bacteria > Bacillati > Bacillota > Bacilli > Caryophanales > Caryophanaceae > Planococcus > Planococcus sp. RAB007_Raresut. Next base: position 47,320 of record NZ_JBXYIF010000006.1, read on the forward strand.
TTTACTTAGATAGCAAAGCTTTTTTATTCTAAAAACTGACAATTACTCGAGAGAATTTTACGACTTCATGAATACCTTTTACCGATTATAAGCATTAATGTCTATTTATTACATCGGTTAATTATTTTATTGAATAAAAAGAACTAGTCAATACAACACTTATGTTGTAGGATGTTATTAAAGATTTATTCGAATTTTATTATTTTATTAATATTTTATTCTTCCCTGCTCAATTAACACAATTAAGAAAACTTCTATATGCCTTACTAACCATATCCAGTGATTTTTGGGGGGATCGTGATGAAGCTAATTCGCTGTTTTATCTATATTTCTGTATTGCTGAGTGTATTGCTGCTTGCGGGCTGCATAGCTACAAAGATTCCCGCTGCGCCAGTTTCAGCTGACACTTTTTTTGAGGCAAGGAAAACAACTCCTGCTATTCCTGGTTTTTCACGCACCCGAACCGCATCTTTATCAGCCGTGGGTGACATTTTGATTCACAGTACAGTATATAATTCAGCAAAAACCGAAAACGGATATGATTTTGTTCCAATGTTCGAGAAAGTTAAACCTTATCTGGAAAAATCTGATATCACTGTTGCCAATTCGGAAAGCATTATCGGGGGCGCCGGCATTGGATTATCCAGCTATCCTTCATTCAACAGTCCTTTTGAAGTTGGTGACGCTCTGAAAAACGCCGGTGTTGATGTTGTCGCAATGGCGAATAACCACACGCTCGACAGGGGAATTTCCGCCATTGAAAACGCCGCCAGTTATTGGGACGCAATCGGCATGATGCGGACAGGATCTTACCTTTCTGAGGAAGAACGCGATCAAATACCCGTCATGACAGTGAATGACATTACATTCTCTTTTTTATCTTATACGTATGGAACGAATGGTGTACCGACTCCCGTCGGCAAGGATTATCTGGTTAATCGAATTGATAAGGAATTGATCAAATCAGATTTGCAGCATGCAGCCGATCATTCTGAAGTTGTTGTGCTCAACTTGCATTTCGGTGATGAATACCAGCCTCTCCCTAACAATTACCAGAAGGATATTGCCCAATTTGCTGCAGAAAATGGCGCTGATATCATTCTGGGCCATCACCCACATGTTCTGCAGCCACCAGAATGGATAGATACGTCTGATGGCCGACGGGTATTCGTCATTTACTCACTGGGCAACTTCCTATCAGGACAAAATCAGATACCTAGACAGATCGGCACGATCTTTTCAATTGAAGTTGAAAAGAAAGTCGGACCGGATTCATCTGAACTCACATTGAAGAATCCTGCCTTTACCAATACTTTTGTTAAAAACAAAGATTATAGCTGGTTTGAAATCGACTTGCTAAAAAATGTCCATCCGGATTTGAATGAAGAAGTAAAATCCCATTTATCAACATGGATCAGTGATTTGGAGTTTATCGAATGAATCGGAAGAGTCTGCTGAAAATCAGAAAGAAAAAAGGGGGTATTTTATGAAACACGAATGGCGAAAAGCTGAAAAGGAATTGTATCTGCCGCAATCTTCCCCGGTTTTGGTTCAAATTCCGAAGCAGCGCTTTTTCACCATTCACGGAAAAGGAAATCCGAATGGGGAAGAATTTGCGAAACGAGTGGAAGTTCTTTATTCACTGGCTTATGCCATCCGCATGATGCCCAAGAATGGTTTCATCCCTCCTGGTTATTATGACTATACGGTTTATCCGCTGGAAGCGGTTTGGAGTTTGACTGATAAAGGGAAGAAGATGGATACGCTTGATAAAAATGAATTTCTATATACATTAATGATTCGACAGCCTGATTTTGCAGACAATGGCACGATACTTAAAGCGTATGAAATCGCCGGCCGTAAAAAGCCGGATGAGTTATTGAATGAAGTGATGTTTGAAGAAATTGAGGAAGGTATGGCAGTGCAAATTCTGCACGTCGGCACATATGATGAAGAACCCAGGTCATTTGAAAAGATAGATCGCTTTCTCGAAGAAAACGATTATCAGCGCCGCAATAAAAAACATCGTGAAATCTATCTGAACGATTTCCGCAAAACGGCACCAGCCCAATTAAGAACAGTTCTGCGCTGCCAGATAGAAAAAATCATGCCTTAAAAAAAGCCAGGTCAACTTTGACTTGGCTTTCCCCCTCATTAGAGCTTCCATAAACAAGCGACCCGAATTACTTCAATTTCGGTTTGCCGCTGAAGAACCCTATTCCTCCGCCCAAAATAACACCAATCGCAATTCCAATAGCCAAATTATCCATCGCCGATCCAATGACTATTCCAAGTGCGATTCCTACACCCATACCAAGCGTTGTATTAGATTTTCCCACTATAAAATCCTCCTTAAATTACTCAATACACTATTTACGCAACGACCCATGGAAAGTTTCTGTTTTATTTCCTTTTTCTTATCTGAACAAAGAAAAAGCCGCTGCTGCATTAAGCAGAGCGGCTTTCCCCAGCCATGCCGGGTGACTTTCTAAAGTTATCATCTTTTCGGAAATTGCCCATGACTTCCATCGTTTCATTAATGCTGACAAATGCGTGAGGATCAATCGACTTAATCAATGGACGCACAAATGCCAATTCGTAACGAGAAATTACCGTATAGAGCACTTTGACTTTATTTCCTGAATAAGCACCTTCCCCATCCGTTACGGTGATGCCCCGGTAAAGACTTTCGAGCAATTTATTCTTAACTTCATCACCTTTTCCGGTGACAACCATAAGACTGAGCTTGATATGGCGCGTATGGATCCGGTCAACAACAAGACCCGTGATATAGATGGACGCCATCGTATACATGGCCAGTTCCCATGAGAAGATGAACCCCGAAATGAACACGACCATACTGTTCAGTGAAAAGACCATGAATCCGAGCGGTATATCCCGCTTCATCGTCAATAGCAGCCCGACAACATCAAAGCCTCCTGTCGATCCATAAAAGCGAATAATGAAACCGACCCCTACACCAACAAGCACACCGCCGAATACCGAAGATAACAAAGCGTCTTCCGTCACTTTCATGACTGGAATGTAAAGCATAGAAATCGAAGTGACAGCTACCGAATAGATGCTGTTTGCGATAAACAGTTTGCCCAGCTTCATCCATCCAAGAATCAGGATCGGGATGTTCAAAATGATCAGCCAGATTCCCGCATTGACAGGTGTCATCAAACTGAAAATCATCGCTACCCCTGTAATCCCGCCTGACAGGATTTCATGCGGCAATAAAAACATATTGAATGCAAATCCGAGTAAAACGGATCCAAAAAAAATAATAAGAGCACTATAAACTTTATCCATATAAATCCCTCGTTCCTTTAGTAAAATCAATGCCAACTAAAAACCAACAAAAAAAAGCCGCCTTGGTGCATGCAGACTCTTTGCAAGAGAATAATCCTCATCACTTTCTTGGCACAATGTTTCAAATTATAGGCAAAGCTCACCAGCTTTGCAAGCTTTACCGTTCAAACTTTTCCACCTAATTTCAGAGAATGGTTTTGCAGGGCAATTAGACTTAAGGAGTTTCCAGTTAAGAGGTTTAAAACTGCTTCATTGCAGGAAATATTGCCTCCAGTACAGAATAGGATTTATATGGCAGATTAAATATACAAGCAGTTCCCACATTCTGTTTATACTAAAAATACAGTTAAAGCAGCTCTGAATGCTTATAACTTCATTTTTTTAAAAAAGCGCCCATATAGAGCCAAAGGAGGCGAATGACATGGACCCATTGCTGGTTCTTGAAAATCTGCATAACGTAAAACCGGTATTCCAGCCGATTGTCAGTGCTGTCAAACATACCATTATCGGATATGAAGTACGGGGCAGGTTCAAACATAATGATGAGTGGCGAAGCCTTGGTGAATTTTTTCAAAACCCCGATGTGCCGGATGATTTCAAGGTAGAAGTTGATACCCACCTGCTAAAATTGGCAATGGCGGAAATGCTTGATAATGGCAACGGCTGCAGGCTTTTTCTCTATCGGGATGCCAAGCAATTGCTGCATAACGGCGGTGAGGAATTCATCAGCACACTGCAGGAATTTGAAGCAAAAGGATTTTCCCTTACGAGGATCGTTTTAGAAATCACAGAGCACGCATTCGAAGAAGATTTCGAATCGCTAAACCACCTCCTGATGTATTACAAAACCTACGGTATTCAAATAGCCGTAGACCATGTCGGGGCCAAGAGTTCCAATATTGACCGCATACGTCAATTGAAACCGGATATTCTAAAAATTGATACCACAGTCATCCGGACCAACAGGCCGGATGTGTTCCAGGATATTGTCTATTCCCTTTCCCTGTTAGCACGCCGTATAGGCGCCAAACTGTCCTATGAACATATCGAAGACGATTATCAGCTTCAATTCGCATGGAAACACGGCGGCCATTATTACCAGGGATACTATTTAGCAAAGCCTGCTTTCAACCTCCTGTCCAATAATTCACTGCAGGTAAATGTAGGTGAAAGTATACAAAATTTCATTGACATGGAAAAATCTCTACTGGCAAAATGCCTTGAGTTTTCAAGTAAATGCGAAGATATATTAAAGAAAACCGCCCCAAGATGGGCTGGTCCAGAAGGGGCAGACGACTTTTTGAAACTATTGGGCAAACCTTTCGACCGTGAAAGTTTCCGCATGTATATTTGCAATTCAAATGGGCAGCAAATTTCCTCCAATTACCAAAAGCGGAGCGGCCAATGGCAAATTGAAACAGATCACAACGGTTCCCAATGGGCTTTTCGCCCTTTTTTCCTCGACAATATAATGCGAATGAAAAAATGGTCCCGTGGAACTTTGTCTGATACGTATTCTGATATAGAGACCGGTGATATTGTCCGTACTTTCAGCTACCCTTTGTCTGCAGACAGTTTTCTTTTTATCGATATCAGCAGCGGTTTCCTGTATGACAATGATTACTTGCTGCGCCAATAATCAAGTGGTTTATTGTTTCCTGCCCTGAGGGTAAAGAGTAATTATCAGCCAAGAAGGTGGGATCATTATGCGCATGTCTTGTATGGGAAGCTTAATCATATCCATAGTCCTATCCATAATCCTGACGATTATACTAAACCTGTTGTTCTTCTAGAACAGCGGAAAACATTAACTTTATATTCCTTGCAATATCAGATGCAAAATATTTTCAGTATGGAAAAGGCTGACCGGGGCGTTCCCCGGTCAGCCTTTTTTGGATTTGCATCTATTCTTTTTCTTCACCTTCTGCTTCAAGCTTCTTGATATACTCATTAAGCTTATCCTGTTCTTCATCACTGATTACAGGAAATTGCGGATCGAGTTCCGATAAAAGATTATTCATGACTTCCGCAATTATATAACGTGAAAATTGTTCATTATCAGCAGGCAGCACATACCACGGCGCGTACTCCGTCGAGGTATGGTTGAGCATATCTTCGAAGATTTTCTGATAATCATCCCAATGCTCTCGTTCCTCTACATCACTGAACGAGAACTCCCAGTTTTTCTGTGGATCTTTCATTCGCTCCAGTAGTCGTTTACGCTGTTCTTCTTTGGAGACGTTAAAGAAAAACTTCACTACGGGAAATCCATTTTCACTCAAATATCGTTCAAAATCATTAATTTGGCGAAAACGCGTATCCCATATTTTTTCGTCTATGAGTTCATCGGGCAATGGCTCTTCTTCAAGAAGGTCATGAACTCTCGGAGCGATAACTTCCTCATAATGGGAACGATTCAAAATTCCGATTTCCCCTCTGGCTGGCAAGCCATCATGGATACGCCAAAGGTAATCATGTCCCAGTTCAGTTTCAGAAGGTTTTCCGAGTGTCAAAGTCTTCAAGCCCTGGGCATTCAAATTTGAAAATATATATGATATCGCTTCGTCTTTGCCTGCTGCGTCCATCGCCTGAAGAACAACCAGAATTCCTTTTTCTTCTTCTGCGTTCAGCTTCAAATGCAAATCCTTTAATCTCTGAACTGCTTCCGGAATCAATTCGTTTTCAAGCTCTTCAAGATCATATTCCTTATTATCAGAAGTCCCAAAGCCTTTCAGCTTTATTTTTTCATCCGGTTTGATCCGGTATTTGCCGATATTCATCTTTAAGCCCCCATCCTGGTTACTGTTATTGAAATGACGTACGCACGTTTCGATTCCCGCCCCATTATCGGAGCAACTATATTCAATCAATCCTGATGTTCCCTTATTTTTTCACTGATCTGACTTTATCTTTTGTCATGCGTAAACCAGATTTCAGCATATTCCTCAACCCTTTGACTGGTCTGATATGGCTGCCGGTTTGCCAGGAAATCCATTCCAGAGCTGTCAGGCAAAGGAGAAGCCATATGATGCCGGCTATGTAGCCTGCCGCGACATCACTTGGATAATGGGCGCCGAGATAGATCCGGCTAGTGCCGATCAATACTACCAACACTGCGAGGCTTATGGATACTGCCCATTTAATCCACTCTTTTTGAGGTCCTCTGATAATCAGAAACATGACGAAGCCATAGAAGATAAGCGAACCCATTGAATGTCCGCTTGGAAAACTGAAGCCAACCGCATCAATTTCTTCATTGATCGACGGCCGTTCCCTGCCGTAAAAATGTTTCAGAAGAGTAGTCAGCAAGCCGCCGCCACCAACTGCTATGATGAAGATCAGCGCTCCCCATCTGTCTTTGCCTTTGAACCATAAAGCCAAAATGACGATTATTGAAAGAGCCCCCAAAAACCAAACTGATCCCAGTTCAGTGATAAATACCATTATAAAATCCATTGTTTGGCTTTGATTCACCAGTATAAGACTTATGACGAAGCTGTCGAATAAACCGAATTCCTGGTTCATCACCTCTTCTGCCAGCTCTGCAAACAAAACGATAAATAGGCCGGCGATTGCCAATCCGCTTAACAGCAACAGCAGCGCTATGCCGACTTTCGTATTTTCTTTAACCACCAAATCGCTCCTCGCCCTCTTTTTATATCCTCTTATACCCGGATTTCGGTAGCGATAGTCGTTTATTCAGCTGAAATCGAAAAAGCTGCCGATATAAATCGGCAGCTTTTTCATGAAATGTTTAATTGGTTGGACGATATGCTGTCAACGGAATATCCTCGTAATCTTCCGGATTCAATTCCGCTACAGAACCATCAGCAACCCCTTCAATGATTGCAGAAAGACCTCGTTCGACTGATTTTGATAATTGGCCTTTTTCTTTCTGGCCCATCATTTGCGTTTGTCCTCTGACTTCAAACAGAACAGTACCACTGCCATTCAGTGCATAAGAGCCAAGTGCAGTGCCTGGAAGATCAAGCCCTTGTGAGTAAAGCGAGATATTCGTGAATTTCGACTGTCCATAAGACTGCAATTCGTTATAAGCTAGCAGGTTTAATTGGCGTGAAAAATCGTAGTCATAAGTGTCCGCGTATTCAGCGTATTTTGCGCCTTCAGGCGAGTTTGGATCCGGAACGAATTGGGCTGATAAGGACAATGTCACCGGATCTGGCGTGCCATCGACGTAATAGAGTCCTTGGTGATGAAGGTCGACAAACACATCAACATTGCCAAATTCATCCTGCAGGGATTTATAGACGTCACGGGAAGTTTGCGACTCTGGAGTGATGAACCAGCCTGGCTGATCCGAAGCACCAGGGAAATCCGCAGCTTCCGGCACATAATCCAAATCAGGGTTGAAATCCCGGTTTACATCAAAGCCTGGATTGGCAGCATAATCATAACTTTGACTGACGCCGCGGTCATAATAATTCCAGGACGGTGATGCCCCGGATAATTGTGGATATGCATCCACTACGTCTGACCAGGTCATGCTATTCCGTCGTTTATCCGCTTCAGAAGCATCCGGATTCATCATCGGCATGAAGACGATTGTCACTTCCTCAAGAAGCTCTTTGGTTTGTTTGGAATTAGTGGAAAGGCTCTTCAGCAAGTCCAGGATTGCGACTGTTCCCGTTTTCTCATTACCGTGGATTTCGCTTTGGATCAACAGTACCTTATCGCCTGTACCCACTCTTGCTGTATAGATGTCGAGGCCATTAAAGGACTGCCCCGCCACTTCCACTTGAACTGCGCCTTTGCTTTTTGCTTCCAGCTGCAGCAAAGTTTTGGTCAATTCCGCATGATCGATGAATCCTGAAATTCCGTAATCATGATGATGCGTATCCGGTTTCGCTTCATTTTCAACAGCGTAAACCGGCATCGCCAGTGCTGTGCATAATCCCAAAACACCCAATGTACTCGCCCAATTCTTTTTCAATAAAATCCGCTCCTTTTCCGATTTTATAATTTACCCGCCAGTGAACTTTTATGACTCCTTTCTTTGTGCGACTTAAATTTAAATCAGCATAGCAAACAGATTTTTAATTGTAAATGTATTTTGAATTTTCAATTCTTTAGTAATGGAAATTTCAATTTTGCTATATTTTTGCAGGACTATAGTACAAGTCCTCTCTAATTAATTCGACTGCCTAAATACTTGTTTCGTAGGTCGAAGTAATTAAACGGGTAGAATGACTCCTTTCTGCGTTCTTCGTAAATGCCATTTCAGGAATAAGCGTTTATAATTGGAAGAAATATTGTGCAGCAGGGAGTGTCCGTTAGTGGAAAAGATGATCCGCCCTTTAACGAAAGAAGATCTGCCGAAATTGAAAGCAATGGAAACAGGAATCGAAGACGATTATGTGATTCGCGTATTCGACCGCATTTCCAGTGGAAACAATAAGCTTTTCGGGCTTTTTACAAACGACCAATTAGTCAGTGTCGGTGGTTTGACCGTTTTCGCTAAACATTACGCGATGCTCGGACGCATGCGCAGTGATTTGCGTTACCGCGGCAATGATTTGTCAACCAGCTTAATGTCTCAGGTACTTGAAGAAGCTTTTAACCTTCCTGACATCAAATGGGTGGGCGCAAATACTCAGGAAGAAAATATACCGGCCCAGCGCGTACTGAAAAAAATCGGTCTTGCTGAACGGCATATAAGCTACGGGGCATTCGCTTTGGATGTATCCATACTCGAAAACAGCGGAACACCTTGGGAGAAAGAAGAAGATGTCTCAAACAAAAGACAATGGCTTCGCAAACTGTTCATCGATTCCGCAGCTGTTTTTCCGTATGAATGCTATTACCCTTTCCCTGCTTCGGAGGAAATGTTCGATGATAAACAAATTGCGGAATGGAATTTTTTCGTGAATCCAAAAGGAGATCGTCTCTTGATCACCAAAAAGGATTTTAAAAAATACAATTACCTGCAGGCAGTTTTCCCTTTTGAAGACGTGATGGAGCAGCCTGGCCTTTGGGAAACGATTGCGCTCGCCCATCAGCAACTGGCTACAGAACTCAGTAAAGAAACCCATATATGGATGGATTTAACGAAACAGCAAGCCGCTGCACTTCCAGAGAACCACCCATTTAATCTGCCTTCTCCTTGGATGCTTTTTGGGAAAGGAAAATAGACAGAAATACCCGCAAATTCTCCTCGGAGAAATTTGCGGGTATTTCTGTCATTGGGAAAGCCAGCTTTCAGGGAATGATGCCGGATTCTTTTTCTATCTTCACAACGGTGCCGTTTTCTGCAGCTTCCATGATTCCAAGGATGACCTTTAATGAGAGTAATGCGTCTTCGCCTGTAACCAGTGGAGGCTGATCAAGTCTTATACTATCGATGAAAGCATCAATCACACCGCTGTTTGTCTGGTTGTCGTTCGTTTGATTGCTTTCCATTTGATAATTGATTTTGACTCCGTCTTTTGTGAGCACTTCAATCTGATAGTCTTCGCTATTATAGATTTTCAGAATTCCTTTTTCACAATAAATGATTGTGCTGTTATCCTCTTCGCCATAATAGGTCCATGAGAAACTTGCAGTTCCCAGCCTCCCCTTTTTTGTTTTTAGACTGCAGACAATATTGTCGCACACTTCAATAACTCGGCCTTTTTCATCAAGTTTATCCAGCGATCCTTGAAAAGCACTTACCTGATCGATTTCATCGTCCAGTAAATAATGGATTAAATCGACTTTATGTATCCCAAGGTCTCCGGCCACACCTAGCCCTGACCGCTCCTTCTTAAAGAACCAGGTGGAATTGGTTTTATTGATGCCCCATTGTTCCGGTCCTGAATGCCCAAATGTCGTCCTGAAAGTCAGCACTTTCCCGAGCTCACCATTCCCCAGGATTTCCTTCGCTTTTTGATGGGCCGGCGTAAATCGTTGATTATGGTCCACCATCAGTTTCTTGCCAGACTCCTTCTGGGCGGCGATAATTTCCTTCGCATGTTCAACAGTCAGTGAAATCGGTTTCTCGCATAACACATGCTTACCGCTTAATAATGCCTTTGTTGAAAAGAGGTGATGATTCTCATTCGACGAGCAGTCGCTGATGACAACGATATCGGGATCATCGAATAATTCCTCTACAGTGTGAACGATGCTTCCGCCAAACAACTCTGCCAATGCTTCCGAACGATCAATATTCCTGTCATAAAAAACAATTTCATCAACATGTGGATTTTCTGTATATTCCGGTGCATGGCGCATTTTTGTAATTCCCCCGCCACCAATAATCCCAACTTTCATCCCCACTGGATCACTCCCATCCTCTTTTGGAATTTTTTTATGAATCCTTACCGCATCACACTGCCGCCCGAAATCTTGACAGATTCACCAACTATATTCGCTGCCGCATCAGTCAGCAGAAAGGCAATCGTGTTCGCCACTTCCTCAGGTGTTGAAATGCGGCCGGACGGTATACTGCTTGCCGCTTCTTCCATCCCTTGTTCAAAAGAAATGCCTTTCCGCTCAGCTTTTCTGCGGATGCTGTTCCGAGCCATTTCTGTATCGACATATCCCGGACAAACTGCATTTACCCGAATCCCGTGTTCAATCGCCTCAAGCGCCATGGACTGTGTCCAGCCGACTACCGCAAATTTACTCGCTGCATATGCAGTATTGCCATGTGTCCCCCTCAAACCTGAGAGACTCGCAAGGTTCACGATATCCCCTTCTTGCCGCTCCATCATTTTTTTGTAAATCTCCTGCGTTAACAGGAATGTGCACTTATAATTCACGTTCATCAGTTTTTCAATAAATTCCTCGTCCAGCTCTTCTACGGTTTTGCCGCCGGCAACACCCGCAGAATTGACAAGGCCATTTATAAAGCCGTGCGCTTTTTCGGCATCGGCTATAAGCTTCAGCCGTTCTTCCTTTTTCGTCAGATCGGCGGGCAAAACGGCAATTTTTTCTTTATCGGTTATAGACTCTAATTCATCTGCCAATCCTCTTAACTTCTCTTCATTTCTTCCGGTAATCGTCACTTTCGCTCCCATGCCGGCAACGACTTTCGCTGTTTCATAGCCGATTCCTCCTGTGGCACCTGTAATCAGTATATGTTTATGAGATAAAGCATCTTTTGCGAATACAGCCATGTCCAATTCTCCTTTCAAGCGTTTTATGCCCTTTTTCCCTTATGAAAACAAGACAAACCTTTAACGGGCAGAGTTTGTTTGCGCTGGATCCGATTTGTTTGCGCAGATTTACTTTTATTTGCGCAGAATGGAATTTGTTTGCGCAGATTCGAAATAGGCAAGTTCTGAATCGATTTATTGGGAACAAAAAAAGATGCTCCTGTGGAACATCTCATTTCTATATTCAGCTTCATTCACAAATCATCTGTATTCCTAAAGCCATTATCACTTCTCTATCAGCTGAAGCATTTCTCTGTTCAATCCTTCAAACAGGATCATCTTTCCTTCTGCTGCCGGTTTTATTTCAGGTGTAATGGTTAAAGTGCTGTTGGCATTGATAAAATCAATTGCTTTTTGCAGATCTTCCACCCGAAATGCCAGATGGTTCACGACACCCGTTTTGCTGTAAGAACGAATCGGTTCAATATCCTGAATGAGTTCGATTTCAAATTGCGGCGCGTTTTTCAGGGACAGGAAAACCATCTCACGGTCAGTCCGCTCTTTTCTGAAGCGGACTTCAAAGCCGAATACCTTTTCATAAAATGTAATGGATTCGTCCATATCCTTAGCGATTATGGCAACATGTTCAAATGAAAACATCTATCTTCCTCCTATCCTCTTTATCATCATGCTACTCCAATAATCCTCTCAATTCCGGATTCCGCGCCAATTGGCCTTCAGTCAAAATTTCCACTTCCCAATTATTCAAATCGACAATATCCCGTTGGCCGTCGTGATGGACGATGGCATAACCGGCGTAAGGTGCAGGTTCAATATCATCAACTATCATATTTTTCTTCGTGTAGAAATCCATGATTCTGTTTCTGGTTTCCAATGAGATGGTGTTTTCTCCTGATTTACGTAAAGCGGCTCTTCTTCCGATTTCTGCATCTTCAACAGGTCTTTCAGGCTCACGCTGATTAAACAAACCTTGCATCAATTTGATCACTTCTCCAAATCCGATCAACAGCATTCCGTAAATGACCCCTTGCAGAAAGACTTCGAATGCCGGTCCTCCTCCGAAGTCACCGATCAATGCCAATGCGGTGAAAGCATAAACGGCTATGAGCGTGCCACCAACTATCTGCAGCGTCTTTGCAACTACATTATCCTTACTCGTCATGCACATCCCCCTCTTTCAAGTTTTATTCGACAAGTGGCAATCTAACCCCTTCCATATTTTCACATAAAAAAACCGGCTCACCAAAGGAGCCGGTCATTATATCCTATCCTTAATTTCTTACCCTTTTTTTCTTCCTGTCCGCTTCTATACGAAAAACCAGATAACCCACAGCTAAAACACCAATGACACCAAAAATAAGGGAAGCAGCATCATAACGGCCGCTGATAAAGCTTACCGCCAGACTTCCAAATACCAGTATCAACAATAACCAATGGCTGTATTTACTTAAAAATTGTAACATCCTAGATCACTGCCTCTCCTATATTCATCTTACCGGCCATAGTCGATTCGGATGGAACTTCTCCAAATACTCGTCTATGATACGGCGGTGGCTTTTCACAATGCGGTCAGGCAATTCATCAGGATAAAAAAACTCAAAACTGATGGATTCCAGCTCATCCACTGTTAATTCACCGTGATGTGTTTCGGCAAAGTAAGCCGTAGTCACCACAAAGTATTCATCACCGTTTTCAGCTTTAACGAAATGATTCGGTCCTGAATAGACGTTAATGAGTTTCAAATCATTTACCACAAGCCCTGTTTCTTCAAACACTTCTCTCTTTGCGACATCCTCCGTCGATTCGCCAAGTTCCATCAACCCACCGGCCAATCCCCATGCGCCTTTCGGAAATCTTCTTTCCTCCAGCAGCAACCGGCCAAGTTCATCTGTGATGACCGCAACCGCTCCCACTAATATGAGCGGTCTATGGCCGACCACTTCCCTCAACTCTTCGATGTAACCCATCTTTCTATCCCCAATACTGTATACTTGCAAGCATTTGCGTACCTCATAAGTATATCGAATAAACTCTGAAAACACCCTAACTTTTTTCCATATACAGGAATCTAAACTAAAAATATTTCAATTGCTTAGCGCCTCTCTTTAAAATTTCACAAGAGAGAGGTTTTCATTTCAATATAGGGTATATAAAAGCATTAGAAAAGTTTACTGAAGGGGGCGTATCATAATGTTTTGGCTCAGCCTTTTCATCATTATCGGCTTTGTGATCATCCATATTTTTACGAACTATATTAAATTTCTTAGCCGAAAGCCGAGAAACCGCTTGATGTCACTTGTCTCTGGCGGCTCCATCGCATATGTGTTCCTCCATCTCGTCCCTGAACTGACGCATTATCAGGAAGTAGCTGAGGAAGCCGCGCTTCCCCAGTGGATGGAAAGCCTTGATTACGTCACCTATATTGCGACTTTAGCAGGACTGTCCCTGTTTTATGCCATCAACCAAATGAGTGAAAAATCTCAGGAGCATAATAAACGACAAAAAAATATGACGCGTCCAAGCAAGGATATATTCATCTTCGAAATTTCAGCATTTGCCATGTACAACATGCTGATTGGCTATCTGCTTGTGGAACTTAGCGGAGAACATGCTCTCGATTATATTATTTATTTCATCGTGTTCTCCTTTCACTTTGTCGCCAATAACCGAATCCTCCACCTGACTCACGAAGATTTATACACGAAAACAGGCCGTTATATTTTAGCGGCATCCGTCTTCATCGGATGGCTCATTTACCAGCTGACCCCAACCAGCGACCTGGTCATTGCATTTTTCTCGGCTTTTCTCACCGGGGGCGTGGTATTGAACATTTTGAATGATGAATTGCCTGATGAGAAAAACAATAGCTTCCCGTCATTTATTGCAGGTCTTATCTTCATCACAGTTCTGCTCCAAATGATTATCTGAGCCATTTGCCGCTTTGCCGGAACCTAACTCTTCCTTCCTCGTTCTATTAAGCAAAGAACGGAGGAAAGAGCATGGCTTATACAATTTATCGTGTTTTCCACCTCATATGGACTGGGTTCCTCGCATTTCTGACAGCTGTTCCGATTCTTGAGAGGGGCGGTTTGGAACGTGCAGTGTGGGGAGAAACTTTTTTTCTGATGATTTGGCTATTGGGCGCCTCATTATTATTCAGCAAACGATTTAATGTTTACGGTATGATTTTTACACTTGCGCCTCTTGTATTCACCGCACCAGTTTTTATATTCATCCTTTCCATTTAGCTTCCATTTTTATATACTCATCTAATGGGAGTGAAGAAGATGGAATTATGGGATCTGATAGATGGAAACAGAAACAAGCTTGGCAAGATTCACCAGCGAGGCATCGATTTGAATCCAGGTGAATTTCATGTCGTTGTGGAAATAATTACGATTAACGTGGATGGCCGGATTTTATTGACACAGCGCGATGCGGTTAAGACTTATCCTTTACTATGGGAAATCACCGGGGGATCCATTACAGCCGGTGAATCGAGCATTGAAGGCGCTGTGCGTGAACTCGAAGAAGAAACCGGTCTGATGGCCTCTCCGGAACAATTGGAAAAAATCGGTGAATTGAAGTACGGACATTATTTCCGTGACAGCTATATCTGGAAAACCACAGACAGTATAAACCCCGCTGAAATGAACCTCCAGGCAGGTGAAGTCTGTGATGCCAAACTTGTTACTTATGAAGAGTTGGAGGAACTGCATTCGCGGGGCCTGACAGTGCCGAGTGTTCTTGAAAGATGTCAGCTGTACTATGGAGATCTTCAAAAAATGATGGTCGGATAAAATTTCGCTTCTACTAAGGAAGCGTCTTTTTTTTGCCTGTTTTTACTGTAGAACATTCCACTTCAATATACTCATTTGGAATTTTGTTGAGACTGTTCAATATCATTCTCTATCTTTTCGCTATATGATGTGGGTACAAGGAGAATTAGCTGAATTTATTTTTTTGCACTTAAATTAAAGCGGTTACATCAATTCACTCCGAAGGATGATTCCTCATGAAAAAATTACTGGCAATGCCTATATTTTTATTATTCTTATTGATGCTCGCTGCCTGCTCGGAAGGACAAACCTCATCCAGTGCAGAACAGCTGAATGAAGGAAAACCCGCTCCCGATTTTAAATTGGTCGACCTGGAGGGTAAAACCCACGAGCTGTCGGAATACGCGGGTCAGAAAGTATATATCAAATTTTGGGCTTCCTGGTGTTCAATCTGTCTTTCAGGCATGAATGAACTAAACGAACTTGCCGGTGAAAACCCCGAATTCGAAGTATTGACAATTGTTTCCCCTGGCTCCAACGCTGAAAAAAGCAGCGAATCCTTTGCCAAATGGTATGAAGGATTAGACAATACTTCAAATATCCAGGTTTTACTGGATGAAGGCGGTCCCGCTTTCGATGATTACGGAGTTATCGGCTATCCAACTTCTGTATATATCGGATCTGACGGTGTGATGGTAAAAAGCCAGACAGGCCATGTAAGCAATCAGCAGATTTATGAAACGTTCGAAAACATACAATAATAAGTAATGGAAGGCGGTCGACAATAATGAAGTTCAAATTTCTTTTGCTTCTCCTGTTTGTCCTGTTGTTTCTAGCTGCCTGTTCAATTCCTGGTGCAACTGTTGACTCCGATTCATCCTCAGCCAATGCCAATTCAACGGATAATTCAGCAGAAAGCACATCCCGATTCCCCGAAAATCCAAATAAGGAACTGGAATTCGATACGGATCAACTTGAAGACATCTGGTTTGCCGGCGGCTGTTTCTGGGGTGTCGAAGCCTATATGGCCCGTGTTTACGGCGTTTACGACGTAACTTCCGGCTACGCCAATGGAACGACAGAAAATCCGACTTATAAAGAAGTACTTTATGAAAATACCGGTCATGCAGAAACGGTCCATGTTCAGTATGACCCTGAACGCATCGACCTGGAAAGTCTTGTATCGCAGTTTTTCATGATCATTGACCCCACTTTATTGAATCAGCAGGGCAATGACAAGGGTACTCAGTACCGCACAGGCGTCTATTATGAAAATGATGAAGACCGGGCTATAATCGATGGCGTGGTGGCTGCTGAAGCTGAACGTTATGATAAACCGATTGTCACAGAGATCGAGCCGTTGGAACATTATTATCTTGCAGAAGAGTACCACCAGGATTATCTTGAAAAAAATCCGGACGGTTATTGCCACATCGAATTCGATTCGCTTGAAGATCAGGAAATCCCTTCATTAATCGATCCGGCAGCGTATCCGAAGCCGAGTGATGAGGAACTGAAAACAATGCTGACAGAAGTTCAATACAATGTGACACAGAACAATGCCACTGAAACCGCTTTTTCAAATGAATACTGGGATAATTATGAGCCAGGCATTTATGTGGATATCACAACGGGTGAACCTTTGTTTTCATCTGCTGACCAATATGATTCCGGTACCGGTTGGCCAAGCTTCACAAAACCAATCGATCCTGCCGTGGTGACTGAACACAGTGATACCAGCGGTTTCTTCAAACGCACTGAAGTCCGAAGCCGGGCAGGCGACAGCCATCTTGGCCACGTATTCACCGATGGTCCTAAAGACAAAGGCGGCTTGCGCTATTGCCTTAACAGTGCTGCTCTTTTGTTTATTCCAGCTGAGGAAATGGAAGAAGAAGGATATGGTTATCTTAGTGGTTTTATCGATTAAGGAAAGCAATTAGATTTAGACGATTTAACGGCACATTCACAATTGAATGTGCCGCTTTTCATTTCATTCAATTCCTCGATAATTATTTTTTTCAGGTGCATATTTTTCTTGTCTTTAGGGAATAAGATACAGAGTTTATTTATTCATTCATAAATTAACTGCTGTTCATGCAGTATAAATATGAAACATTCGCAAATCGGAGGATCGATTAACATGAAAAAGCAGATTACAGTTGGCGACATAGAATTAAAATGGGATTTGGAAACGGGCGAAGTGTTATTTGAAAACGGAGATGTGGTCCTCTTCTGGATATCGGCAATGGAAACATTCTTTGATTCCATCCGGGAGATTTCAGGAACCGAAGCGACGAAACTGGTATTGGAAACAACAGGTTTCCGTCAAGGCGTAATCGTAGGTGAAGGTTTTCAGGATAGAAAAAATATCAATACTTCCAATGTGGTGGAATGGCTATCCAATACATATGCGCCAGCTGGCTGGGGCAAAGTTAAAATTGTGGAGATGGATGATGATGCCAAGCATTTTACACTTCACATCCAAGACGACTGGGAATATAAGATGAACCAGCGTAAACAAAAAGGGCTGGAAGGCATTTTCGTTCCTTCCCATTATGCGGGAGTATTGACCGGTCTATTCGGTACAAATTTCTGGTATTCCACTGTCCAATATCAAAACGACGAGAACCCGTACAGCATCGTCAAATATTATCCTTCTGATGTGACTGTTCAATCCAACATCCATGAGATGTCCAGGAAACAGGAAGCGATGAAGATCAAAGAACTCGAGCGAATGGTGGATGATAAAACAAAAATGCTCCAAAATCTTGTCAAAGAACTTTCTTCTCCCATCATCCCTGTGCTGGAGAAAATTGTTGTCGTTCCGATGATCGGCAGCTATGATGAGGACCGCTCAGAAGATCTCATCTTTAATACGTTGAGCGAATTGCCAAAACATCAGGCCCAATATCTTTTACTCGATCTAACCGGCTTACATAAACACATCTCGGAACATACTGCCATGCTGATTGAAAAGCTTGGAGCCGCTGCCCGTCTGCTTGGAATTGAAACCATTTTGGTCGGTGTATCTCCTGAGCTGGCAATGGTAATCGTCCAATCAAACAGCAATTTGAGGAAATTCGAATGTCTTCAAAGCCTGCAGCACGGCGTTTACTATGCGCTCGGCAAAAGCGGCAGAAGAATCGTTTAATCTTCGAAACCTAAATCTTCGACAAAGTGAAACGCCGCACCAGCAGAAACTGGGGCGGCGTTTTGTGTTATTTTCCATCCTTTTAGATAGAGCTGCGGATGGTTATGTAATCTTAAGCCTGCGAGACAACAGTTTACACACATTTTCGCAAGCTCCAGCATTATTAATCCCAAAAATTGAAGATCACCTGGCCGACCGTTTCCGGTTTCCAATATTTTATCTGTTCTTTTTCACCTTTGTTTAATCCTTCTGCTGGCAGCTCATTTAAATTTTCCGGTACAGGAGCCTCCAGCATATCAGAAGGCAGAACAGTATAGCCATCTGGTATCGCTACTGTTCCTTCGGGGAAATTGATGAATTGTATCTTTAATGCTTCAACAGTTTTCGCAAATGCAACAATCGGATAATGTTTGTTCATGACCAGGCAAATGTCTGTTTCCGGCAATTTAAAAAAGGCTTTGTGAAAATTTGCAGGATACAAGGAGTCGGTAAATTCCAGGACTTCACCGTTGAGCTTTTCCGCAAAGTCATAGCATAAATTTTTGTATTCACTGACATCCACTTCCGGGGGCTTTGGTTCATCGGAATTATAAAACCCGCTTATTCCGTAAGGAAGTTCCACTCAAATCACTCGCTTTCGACTAATATATGAATGGAATCAGCCTCGCCCGCCGCTTCATCCATTCCCGGTACTCCTCGCCAAATTCCTTTATCAATAATTCTTCTTCCCCATCCATTCTTCGTACCAGCGTCCATCCTACTAATACGCCGCCAATAACTGCCATAATGATGCTTTGGAAAAATAGGGCCATGCCGACAGCAATCAATAATAAGCCGGTATAAAGAGGATGCCGCAGTTTCCGGTATGGACCGGTGCTGACGATGCCATCACCTTGCTGCACCGTGACATGCCTAGTGAACTGGGTCTTCAAATGAATGATTCCCCAATACCTGAGAAATACACCTGTGCCAAAAAATATAACTCCTATTGCTTTGAGCCATGGCGTAGCGGATTCGACTTGCCGCATTTCACCGACAAATGCCGCCGCTATAATCGTCGCGGAAAGTGCAGCGAGGATTAAAAGAAAGGAACGCCTTTCAACTGCGCTTTCTTCTCCAGTTCCCCGATTGCGGAACAAGATGAACTCCAAAATCCAAATCACTGTGATTGCTGTAAAAACCCAATCCAAAGCTGTCATTTAAAACCTCTGCCTTTCCTGTTTACACATTTAATTTTACAGATAATTCGGACACAAGACAATTATCAAGCACGCTGTGACTTGCCTTTGTTTCCCTTGATTCAATACCCTTATACCGCTGTTTTTATGTTTTCATCAACGTAAAAAGAGGTACTGAGAAACAAAGAGTATTTTTATTGGCCCCAATGGAGGTGCATCCCAGAATGATTTTTCTAGACTATGCCATCTATCTGGCAATCTCAATGATCAAACTATTTCTTTTCAGCGTTTATACGGACACCGATTTTTCCGTCGGTTTTTTCATACTGAATTTCGCATCCGTACTCATTCTCTCAAGCTGGACATTATTGCTGAAAGCAAAAACCCGTCGTTGGGTCTTGCTCTCGCTGCTGTTTCTGCACAGCACTTTAATCGTCTCAAATATCTGGTATTATCGCTATTTTGAAGACCTTCTCAGTGTTATGCTCATTGCTGATGTTCCTCAGATGAGCAGTGTCGGCGGTGGTTTTCTAACTCTTGTCGCATGGAAAGACCTGATTTTTTTCGCGGATCTCCCCCTCTTTTTTGCCGCATTCCTGTACTTCCGCAATAACACCGGAACCCTCCTGAAAAAAAGAAGGTACCAATTTGCCGGCGCCGGATTTGCAGCCGGCTTGATCGTCTTCACCATACCGCTTGTCTGGAGCTATTTACAAAAAGAAGAATGGCTCGTAGACAATCCGATTTCAAATATGCGTGAGTATTACCAATTGGGATTCTGGGGCTATCACGGAGCCGACTTGATCAATGGAGCAGCCAGTCTCGCCGGCAGCAGCGGGCTATCCGCTGACCAATTGGATCTCCTGCCTGATGCCATTCCTGAAATTGAAGCTGCACCTATTCCAGAGGAATTGCCGAATATCATCGTAGTTCAACTCGAATCCTTCCAATCTTCAGTTATTGGACAGAAAATCAACGGAAAAGAATTGACACCCAATCTCAATAAATTAAAAGATGAAACCATCTATTTCCCGAATTTTTACCACCAGACGCATGAAGGAAGAACATCAGATGCTGAATTTCTTACACTCTCTTCTTTGCACCCTGTTAAGTCAGGATCTGTATATACCCAATATGCCGGCAACGACTTCAACGGGCTGCCTGCACATTTGCAGCGCTATGGTTATGAAACCGCCGCCATGCATGCATTCGAGAGAACGTTTTGGAACCGGGATGAATTTTATGAAAACATCGGTTTCGATCGATTCTACAGCAGGCGGGATTTTTCGGAAGACGGGAAAATCGGCATGGCATTGAATGATAAAGACTTCTTAGCCGAATCAATTGACTACGCTGCTGATCAGGAATCGCCTTTCTTCGCTTTTATGGTGGCATTGACGAGCCATACTCCATATGAGTTCCCTGAAGATCTTGAAAAATTGAACCTCAGTGATTATGAAGACGACTTGGTTAAAGGCTATTACCATACTGTCCATTATGTCGATGAAGCAGTCGGTGAAATGGTCAACGATTTAAAAGATCGGGGATTATGGGAAGATTCCCTTGTCGTATTTTACGGCGACCATGATAGCGGTTTAACCCAGAAAGGAACAGAAATGGCTGCAGACGCTAACGCAGAAAGTGTTGTTGACCTGTTCGAGCTGGATCATGGGGTACCGCTCTTTATAAAAGCACCTGGATCTTCGGATGGGAAAGTTAACGAAAGTGTCGGCGGCCAAATTGATATCGCTCCGACCATTCTCGATATGGTCGGCATCGATCCGCCTTATTTGCTCGGCAATTCGCTGATGGATGATAAAGAAAATGTCACGGCTTTCCGCGACGGCTCTTTCCGTTACAACGAATTCTATTACAAACCGGATCTCACCGCTCCTATTGGCAGCGGAACCTGCTATTCGACGCAGACTGGAGAACAAGTTCCTTTCGGAAATTGTGAAAATAAAGTTGAAGAGGCTGCTGAACAATTACGCATCTCCGATTTGATCATTCATGAAAATGCGTTGAAAAAGATCCGGGAACAGTAAATTTACGACACTCAAAAGGCGATGAAGAGAGTTCTCTTCATCGCCTTTTTTGTTCAATTAATTCTTCAGGAAATCTGGATCTGCAAATGCCGGGTTGGGGTATTTATAGAAACCTTCTCCAGATTCACGGCCGATTTTTCCTTTATCGAGATATTCTGTCTGCAACATCTCAGCCAGTTTTATATACTCTTCTTTGCCGGTTGCAGCCGCTTTCGCCTGCACAATATTATGCGCGGTCCGGATGCCTACGACGTCGAGAATTGCAAAGGGCCCAAGCGGAGCTCCTGTTGCGATCATCCAGGTCTTATCCACCGTCTGGACATCCGCCACTTCTTTGACGAGCAATAATTCCGCTGCTTCCAGGAATGGCACCAGCAGTGAATTCAGAATATAGCCAGGCTGCTCTTTATAAAGCGGCAGCGCCACCATGCCTATGGCTTTCGCAAAGTCGATGACTTCATCGAAGAATTTCATATCCGTTCCCGGATGTTTCATGACTTCTGCGGTGTTATTTATCCAAATGGTATTGGCGAAATGCAAGGCCAGGAATTTTTCCGGACGTCCTGTCGCTTCCGCAAATTGGCTTGGCAATAAAGTCGAAGAGTTCGTAACGAAGACGGTTTTTTCCGGCGCCACTTCGCCCAATTTCTGATAGAACTCAGTTTTTATTTTAACGACTTCCGGTATCGCTTCTATAACAAGGTCAGCTTGTGCGACAGCCTCTGATAAATCGGTATGAAAAGTCAGGCGGTCGTATGCCGAGTCCACTTCCGCATCTGTTGCTTTCAGGTCGTTCTTGTAATTTTCCTTAAGTTTCATCATGCGTTCTTTCGATTTGCCGATGGCTTCTTCATTGATATCATAGACAGCCACTTCAAATCCTTTATAGGCAGTCTGGAAAGCGATTTGGCTTCCTAGTACGCCGCTGCCGGCAACTGTAATATTCTTATAATCCATAATCCACATGTCTCCTTTTTCTGCAGTATATTCCTTGTTTTCCCTTTTGGAAATGTTTAAAACATTGACTGGAAACTGATAGAGTAAATAAAAGAAACAAAATGCTTTAAGCTCTCGTTTACTGCGAAAATTTGTTGCGACTACCGGACTTATTCAGCATTCGCCCCTTACAATTGCAGTCTATCTCCACTATCACGTAGAATTGACTGATAGTCAGTATTCCCAAGTCATCCTGTGAAAGGAGCTGTTTACATGAAACAAAATTATAAGGTTAAATCGGCTGTCATTACTGGTGCCAACAGCGGCATCGGCCTTGAAACGGCTAAAGTGCTTGCTGGAAAAGGCATACATATCATTATGGCTGTACGCAATGAATTCAAAGGTGCAGCTGCCCGCAAAGAAATTTTGGGATTGCATCCAGACGCTTCAGTTGAAATAAAGATGCTTGATGTGGCTGATTTAGCAAGTGTGCGTGCATTTGCAGATGAAATTCTGCGTGATTTCACTGCGCTCGACTTGCTGATCAACAATGCGGGTGTCATGATGCCGCCCTATTCCAAAACAAAAGACGGCTTTGAAATGCAGTTCGGCAGCAATCATCTCGGCCATTTTGCCTTAACCGCTCAACTTATTCCATTACTTGATCGCACACCTCATTCGCGCATCGTGACGACCGGCAGCCTTGCCCATAACCGGGGAGCCATCGATTTTGATAATTTGGATGGCTCAAAAGGCTATAAAGCAAAAAAATTCTATAACCAAAGCAAACTGGCGAATATGCTGTTTGCATTGGAGCTCGACCGCCTCCTGAAAAAACACGGTTCCGGGACTATTAGCGTCATCTGCCATCCTGGCGTATCCGCCACAAATATTTTTAAGATCGGTAAGAAAGATGCGCCTCTTTTTCTGCGCAATCTGGCCAATAAATACTACCTGCAGCCGCCTGAACTTGGTGCTCTGGCAACAGTTCAAGCGGCAACAGATCCAGATTTAACAGGCGGTGAATATATCGGACCGGATGGCCCAGGCCGCCGAAAAGGCTACCCGGCACTCGAAACGCCGCACCCTTCAGCTCTCGATGAAGAAGTTGCGAAACGATTATGGAACGTTTCGGAGGAATTGACTGGCGTGAAGTTTGATTTTGGAGAATGATGTGATTGGGGTGCGGCTTGAACTGGTTGAGGTGCGGGTCGATAAAATCCGCGCCATTGTCTTCTAATATTTTCTATCGACATATTTTAGTTGCAGTCAGGCTTTTCAGCTGCAATCGTAACCAATAAAAGATTGTCACCCCGCCGGATCGGGTAAATGATAACCAGCAAGGTTTTATTGCTTAGAGCCATTAGAAACTACTTATCAGAAAAGGTGATTTTATGAAAAAGACTGCAAATCTCACAGCTACCGGCTGGAATTTGGATAATAGCTACGCGCGCCTGCCAGAGAAACTTTTCACAAAAACTATTCCTGAACCGGCACGCGAGTCAGAATTGATTCTTTTCAACAACGACTTGGCGAAATCTCTTGGACTCGATGCTCAAGCGCTGAACTCTGAAGACGGCGCAAAAATACTGTCAGGCACAAAAGTTCCTGACGGCGCAGAGCCGATTGCACAGGCATATGCCGGCCATCAATTCGGCAACTTCACTATGCTTGGCGACGGCCGTGCCATATTGCTTGGCGAACAAATTACACCTGAAGGACAGCGTTTTGACATTCAGTTGAAAGGTTCAGGGAAAACCGCATATTCAAGAGGCGGCGACGGCCGCGCCGCACTGGGCCCGATGTTGCGTGAATATATCATTAGTGAAGCGATGCACGGGCTCGGCATCCCGACAAGCCGCAGTCTGTCTGTCGCAACTACCGGCATCCCGGTAGTGCGCGAGTCTTTTCTTCCAGGTGCTATACTGACACGTGTTGCGTCCAGCCATCTACGCTTCGGGACATTTCAGTTCGCGGCGCAATGGGGAACGTTTGAAGAACTCAAAGCCCTGGCGGATTACGCGATCAACCGCCATTCCCCATCTGCGCAGGAGAGCGAAAATCCCTATCTTGAATTATTGAAAAATGTAATTGCGAATCACGCACAGCTCGTTGCAAAATGGCAGCTCGCCGGATTTATTCACGGCGTCATGAACACGGACAATATGACAATCAGCGGTGAAACGATCGACTACGGTCCCTGCGCGTTCCTCGATACTTATGAACCGGGCCGTGTGTTCAGTTCGATTGACCAATACGGACGCTATGCCTACAGCAATCAGCCGAAAATCACCGGTTGGAATCTGGCGCGATTTGCTGAGACCTTGCTTCCGCTGATTGATAAAAATCAAGAACAGGCAATTGAAATGGCACAGGATTTATTGGGCGATTTCGGCAATCAATTCCAGAAAAACTGGACAGCAGGCATGAAAGCAAAACTCGGTTTATTCGGCAATGAAGATGGCGATGACCAGCTGATTGATGATTTGCTGAAATTGATGCACGACCATATAGCGGATTATACGAATACATTCCGCGCTTTAACATTCGACAAGCTTGAAGAGATGCCGCTCGCTGGCAAAGAAGGATTTGACGCGTGGTATGCAGCTTGGCAATCCCGTCTGGATGAACAAACCGAAAGCGCGGAAACTTCTCAGGAATTGATGCGCAGCAATAACCCGGCCGTCATCCCCCGCAATCATCGTGTCGAGGAAGCCATCGATGCGGCGGTCAGCAGACAGGATTACAGTCTCGCCGAAAAATTAGTCGCAGCAGTCAAAAACCCATACGCCCATACGAGTGTTCAACTTGAGTTTACTGATGCACCATCTAAAGATGAAGAACGCACGTATAAGACATATTGTGGTACATGATTTAGAAAAGCGACAGCGCCCGTTCAGCTCTGTAAGGCAAGAGATGGACCAAATGTAATTTGGGACATCTCTTTGCGACGAAGCTAGCGCAGCGTTGCAGGAGCAATAAGGGTTTAGACGAATCAGCGTAGTGGCGTTCTTTGCCACGCAGCTGGTTTGGCTTATATCCCGAAGAGTTGGGCCGTTGGAGTCTGGACAATAAGGAAAAGCCATCGAAGAAAATCTTCGATGGCTTTTTTCTGTTGTAATTCCCCTCAGTCTTCCTGAACTTCTCTGAATTGCAATTCGGGATCCCGGGCAAGCTCAAATTTATAAATTCCACCCAGGCCGAGTTCCATCGGTTCCGTTTTTCCAGCGGACTCTTCCACCCCATCAATCATTGCCACCGCTTCAATCACAACAGGTTCGTCAAAATCGATGTCTTGTGTGAGAATCTCGAATTCAACCGCCTCCCCCATTACTATCAGCGACTCATCCGCGTTCATCGCTGTCGGTGACGACTGCACCATATCGTTTTGGTAAAGCTTCAGTTCAATCGAAGTGATTTGCCGGGCTGAACTGTTCGTCACTTGTAGAATCGCAGCTTCTTCGGTCTCGGCCGTTTCCGTTTCTCCAGAACACGCCATCATTACTGAGCCTATGATCAATATAAATAACAATAAACATAATTTCTTCATGCCAGCCTCCCGCAAACTTTATTGTAAAACTGATCGCTTTTTCGATTCTTCTCTTCCCTATTTATACATTACCCTTATTTCAAGACAGCCATTCCTATGGCTTTACAATTCCTCCAACTCCTTTCATTTTTGATGAATGGCCTGTTTATTGATACAATATTCTGTGTAGAGTTTTATTTCAGTTTCTCTCAAATCAATCAAAGGAGTTGGGACAATGAATCAAGAACAATTTGAACTCGTGAAAAATGGAAAAGGGTTTATTGCAGCGCTGGACCAAAGCGGCGGCAGTACACCAAAAGCCCTGGCACAATATGGTGTCTCGGAAGATTCTTATTCGAACGAAGATGAAATGTATGATCTGATCCATGAAATGCGCACTCGCGTCATGACAGCACCCGCCTTCAATTCCGAGTCGATCATCGGCGCCATCCTGTTTGAACAGACAATGGACCGGAAAGTTGATGGAAAATATACTCCGGATTATCTTTGGGAAGAAAAAGGTGTCGTGCCTTTCCTGAAAATCGATAAAGGATTGGCGGATGAAGAAAATGGCGTCCAGCTGATGAAGCCTAACCCTGGCTTGGACGATCTGTTGAAACGCGCAAACGAGCGCAATGTGTTCGGTACGAAAATGCGTTCAGTCGTCAATAAAGCGAATGCGGACGGCATCAAAAAAGTGGTTGAACAACAGTTTGAAGTCGCTGATCAGATTCTGGCGGCCGGACTTGTTCCGATTATCGAGCCGGAAGTCAATATCCATAGCGAAGACAAAGCGGAATCCGAAGAGATTCTCAAAAAAGAACTATTGAATCACTTGAATAATTTGAGCGAAGACAAGAACGTCATGCTCAAACTGTCGATTCCGACAGTTGATAATTTCTATAAGGAATTGATTGAACACCCACGGGTTGTTCGCGTCGTTGCACTTTCCGGCGGCTATTCACGTGATGAAGCCAACTTGAAGCTGACTGCCAACGAAGGCTTGATCGCAAGCTTCTCAAGAGGTCTGTCTGAAGGTTTGAATGCCAGCCAGTCCGATGAAGAGTTCAACACGATGATCCAGGAATCAGTGAAAACAATTTATCTTGCGTCAACCACTTAATTTCTGTAAAAAGATGCTCCCGGTTGGGGGCTCTTTTGCTTTATTCCAATTTTGCTTGCTTCCTCTGTAACTTTTTAGCCGGTCGACCGTTCAAATAGTAAAGCAGCTAAACTCAAACAAACAGCATTTTATAAGACCGGGGAGGATTTAAGATGAAAACACCAAAAGTATTGACCGCTTTCTTACTGCTGTCGTTGACTATTTTTTTGGCAGCTTGCGGAACGTCGGGTACAGTGGAACCGGATATGGGCAACGGCTCATCCGAAGGAATCGTGGAAGATGAGGTGACGGCATTGCTTGAACAGATGGACAATAATCTTTACCGTTACACAGTGAACAATCAAACCGATGAAACAATGACTTATGAATTCACGAGCGGTCAGCGCTATGACTTCACAATTTCAAATGAAGACGGCGATGAGCTTTACCGTTTGTCCTCTGTCAGCACGTATATGCAAGCGCTTGGAGAAGAAACATTGGAATCGGGAGATAAGCTCGAATACGAATTCGAGATCCCTTCGATGGAACTTGAACCCGGCACCTACCAGCTCACTGCATGGCTAACACCCCAGGAAGGTCCAAAATACGAAGCGGAAACAGAACTTACAGTCGAATAAAATCTTGGGCGGCCCCTCTTCGGAGTGGCTGCTTTTTTAATGTATTAAAATTTCCTCCTTACTGACTTTCAGCTTCTAAAAGAATATAATAGAAGCTGTCTGTTTGTTACAGCAGACGGAAAAGCTGTTCTGTAAAAGATGAATGGCTGTTGGAGGAGAATTTATGAACGCAAAAGCATTTTCTTTGGCATTATTTTCTGTAGTGATATGGGGTTCTTCGTTTGCGGCTATCCGTGTCGGCCTTCAAGGCGGCTATGATACTGGACAAAATGTCCTTGTCCGCTTCCTGATTGCTTCGTTGCTGTTTCTCGTATACGCATTGTGGCCGGGAGTGAAATTCCAGCTTCCCCATAAAGGCGACATATTACGTTTACTGATCCTTGGCTGGATTGGCATCAGTGTCTATCATATTTTCGTGACATTCGGTATGGAAACCATCTCAGCGGGAACTGCCGGCATGCTGGTCGGATCCGGTCCAATCTTCACAGCGTTGATCGCTGCGGTTGTTTTGAAAGAACGACTGACACGAATCGGCTGGATCGGTATGGGTGTTGGGTTCATCGGCATCATTTTTATAGCTTTCGGGTCAAACGGCGGCGCACTGACATTGACGAACGGGGCGCTGCTCGTGGTGATTGCCGCTTTCTCTTCCGCCGCTTTCTTTGTATTCCAGAAGCCATTATTGAAGAAATACACAGCAATTGAGCTGACCGCTTATTTTACGTGGGCTGGCACTCTGCCCTTCTTCATCTTTTCCCCGGGACTGGTGACGACTTTACAGAATGCGACGCTGGAAGCGCATCTGGCCACTCTTTACGTTGGCATTTTCCCTGCCGCCATTGCTTATGTGACCTGGGCAACAGCATTATCGCTGGCAAATGCCAGCTCGGTTTCGAGTGTCATCTACCTTGAACCGGCTGTAGCGATCGTGGTTTCGTGGATGTGGCTCCATGAATTGCCGACAGGCATTTCGCTCATCGGCGGTGTCATTGCAATTGCAGGGGTCATGCTTGTAAATGCACTCGGCCGTAAAAAGAAAGTCTTATCCGCAGAAATCGCGGAAGCCTGAACATAAACCCGCTAAAAGTAAAAGGAAGCAATTCGACTGGCGAATTGCTTCCTTTTTATAATTTCGGTTCCATACTTTCCTTGAAGTATTCTTTTACCACTGTATCAGCGTATAAATCATGCGGTAGTTTTGTGCCTTCATAGAAATCATATTTTTCACGGTCTCTTAAATATGAAATGGTGCTGATGGAATCACGGTGGATCAGCCTTTTTAAAATCTGTTCGGAGCTCATAGCACTGCCGTCTGTCGTATCGATGACAATCCCCGCAACTTTATGCCCGATCGTTTGTCCACTCATGCGCATCTGTGCATATTCCAGTCCCCAAAAGATGAGCGATGGTGCAATGGCGTCGTAAGCCATTTTGTTTTTCAACTTGTTTCTGA
This sequence comes from Planococcus sp. RAB007_Raresut, assembly GCF_057369535.1. NCBI lineage: Bacteria > Bacillati > Bacillota > Bacilli > Caryophanales > Caryophanaceae > Planococcus > Planococcus sp. RAB007_Raresut. Next base: position 76,563 of record NZ_JBXYIF010000006.1, read on the forward strand.
AAAGCGGTTCCATTGCAGCGGCGACTCCCATTGTGATTGCTGTGTCGATCGCCATTGCTTTGATGCGTTTCTTCATTAATTTTTTCATGTGTCATCCTCCTTCAGTTATAAACCTCTTCATTGGATTCTACCATGACGCCGGGAAAAACGGTTACGCGGTTCCGTCCTTGCCGCTTTGATTGGTATAAAGATTGATCCGCTTCTTCGATCATTTCCTCAAGCGGCGCTCCCCCTTCAGTATAACTCACACCTACCGAAACCGTGAGAATGCCTTCAGGCTGCTGTTCTTCTCCTTCGAAATGGAATTCCTGGATATTCTTCCGAATCTGCTCAGCCATAGTTGCTGTTTCTTCCTCATCACGCGGCGAAGCTAAACAGCAGATGAACTCTTCACCGCCATAACGGGCAACAAGATCTTCTTTTCTGGTGGAATCTTTAAGGATCTGGGCAACCGAGCGCAAAACGGCATCCCCTTTTTGATGGCCATGCGTGTCGTTGTAAACCTTGAAATAATCGACATCGAGCATCACGATCCCTATCGGTGATTGCTTTTCGACCAGTTTTGCTACATTGTTTTTGAAAAAGCGGATATTCGGCAATTGAGTCATCGGATCCCGATTCGAATAAAACTCAAGTTCCTCTTTCAACATGGTGCTGCGGTTTTCTCCATTCAGGATTAAAGCCATCGCAAACACCGCCACCCCTGCAAACAGGAACATACCGATAATAATCAGTAAATTGACCGGAGTGGAAGCAATCATCCAAGCAGATTTCAACACTTCATAAACCACGAACGCCATCAGCAATTTCCGGACGTTGAGAATATCGAAAAACTGGTTTTTCCGTTTGCGGTCATGGAACAGGCTGCCAATAATTATCGGAAGCACAATGGCTTGAAGGATTCCGACGACCATGGTTGGACCGCCAAGGTATGCACGAAAGGCAGTAGGCAGGATTGCTGAAAGCACCCCGTATTGCCATCCGCCTACATAAGAAATAAAAAATAAAGGCACTTCGCGCAAATCCAGGCGCATGCCTTCATATATGAACGGATTATACATAATTGAAAATGTCAGAAATCCGAAAAACGCTGAAATGATTACGCGCTGTTTAAATACATCAGACCAATCCAATAATACGGCTTCTTTTGATTTGATCGCCAAATACATAAGCGCGATGATCAGCGCCATGTTTTCCAAAAAGAAAAACAGTAAATCCCCCATAATACAACCCCTATATTTTAAGTTCTTGAATAGTTTACCAGTATTACCCGAATTAATACATCTCTATTTACCTTAAATCTGTAGTAATTAACCCGATATTTTATCAAATATTGTAAAACGAAACTGATTAAAATAATGACTTAATTAGTTCCACATAAAAAACGTCACCAATTCCTACTTGGATGACGTTTCTTATATTTTGCTAAAGCAGGCTCACTGTCCACTTTTCTCTTTTACAAATTCGTGATAGCCTAATTTGAAAAAGCTGTACCACTCTTCAATCTCTTCTTCCGGCGCTGCATTTAATGCATACAGCACTTCTCTGCCAAAGTCCAAATAAGCCGAACCATTGGCAGTGACAAGCTTGCCGTCCCTGACTGCCTGCTGCTCCTGGTAATTTTGTTCCGCTGTATATTTGCTGCCCGCTGCTTCTATCAATTCCGCAAGATGATTGCTCGTGTGCTGCACTGAATTAAGCTTGCCGTTCATCCCCAAAAATACCGTCGCATCGCAGATGGCGCCTACCACAACATCTTTTTGCTGTGCTTTTTCCACCAACTCAAGTACTTTGCGGCTTTCTTCGTTTCTCCATGAATTTCCACCGATCAATATCAAACCCGCAAAATCTTCAGGAGCTGTATCCACCGAATAATCCGGAAGCACTTTAAATCCCCCAATTGATGTTACCGGTTCCCGGTCAAGCGACACTGTCTTGACGCTATATTTCTTTTCTCCCTGTTCCGGGTCTTCATTCAGCGCAGCAGCGATTGCCGCTGCTTCCCAATCCGCATACTGCTCGAGCACCACGAATAATATTTCCTGCAATTTCACTTTGCTTCCTCCGTTCTATTTTTTATATACATATACGGTTTCATACTTAACCCTATTTCCGCTTAACCACTTTCGTTCCACTCAACCTGTCATAAAGCGACCGGTTTTCTTTCGAGAAAATCGCTGTCAGTATATAAATGAAAATCAACAGGTAAATTAACGAGCCGATCAACATAAGATGCAAAGGGAATTCCCCTTCATCGAGATTTACCAGCCGATAGACGAGAAAATGCGATAATTCCCATGGGAGAAATTTGATGATCACTCTTATAACGGAACGGAAAATGCCAATCGGTTGCCCTTGTCCATTCACAACTTGTATCCCCATTTTCCTTTTTCCATATGTACCTGTAAATAAAACGGAATCACCTAAAGCAAAGTATAAGGAAACCGGCAGCGTCACCAGAAGAAACCCAGTCAATTGCGCAATTTCAAGCGGACCGTTGAAGAAATCCTGAATACCGGGCGCAATGACCATTGTCAGCAGCACAATTAAACAGAGATATAGGAAAATCCAAATATAATCCAGTGTGAAGGCTTTTAGCCTGATCCATATTCCGGCTGATGGCATCGGGACACGTCCTCTCCTGTCTGTATTCGCTTTATCCCAGTCGCTTTCCTGCAAATTTCAGTGCTGGAGCAATTCTTCAATCCTTACTCTGATTATAGCAGTAAGGCGCATTTTTTTATTTCCTGTAATTTAATTGTTCGGATACGATGCGCATGAATCCATCGAATGTAGATGAATAACGGTTCCAATGATGGTACCATTTGCGGATTGTTTCGAGCAGCCAGAAAGGCATAGGTGTTCCTTTGATGATCGGATAGTATTCTTCATAGGTCTTTTTAAGATGCTCCCAACGGAAATCATTTCCTGGTTTGATATACTCGGAGACATCGATCAATTTTGCCCGCCCATTTTGCAATAAAATATTCTTCAAATGGATGTCACGCGGATTCAAGCCGATTTGCCGGATATATTCCCTCGCATCCTCGATATTCTGAATCACCTGTTCCGGTATATGAATTCCTTGCAGCAGGCAATCAAACAAAGTGGGACCTTCCTCATATTTCAAAACGAGCAGACGGTCGTATGCTCCATAACAATAGGAAAAATAGGCAGACGAACCGATACGTGCATAAACTTCCGCTTCCGCTTCAAGCTTATCCAGTTTCCCTTCAGCATAAACTTTGTACGCATATTCCGGAACAGCCAGAGATTGAAATACCGCTGCGTCCGTCCCGACGCCTACACATCGAAACCCTTTCGCTGCGCTTTCGATCAGGACAGGTTCATTGTCAAAACTTGCTGTGACTTTAATTTGCGCAAGATCATTAACCACCGTTTCCCAATTGTGCTCCATGTCACCTCTCCTTTATTCCAAAAAGTTTTTTATATATTCTCTACTGTTATACGTTGTTTTCAACAGGAAGTTCCCGGAACTGCCGAGGCATTGAGAAGATCTGTCCAATCAAAAGAAACCACCCATTGAAAAAAACTTTCAATGGGTGGTTCTCATTATTTCACAATACTGTAATAGACTTTCGATGTAACTCGGTAAATCATCCAGTAAATCCCTGCAAAGGCGATGACCACCGCGATAAAAGTCATCAGCCAGGTCATGTCATTGGTGACACCGAAAATCAGCAGCAATTTGCGGACAATCGGGTAAGCGAAACTGACGTGGATGGTGGCAATGACAATCGGCAGGAGGAACATCCAGATAATCTGTGATTTCGTCGAATCCTTGATCATGTTTTCATCAAGACCGACTTTTTGCATGATCTGGAATTTCCCTCTGTCATCAAAGCCTTCGGAAATCTGCTTGAAGTAAGTGATCAGCAAGGTACCCAGAGTGAACAGTAAGCCGAGGAAAACGCCCAGGAATAGGAATCCTCCATTTATGCTGTACCATTCTTCACGCTGGGAATCCCGGGATTCGTATCGGCTGAAACTACCTGAAACGCCGTTATATTCGCTTTCCAACCGTTCAATTAGAGCTTCTTCCCCTGCTTCGGTACCTTCCGTATTCCAGCCGATTTCTGCGTCGACCGTAATATGGGTCGATTCAGGAAATTGTCCCATATAGTCTTCACGGAGGTCTAGCAGGTGTGTTTCATTCGGCACTACTAACGCAATCGATTCGGTCAATGCCATGTCTGCACTGAACTCGTTTTCGATTTCTGTCAGACTGTAGGTTTTATTTCCGATGGAAAGATCTTCTTCCAGATAGGTTTTTGTCGAATGGTAAAACAAGGCTTCGTCGTTTGCCAATGAATAGTTTTCTCCGGTCATGCCATTAAAATCCTGTAGCGGGATGACCATCATCAAAACAGGCAAATCGCCATCTACAGAGCTCTGTTCAAAGACAAAACGGCCGTCTTCAAGATTACCGAAAAAACTTTCATAGCGGTAACTTTTCATTTCCGCGACTTCCAGTCCGTTCTCCTCCGTCAGCTCAATAACTTCATCCTGCAGCTCAAAGAATCTGTTATTCATTTCCGCAACATAATCCATATCTCCGAATAATTTCAAATTATGCTCATAAGGAAAACGGTTTTCCAATGTTTCCTCTGAACCGAGATAAATCGTGATTGTCGTGGACACAGCAATGATGACCATTGAAGCCAAAATACAGATATTCGCCAGTCCTACTGCGTTCTGTTTCATCCTGTACAGCATGCCAGAAATGGAAATGAAGGCGCCGGGACGGTAATAGATGCGCTTATTGTTTTTCAACGCTTTCAAGATAAAGATCGAACCTGAAATAAACAAAAGGTATGTCCCGATAATCACCAGCAGAACTGCCAGGAAGAATTTTTCAATAGCAGCGAGCGGATCCGGGATTGTAATGGATATTCCATATCCCCATCCCAAAAAGATCAGCGACAGGATGAAAAGAATCAGTGAACCCTTCGGCTCTTTTTCGCCTTCCTGTTTGCCTTTCAGTAATTTGATGGGATTGGCGAATGTAAACTGGCTGATGTTGTATAGGAGTGTTATTCCGAAGATCAAGACGAATAGAGCAACAGTTGCGCCAACACTCAACAAAGATGTCGTATACGCAATGTCATTCGGCATCCGCAACATGAAATTTAACAGCATGAACACAAGACGGCCAAAAAGCAATCCTGCAAGCAGGCCGGCAACTATACTCAACAGACTTGAAAAAAGAGATTCGAAAAACAGGATTTTCGCGACATGCTTTTTTTCGAGTCCCAGAATTCCATACAGCCCGATTTCCTTTTTACGCCGCTTGATCAAAAAGCTGTTTGTGTAGAGAATAAAAATCACCGAGAATATTCCGATCACGACTACGCCGATCATGAAAAGAGTCGGAAGCGAACTCGACCGCTCCTGCACGAACTTGTTGGTCATCAGCGAAACCATCAGGAAAAACATGGCGATGATCGCGGTGGATGATAAAAGAAACGGAATATACAATTGTTTATTCGACTTGATATTGCGCAATGCCAGAGATGAGAAAAATCGGTTATTCATCCCGCTCACCCCGGGTAGACAGCACTTTCAGCGAATCGGAAATGCGGTCTATGAATTCATCAGCCGGCTGTTCGCCTCGGTAGATTTCGTGGTAGACTGAGCCGTCCCGGATAAACAGGACACGTTTTGAAAAGCTGGCCGCTCTTGTGCTGTGGGTCACCATCAAAATCGTTTGGCCGGTTTCGTTGATGCCTTTCAGAATTTCCATCAGGTTCTGCGAAGCCTTTGAATCCAGTGCGCCAGTCGGCTCATCCGCCAAAATGATTTTCGGTTTCGTGATCAATGCCCGTGCCACGGCTACACGCTGTTTCTGTCCGCCTGATACTTCATATGGGAATTTGTTGATATGCGCTTCAATGCCAAGATTGCGGACAATCGGCATCAAGCGGCTTTCCATTTCTTCAATAGGTGTTTTCGACAAGACAAGCGGCAGCAGGATATTATCTTTGATGGTGAAATTGTCGAGCAAGTTGAAATCCTGGAACACAAAGCCCAGTGTATTGCGCCGGAACGCTGAGATTTCCTTGTCTTTGATTTTTGATAACGGGTTGCCATCCAGATAGACTTCCCCTGAACTGGCGTCGTCGAGTGTCGAGATGATGTTCAACAAGGTTGTTTTTCCGGAACCCGATTCCCCCATGATGGAGACGAATTCCCCTTCTTCAACCGAAAAGTTTACCGCGGCGAGAGCTTCGGTCTGCTGGTTCGAAAAGCGGGCTGTATATATCTTCTTCAAATTTTTTATTTCCAATAAGGTCATCGCTAACCCCTCCTTGCTTTTCATGATACGGGGATTCAAGTGCGCCAGCCTGTACCTATCCTTACAAACAGAAACGCAATCTTACGGTTTCGTAAGATTGCACAATTGGGGTCAGTTATTCTTAAAAGTTTCATATTAATCAAAAACAGTCATTTCCTCACGGCCCAGGTATACTGCTGCTCGTGTTCCTTTGCCCAGCTCAGATTCTATCGTGAGTTTATGGCCGATGCGCTTGCAGATTTTCCTGCTGAGAAACAATCCGAGTCCTGTGGATTTTTCATGCAGGCGTCCATTCAGACCGGAATAACCCTTATTGAAAATCTTAGGCAAGTCTTCTTTTCGGATGCCGACGCCTGTGTCTTCAATTATAAGCGTCTGTTCTTTCTCATGGTCCAGGTAAATGGAGATTGAACCGCTCGCTGTATATTTCAGGCTGTTTGACAATATTTGCTCAATTAAGGTCTGGAGCCATTGCCCATCTGATAAAACCTTTGTATCAAGTGGCTTGTAATTGAGTTTAATGCCTTTATGGATGAATAATATCGAGTATTTCTTCACAGCCCTTTTTATGACCGAATCCAGATCCACTTCGGATAAATCCATTTCCGAACCGGTTTCTTCAAGTTTCACATAGTTCAACGCCATGTGAGTATAATCTTCCAGTCGCAAAATTTCTTGTGCTATCTTTTTGGACTCCATTCTCGTATCGCTCTGATTCAGTAAACTGATGGCAGAAAGCGGTGTTTTGATCTGGTGCAGCCATAAGGTGAAATAATCCAGCTGATCCACCTGCCGCTCCGCATGCTGATTGCTCATGTCCCGTATAGTCTGCTGCAGCTCGCTTATCTTTTCCAGATACAGCTGGTCAGCCGGATCTGTCGCGGAAGCAATATCGTCAATATTAACCGAATGGGCTTCCCCTGCCAGAACGATTGCTTCATATCTTTTCTTGTACTTGAAATACTGGATAACCAGATATATGAGGAAAAAGAACAACCCCAGTTCCATACTATAGAGATAGAGTGTAAACGGTAGGCCGTTAAGTATGAAAATGCTCGCAAATACCAAAGCCATGACGATGAAGATGAAAATCTGCTGCCTGACTGCAAAAAGAAACAACTTGAATAGACCGGCTTTCTTTTTGTCAGCCATTTGCAGAATCCTTGTTCAAGGCGTAGCCGATCCCTTTTTTCGTCAGGATGAAATCAGGCAATCCGACGCCAGACAGTTTTTTCCGCAGCCTTGCCATATTGACCGCCAGTGTATTGTCATCGATGAACGATTCGTCTTCCCACAACTTGACCATCATATCTTCCCTCATGACGTATTCGCCTTTCCGCATGAATAACTGCTCCAGGATCTTCAGCTCTGTCCGCGTCAAATCAACTTCCTGCTCCGCATAATAAAGCTTGGATTCGCCTGGTTTCAGCACAGTCCGATTGAAATTCTGGTAGTTATCCGATTCATTGAAATCATAAGTCCTTCTGAGCAGCGCCTGGATTTTCGCCACAGCAACTGTCAGATCGAAAGGCTTGGGGATAAAATCATCCGCCCCCATCTGGATGCCCATGACGATATCCATATTTTCGCTGCGTGACGAGATAAAAATGATCGGCACCTGGGAGATCCTGCGGATTTCCTGGCACCAATAATAACCGTTGAAAGCCGGCAGTGAAATATCCAGCAGCACCAGCTGCGGTTCTTCTGATGCGAAAACCTCCATAACGTGATTGAAGTCTTCCACGACAGCCGCTTCCAAATTCCATTTCAACAATTCTTTTTGCAGCACTCCTGCTATCGTCAAATCGTCTTCCACTATCAAAACCTTGACCATCGGTATACCCCGTTTCCGTATAACTATCCATCAGCATCAATCTCTTATGCTCCAGTTTAGCGGAAATTCCCAATTCAAACCAGCACGATTCAAATCGCTAAATGAAGTTACTCCCACGCTTTGCTTAAAATAAGTTAGAATAAACAGGCAGCATATCCGATTACCACTGAAACTGGGAGTGTATATAGTGCGTAAATTCTTTTTAAAACTGGTAGAGACTTTGTTTCCAGGTTACTTCGCTTTAGTGATGGCGACTGGCGCATTGTCCGTCAGCTCATTTTTTCTGGGCTTTGAAATGCTTGCAGAAATGCTGCTCTATTTTAATATAGCCGCTTACGCTGTTTTGTTAACCATGACAATTCTGCGTGTCGTGCTGTATCCGAAACGGATTATCAAGGATTTGAGCAGCCATGCCATCGGCTCCGGATTCTTTACAGCAGTTGCCGCCACTTGCGTGCTTGGCAGCCAATTGATCCTTGTGGCCGATTCCTATGCGTTCGCGTTTTACCTGTGGGGCTTTGCACTTTTCCTATGGTTTCTAATCATGTATTCCTTTTTTACACTGGTCATTGTTCAGCGCGATACGCCCACGCTTTCGGAAGGGATCAATGGCGCCTGGCTGATTGCGGCTGTTGCCACGCAGGCGGTTTCGATTCTTGGAACGCTTCTTGTGCCTGCTGTCGGTAGCGGACATGAAATCATCCTGTTCACCACTGTCTGCTTTTATTTTCTCGGCTGCATGCTTTACTTGAACATCATCACGTTAATCTTTTACCGTTTCACGTTCCTGAAACTCGAATCGAGCGCATTCACTCCTCCATACTGGATCAATATGGGAGCTGTTGCGATAACGAGCCTTGCCGGTGCTACACTGATTCAACATGCCGAATCCTGGTCATTCCTAACGGAAATCACGCCGTTCCTGAAGGGTTTTACCTTATTTTTCTGGGTAGCCGGCACATGGTGGATCCCGCTGTTATTCATCCTGGCTTTCTGGCGGCATATCATCAGGCGGCATCCCGTCACATACGAACCGGCGCTCTGGGCCATGGTCTTTCCGCTAGCTATGTATACGGCCAGTACCTGGGAGCTGGCAATCGCATTGGAAACACCATTTCTTCAGGCTATTCCAAGAATGATGTTCTATATAGCCTCTATTGCTTGGTGCTTAGTCTTCATCGGCTTTGTCCATCATTTATATATCCGCACCGCTGCTTATTACAGAGCTGCAAGGATGCAAAAAAGAGTATAAATGAAAGTGCTGCCATCGCGGCAACGCCTTTTGTCATTTAAGAAAACGAATATTTTTTTTCAGGCTCTCTATTGAAATTGCAATATCTTTTTCCAGATAATCATGATTCAGCTTAAACATATTTTCTGGATCTTCATCAACAATTTTTTTGAGGCTGCAGGTTTTTTCACTGATTTATCCTATCTGCTCGCTATCCCTTCGCTCCACAACAGCCCTGTCAATCTCGAAGCTTCCCATAAGGCAGCTTACATCATTTTTTATCCCTAATCTTATTTTATAACTGGCTGGCTATGCGGAAGAAAAATCTGTAATTCAAAAAGACGCTGCCCGAACTGGCAGCGTCTTCTTTATTTCGGATAACGGATATGGTTCCTCTGGCTTACATTTGCCTCATCGATTTTTTTTATCATCCGCTCATAATTCAACTGAAACATTTTTTCAGGATCTTCATCGACAATGACATTGAGTGCATCCAGTTCCTTGCGGGCTGCTCCCGTTCTGCTGAGCATACCTTTGATGAATGACTGGCTGTCCTTCTTGAGTTTCTTCCATTCTTCACGGCTCTTTAAATAATCTTCGAAGCTTTGAAGTTCTGCCACATGCTTCTGAATCGCCGTACCCATGCGGTATTGCAGTAATTGCAGCGTGATCACCGTTTCCTGGACTTTCAAAATATCCGATTCTTCCAGTTTGCCTCTTACCAGAACATCATGGTCATAATACGAAGTAAATTCTTTCATAATTGCAATGAACTCTTGCTGATCTTTTAAGAGACCTGCGAAAACTTCTCTTCCTTTTGCTGCCCGCTCATCGCCGTTTTGGAAAGGGACGGCAAGCAGATCAATAAAATGACCGGTTCCCACTGCCGCACGCTCTTCACCTATAGTGAAAATATTTGTGCTGAGCTCTGAAAAGATGGACAGCTTGGGATGGGCGCGATACGCGTCTTCGTTTACTTCTCCTTCTTCAGTGCTGAAGAAACCCGATGCGACAGATCTCCCTCCTGACAGATAGACGACGACGTAATAAGGTTTGCCCCCTTCCACCCAGTAAAAGGGGTTGACCAGCATCTGTTCACTCCATTTTTTATACTTCTTGCCTTTTTTCAATATGAATTTGCCTGTTTGTTTATCCATTTTGGCCTTTCACTTCCTTACAAGCTTCAATTTCTGTTAGTTACTATACGGCAATTGAGCTAAAAAGTTTCTGCATATTAGTTATTTTATAAAACGATCTTTTTCTTCAATCTCTCCAAGACATAATTCTCACGCACAATAAAAACTTGGCACGGGTCTTTTTTATACACACGGCTATTCGCATCGATCACTTCCTGAATCGAAACCCAGACAGGCTGGTAACCTTCTTCCAGCTCATAATCAATAAGGGTTTGGGCAATCGTCTCTTTATTATCCAACTCACACAAAAAATAATGGGAATCCATAAAGAAATGAGATTCGCTTGATGAACGGTCGGGACGCTGCTCCGCCACGATTCCAATTTCTTCTTTTATGATGCAATTAATATATCCTGTCTCCTCTGCTACCTCTCTAACTAAAGCTTTTTCAAGACATTCTCCTTTTTCAACCCCGCCGCCAGGCAATTTATAATAGCCAAGCTTAGACCGGACCATCAAAATTTTCTCTTCTTCTATTATAATTGCGCGTACAGCTGTTCGACGGGAAATTCCATTCGATTCTGCTGGTTCTTGAATAAAGCTGATTTTTTTATTGAAATACATGGTTTCCTCCAGTGTGATTGGAATGAGTAAAAATTTCGGTTTTTTGTGGATGCACAGGTTAATTCTTCGGAATTCGGGAAAACAATCTTATAAGCAGAAAGGATGAGCGAAATGAAAAATAAATTAGCAGCCGGTTTGCTCGCGATATTTCTTGGAGACTTCGGCGCCCATAAATTCTACTTGGGCAAACCAGGCACTGGGCTAATCTATCTCCTGTTCTTCTGGACAGGTATACCTGCGGTGATTGGTGTAATCGAAGGTATTATTTACCTCTTATCTTCAGAGGAAGACTTTCAGAGAAAATACAGCAAGAGATACTAACAGCAAAATTTCAAGCATGCTTCCGGTAATCACCGGGAAGCATGCTTTTTTGTTTTCATGTAGAAAAAGGGCCGATGAAAAAACAGAGAGCCAAGCCAATCAAGGCTCCAACCTGGAAAGATAATTGGCTTTTGAAAATCAGCCGAAGTATCACTGCCGGAACGAGCATCCAAAGCCCGATCGGCAAAATGTACCCAGTTAAAATCGGCAAGAAACCATCCAGCATACTTTCAAACAGCACTGAGGAGAAAACCATTTTTTCAACTCCTTATAATTTTATTGATAAGAGTTTTACTAGTATTCATAACTTATGGTACCGTCGTCTAAAATTTGATACTTCATTTTTTCGTTTTCCAGCAGATGAATGAGGATGGATGTTCTGGAAGCTGATAATTCTTTCTGCTTATCTATTATGTATAGTAATTCTTGATTGACAGTAGGGGCATTTTGCAGCTGAAGAATATTCGTCAGTTGATATGCCAAGTTGAATTGTTCTTCAAAATAACGATTCATTACTGCAAAGCGGTCATTGTCCAAGGAAATCGATTTCTGAAGATCAAAAAGAGTTCGCTGAGCTTCTTCAATATGAAGTATCGTCAATGAATTGTCATTGTACTGGTCAATAAGCGAATTGACGGTTTGGCTTATTTCAATTTCTGCTTCTCCACCTTTTTCAAGGTAGTTATGCACTTTGAGAGTTTTTGTAGAAACGATGCCAAACGTATTGGCATCAGTGGTGATATAGGTAGAAAGTGCATATAGATTCCAGATTAAAATTATGAGCCCAAAAACTCCACCAATTTGCAGAATGGGTTTCTTGATTTGACGCTTTGGTTTTTCGTTCGGATAGCGTTTTTCTCTATAGCTGTAAACATCCCTGTTTACTTGCCTCTTTTCCACTTCTTTCATCATTTTCCTGAATTCACGCTGGCGTTTACTTAACATCATCCACGCTCCGTAACATTTAATGAATCTATTATACTAAATAATAAATATTTTGTATGTAATATTACTTATTTTTTACCAGTTTTTTTACAAACTTTTTCAATATAGCAATTTTGTTGTTTCTCCCATTAGAATTATCCAACAATTCCAACTCTTCTCCTGTTAAAATTAATGTACTTATATTGAACAGGAGGCGTTTTCTGATGGAGAGAAAAATAATGCCTTACGGCAGCTGGAAGTCGCCGATTACCAGTGAATTGATAATAAAGGATACAGTAGCCCTTGAAGGCATCGCTTATGAAGGAAATGATCTTTATTGGCTTGAACGCCTTCCTTCTGAAAGCGGCCGCAGCCGGGTCATGAAAAAGACTTTGGATAATGTGCCGGCCTTACAGACACCTGCCCCTTTCAATGTCCGGACACGGGTTCATGAATACGGGGGCGCACCTTTCGCGGTCTTCGGCGAACGTCTCTATTTCTCCAATTTTGAAGACAATCTTTTATATTTGAAAACAGGTGAAAATCAGCCGAAACAGATTACATCCGACTCAAACCATCGCTATGCAGATGCAGGAATCGACCGGCTAAATCAACGCCTTTATTGGATTCGTGAAGATCACACAAATTCTTCACTTACTCCCGAAACAACCATCGTTGTGATGAATGCGGATGGAAGCGATCAGAAGATTGCCGTTTCGGGCAACGATTTCTACTCGAATCCACGGGTAAGCCCGGATGCCAAGCACCTGGCTTATCTTACGTGGAGTCATCCGCATATGCCGTGGGATGAGTCTGAATTATGGGTGGCTGATATTAATGAAGATGGCACACTCTCTAATAACCGAAAATTGACCGGCGGCTCCGGTGTATCTATTGTCCAACCGCTGTGGTCACCAGGTGGCACACTCTATTTCCTGTCAGACCACAGCAATTGGTGGAATCTGATGCGCTGTTATGGCAGCCGCAAAGAAGAAGTCTGTCCGGTCAAAGCGGAATTCGGTTCACATAGTTCAGTGCTCGGCAAATCGGATTATTGCTTTATCGATGAAAATACGATCATCGCTTCTTATTCGCAGCACGGCATGCGGCAGCTTGCAAGCGTGGATGTCTGGAATGGACGCCTGAATCCCATAACGAATCGATTCACGTCCTTTGCATCTCTTCAGTCGAGCGGAGATAAAGTCGCTTTTATTGCAGCGTCGCCGACAGAGTTTCCACGGATCACGGTAATGGACACAGATTCATTGAAGCTGGAAGATATAAAGATCGCATCAGAAGTCCTCATAGACACTGATTATTTATCGCTGCCGGAAGCAATCGAATTTCCGACAGCCAACAATAAAACAGCACACGCGCTTTACTATGCACCAAGCAATCCAGACTTTACAGCGCCTAAAGGTGAAAAGCCGCCATTGCTTGTACATGCACATGGCGGGCCGGTCGGCGCCACTTCTTCCGCACTCAATCTGGTGAAGCAATACTGGACCAGCCGCGGCTTTGCGCTGGTTGATGTGAATTACGGCGGTTCAACCGGTTATGGGCGGGAATACAGGGACCGCCTGAGAGGCCGATGGGGCATTGTCGATGTCGAAGACTGCGCCAACGCCGTCCAATATCTTATTGACCGCGGGGACGTGGACCATGGCCGAGTCGCTATCGCCGGTGGATCAGCTGGCGGTTATACGACGCTCGCTTCCCTCGTCTTTACCGATATTTACAAGGCTGGCGCAAGCCATTTCGGTTTGAGCGAACTGGAAAGTTTTGTACTGGAAACCCATAAATTCGAGTCGCATTATCTGCACGGGCTCATTGCACCTTATCCTGAAGAAAAACATGTATTCCACGAACGTTCGCCGATCCATTTCACCGACCGTTTATCGTGTCCCGTGATCTTTTTCCAAGGTCTTGACGATAAAGTGGTGCCGCCGAATCAGGCTGTGCCGATGGTCGAAGCTCTTCGTAAAAAAGGTCTGCCTGTCGCTTATCTGGAATTCGAAGGCGAAGGACACGGCTTCCGGAAAGCTGAGAATATCAAACGCTCCATTGACGGTGAGTTCTATTTTTACAGCCGCATCTTCGGATTCGAACCGGCCGACAAAATCGAACCGGTTGAAATTGATAATCTTTAAACAATAACAAGAGTAAAATAATAACTGAATTTTCGTTTTATTTTAAATTAAAAATAGATATACTGTAAGTGACAAACCGGTTAATCCTTAAGAAAGGAGGCTGCTGAAAGCAATCGGTCATCTGAGGCAGAAGGAGGATCATCCAATGTCGACGAAAGATACACGAACCCGCACAGAAGGACGCGAACTGATTATGGAGCGCAGTTTTGAGGCACCGAAAGAGCTCGTCTATGCAGCTCATGTCAGTCCGGACAAAATCGCGCGCTGGTGGGGGCCAACCGGCTGGGAGACGCACAGCTATGAAATGGCAGTCGAACCGAATGGTGTTTGGCATTATTGCATGCGTTCTTCGGAAGACGGACAGGAATCCTGGGGCAAAGCTGTTTATCAGGAAGTCATTCCCGAAGAACGGCTGGTTTATGAAGACGCATTTGCCGATCAATACGGCAATGAGCTGTCCGGCATGCCGAAAATGTTTGTACAATTGGTTTTTTCTGAAGAAGGCAAACAAACAACACTAACCTCCCGCACACGATTCGAATCTGAAGAAGAGTTGCAGAAAATCATCGATATGCAAGCAGTTGAAGGAATGTCAGAAACTTATGACAGACTGGCTGAATATTTAAATGAGCTGCAAAAACCCAAGGAAGAAGGTCAATCATGATTACTAAAATATTTCCTTATTTGAATTTCGACGGACAAGGACAAGAAGCTGCCCACTTCTACACCGATGTCTTAAACGGCGATTTAATTGGGCTGATGACCTACGGTGATGCAAATGGCGACGACATGGAAGGGGTTCCGGAAGAAGCGAAAGACATGGTCATGAATGCGCAAATCGTTTTGAAGAATGGCGATTACCTGATGATTTCGGATGTGCCGCCCGGGATGGGGATATCTTACCGAAAAGGAAATAATATCTCGCTTACTTTAACGCTCGATGAGCAGGAAGAAGCGAGAATCATTTTTGGAAAGCTCGCAGAAGGCGGCATGATCAGCATGGATCTCCAGGAAACATTTTGGAGTCCGCTATACGGAAATCTGATTGACCGTTTCGGTATTGAATGGCAGATATCCGTGGATCCGGAAACAGAAAAGTAATAAATCAGTAAAAGCCAGCCTCCTGGATTTTTCCGGGTAGCTGGCTTTCTTTGATCAATTTTTGTATTCGTCCATTTTCTCTTCTTCGAGCTGGTCGACTTGTTCACGAAGCTTTTCATAAACTTCTTTGCGAATTTCGTCTTTGCGTTCCGATTCCTGTTTGAAATGCTGTCTGACTGTTTCATATCTTGTATCGATCAATTCGAGATACCTGTCCATTGCTGCTTCGTCCTTGAACTTTTCAAGTTCTTTCAAATCATAGTGGATGGCGTACATTTCATTTTTTGAAGCCAGTGACAGGAAGCTGACATCGTTGTTGGCCGCCAGAAGCTCCCCGTAGATATCGTTGCTTTGTGACAGGATTTCCAATTTGCGGTCATTCCCCCACGCCAGCCATTCCCAGTAGAGACGGCTGTATTCCTGTTCAAGATATTCGTTCAATTCACTTTCGGAATAAACCGATTTGTATTTACCGTTTCCTGCTTTTGCTACGGCTTCCAACTGCTTCTGCCCTTCATTGTCCACATCGAATCCGATGATGTTCACTTCCGCTTGAATGTCTGATTCGTTCAGCGATGCAGCAGCCGCAACCGGATCACCGTCGCATGTCTCGATGCCGTCACTGACAACGTAGACCACATTGCGGACGTTTTCTCCTTTTTGTTCTTTCAAATCCGCTTCAGCCGCTTCGATGGCACCTGCCAAAGGCGTCCACCCGGCAGGAGCAAATTGCTCAAGCGATTCCGCAAATTTCTGCTCATCATAAGAACCTAGGTCATAAACAACTTCATTGCTGGCACAGGACATGGCTTTATCAGCATCCGTTCCGGTTCCTTCATGGCCATAGACGCGGAGCATGATATTCGCTCCTTCCGGCAGATCCGATGCATATTTTTGAATCGCTGATTTGGCCAGTTTCATCTTCTGGCCGCCGCTCACTTCCCCCGCCATGCTGCCGCTTGCATCCAATAGAATCGCGACATTGACCGTTTCAGTGTCTGGAATGTCAATTTCATCCTCAGGTGTCGCAGAATCGATTTTAATGACCGGATCCACTTCGTTTATGATTGTGGCGGCTTCTTCCACGTCTGCCGCCAATAAGGAAACGGCCAGCGAATAGGCTTCTTCCCCAGACATCCCGGCAGGAGCCTCTTCCAGCTCCTTATATAAATCCTCTTTTTGCTGATCTGTCATTTTATTGGGAACATATTTACCTTTTTCTTTCACCATTTCTTCGACATTATGTATGGCTGCTTCCGGAACATTGATTTCCTCCGCTTCCGCCGATTCTTCTTCATCACTTTCTTCCACTGCCGTTTCCTTCTTTTCTTCCGCCGGGACTTTTTCCGCCACCGCTTCTTCATCAGCTTTCGAGCAGCCGGCAACGATTGCCAGCAGCAACAGTCCTATTATCATCAGCCACTTTGCATTGGTAAGTTTCATAAACATCATTCCTCCTGGATTAATTCTACCGTTCAGATACGTTTATAGGAAATGTCGGTTTCATTATTATGGAAATTCAGTACTTTGGAACTGCCATAAACAGGAAGAAGTACTTCATTCGTGTTCAGTATTTGCTTTGTTCAAATCGGGTATGATAAATACATGCTCATTCACTTAAAGGAGGATCCCCTATTGCATTTAGAACCGATTCCTGATCATATACAACCGGGTTTGAAGATATTGTTTGTCGGCTTCAACCCCAGTATCCGGTCGTCCGAAACCGGCTATCATTACGCGAATCCGAATAACCGTTTTTGGAAAATCCTACATCAGGCGGGTGTGACGCCGCGGAAATTCCGCCCTGAAGAAAACAGCAAACTGCTGGAGCTCGGTCTTGGATTGACGAATATAGTAGCCCGCCCTACCAAAGAGGCGGCAGAGATATCGAAGGATGAATATCGGATCGGGGCAGAAAAGCTGAAAAAGAAAATTCAACGCTATCAGCCGGCAGCCGTCTGCTTCGTCGGCAAAGGTGTGTACCAGCAATACAGCAAAAAACGTGTTGCTCCCTGGGGTGAACAGAGCGATCCTGTCATTCCCGGAATCGCAGAATTCGTTGCCCCCTCCTCGAGTGGACTCGTACGCATCAAACAGGATGAAATCGTGGAGATTTATAAAGGGCTGCAGAAATACTTATAAGTTTTTAATTAATTGAACAATAATTAAACATCAAATTAAGATAATTATTTATTGATATTCAATAAATAATGGTGTATTATCTCATTAACAACATTATTTAATGAGGTGTTTAAGATGAAACGAAGTTCAACAGCTGTCTTAAAAGCCGCTGTCTTTCTCGTCGGCCTTCCGGTACTCGCTGTGTGCATCTACGGCTTATCCAGATTCGATCCGAATTCCCCATACTGGGCTTTGCCGGAACTTGAAAATCTGCAATATCCGCTGCTAATCGGCATGTATATCGGGATGATCCCTTTTTTCATTGCGCTGTACCAATCCCTGAAACTCCTTGGGTATATTGACCGCAACCAAGCTTTCTCCACCTTTTCCGTAAAAGCCATCCGCAATATCAAACGCTGTGCGATTGCCATCATCATTGTCTATTTGATCGAGATGCCATTCCTTTATATGCTGACAATGGCAGATGACGCGCCGGCGATCATCATGGGGCTGTTCGTCATTTTCGCTTCGCTTGTCGTCGCAGTCTTTGCCGCCGTTCTCCAGAAATTATTACAGGATGCCATCCGAATCAAATCCGAGAACGACTTGACGGTCTGACGTAAAATTAAGTGGGAAAATTGGAAAGATCACCGATTACGGTGGTCTTTTTTTCTGTTTGTGGTGAATTTTTTACTTTTTTATAGGTGATTAAAGGATATTCTCCCCTGTTGTAAGTCATAGGGCGGGTTTGTTTCCGCAGATTCGGATTTATTTGCGCTGAGCGAGATTTATTTGCGCAGCTCAGTTTTTATTTGCGCTGAGCACAAAATGAGAGAAAAAAACCACCGCATAGGCGGTGGCTTTTCACTATATCATGTCAAAAAGACTCCACTTCCAGCTTCTTGCCCTGCGACTCGTAGCCTTTCATGTAATTGATGCGGCGCTGTGCCGACGTTGCGTTGACCTGTTCGTCTGCATGATAGGAAGAGCGCACCATCGGCCCTGCTTCACAATGGCTGAAGCCTTTCGACAATGCAATTTCCTTCAGCTCGGCGAATTCATCAGGATGATAATAGCGTTCCACGTTTAAATGTTTTTTAGTCGGCTGCAGGTACTGGCCGATCGCCATGATATCGACATTGTGCGCACGCAGATCGTCCATCGTTTCAATGATTTCTTCCTTCGTTTCACCAAGCCCGACCATGATACTCGATTTCGTTGGTGTGTTCGGCGCAATTTCCTTAACCCGCTCCAGCAATTGAAGTGACCGGTCATACATCGCCCGGGCACGCACCCGCTTCGTCAGGCGTCTGACGGTTTCGATATTATGGTTGAAAATATCCGGTGCACTGTCCATCAACGTATGGAGGCTTTCGTAATCGCCTTTCATATCGGATGGCAGGATTTCCACGGTCGTTGCCGGCATCCTTCTGCGGATGGCACGCACCGTCTCAGCAAAAACAGCGGCACCGCCGTCTTTCAGATCATCCCGGGCAACCGCTGTCACCACGACATGCTTCAAACCCATAATTTCTACAGATTCCGCCACGCGTTCCGGTTCGCCCAGATCAAGTTCATTCGGCAATCCTGTTTTGACCGCACAGAAGCGGCATCCTCTCGTGCAGGTATCTCCGAGAATCATGAAAGTAGCGGTTTTTCGTTCACTCCAGCATTCGTGGATGTTCGGGCATCTCGCTTCTTCACATACCGTGTTGAGCTTTTTCTCACGCATCAATTTCTTTAGTCCTGTAAACGATTCATTCGTATTGATTTTCACCTTCAGCCAATCCGGTTTCCGTATGTATTCTTCTTGTTTTGACATTTAAACTCCTCCTAATTTTTAGTTGAGTAACTCCAATCAAGATTTTTATACTTCGTTTCCGCCAGCTGATTGATTTCGATCAATCTCTTATCCGACAGCGTAAGCGGTTCCAATTTAACGCCAAGCCCTTTTTCGAATCCCTGTTTAAAAGCAGCCTTCACTCTATCAAAATCAACCGATTTTCCAGTCGCCGTGTTGATGGAGATGGCCTTATCCTTGAACGCATCCCTTGCGCGCTGTTTTATTTCAAGTGAAGGGTAAGTGAATAAATCGAATAACTTCACGCTGTCAATTTCAATCGGAATTGACCCATGCTGCAGGATGATGCCTTTTCTTCTCATCTGGGCACTGCCCGCTGCCTTTTTCCCATCAACCAACAGCTCGTACCAGGAAGACTTATCAAAGCAAACAGCTGAATCCGTTTTCTCCATCGACGTTTCGGGTATCGCAAACTCCGCTTCAATGCCAAGTTCCTTGAATCCTTCCAATAAACCTTTTGAAATGACCAGATAAGCTTCTTTTACAGAACGCGGCATGGCCGGATGCGTTTCCGGAACCACCACACTGTAAGTCAATTCCTGATCATGAAGCACAGCGCGTCCGCCCGTCTGCCTGCGAACGATTTCCGCTCCGTAAGCTGACGCCTGCTGAAAGTCGATTTTTTTATCGGCATCCTGAAAGCGGCCGACTGAAATTCCCGCCGGCGACCAGCCGTATAATCGGATAGTTGGACCGATTTCCCCTTTGCTCAGCCATTCCAGCAACAGTTCATCCAAAGCCATATTAAATGAGGCGCTGTTATGGCCTGAATCGATGAACCCCCATGTTTCCCCCATCGCTTCTCCCCCTTTTTTTGCACAAAAAAATACACAGCTTCCAAAGATATGGACAGCAGTGCAGAGTGGTTGCATCACAATAAGCCTGCAATTACCACTTCCCTCCGCCGGCATAATCCAGATCAGGTTCAAAGGGTCCAAGCTATGCTTGTCTCAGCCCAAAAAGCGGCTCCCCTAGTGCATAATTTATTTGTTACCCAAATCCTACCATAAGGTAACTGAAAAACAAACCTCTTTTTTATTTATACTGCTCGAGAAGGTTTTAGGACACAGCTGTCGAATAAAACAAAAAGAATACACGAAGAGGAGACGGTCCTATGCCGAATACGGCCCTGCTGATCATCGATGCCCAAAATGAAATGTTCGACCCTGCCAATCCAGTCCATGAAAGTGATAAACTGCTTGAGAATCTTCAAACGCTGATTCAAAAAGCGCGTTCAGCGGGCGTGCCTGTTATTTACGTACAGCATAACGATGCCGGCCTTGTGGAAGGCACAGATTTCTGGCAGATTCACGAATCGATCCAGCCGCAAGCGGAAGACCTGATTATCCAGAAAAAAATTCCGGATTCTTTCCAAGAAACTTCTTTACTCGAAGAATTGAAATCGAAAGGAATTCAAAACCTTGTCATTGCTGGCAATCAAACTGAGTATTGCATAGACGCCACAACACAAAGTGCCAGTAAGCACGGTTTCAATGTGACGCTGGCAAAAGACGCCCACGGCACATGGGATTCAGAGACGATGAGCGCTGAACAGATCATCGGCCACCATAATGAGCTGCTAAGCGATTTCGCTGAACTTCAGGAGACCCGAGATATTCAATTTACGAAATGAGATTAATTTTATAAGGAAAGCCCCGATGGATGATCGGGGCTTTCCTTTTTGATTGTCATCTTCAAACAATCTTTGGGCTTTAGCGTGTAAAACCGCCTTCCGAATGGATGATCTGACCCGTAATCCACGCTGCATCGTCACTTGCCAGGAACTTCACCAATATCGCCGCGTCTTTCGGTTCACCTGGACGTCCGAATGGGAATCGAGGCTGCAGCGCATCTTGTATTTCGGATGTCATCCATCCGCTGTCAGTCGGTCCAGGATTCACCGCATTGACGGTGATTCCAAGCGGTGCAACTTCCGCTGACAAGGTGATTGTCAATGCGTCAACCGCGCCTTTCGTCGTGGCATAAGCCAGTTCACCCGGCATCGGGCCTTTGAACTGTCCTGACGTGAGATTGATAATCCGTCCCCCTGATTTTTTCGTAAAGCGTTTGGCAAAACCGCTGCTCAGCATAGTCGTAGCAAGCACATTCACACGGTAATGCCGATCCAGCTCTTCGATGGTCAAAGTGGAATAATCGGTATCCGTCGAATAAGCAGCGTTGTTCACCAATATATCAGCTTGACCGAGCTCGCTTTCCACCTGTTTAAGCAACGATTCCAGTTCTGCCGCTTGTGACAGATCCACTTCCAAAGACGTCACTTTCACGCCGAACCGCTTCAATTCCTCTTTCAACTGGGCCGGTTCGTCCGCTTCAATTTTCCATGGCATACTGTTGTCATACGCTGTCCAGTAGGTGAAGAAGATATTGCAGCCATTCTCCGCCAGTTCCTTGCAGATTGCAGCTCCGATGCCGTTCAAGCGGCTCGCACCTGTTACAATGGCGAGTTTGCCAGTTAATAGGCCCATTTCATTTCCTCCTTAAAGCTTTCTAGCTGGTTGACTTAACTTTATCATATCGTTTTGGTGATAGAATCCATTTTATCTTTAATTAAGTCAATTATGCCTTCATGTTCAATGATATTAAGTCAGGACTATATACACATTAAAAATAGATATATTCCGGGACACTTAAATGTTAATATATAGAAAACTTACAAGTATATAATCTGATTTTAGAAACTTGATAGTCCTTTTCCGAGGCGAAAAATACAAGTCAAAGCTGAATCCAGCGACACACTCTACTTTTCCTTTCGGCAGAATTTTGTTTTAAAACAATCCAGATGGAAAGTAGAGGAAGACATGAAAGTATTGTGGAAAGTAGTAATTTTATCTGTTTTATTCCTTGGGTTCAGTATCGGAAGCTATTGGCTCATATTCAGCCAGGGGCTCGTTTTAGGCATTCTTGTATCATTCATGCTGCTGGTGCTTTGTGTAGCTGGACTCGCTTTCAGCCTGTATGGAATTCAAAGTGGACATCTTAAAAGAATATGGCTCAAGAGCCGGATGGAAGTCGCTGCTTTATTGATTTTGACTGTATACCTCAGTTCGGCGATCGGCCTGTTCGCTGCCGCTAATACTTTCTTGGAAGCTAAAGAGCTGACTAAAAACTTCTCAGCTGCTGAAAAGACTCAAATGCTGGCATCTTCTCTCTGGAACAGCAATTCGAATTCCAGCACGATTGGCAGCATCGAGAAAAACGGCGTGGTTTATTCCTTCACTGCTTCGACTAAAGACGAGATCGATAAAATCGATGCATTTCTGGAAGAAGAAAAAGGACGCATCGCTGACTTCTATGGCAATAAAGAAATGGGTGACTTAACGATTGTCTTCCATGATGATTTTGATACATTATCTGAAGCGTCCGGCTATGAGGAAGCCATGGGCTATTATGATTATTACAGCCAGGAAATCCATTTGGTTCCGGATGATTATTCATGGGATATCATCCTTCTTCATGAATACAGCCACCATCAGAGCCATTTGTATTCACAGAAATATGGCCTATCTGAGACCCGCCTGCCCTTATGGTTTGAAGAAGGTGTCGCCGATTATCTGGCCGGTGAGACCAGCGATTGGTATGCACTTGAAGATGTGGAGATCACTGATTTCAAACTGCTGGACTACGATTATTCTTTCCATAATACGTATTCCCGCACTTACGACCCGTATATCCAAAGCTTTTTGGCAGTCGAAGCGCTGGTCAATGAACATGGTGAGGCGCTATTGCCGACATTTCTTTCTGCCACGATGCCGAGTGAATTCTACGCCATGCTTGAAGAAGCGACGGGTATGGAGCTTGCCGAATTCCAGGAAACTTTCCTCGATGACATGATTGAAGAAAGTACAGCGGAACAGTCAAAATACGATGAAGCTTATGAAGCGATGGAAACAGGGAATTTTGAAGAAGCGGCAACAATCATAGATGAATTAAAGGAAACAGCGTCGGAAGAAGATTTAAATCATCTGTCCTGGATGCAGACTGATCTTTACTTGATGCAGGATCAATATGACGAAGCCATCACTTTCATGGAAGACCGTCTCGAAAACGGAAATCCCGATTACCGCCTTGATGATCTCATGACACTTGCTGAAATTTATCTGCTTATTGATCCGGCGGTATCCTTGGAATTGGTTAGGGAAGCGGATACAATCTCTCTTGAAGATGAGGAGATGGAATTCGGTTATTACTATACGGCAGCTTATCTCGAAGCATATGAGCTGATCAACTCCGCGTCACCTTACGAAGGCTATATGATTTTATTGGAAGAAGAGCTGATCTATAACGAAACTGTCATCGAGAAAGTGGAAGATAAAGTAGCGAAAGAGTTTCCGGAAGCTAGTTGATTGATAAGAAATAAAGCAGGCTCCGCTGATGTGCGTGACCTGCTTTTTAGTGCTTTTGCTCGGATGATTTTTGCTGAGTGATTATAGAATCTCCTGAATGATCATAGAATCTCCTGAGTGATCATAGAACTCGCTGAGTGATCATAGAATCTCCTGAGTGATCATAGAATCCCCTGAGTGATCATAGAATCCCCTGAGTGATCATAGAATCTCCTGAATGATCATAGAACTCGCTGAGTGATCATAGAACTCGCTGAGTGATCATAGAATCCCCTGAGTGATCATAGAATCTTCTGAGTGATCATAGAATCCCAAATACCGCTCATAGAATTCGAAAAGGCAGGCTCCGCTGATGTGCGGGCCTGCTTTTGTCGAATTATCAAACTGAAACCTGCTTTCACAAACCTTGTTTCTTCACCGGAAGCCAGATTTCGCTGTATACCTTCTCGAAATCACCCATATCACCATTAAATGAGATTTCAGGACCTTCCCTCAGTTCATAATTAGAAGACGGCAGCCATTCCGAAAAGATTTTCCCCCACGTTTCCTGGAGTACACCCGGAAATGGCCCTTCCATTTTGAAAATTGCCCAGTTGCCCGCAGGAACGTTCACCACATCAAACTCTCCAAAATTAGCATCCAAAGTCGTGATGGATCCGATTAGATGATCGAGTTCCCCCTGTTCTTCATTGCGCCCCGCGTCAAAGTTAAAGGATGCGTTCACCACTGTTTTGACTTCCGTATTCCGCATCTGGCCAAGTTTCTCCCGCTGCTCAGGTGTGATGGAACCAGCCATATTCATGATTTCCTGATTTTGCCCTTCAAAGACAATCGGCACCCTTTTTTTAATGCCCACCAATTTAAAGGCTTCTTTTTCTGCGATACTGTAATCCATATCCATTCCTCCTTGAATCGTCAATTGGAAAGTCAGGCGCGGAAACAGCTTCAAGGCATCACTGTTCTTCACTTCCGACGGATGCACACCCGACCACTCACGAAAAGCACGGCTGAAACCATCCGCCGAATCGTAGCCGTATTTCACTGCTACATCCAGTACACGCTCGCCGCCCCGCTGCAGATCGAAAGCCGCCTGTGACAATCGCCGGTTGCGGATATAGCTGCTCAGCGTCATGCCGGACAAATAAGAAAACAGCTTCCGAAAATGATATTCCGAAACGCCCGCAATGTCCGCGACTTCCTGAAAATCGATGTCACTGTCCAAATGTCCTTCTATATACTGCAGCGATTCATTCATATCTTTCAGCATATTCATAACCTGACCTCCCTTCTTCTACAATTCTATTCGGAGTTCAACACCGCCATCCGATGCCGGGTGTTCGAAAAATATCGTCTCTCACTGAAATCAGCTAATCAATTCTCCCGAAAACCCGTATCCCGCATAACCACACCATACGCACGGCCTGGCAGCGCCGCTTTCAGTTCCGCCATCAGCCGTTCCAATTCCGCCGAAAACACTTCGTACTCTTCTTTCGCGAGCACCAGCCTCAAAAGGCTCACCATCGAATAGACCGTGCCTTTCCCGAGGCTTCCCGCCGGCAATCGGAGCATCGCATCGACGTCAATGAGTTCTTCCGGATGCGCCAGCCGGTAACGGTACAGCACTTCTTCATGCGCCGATTTATTGCGGTACGGAAAAGCGATGCGCAATAAGGCATCCAGTTCACTTGCCTTTAATTGCAAGGGTTCATACTCTTCGCTGAACTCGGCGGCAAAATCCTGGGCGATGCGTTCGCGCAGTTCATCATCGATTACGGAATAGAAATTGGTGATTTGCCCAAGCGACAGAAAATTGACGAGGACCCATAGCGGCACATTTCGGTGCTTATCGAAAAATTTACGGATGGCCGGGTATTTCACACGATCGCGTTTCTTATGGGTCTTGATCAGATTATAAAGTGTTGAAATGATGCGGTCCCGTTCGTGATGACGCTCCGTGTCCCCGCTGTAATTAGCCGGCTCCAGGAAAGAGTCCATGTCTTTAAACTTTTCTGAAAAGCGATACGCCACTTTCGATTTGATATTCTTTTCGAACTTCAGCAATTCATTGAGCATGAGCATCCGCAATTCACGGTCGAAACGGTACAGCGCGTAAATATGGCCAAATTCCGTTCCTGCCTGATACATCTCCTGGCCGTATGGATTCAATCGTTCGTCCCGCTCCATAAACGGTTCCTTATAACCATCAATGAGCGCATAATAATTCTCGCGTGACAAGATGCGCCGGGCAGCCGCCTTGTCCGGCACCAGCAGTCCGCGGTTCTGCAATATCGTAATTTGTTCATCATGGGAAGCAAATACTTTCATCGGTTTCATCCTCTGCAACTAATTCTTTCTTTAACTGTAAGCGAGTTTCTGATTTTAATAAACCCGTATCAAAAAGAAAAGCCCGCAGGCCATATGAAAGCCTGCGGGTAATGAATTGTTCAGTAGTTCTTAAAAAGTCTTTAGTTAAATTCCACCGTATCGTTCATCTGCTTTTTATCGCCTTCGTCTTCATTGCCTGTCAGCTTTTTAGCAAAATTCTTAACGGTTTTCGCCATGTTGCCGGATTCCCAGTATTCCGCTGTTTCGGCAGTCACTTTGATCAGAATGACGTTTGGATCATCATATGTTGTATTCAGCATTTTATCGAAAATTGGATTCCAATATTCCTTTTTGCGATCCAGGTCATCGATAAACTGCGCGGAGCCGCTGATTGATACATACGATTTCCCTGCATAGGCCACGTTGACGGCGGGATTCTCCAAAATCTCCTGGTACTTGTCCGTATCTTTTAATGTCAGGAACCACAGCTCGCCGTCGAATTCCGCTTCTTGTGTCTGCAGCGGGCGGGATACGGGTTTACCATCGACAATCGTTGTAAACATCGCAACTTCGATATCTTTGATCAAATCATTGACGATCTTCAATTCTTCTTTGTGTGTCGGTGCATTTTCAGCCATAACTTAAATTCCTCCTCGAGTAAGTTAACTTCCACTTATTTACTGACTCTTCCCGGTTTTCAACTTGAATAAACAGTCCGAATCTTCCTGCTGATTAGCCACTTTCGAAATCGGGTACTCGTATTATGGGAAGCATACAAAAAATTTCGTATGCAATAAATAAAACAGGAGGCAGATTTTGT
Organism: Planococcus sp. RAB007_Raresut; assembly: GCF_057369535.1. Taxonomy (NCBI): domain Bacteria; kingdom Bacillati; phylum Bacillota; class Bacilli; order Caryophanales; family Caryophanaceae; genus Planococcus; species Planococcus sp. RAB007_Raresut. The sequence goes on from NZ_JBXYIF010000006.1 coordinate 103,690, forward strand.
TATGAGTAAAGTGGCAATTATCACAGGTGCAGGCAGTGGACTGGGACAATCAACCGCACTGCGTATGGCCCAGGACGGCATCAATATCGCAGTGGTCGACGTAAATGAAGAAGGCGTCGATGAAACTGTCAGCAAAGTAAAAGAACTCGGAGCTGATGCACTCTTCATCAAAGCTGATGTTTCGAAAGCGGAAGAAGTGAAAAATTACGTCGACAAAACGGTGGAACATTTTGGCTCAATCGATTATTTCTTCAATAATGCCGGTATTTCAGGAAGCGGCAAATACTTCCTTGAGACCGATATAAAAGAAATCGAACAGATTGTCGGCATCAATATGCTCGGCGCGCTTTACGGACTACGTTATGTGGCGGAAGTGATGGTGAAAAACGGCGGGGGTTCAATCGTCAATACGGCATCAAGTGCCGGCGTCATCGGCCAGGATACGGTCGTCACTTATTCAGCGACCAAGCACGGCATCGTCGGCATGACAAAATCACTTGTTGCCGAATATGCTAAAGATGGTTTGCGCGTCAATGCCGTGGCACCGGGACCAACTGAAACGCCGATGGTCAAAGCTTATTTCGACGCCAATCCCGAGATGAAGAAGAACGCGGAAGCCGGCATCCCGCAAAAACGCCTTGGTACAGCGGACGAAGTCGCGGAACTCGTGCACTTCCTGCTGACATCTAAAGCGCAATACATCAACGGCGACGTGATCCGCATCGACGGCGGATTCACGAGCACGAAATAGCAAGTTTAATTTAATTTCATGAATTGTTTGAGACAACCAAAAAGCTCCCTGGCCGAATAACGGTCAGGGAGCTTTTCAATTCAGCTATTGGGATTAAACTTCAACTTCTTCTTCGATTTCCACCATTTTATAAGTGACCATCCGTTCCCATAGCGGTCCAGGGATATCCAGTTTACCGATCATTTCTTTAGGAACGTTTTCATTGATTTCATCTTCTTTGCCTGATTTCACTTTCGCTGTCCACTCCGGATCAGCCAATGCTTGGCGGCCCATCACGACGATGTCGGCTCCTTCTTCAAGAGCGGCGACAGCTTCCGCCGGTTTTTTCACACTTCCAACGACGACAAATGCCACACGGCCAGCGATCTGTTTAGAGAGGATTTCGACGATGCTGCCTTCCGCTTTGTCTACATGCGGCAGCTTTTGGAAATCCATAAGTGAAACATGCAGATAATGAATGCCGCCGGCAATCAATTTATCGGTCAGAATTTTGGTTTCTTCGATTGTATAACCGGTGCCTTCCTGGCTGTATTCTTCCGGCGACAAACGATAACCGATGATGAATTGCTCATCCGCGTATTCTGCTGCCACTCGTTTTACTTCTGCAAGTATAGCCAAGGGGAATTTCAGGCGGTTCTCGAGACTGCCGCCCCACTCATCTTCACGGCGATTCGTGACTTCCGAGACGAATTGCTGAATCAGATAAGTGTTGGCACCATGGATTTCAACGCCGTCAAAGCCGGCTTCAATGGCACGGCGTGTCGCTTCGCCAAAATCACGGATGATATCTGTGATTTCATCTGATGTCAACGCGCGAGGAGTAGGTCTGCCAGCGGGACCTTCCACTGCACTCGGTGCAACTGTTTCGTTGGTTTTTATTAACGCCGGCTGCCCCTGGCGTCCGCCGTGCTGTATTTGGAGAATGGCTTTATTGCCATTCGTTTTCATCTCAGTGGCCATCTGCGTCAAGCGCGGCAGAACCTCATCCTTGAAAGCCACAAACTGGTTCGGAAATGCAATGCCGTTTTCAGATACTGCGATACACGCTGAAATGAACAGGCTGCCAATATCGGAACGGCGGCGGTAATAAGCCAATTCCTCGTCCGATACCGTGCCGTCGCCGTTACCTGAATAGGTTGTCATTGGTGCAACCCCCAACCGGTCGTTCAATACCACACCATTAGGCAAAGTAATTTCTTCGAATAAAGATTTAAATTCAGGTTTCATATTATAATTTCCTCTTTTCTCATTTAGCTTCGTTATTTCAAAATAGCATAGCCTTTATTCCACTACAAGAATTCAAGCTTGCAGGCTCTTATTTTTGATTCCATTCTTTTACAATGGTACGATTTTTTCGAAATGAATTTTAAGGAGGAATACAAATGACACCGAAAACATATAAAGAAATCCATTTGGCGAACCGCCCTGAAGGCACGCCATCCAACGATGATTTTGCTTTTGTCGAACAAGAGATTGGATCACCCGGCGAAGGAGAAGTCTTGCTGAAAACCCTTTACTTATCGGTCGATCCATATATGCGCGGACGCATGCGGGACGTAAAATCCTACGTCGCTCCATATAAATTGAACGAAGCGATTTCCGGCGGTATCCTTGCTGAAGTTGTAGACTCGAATTCTGAACTGCTTAAAAAGGGCGACATCGTAAACGGCACGCTGAAATGGGCCGAATACAATATCGCCAAAGCGGAGAAAGTCCAAAAAGTGGACCCGACAATCGCCCCGATTACAACGCGTTTGGGTATTTTAGGATTAACAGGTTTAACTGCTTATTTCGGACTTCTTGATATCGGCAAGCCGCAAGCTGGCGAAACAGTCGTTGTTTCGGGTGCTGCTGGAGCTGTCGGTTCGGTTGTCGGCCAAATCGCGAAGTTGAAAGGCGCCCGCGCTGTCGGCATCGCCGGTTCACAGGAAAAAATCGATTACTTGATCAACGAACTCGGTTTTGACGCTGCAGTGAACTATAAATCGGACAGTTTTAAAGAAGATTTGAAACAGGCATTGCCTGACGGCGTCGATGTCTACTTCGACAATGTCGGCGGCGAAGTCTCCGATGCAGTCATCTGGGAGCTGAACAATAAAGCACGTGTCGTATTATGCGGAACCATTTCATCTTATAATACGCCAGGCGGAGATATCGGACCGCGCATCCAGTGGAAATTCATCACGACAAGCTCCATGATGAAAGGCTTCACTCTTGGCGATTACGCATCTGAATTCCGGACTGGTGCCACTGATTTAGGCAAATGGCTGCAGGAAGGCAAATTGAAATATGAGGAAACAATCGTTGAAGGTTTTGAAAACACTCCTAAGGCATTTTTCGGCCTGTTTGAAGGATCGAATCTCGGCAAACAATTGGTGAAAGTCGCAGATCCGGAGTTTGCGGAACTTTAGAGTTTATTTTTGAAGGGAAAAATGCAGCTTTCTTGAGGTGGAAGCGGTTAAAACGTGTTTGTGATCGGCTACGGGTCTTTTATGATCGGCAAGCTAATATTAATGGTTTTTCGCATCTCGAAAACCTCCAGTAATCTTAGAACCCTCCGCATCTCGCGGAGGGTTTTTCGTTTCTTATTTCATTATTAAACTGATTGCGAAGCACAGAATAGCGGTAAAATCGTTAAGGCTTAGGAACGAATTTACTTTGTGACCGCGTTAAAGCTTCTAAAAAGGGTAAATAAAGAATGTATGAAATAACCGAACGAAAGGATGGAGTATGTAATGGCTTTTAACGACAAATTCAACGACGCCAAAGACAAAGCGACGGATAAAGGCAAAACTCATCTGGACGACCACGGTAACGAGTACAAAGAAAAAGGCAAAGACTACGTCAATGAAAACAAAGACGACTGGAAAGACCGCGTGAAGGATGGCGACGATAAAGCAAAAGACTGATGATTGCAGCCGAACGCTAATGAATCAGCAGCACTCCACTATAAAAATTTAATTTTAACCCGCACCTTGCTTAGCAGGGTGCGGGTTTTCTGTTTTATTTGACATAAGTTTATCATTGATATTACGGGGAAAACTATTTAAGTAGTCTAATCTGATCCATCACATCATCAATAATCCAAACACGAAAGACTTGCCGCATATTCCGGAATGATGCGGTATAACATGATAAATATTTAAGAGCCCCTGCGGATGCAGTGGCTCTTTTTTTCCGACTTTATTGGATTGAAGAAATAATTCCATTACTTCTGCTTTCCGCTTATTCTTCCAATTCGATCTCTTCCATCAACCCAAGTAATTTCCTTACTGTGTTGACATTGCGGATGGTCACCAATTTATATAGTTTAGTTCCAATCACTTTCTGCATGCCACTTTTCGTAACGTACTCCTTATCGACAGACCATAAAACTGCGCCAGCAACATATGACACCCGGTCGATTTCCGGCTTAATTGTCAGCTTTTCCAGTACAGCCTCATCATCTGATTCCGGCCATAAGAACCAGACATCGCTTTTCATGCTCTGATCGTTAGTCCAATTATCCGGAATACTTGCAGCTATCCGCTGAAAATGATCAAAGCTATAAACAAGCACTTTGATACTCAAATTGAAATGAGCCAGAATTGCCGCTTCCAAAACAGCCGGCAATTCTATTTGAGAGTGATTGCTGTCTGCAAAAATGATATTTCCAGAATTGATATAGGTCTTAACTTGTGACATTCCCGCTTCTTCAAACACATTTTTCAGTTCTTTCATATCAACTTTATTGTTGCCGCCGACGTTTATGCCCCTTAAGAGTGTCACATAAATCATGTTTAGCCCTCCCCTGATTACTTTTATTCCGCAACTATGACAAAACTGTCCAAGCTATCAGTTTCTACAACTTCAAGCATCCCATAAAGGCTCGCGGCCAACGACTGAATTCGTTCAGGCACATCAGAAAATTCCGGCTGGACACTCTTTGCGTAATCAGCTTCCCACTTGCCATCCTGCAAATAGCCGGCATCAATTACAGCGGTATGCCGGACTGTCCACCCTGCTGTCTCCAGCATTCCCTGCAATTGCCGCGAATCGAAGACGTGCTGGATATTGCCTTCATTGTCAATAAATTCACTGTACAGCGCAAGAATTGCCGCTGACGCAAAATGCGGCCGTTGGGACATGCGGGTAAAATTGATATCCCATTCAGCAATACAGATCCGCTTGGCCATGCGCCGCATTTTTTTAAAATATTCGAGAAGCTGTTCGGGATTACGGAAATACCACGAGGAGTGGGATAGTATCGCCACATCAAAACTCTCCTCAGGCAAGTCGAGAAAATCGGTCTGAAGCTTGAAATCGATACGGCTGCCGAGAGCAGATGCGGCGATTTCGGAAGTCGCTTCCCCTAACGTTATAGGTGCGCCATAATCCGGATCCGCAATATCAACCGCAAGCACATGTCCTTCTTCCCCCACAGCATCTGCCAGAACAACCGTTGTATCTCCTTGGCCACAGCCGATTTCCAGAATACGCATACCTTGCTGTAAACTGAAGGCATCCACAAGAGACTGCCGATGCTTCAGCTGTATTCGTTGTATAGTGTCATCTCCCACTATCTTCATACTTGCCAGTAAGTGTTCCATCATATATTTCCTCGATTCGTCAGTTTATTTATAATAGTAACATTATTAATATGTACATAAATTTTTTTCTATAATTTCTATCCTTACATTTAATGAAAAAACTGCTATATCCAGCTGATAGCCGGACATAGCAGTCTCAATAATTGAACTCACACTTCTTTAACACTCACCATTTTTACTTCTTCCATTCTAAATTGAAAATACGTATCATTTTCTCCTAGAAAGTCTTTCATTTCTTTCTTATCCAATCCACAAGCAGCTTCTTTGGGGCTTCCCGCTTCTACAATTTGAACAGCCTCAACGCCTTGGCCTAAATGATAAATGACCCGATAGTGTTTATTTTCTGCCACGGTATGCGCCCCTTTTCATTGATAGTGATTCTTTCAAGTATAGGTCAGATCTTCAAACCGAAACTGAACAAAGCTCTTGTCTGTCCTACCTAATCATTGTCTACCCTTTCGAGGGATTAAAATGCATAACGGATGATTTTTCCAATTATTTTTTTATTATACTTTTTATTACTTCACTTTTATAACGATTTTTCCCTGTGCATGATTCGTCTCGCTGGCAGCATGGGCATCTTTCAATCCCTGAGCTGAAAAATCATAAGTTTCATCAATCACCGGTTTAAGCTTGCCCTCTTCAAACAACTTTGCCAGATTCTGCAATTTTTTGCCATCAGGCTGAAGAAAGACATAAGCTGCTTTGACGCCAAACTTTTCCGCTTCTTCTTCAGATGGCTGTTCCGCAATCGACACCAGCGTGCCGCCTTCTTTCAACACACTGAAGCTTTTTGACTGGATATCGCCTCCCAGCGGATCGAGCACGATGTCAAAATCCTTCACCACATCTTCAAATGCTTCTGATTTGTAGTCAATGACCTGATCGGCACCCAGCGATTTGAGCAGCCCTGCATTTTTTTCACTGGCTGTAGCTGCGACATAAGCACCAAAACTCTTCGCTATTTGAATGGCGTGTGTGCCCACTCCGCCAGCTCCCGCATGAATCAGTACTTTATCGCCTTCTTTGATGCCAGCCACTTCAACCAGACATTCCCAGGCTGTCAAACCTACCAACGGCATAGCAGCGCCCTCTTCATATGTCATACTGTTGGGCATTTTCGCCAGCAAACGTTCTTCCGTGGCTATAAATTCTGCATAGGTTCCTTCACGGGTCAGCTCCGGACGGACAAAGACCCGGTCACCCACTTGAAAATCTTTAACATTTCCACCCGTTTCTGCTACTACTCCTGCCGCATCCCACCCGAGTATGATCGGAAATTCAAAAGAAAGCATTTCTTTCAAATACCCTTCACGTAATTTCCAGTCTATCGGATTGATTGAAGTGGCATGCACTTCAACTAGTACCTCATTGCCGCCAATGCTTGGACGGTCCAGCTCACGCTCTTTCAACTCTTCTTTTCCGCCATATTGATCGATTACAATTGCTTTCATTTGTTTCTCTCCTTCCCATTCTCCTTTCTACCTTCCCGATTCTCTGTAATTTACACTTAGGGGTCGGCTGTCATCTGTCACTCCACACGGAATCCGATGGCAAATGTCTGGAGAATCTACTGATTGAGCCCCTCTTCGCACGGGTATACATTTAAATAGTAGCTGTAAATTCAGTGTAGCATAATCAAAAAAAGGAGAGATGGACAATGATTGATTACAAAGACAAAGTCGTCATCATTACAGGCGGAGGTTCGGGCCTTGGACGCGCTGCGGCGGTATCGATCGCCAAACAAGGCGGCAAGCTCGTGCTCGTGGATATGAGCAAAGATGGACTGGAAGAAAGCAAAAAAGAAATTCTTGCTGCAGCTTCAGACGCGCAAATTGAAACCGTCGAAGCAAACGTAACCAATGAAGAAGATGTGAAAAACTATGTGGACTTTACAGTCGGGAAATTCGGTAAGATTGATGGGTTCTTCAACAATGCCGGTATCGAAGGCAAACAGAACCTGACGGAAGCATACGGCTCGGATGAATTCGAAAAAGTTGTCAATGTCAACTTGAACGGTGTTTTCTATGGTATGAAATATGTACTCAAAGTCATGAAAGAACAAGGCTATGGTTCAATCGTCAACACGGCTTCGGTCGGCGGCATCCGAGGCGTCGGCAACCAGTCCGGTTATGCAGCCAGCAAACACGGTGTGGTTGGTTTGACTCGCAACTCCGGTATCGAATACGGCGAATTCGGTGTCAGCATCAACGCTATTGCGCCTGGTGCTATCATGACCCCAATGGTCGAAGGCTCGCTTAAACAGATGGCAGGCGATGATTGGGAAGCTGCCGGCAAAGAATTTGTCAGTGTCAATCCGATGAAACGTTTCGGTAAACCCGAAGAAGTCGGCAACCTTGTTGCGTTCCTATTGTCAGACGCTGCTAAGTTCATCAATGCTTCCGTTATCCCGATCGACGGCGGCCAATCTTATAAATACTGATTTTCAGGCATGAAAAAAGCGTTGCAGCTAACCCATACGGTTTGCCGCAACGCTTTTTCTTTCTGCTCCTATTCATTTCGGCGCGGATTGTTCGGACGCTCATCAGAGACTTTCTTGGAATACTCTTTTGCATCTTCCTGTTGGTCCCTGCCTTTTTCTTCTTCGTAATCCGTCGCTTCGTTATCTCCGTCAAAAGTCTCTTTCACTTTGTTGATCGCTTTGTCGATCCCTGATTCCGGTGCGCCTACCTGCTTTTCAGGTGTACGGCCCGCTGTACCTTTTCTTGCCATTGAAATCCCTCCTGGTAAAAAGTATTTGCTTATGGTTTACCCGGTAACGCGGATTCTACTCCTGTTTTAAAAGGTTTGACTCAGGCAAGTTTCTGTCCGCAGTTCGGGCAGAATTTGGCGCCGTTGACTTTCTCGCCGCAATTCGGGCAGAAGTTCGGCGCTTTTCCGCTGTCGGATTGGGAACTACTCGTTTGCTTAGCGGAATCTTCTCCGCCTTCTTTGGAATCTTTCTGATCATTCATCATTTCCTTCGCGATGTTCATGCCCATCATCATGCCGGCCATATCTGAAGCGGTATTTGATCCGGATGATTTGCCCATCGCATCAGCAACGGATATCTGCTGGTATCTGGAAACGTCCCCCACCATTCCTTGGGACGCGTTTTTATTGATCATATCCTGAATTTCTTTTGGATAATTGAAGCTCATAATCTGGAAACCGGTGATTTTCATGCCGTCATCCATAATCTGCATGTCGAGATCATCCTGGATCCCTTTTGAAATATCATATGCGTTGGCTTGGAGGTTGAACATATCCTTGCCTTCTTTTGGAATCCACTTCATCAATAGTTGGTCGAGAACTGCCGTGATGCGAATTTTCACATCTTCGACTGTATAACTGGTACGCACCCCGGCAATTTTATCGATGAGATTGATGTAATCATTAACTTTGAACTGGAATGTTCCATTCGCCCGGATTGGCATGCCTCCAGGAAGTCCGGGCGCCGGGATGTTAATCGGATTTTGGGTGCCCCATCTCACAACAAACTCTTTCGTGTTGACGAATAGCACTTCAACCCGCATGCCACTGTTGAAGCCGAAACGAAATCCTTTTAACGTTGAGAGAAAGGGAATGATTTCCGATTCGATATCGTACTCGCCGTCGTCTTCAAAAATCCCTTCGATTTTACCGTTATTAAGGAAAATGGCATCCTGTCCGGGACGGATGATCAAACGGCTGCCTTTTTTGACTTCCTTATTTGCCCATTTATAAAAAATCATATCATCGCGGAATTCGTCCCATTCCACTACATCTGCAAATTGATTGCCGAAAAAAACCATGTTGCTCATTCCTTCCTTTATTTCGATTGGCGCTAGAAGCTTCTGCCGCCTCCACTGAAGGAACGGCCGCCGCCTGTCATACCGCCACCGCCGAATCCACCGCCGCTGTTATTGTTCTTCGGAATTCTGCGTCTCGTGACGGTTTTATTGCGGAAACGGTCTGTATCTCTCGTAACGCGTGTATGGTCACGGTCGATGTAAGTCGCCGCTGTCGTTGTATTGCGCCCAGCGGAGTTATACAGCATCGTACCTACAACGACACCCCCGAGCAGCAAGGCCACCGCTGCGTGGAACCAGGTTTGGAAAAAGATGCTTTCGGGATTGACGCCAGGATTGTATTCCATATAACGGTCCGAGGTCTCAATCGTCTCGCGGAATGCGCTGGCATATTGGCCTTCAATCATGTAAGGGGTGATGCGGTCTAATACCATTTCAACCCGATTATTATCAAGATGTCTTTCGGCTGTGCCGAAACCGGCCAGATAGAATTCCCGCCCGCCAATGTCGATCGTCAGCAAAACGGCATTTTCTGTTCCAGTTTCGTCAGCCAGGTCATCAAAAAAGTCGCCCATATACGTTTCGATCGGCAGACCTTCCGTGCTGTCAGTCGTCAGCAGAAGGAATTCGGTTCCCTGCTCACGGCTTTTTTCAGCAGCATATGCCTCGAGATCGCTGATTTCCGAATCACTAAGCAATCCCGCCTGATCGTAAATATGCTGGTCTGTCTGGGCAAAAGCCACAGTTCCTGCAACCAGCAACAATAGTGTAAGCAATAAAAACAGCATACTAGTTTTTAATATCGTTTTACTCACCAAAGAACACCTCCCACCAGATAGGAGATGGCTTTCAGCACCGCAAAAGTCGACACGGCAATACCCGTAAACCATGCAGCTACCTTGCCTCCGCTGATCGGCGGCTTGCCGACCACTTTGCCGGTCTGTCCGTTCATCGCAAAAGTGTGTTCTTTATTTTCAAAATCGTAATAAACCATCCACACCGGAAATAGGGTATAATATACCTTTTTCTTATTGGCGTTGATTTGTTTATTGGTGTAGCTGACAGTTGAATAACCGGAAATGGTGCTTCCGATATAAGTATCGATATAAGGAACAATTTTCGATTCCACACGTGAAAACAGCGCATCTTCATCAAAATCATATTTCTCAGCCAGAAAACCCGCCAGATAAGGCATCCTGAAATCTTTTAAATCGCTGTAATCATAAGGTTCAAGCTTATCCATCAATTCATCGTCCATTTTTTCGGACGCATCCGCGGGCACTTTCAGATAACTGAGGTCGATTTCGCGGTATACGTCGTAAAAGTCTGTCTCTGTGATGATCGTATCACCTTGTTGATAGGTGCGCATCTGTGTTCCGATGGCTGCTACCTCAGCTTTACCGTTAATATCATACAGCCAAAACGGCACATACATGCCAGTCATTTTCTTGATGCGGTCGCCGTTCATGAATCCCCTCGGCGTCAATCTGCCGTTTTTCGTCCATTTTTTGAAAGCTGCTACCGCTTCCTCTTTGCTGATAGTGAACGGAATCACCTTCGCCGGAGCGAGATCTCCTGTCAGCCGGTCCGCAAGTATGACGGGAGCCCCACAGAAACTGCAATGCGTAGCTGTGGTTTCCGCTTCTGTCAGTAGAACGGCTCCGCAGTTTTCACAATGATATTCTTTCGCTTCTTCAGGAGCGAATTTCTGCTGGATATTTTCTTCCGGAAATGTTTCGATATCATCCTGACGACCACAGTTTGGACAGGATAATTTACCGGAAGGGGCGTCAAACGCCATATCCGATCCGCAGTTCGGGCATTTATAATGAGTGACCAACCCGCCTTCCTCCCTTCTGCGCAACATCTTTATGCTGGGTGCCAGTCATTATTCGCCTTTACCCACCTGGGACTTCAACGCTTCCAGTTCATCATCTACGTTAATGCCTGATTTCAAGGAATCCAGTTCCTGGTCCACATTTGAATCGCTGTCATATTTCTTGGCTAAATCTTTCACTGAATCTCCTGAGCCTTTATTGAGCTCGGACATCGCCTGTGCTTCATCAAGCTGCTGATTGATTTTCTTTTCCATTGCATCAAAAGCCGAAATCCGTTCGCCTGCACCGCCCATTGAGGAATTGAATTCATTCATGCGCTCTTGCGTTTTCGCCACTGACGCTTTCCCTTTCAGTTCAGCACGGCGAGACTCCAGTTCAGCGATGTCTTCTTCGAGCTTATCGTGCATCTGACGCATCTGTTGCGTATTGGCAGCCGCCATTTCGACCGCTGTCTGAAGTCCTTGCTCACGTTCCGTCAATTCTGCTTTTCGCTGCAGGAACTTGCGCGCATCATCTTCATTGCCGGCTTCCAGCGCTTTTACGGCATATCGCTGCATATCGTCGATTTCTTTTTTCACATCCGAAAGTTCACGGCGCTCGCGTTTCTCCGCCGCCATGATCGCTGCAGTTTCCGACTTCACTTTACCGAGATCGCTGTTCAAATCACGTAAATATTGATCGATCATTTTTTCTGGGTCTTCTGCCTGGTCCAGCATTGCGTGGATATTGCTTGTCATAATGTCCCGAAAACGTTTTAAGATTTCCATCATCATTCTCCTCTTCAATTTTTTCCGCTTTGCGGTAATGCTTTATTCAATAAAACTACCCTTTCCTGCCGCGAGTTAACCATGAAATCCATCAGTGCGGATAATCGGCAGCTTCCTTCTATATAAGAGCTTCTCCTTTACTGGGAAAGTTCCTGCCTAAACTCTTTCCGGACCAATACTTATATAATGTCTTTAATGATTCGGAATATCCCTCGCGGTATAAAAAGAAGCAATTCCCCAGCACCAATTATTAAGTCCGCTATCCACCATCGGTCTTCCTTCTTTCGCTTTTCAACCGCCATTAAAATCCTCCGCCTTTCTTTTTTATAATGTACGGAATTGACAGATAAATAGTTTCAATCCATATAGCTTTTTTTGCTGATTGAAAGTGATTCCTAAATAATCAGCAAGCAGGAAACAGGCTAATTATCTGTGATTTTCATACTTTTTCTGCTTGAGCCCTAACTTTATGTTATAATAATATTTGTCGTGTTTAATTCGGAAACCGTAAATCTCGGTTTAAAGAGAGATGATTCAGCAGGATTTACTAGCTGAAATCGATCAGTTATGTTACATAATGTGATTATTTATACCTTAGGAAAATCTAGAAGCCGTACCTTTCCATCACCTTATACTGATTCAGCTGACGGCTGAAATCCTGTTGAAATTCCTTTCAAGAAATGCACGGATTGCACCACCTGATTCCTAGAATTTGAATCGAAGAATTATGACCGGCTGCTTACCACCAAATCTGAAGGAGGAATTTATTTTTATGACGAAATACAAATATCTTACTGGCGCTGCTGCTCTATCGGCTGCGCTGCTTGCAGCAGGATGCGGCAGCGACGAAACTTCAACTGGCGAACAATCGTTAGGAGAAGAATTGGAGTATACAATTACAGGTATTGAGCCTGGTGCAGGCCTGACTGGCCTTGCCAAAAACACCCTTGAAGAGTATGACAACCTGAAAGGCTGGGAGCTTGAAGAAAGTTCAACAGCAAGTATGCTGACTGCCCTGGATGATGCCATTGACGATGAAGAACCACTTGTTATCACTGGCTGGACACCTCATTGGATGTTTTCTGCCTATGATTTGAAATTCCTGGAGGACCCAAAAGAATCGCTCGGCGGACCTGAGAATATCCAAACGATCGCAAGAGAGGGATTTGAGGAAGATTTTCCGGAAGCCTATAAAATTCTGGACGCTTTTGAGTGGGGGTTGGAAGACCTCCAATCGGTGATGTATGCAGGTCAAGACATGCCATTTGAAGAAGCCGGCCAAAACTGGATTGATGAAAATCCTGAAGCAGTAAGTGAATGGACCGCAAACGCTGAACCTGTTGACGGCAAGAAAATTGAACTGGTATCAACTCCATGGGACAGTGAACGCGCTTCTGCAAGCGTGCTGAAAATTGTACTTGAAGAGCAGGGATTTGACGTTACAGTAACTGATGTAGACCCTGCAGTTTTATTCGAAGCCATCGCGACTGGAGGCGCTGACGCTTCCATCGCTCCTTGGCTGCCTGTGACACACGGGGCTTTTTATGAGAAACATGAAGAAAATATGCTCGACCTAGGGCCAAACCTGACAGGCGCCCAAAACGGAATCGCTGTTCCTGCCTATATGGATCTCGATTCGATTGAAGATCTTGAACCAAAAGAATAAAGAAAAGCGACTGCGCCCGCTAAGCTCTGAAAGGCATAAGACGGAACAGCGAAGCGATTTCGACCGCATAGCTGGACCGGCTTATGACCCGAAGAGCTGGGTCGCTGGAGTCTAGACAATAAAGAAAAGCGACTGCCGGACCACTTACAAAGTGGTCCGGCTTTTTATTTTTAGTTTCTTCTATATAAATTTAATCCACCAAGAAATCGCCATTATATTTATTGGTTTGTATATACTTAAACTAAGATGGATATTATAAGGAGGAATTTCAAATGGTGAAAAAGAAATTATCCGCAGAACAGCAGGAAGAGCTGCTGGGCAAATTGAAAAACCGTTTCGAAAAGAATATGCATCGGCACGAAAGCATCCAATGGAACGAAGTGTTGGAGAAGCTTGAAACAGCTCCCGACAAGCTGTGGTCACTTTATCAGATGGAAGAAACGGGCGGCGAACCCGACGTAGTGACCTTGGATCTGCAGGACGGCGTCCATGTATTTTATGATTGTTCGCCTGAAACACCGAAAGGCCGCCGCAGCCTTTGCTACGACCGCGCGGCTTGGGAAGCACGGAAGAAATTCAAGCCCGAAAATACCGCTATGGACATGGCTGCTGAGCTGGGCATCGAAATGATTTCAGAAGATGAGTATCGCTCGCTGCATCAATTTGGCGAGTTTGACCGTAAAACGTCGACTTGGGTGCTGACACCCGAAAATATCCGGTCCCGTGGAGGCGCCATTTTCTGCGATTATCGTTATGGCCAAGTCTTCACCTATCACAACGGCGCTGATTCTTATTATGCCAGCAGAGGTTTCCGCGGCAAGCTGGAGATTTAACCGGTCCAATTATCCATGAAAAACCACCGGAAATATTTCGGTGGTTTTGTTTTTCAATTTATTTTGTTTTTTAATCCCTTACCCAGAATCATTCTTTCCGCAAAATCGTGCAACGACAGCAGCCATTGCCTTGGCGCTGATCAGCAGACTCGTTTCATTGATTTCAAATTTCGGATGATGATGGGGATAGGCTTCTTCTGATTCCGGCATTGCGCCGACATAGAAGAAACAGCCCGGTTTTTCCCTCAAATAATAAGCAAAGTCTTCAGATGGCGGCTGAGGCTCCGCTTCCACAACAGCATCCACTTCAGGAATATTCGCCTCTTCGAGTGCGGTTCGTACCTGGCCTGTTATTTCCGGATCATTATAAAGAACGGGATAGTCATTTGCATATTCCAATTTTGTCTCGACGCCGAAAGATTCTTCCAGCCCTTTAACGAAACAGCGTACTTCATCTTCAACAAGTTTGCGTGATTCTTCTGACATCGTGCGGACATCGCCTTCAAGTTCGACTGAATCACGTATGACATTAAACTGGCCCTTGCCATCAAACGAACCAATGGTTACGACTGCAGCATCAAATGGATTAACCCTTCGGCTGACGATGGTCTGGCAATTCATGACGAATGAACTCGCGGCAACGATGGCATCATTAGCAGTATGAGGGGATGAACCATGGCCGCCCTTCCCTTGCACACGAAGTTTAAACCGGGCCCGTCCTGTTTGTGTATTTCCACTTCTATAGTATACTTTCCCGGAATCCATCATTGACATGAGGTGGATGCCGAAGACAGCTTCGACTCCTTCGAGTACGCCAGCTTTAATCATTCCCAAAGCTCCGCCCGGCGGCATTTCTTCAGCGGGTTGATGGACGACTTTTATAACACCCGATAATTCGCTCTTCATCTCCGCAAGTGTTTCAGCCAAAACCAGCATATATGCGGTGTGTCCATCATGGCCGCAGGCGTGCATGACCCCTTCATTTTTAGATGCGTAAGGCAACCCGGTTTTCTCCGTGATCGGCAAAGCATCAAAGTCAGCTCTTATGGCTATGGTCTTTCCAGGCTTATCCCCTTTTATCGTCACGACAATTCCCCGCTGGCCGCCAAAGTCTTTTTCTATTTGATCGATCGGCACTTTGTTATAGAAATCGGCAATATACGCCGCTGTATTTTCTTCCTCAAATGAAAGTTCAGGATGTTCATGGAGATGACGCCGGATCTCAACGATTCGTGATTCTTTCTGCTCAAGACGGTTAAGTAATTTCTCGATTAGCATTTGAACAGCCTCCTTTCTCTGACTCTACCCTTTTTACAAAAATCAAAGCCAGTCCGGAAAATTCCGGACTGGCTTTGTCGTTACAACATTTATTTATTGGGCAGTCAAACCGCCGTCAATGACAAACTCTGAACCAGTCGAGTAGCTAGCTTCATCCGAAGCAAGGAAAAGCACCATATTGGAAACTTCTTCAGACTGGGCTACGCGCTTCATCGGTATATGTTTAGCGAATTCCTCAACAGCAGCTTTGGTATCTTCCTGCACGACCATCGGGGTAGCGATGACTCCGGGATGGACGGAGTTCACACGGATTCCATAATTGGCGCATTCAATTGCAGCCGCTTTTGTCATTCCCCGAACCGCAAATTTCGTATCCGTGTAGCCGATCGCTCCTGCCACCAGTCCGTTCATGGAAGAAATATTGACTATCGAACCGCCTCCCGCTTTTTGCATGGACGGAATAACAGCCTTCATTCCCATAAAAACAGAAACCTGGTTGATTTCCACAATTCGGCGGTATTCTTCCGCAGTTGTCTGTAAAATCGATTTGGCCATGGTAATGCCTGCATTATTAACAAGAACATCCACAGGTCCGAATGCTTTTTCAGTTTCTTTAATCACTCGCGACCAGTCTTCTTCACGCGCAACATTGTGTTTGATGAACAATGCGTTATCTCCAAGTTCTTTTGCCAGTGCCTCTCCTTTTTCCACATTTAAATCCGTAAGCACGACTTTCGCGCCTTCTTCGATGAATTTTTCCACATGTGATGCGCCCATTCCTTGAGCAGCACCTGTCACGATTGCCACTTTTCCTGCTAACCGGTTCATTATCCATTCCTCCAGCAAAGTATTTACATCATTCTTAAATAAACTACACTTGTAATTTAACAGAAAAATCTTCTGTTTGTCTATTGAAAATAATCCATGTCATAATAAATTCAAAAGCATCGTCCACAGTTTGGACATAGAGGAGGTTTTCCACATCGTAGCAACAGAAGATCGCCGGATTTTAAGGACGCAGAAAAAATTGAAAACCGCTTTGCTGGCTTTATTGGAACAAAAAGATCTGCAGGAACTTTCCATTACAGAAGTCACCAGGCAGGCTGATTGCAACAGAGTCACTTTCTACTCGCATTACAGGGATTTAAACACTTTGCTGGAAGCAATTGTTGAAGACCACCTGAACGGATTGACGGCTCATTTCCGCAGAAGTTTTAAAGGCCGTGAACGTTTCTCTTCAACAGATGTCCAACGTCATCTGCCGATTTTCGAATACATCTATCAAAACCAGTTCATATTTTCACTGATTATTAAAGGAGAAGTGCTGCCCGGCTCTCAAAATCTTTTTTGCGAGAGTTTGGTGCGCGTCTCCACCATCGAATTGAAACTGGAAGAAGAAACAGATATCGAAATTCCTACGCTGAATTATTTTGTCACCTACGGAAGCCTGGGCTTCTTTCTCTACTGGATCAACCAGGGCTTCAGGAATCCGCCTGAAGTGATGGCTGAAAAGCTTGCCGTTCTCCATGGCAAAATATACGGAGGCGCCATAGTTATTAAAGAATAATCGTTTCAAATCCGGTTCTTTCTGGTAACTTTTTTTTAAGTCTTTCCGCTTATTTATTGTCTATCTATTCTGTTAAATCAGGATTATAATAAAGGCAAAGATTAGGGGGGAAACGGTGATGGATTTGGAACGGAAATTGGTGCAATGGCGCAACGAAGGATTTATCGACCAAGCAGCGGTTGACCGCATAATGACATTTGAAAGAGGCCAGCCCCAAAAGAAAAAAATCCCCTTATTATTGTTGATCGGCTTGATATTCTTCGCATTGGCTGTTTTCAGTTTTATCGCAGCCAACTGGCAGGCAATACCCGAATTGATGAAAGTGGCATTGGTTGTGGCGTTGATGTGGATTTTCTATGTAATCTCCTACTTTTCCGAGAAGAAGAAAATCGGACAGCCTATCCTATTCCGGCTGCTTGGACTTGCCATGTTTGGTGCCGGCATCCTGGTGACTGCCCAGACATTCCATTTCAGCCTCTCCAATTCCGTTTTGCCATGGGCGATTTTCATCGCTGCTCTGGCACATTATTTTCAATGGCGGCATTTAGCGTATGTGATGATTGCCTTCATCTTCGGCATATTCACACTCACATCCTTTTTGCCGAATACTAATTGGGTTGAATGGGGAATCTTCGCGGCTGTCTCACTTGCCTGGTTCTACTTCAGCAAAGATGATGCACCGAAGATATTAAGCTGGATGCTGCTGTTTTTCTCCGGGTTCTTAATGTGGGACCTTGTTTCTTACAGCAGTCCTTTCTGGCCGATTTGGACACTGTTCGCCCTTGTGCTTCTGCTGTTCTTAGTGCCAAAAGGCAAACAAGGGCTTTTGTCACCGCTTTATCTGATCTTCGGCGCTGCCATGCTCGTCGTCTATCTGGCGCTCAGAGGCGAAACAGAAATGTCGCTCGTCGACCTCAACTGGCCAGAGTCGATTGCGCTTGCCGCTGCCGGTCTTCCCGTATTATTTCTTGCCTTTACGAGATTCAGGGATATCATCTGGATTTCCATTCTCGGGGCAATGGGCTTCCTGTTGTTTGACGATACCGCTATTGCATTGGCACTGGTTGCTGAAGTGAGTGCACTCGCCTACCTTATTATTGCCCAGCGGCAAAATCGTCTGCTCGCCCCAGGCTTCGTCTATTTTATACTGGTGCAATTCGTGATTTACGTCATCTACGCCTGGGAACGCCTTGATATGTCGCTGTTCTTCCTCATAGGCGCGCTGTTGCTGTTTGCACTTTCAGCAGCTGCCTGGTGGCTGAACCGCAAGAGAGAAGGTGCTGCGTCATGAAAATAAAAGCCTGGATCTTACCGGTTCTTATGACGCTGTTCGTTGTTGTCTTAGTGGCTGCTTTCTATTCTGCCTCCTGGTTTGGTGAACAGTATACACTGCGGGCAGAACCTTTTGACCCCTTCGATCCTTTCTACGGAGAATATGTCATGCTTCAGTATCCGGATTTGGATGCAGCTGGCAGTGCCTATGAAGGCGATGTCTATTTTACTTTGACAGAAGGGCCCGATGGTTTTGCTGTGATTGATGAAATCAGTTATGAACCATTTTTCGGCGCCATCAGCGGATACTCTTATGGCAGCCGCCTGACTGCTCCACAGCTTGAGCAATTCTATGTCGAACAAGGCCTCGGACCTCAGCTGGAAAGTGCAGTTGACCTTCAGGTGACAATTGATGTTGCGCCTTGGGGAATCATCCGTCCGGTGAGTATCGCGGAACGGGACGAATAAATTAGTTGGGAATTATTAGACCTGAATCAATTCAAATGAATTGATTCAGGTCTTTTTTGCTTTAAAGACATACAAATCTTAAAAATAATCATTAAGTTAATTGACAAATAAAAAATAAGGGTATATGGTTATACACATAAGTATATAACCGTATAACTAAGCTAGGGAGGTGTTTTGATTGAGTAATGCATTTGATTCAAATAAACCTATATTTCTGCAGGTTCGTGAGTCTATTGAAGACCAAATTGTCAATGACCAGTTAAAAGAAGGCGAACAGGCACCTTCAACCAACCAGCTTGTCGATTTCTATAAGATTAACCATGCCACCGTGTCAAAAGGGGTCAATCAGCTTGTGGAGGAAGGAATCTTATTCAAGAAAAGAGGGATCGGAATGTTTGTGGCTGAAGGCGCGAAGGAAAAACTGATCAAACAGCGCAAAAAAGCTTTTGTCGATAACTATGTAAAAGGACTTGTAATGGAAGCTGAGAAATTAGGGATTACGGAAGAAGAAATTATCTCCTTAATCAAAACGACGAAAGGAAGTGGACGGTGATGAACGGAAAAATAGAGTTGCAGAATGTCACATTGCGATTCAAAAAATTCGAAGCATTGAAAGACGTTTCTTTCACTCTGGAAGCGAATAAGATCCATGGGCTGATCGGACGCAACGGCGCCGGGAAGACTTCGCTGCTTTCGCTGGTATCGGCTTTCCGCGAAACAACGGATGGCCAGATTCTGATTGATGGTGAACCCGTATTTGAAAATCCGGATAAAATGCAGCAGGTCATGTTTGTCTATGATAAAAGTTACGCAGAAGAATACGATAAAATTCCGGTCATGCTGGAGTTTGTCGAACGCCATCGCCCAAATTACGACAAAGATTATGCCGAATATCTATTGAAACGTTTTAAACTGCCCCTCGATAAACCGGTTCATAAATTATCCAAAGGGATGCAATCGGCTATGAATGCTGTCATGGGGCTGGCCAGTCGTGCTCCAATAACGATTTTCGACGAAGCCTATCTTGGCATGGATGCACCGACCCGTGAAATCTTCTATCAGGAAATTCTGGCAGACCAGGCTGAGCATCCACGAACTTTCATCTTGTCGACGCACCTTGTTTCCGAAATGGATTATCTTTTCGACAATGTCGTCATCATCGATCAGGGCCGACTGGTTCTTAATGAAGATTATGAAACGCTGACTACACGCGGCGCTTCGGTTACAGGAGCCGCTGAACAAGTCGATGAGTTCTCTTCCGGCATGAAAATTTTGAATGAGCAAAAACTGGGCGGAACAAAAAAAGTCATGGTCTATGGAGTTCTGGATGAACAGCGGCTATCCGCTGCCAGACAGCATGGCCTCGACATAGGTCCCGTCTCGCTGCAGGAACTGTTCATTCACTTAACAGAGGAGGCGCAATAAGATGAAACAGACTAAACTCAATGCAAAAGTCGCTTTCGATATTTTTTTCGAGCAATTCAAATGGAGTATATGGTTTCTCGGGATACTTGCTGCAATCCATGTTGCTGTATTGATTTACTATGCAAATACTGGATCGGTAGGCGTTGAGGAAGCAATCGTCGGTTTCTTTGAATTCTCCCGCTACTCAACCGCGATCTTCATGCTGGTTTGCGGAATCATGGCTGTTTACGTGTTCTTCACATCCCACGTGCAGCAAGGTGTTACCAGAAAAGACGTTTATTATGGCATTGTGGCTGGCGGACTCAGCTTAGCGCTCTTCCTTACTCTGGTTCCACTCATTCTGAATGGCGTCGAGTATTTACTGGCTGAATACACTGCCTTGCCGGTTACGTTCACTTCGATCGGTTCCGCTTCAGAGTGGCTGATGGAAGCAGTATTCTATCTATTGAATATTCTCACCTACTATCTGGTTGGCTGGCTGATCGGCGTCGGTTATTACCGCTTCGGCTGGATTATCGGTTTTCTGTTCATCGCTGCGGCAATCATTGCCCTCAGTCTGAACGGCTATTTCTGGGGTGAAGATGACATCAGTTCAGTAATCCCTTGGATCCCCGATATTCAGGCAGATTCATCACCCGCCATTGCAATCGCTGGCTCAATAATTCTGATTGCTGCTTTGCTTGGGGTCATGCGGTTATTGACAAAACGCATGGCAATAAAAATGTAGACAATACAAAAACAGAACCGCCGGCTTCTCTTATGAGAGACCGGCGGTTCGTTTTTTCAATTATATTTATTCCCGCCAAAACGTTTCGCTGTCCATGCCCTGAAGAAACTCTTCGAAAACTGGCATTCAATTGCCTCTAAAAACTAGATTTTTTTCTTCTGTTTGCTAACGCTATCCATACACCCGCAATGACAATTCCTGCCACTAACAGCGCCATCAGCCCAATAGGAATTATGCCCGTCGCATCGAATTCGCTCGATTCCACTTCCTTCAAAGTCACTTCTTCTTTATCGGCATAAACTTCATCCGCGAGTTCCGTCTTGTGGGTTGTCGGAGAACAAAGAGGATGTATCCATTTCCCGCCGTCCTGATTAAGGAAGAATAAGTATGTTGCATTTTTTTGGCTTTCTCCCCAAGTAACGTCTTCATAAATTGTAATTGTTTTTCTATCTGCGCCTTTATAACTTTTCTCGACTTCGATTGTCAGCGATTTCGAATTATTGTTATGGTCGATATCTTTCACTTTCCCAACCAAAACAGCATCATATTCATCGTACGCAATTTCAACCGATGAAGGTTCCGCACATGATAAGGCAAGACTTTGGTTCGGCATCAGGAATAACGCCAGTAAGAATAGCAGAATCGTGATTTTCTTCACAATAAAGCCTCCCCTTTTAACCATTAGTCGTTTTGCCTTTACAGAAGTTACATGTGCAAGCTAAATCCTTCCATTGAAGTTAAACTGCAGCTCTGCCATTCATTCGGTACATAGCGAAAATCAGAAAACCAACCAGCAATACTGCCAGGATGCTGAGGAAATAGATGTTTTCTGAAAGCTGGAACAGCAAGAGGAAAAATGCCGATAATCCAAATAATGAAGCAAAGCAAGTTCTGACAACCTGGAAGTTATAGCGGAAACCGATCAATGCCGCAATGCCTGTCACGATAACGAAAATCCATCCCATTAATTCATTTGGCACGAATACAAAGCAAATTAGTATGTTAAGGAAAACAAAAACTGCTGCAGCCGTTACCCCATCTTTATTATTGGGAAAGTGCGGCACTAAAAACAAGCCCATCAACAAACTGCAGATGGCCGTTGCTGCATACTGTACAAAAAAGATTCCATCAAGCGTGATCAACAAACATACGGTGACAATCACCAGTCCGACCGGAGATCTCCCCGTCTGCTTCCAGCCTTGTAAAAACAAAACAAACAAGCCGACAGTCAATAAACCGAAAATCCATTCCGCTCCAAAAAAACTTTCTCCCGAGTATGCGAGTATTCCTGCAGCGATCAAAATTACTGCATAAAATAAAACTTGTTTCATCTTCATCCCTCTTCTTCCGGAAAATATGTATATAGTTTATTCTACGCTTTTTCAGTAACACTATATGTAAATTTTTCGATTATAATTTTTAATCACTTTGATAATAGCTGCCATCAAATATGCTCCTACAGCGATCTTAAATTATTATTAGTTTTCACTATTCAAATAGCCCGTATTCCGGATCATCCGGAATACGGGCTATTATTATTTCAGTTTTTAGTTTTTCTTATCTTCCTTGTCCTCATTACTGTCATTATCCAAGCCATGAAGCCGTTGTTCCGGAAGATTGATCTCTTCTTTATAGTCCTGAGCCTCTTGTCTCAATTCCTGATCCCGCTGATTCGTTTGCAATTCGTCTTTGTTCTTATCTCGTGCCAATCGAATCCCTCCTATTTCGTGTTAACCCTCCTATTCCCGAAAAGAAAAATGTAAAACGGGGGATAAAGTTTCATTTAATATTCTTTCTCCACTTCCAAATGTTCAAATCCTTGCCACCAAAAATTGATATTGAATTTATATTCGAAGTCTACGATAGGTTTGAGCCATTTTGAAAAAGAAAGAGGAGTGGAAAAAATGCATAAATTTTTAAGCCCGATCACCGATTGGGTATCTACCAAACGAGGCATGTGGATTACCATCATCACGTGGTTTGTCGTGATGATCGCACTCAGTATGGGCCCGAGACTGAACGATTACAAAGTCACAAACTTCCAGTCGCTGCCGGATGATGCGCAATCGATCATCGCAGACCAGAAGCTGAAGGAATACTTCCCGAATGACCAAGGGACTCCCGGCATACTCGTCTTCCATAATAATGAAGGTGAAGTTGCAAATGAAACTGTCGAAGAAATCCTGACAGCGATCAATGCCGAAAACATTGAAGGCATCGATTCTATCATCGACATCAGCCAGTTGCCGCCACAAGCACTGGAAGGTTTCTATTCTGAAGACAATTCGACAATGATTGTTCCAATGACGCTTGAAGCCGGTCTTGGCGGTGCAGATTTCTCCGCAATCAATGACCGTGCCAGTGAAATCGGATCTGATATTGCTGCAGAATCAGGCAGTCTTGAATTTTACGTTACAGGACCAGCAGGGATTGCCGGTGATACTGTAAAACTTTTTGAAGAAGCGGATTTCGTTCTATTGATTGCGACGGTACTGATCATCCTGGTTCTGCTTATCGTCATCTATCGTTCACCGCTGCTTGCTTTCATCCCGCTTTTGGCGACAATCATCGTCTATCAGGTGGTTAACCAGACGCTTGCATTCATGGGAGCTGCCGGTCTTGAACTGACGAGCCAGACTACATCGATCATGAGTATCCTGCTGTTTGCGGCAGTAATCGATTATTCCCTGTTTGTATTCTCCCGCTACCGCGAAGAACTGAACAATTACAAGAGCAAATACGAAGCGATGAAATACGCCATGCGCGCTACCGGCGAACCTGTATTCTTTGCAGGCGGTACAGTACTCGCTGCGATGCTGATCCTGTTTTTCGCGGATTTCCGTGATTACGCCAACTTCGCGCCGATTTTCGGTACAGCTGTTTTCATCATCATGCTTGCTTCCATTACATTGATTCCTGCGTTATTCACGTTGTTCGGCCGTAAAGCATTCTGGCCTAAAGTGCCGAAATACGGAGAAGCAAAAGAGTTGAAACATGGCATTTGGGGACCAGTTGCAAAATTCGTCGTCAGCAAGCCCGTTTTTTCCGGCGGAATCGTCGCCATTTTCCTGATTGTTTCAGCACTGAATATCTTCAACCTTGAATTTGAATTCGACACCGTGAAATCTTTCCCGGAAGATATGCCTTCCCGTGTCGGCTATGAAATTGTTGAACAGAATTTCGACAAAGGGGAAATCGCCCCTTCTACGCTGCTTGTAGTCGGTGACCAGCCGATTGATGAAGAAGCGGCAGCCGCTCTCGCTGAAGAATTGGCGGCTTACGATGAAATCGCATCTGCCCGCCTGTCTGGTCAAACAGATGACGGCGAAGCAGTTAAATTCAATATCGCCTTTTCGATGAATCCGTATTCTACGGAAGCCATCGACTTTGTAGAAACACTGCGTTCTGACAGCGAACAATTGCTTGCTGCTGCATCAATTGAAGGGGAAACCCATTTCGGTGGCATAACACCGAAATTGACTGATGAGCGGGATGTAAACAATTCCGATATCATCAAAATTGTCATTCTCGAAACGCTGCTCATCCTGGTTCTATTGTTTGCACTGACCCGTTCATGGAAAATGCCATTCTACATGATGGGAACGATTTTATTGTCGTACCTTTCCGCGCTCGGCCTGGGTATTTTCCTGGTGGATGTGCTGTTCGGCTTTGATGCAATCAGCACTCGCGTGCCAGTGTATGCATTTATCTTCCTTGTAGCGCTCGGCATCGATTACAATATAATTCTGGTGTCACGTTTTATCGAAGAACGCAAATCTCGCAAGGTTAAAGAGTCCCTGGAAATCGCTCTTACAAATACGGGAGGCGTGATATCTTCAGCTGGTATCATCCTTGCCGCAACATTTGCTGCACTTACTACGATGCCGATCGCCGATTTATTCGTCTTCGGCTTCATGGTTTCCATCGGTATCCTCATCGATACCTTCCTTGTCCGCGGCATGCTGCTGCCGGCATTGATACTGTTTTTTGAAAAAGATAAGTAAACCCTGCATACTGATAGTAAGCGGAAGCCGTGCGAATCGGCTTCCAATTCTCAGGGAGGAATCTGCATGAAAATACTCGTCGTCGATGACGATCTCTATATCCAGCAATTAGTGGCAATCCACTTAGGCAATGAAGGCTATACCGTCTTTCGGGCCACCGACGCTGAACAAGCATTATTGCTGCTTGAGGAACAGCTTGTCGATCTCGCTATCGTGGATGTCATGATGCCTGGGATGGACGGTTTTGATCTGACACGCATTCTGACACGAGATCTCAACATACCGGTAATCCTGCTGACAGCAAAAGGCCAGCTTGAAGATAAGGAAAAAGGGTTCTTGTCGGGCACCGAAGATTATGTGGTCAAACCTTTTGAACCGAAGGAATTATTGTTCCGTGTCGCGGTGGTATTGCGGCGCTCGGAACGTTCGGTCCAGGAGAACCTGCAATCCGGCAATGTCACGATCAACCGCCGAAATTTCGAAGTGGCGATTGGCGATGAAACAGTCATTTTACCGTTGAAAGAATTTGAAATCCTTTCTCTTCTGGTATCCCGTGCCAATTTGGCCACTCCGCGTGGTCTGCTGTTTGAATATGTATGGGGCGAAGACCACGATGTCAGTGAAATGACTTTAAATACGCATATCAACCGTATCCGCGACCGGCTTAAGCGATACAGCGCCACTGTTGAAATTCATACGATGCGCGGAATCGGCTATAAACTTGAGGCGTTGAAATGAAAACTCTTTACCGCCAGTTCACCGTTGCCACGCTGTTCATTCTGGCCATCAGCATCTTAATCGGTTTTACCATCGCCAATATCTTCTATATCACTGTCACGAAAGAAGAGACGATTGAACAGAACGTCGGCATCGCTCAGGAAATCGTGGCAACTGTCCAAAACGTGCCTTATTCCGATGAAGGCTTTGATGGCTACATGCAGGCTGTCGCAAAGCTCGGCTACCAGATTGCCCTCGTCGACAGCTCCGGTGATAGGAAGTTTTTTGGAGAACCGTTTGATGACACCAGTTTTCCTGAGGAAGCCCAGCGCGTTCTCACTGAAAAGGAAATCTATACCGGACTCGACAGTTTCACGGACCAGATCTTCATGATCGGCCATTTCACAAATGAATTGCATAACACTGTCGGTGTCCCTTTTGAGCGAAACCGCGAAAACTACGGCTTGTTCATCCGCCCGGATACAAAACTGCTGGGGACCGATATCCACTCGGTGCTGATCGGCTTTGTCGTGGCTATCGGACTTGTCAGCATCATCGGCATGATCTGGCTCGCGCGGCAATTGACGCGTCCAATCGTTCAGCTGACCGAAGCCACCAAACACATCGCGCGCGAAAACTATAATTACCCGCTCGACATACAGCGCAATGATGAAATCGGCCAGCTGTCGGAGAGCTTCAATTTGATGCAGACACAGCTTAAGCAAAACGACCTGGCGCGTAAATCGTTCATCAGCAATGTCTCGCATGATTTCCAGTCGCCGCTCATGAACATCCAGGGCTATGCGGACCTCTTGAAGTCACCTGGCCTGCCGGACGATGACAGACTTGCTTACACATCAATCATCGATCAGGAAGCCAAACGGCTGTCGAGCCTGACGCGCCAGCTCCTGTTGCTGACGTCGCTCGACCAGGGCGCGTACCCGATGAAGACAGAGGAATTCCAGCTCGACGAGCAGCTGAAAGCCGTTGTCCGGAAATATCGCTGGCGGCTTGAGGAAGAAGATATCAATCTTTCTTATTCCTTGGCCCCCACCCTTTTCCGGGGCGACGCCGAATTGCTCGATAACGTCTGGGACAATCTGCTGACGAACGCCATTAAATACAATAAACCCGGCGGCAGCATCGAAATTGGACTCAAGACAGTCGGCAGCAACGTTATCATCACCTTTACAGACACTGGCGCAGGGATTGCCGCAGACGCGCTTCCCCAGCTATTCGACCGCTTTTACCGCGGGGATGCCGCGCGTAAAAAAGACGGCACTGGGCTCGGGCTGTCCATTGTTGAACAGATTGTCCAGCTGCATCATGGTACTATAAAAGTTAACAGCAAAATCGGCGAAGGCAGTGAGTTCATCCTCTCCCTGCCGCATCCCGATATGAAACAAACATAATTTGGAGGGTTTTATTCATGGAAAAAGTTTGGAGTTTAAGATTGATCCGCTTTTCGGCAATTTTCGGTTTTATCGGCACGTATCTGGGTTCACATATGGCTGGCCAAATGGATTATTCGCTGCGCCCGATCCACGCGCACATCCTGCTTGTCGGCTGGCTGTCGGTATTCGCCTGGGGCATTTTCTATCACGCCTACACGATAAAATATAAAAAACTCGTCACTATCCACGGTATTCTGGCCATGGTCGGTGCGGTCGGTTTGACCGGCGGCATGTGGCTGTATAATCTGAATCCGTTCAACTGGGGCGAAACACTGGTAATGGTCATCTTCATCGTCGGCGGTTCGCTGTTATTACTGGCATTCCTGCTGTTTGCAGTGATCACCTTCCTGACAGAAAAAGAATAGAAAAAGGGACTGTCCCAAAAGTCATTTCGGATGACTTTTGCGGGCAGTCCCTTTTTTTAAGAATTATAATACCACTTTTTTCTCTTCCAGTTTTTTGATATCCACGGATGAAAAACCGATTTCCTGCAAAAGCTCTTCATTGTGCTGGCCAAGTGTCGGGGCAGGACGGCTGATCACACCAGGCGTTTCTGACAGTTTCGCTGGGAAACCGAGCGTTTTCACAGTACCGGCCACCGGGTGGTCAAACTGCTGGACCATCTCGCGGAAGTTGATGTGCGGATCCGCCAATGTCTGATCATACGAATAGATCGGACCGGACGGAATACCGCTCTTCTCGAGTAACCCGAGCCAATGAGCCGATGGCTGTTCTGCAAACACCGCCTCGATGTCCTGTTCCAATTCTGCGACATGGTCAGCACGCCTGCTGTTCGTTTCGTAGCGCGGATCTTCCAGCCACTCAGATTTATCAACGACTTCCAGACAGAATTTCTCCCATAATTTTTGGTTGCCGGCACCCACTAAAATGGAACCGTCTTTTGTTTCGAATCCTTGATATGGGGCCGAGACCCGGTGAGCCGTGCCGTTCCGCGTCGCCACTTCGCCTTTGCCGAAATAAGCGGCCGCTTCCCAGACGGTCCAAGCCAAACCGGAATCTACCAGCGACACATCGATATATTGCCCTTCACCCGTTTTCAACAGGTGGATATAAGCCGCCAGTATGGACTGGATCGCCGTTTGGGCAGCGGCGATGTCGTTGATGGCGATGCCCACTTTAACGGGTTTCCCTTCTTTTTCTCCGGTCATATCGATGAATCCGCTGAGTCCCTGCGCCATGATATCGTAGCCGCCTTTTTGGCTGTATGGCCCCGTCTGTCCGTAACCTGAAATCGAACAATAAATGAGCGCGGGATTGATCTCTTTCAAGGATTCAAAATCGATGCCTAGTTTGGCCGCGACGCCCGGCCGGTAATTTTCGATCACCACATCTGCCGTGCGGATCAATTCCTGGAAAACCGCCAGGCCTTCCTGCGCCTTCAAATCCAGGCACATGCCCCGCTTGTTGCGGTTGACCATCATATACATATAACTTTCTTCATTGATATAAGGACCCATTTTGCGAGTGTCGTCACCCCCGCCCGTTTTTTCGACTTTAATGACGTCTGCACCCATATCACCGAGCACCATCGTGCAGTATGGACCTGCCAATACTTGCGACAAATCCACGACCCGCATGCCCTGTAATGCCTGCTTCATCCTCATCTCTCCTTATTCCCTGATCAATTCCATGGAAGACAATTCAGTGATTTTCGAAATGCCGGCTAGCGCCAATGAAACGCGTGTTTCTTCTATAAAATTGCCCAGCACCTGCTCAACGCCTGCCTGGCCGCCTGATGCAAGTCCGTAAATATATGGACGGCCCAGGAGGACGGCATCCGCGCCGAGCGCCAGTGCTTTGACAAGATCGGTTCCTCTTCGGATGCCGCTGTCGAGCAGGATCGGTATCCGGCCTCCTACCGCTTTTGCCACGAGCGGCAATGCATCGAGCGATGCCGCGACGCCGTCCAGCTGGCGACCCCCATGGTTCGACACGATGATTCCGTCAATGCCCGCTTCCACTGCGAGAATCGCATCGGTCGGATGCAAAATTCCTTTCAGCAGCACCGGCAAAGATGTCGCCTGTTTGATCTTTTCGATTTTCTTCCAGTCAAATGAAGGGTGATATACATTTTTCAAAATGCCCTGGATGATGCCGTCATCACTTGTATCAGACAATGACGCCATAAACGCCGGGTCGTTGACGTAATTCGCTTTTCCGACGCCTGCACGCAATGGCGAAAAACCGTTGCGCAGATCTTCTTCGCGCCAGCCGAGCATCACGGTGTCCACTGTCACGACAATTGCTTCGTATCCAGATTGTTCGGCACGTTGCAGCATGCTGAAAGAGACGGCTTCATCGTTTGACCAGTAAAGCTGGAACCAGCGCGGATTGTCTCCTGCCGCTTCCGCGATGTCTTCAAGTGAATAGCTGGAAACGGTGCTCGTGATGAACGGTACTTTGTATTTCGCTGCCGCCCGCACAGAAGCCAGATCCCCTTCTTCATGGGCAAGTTTCTGCATGCCGATCGGGGCGAGCAGAAAAGGATGATCATATGTATGACCGAATAATGCAATTGAGGTATCAATCGAGGAAACGTCTTTCAACACCCTCGGCAAAATCGCTCATTTGGAGAAAGCGGAACGATTTCGCCGCAGCGTTTCTTCCGCTCCGGCGCCTGAACGGATATGGCCGAATTTATGCGGCTCCAGTTTCTGCTTTGCGCTTGCTTCCCATTCCTCATGCGTCAAGGGAGAATCGTTTTGCGAGACGATGCTTTTCAGCAGCGAGTCTCCTTGTACTGTGCTGCTCATGGGTTTCCCTCCTTCATCAAGTGAAATTCGGCTGCCTTTTTTCCAGGAATGCCTGGATGCCTTCTTTATAATCATCAGATTCGAACGAATCCAATATCAGGTCGGCCATTTCTTCATTTTCCGACTGTGCGCCGTCAATGATCGCCTGGATCACTTTTTTATTGCCGTGCAGGGCTGTCGAAGAAACTGCTGCCAGCTCGTGTGCAAAATCTAGTGCCGCTGTATTGGCAGCGTCCCCTTCATGAAGCTGCTGGATGATGCCGAGTTCCACCGCTTCTTCCGCTTTGATCAATTTGCCGGTATACAATAATTCTTTGGTTTTCACCGGACCAATGACATTCATCAGGCGTTTCGTGCTGCGCAGGTTATAGATGATGCCTAGCCGCGCGGCTGTGATGCCGAATTTGCTGTCACTTGATGCAATGCGGAAATCACAGGACATTGCGAGTTCCAAACCGCCGCCGATCGCCAGTTTTCGAATCAGCGCAATGGTCGGTTTCGGAAAACGATAAAGCTGCTCGATAGCAGCCATTGCATGATCGTTGTAGTTTTTCGCTTTTGATTGGGACAAACGATTGTCCATGAATTCTTTGATATCCGCTCCGGCTGAGAATGCCCGGTCGTCGACGCCTTTCAAAATCAGCACGCGGACCGCTGGATCTTCAGCCGCTTCTGTCAGAAGAGACGGCAGCAGTTTGAACATATCGAGCGAAAACGCATTGCGCTGATCCGCCCGGTTGATAACGAGTGTTGCAATCGCTCCGTTTTTCTCCAGGTATAATTCCTTTTGCATAAAGATTGCTCTCTCCTTTTAATCTTTTTTCAAGCGTGCTGAGAAATAATTCCCGAAGCTCTGGATGCCTTGAACGAGGACAATCAGGATGAACACAGTCGCATACATGACATCGACCTCGTAGCGCAGATGCCCATAGCGGTAAGCCAGGTCACCCAATCCGCCGGCGCCGACAAGCCCGGCCATAGCCGTGGCACCGATCAGGCCAACCGTCGCAATCGTCAAACCAAGTACAATCGATGGTCGCGACTCGCGCAGCAACACGTTCCAGATAATATGATGTGTTTTAATGCCCATCGCTTCATAAGCTTCACGGACGCCGCTGTCCACTTCCAATAAAGAAGATTCCATCAGCCGTGCGATGTAAGGTGCTGTATAAATGACGAGCGGCACGATGACGCCTTGCACGCCAATTGTGGTGCCCACAACAATTTTTGTGAATGGCAGGATGAAAAACAATAGGATGATGAAAGGAATGGAACGGATGATATTGACCAATAAATTCAGGATCTGGTAAATCCATTTGTTTTCCCATGCCTGGCCTTTTCGCGTCAAGACGAGCAGGATGCCGAGCGGAATTCCAAGGATTGCGGAAATGACCAGTGAAATCAGGACCATCTGTGCCGTTTCCAAAACGGCTGTACCGATGACCGGCAGCCATTGGTTTATGAAGGTATCAAACCTTTCCATACTGCACCTCCCATTCTTCGATTGCGACTCCGTTGTCTTTCAGAAACGTCAATGCGCGTCCGACTTCTTCTTTCTCGCCTGCTAAGTGGACATCAAGATTTCCGATAACGCCGTTTTTGAGTTCCATGATATTAGCCGTCAGGATATTCGGCTTCACATTGAATTCTTTCGCCACAACCGCAAGCAGCGGCTCACCCGTTGAATCTCCACGGAACGTCAAGCGAAGCACGGAACCAGTCTGTTTCAGGTTGCTGACAAAATCATTTGAAAGTTTGCGCTGTGAAATGGTATTCAGGAAGCTTCTCGTCGTTTTATGCCGCGGCTTCGAAAACAAGTCGATTACCGGACCATCTTCCACAATATTTCCAGCTTCCATCACATAGACGTGGTCACAAATCTTTTGGATGACGTGCATTTCATGCGTAATCAATAAAATTGTGATGCCGAACTCTGCATTTATTTTCAACAACAGATCCAAAATCGATTCCGTTGTTTCGGGATCTAGCGCACTTGTCGCTTCATCGCTCAGCAGCACTTCCGGTTCCTGTGCCAGTGCACGGGCAATGGCGACGCGCTGTTTCTGGCCGCCTGATAATTGTGCAGGATAGGCGTTTTTCTTATCCGTCAATCCGACAATATCCAAATATTTTTCGACACGTTCCGGAATTTCTCGTCCTTCGACACCGATGAGTTTCAATGGAATGGCGATGTTTTCTTCGACTGTGGCCGTCCGCAGCAGATTAAATCCCTGGAAGATCATGCCGATCTTTTTGCGTTCATCCAGTAATTCATTTTTCGTAAGCTCGGTAAATTCGCGGCCGTTCAATTGCACTTTTCCGGCTGTCGGAGCTTCCAGCAAATTGACGCATCGGATCAACGTGCTTTTTCCCGCACCGCTGTAGCCGATGACGCCGTGGATCTCGCCTTTCTTCACCTGCAATGACACATCATTCACTGCCCGGATGACCCCTTTTTTTGACTTATACTCTTTTGAAATATTCTCAAGTTGTATCACGTTGCCTGCACTTCCTTCTAAAAAGGAAAAGCCAGTGGCCTAAAGACCACGTGGCTCCCCGAAATTTTTACCAGATTGCCAAAACTGAACCATCAAACTTTTCTTCGATAAATGCCTTCACTTTATCCGACTGGTACGCCGCATTCAGTTTCTCAAGCACCGCATCGTCTTTGTTTTCTTCTCTTACGACCAGGTAGTTAACGTATGGCGATTCACTGGATTCCAGTAAAATCGAATCTTCCAATGTATTCAATCCCGCTTCGATGGCCCAGTTCGTGTTGATCGCCGCTGCATCAAGTTCACTTAACTGTTTCGGAATCTGTGCCGCTTCCAGTTCAATAAATTCAAGCTCTTTCGGGTTGTCTTCAACATCAAAGATTGAAGCTGTTTCTTCTGTTCCTTCTTTCAACGTAATGACGCCTGCTTCTTCAAGGATGAATAAAGCACGTGCACCGTTTGTCGGATCATTCGGCAAACCGAAAGTTGCGCCTTGCGGCAAGTCTTCGATGGATGCATAGTCATTCGAATAGACACCCATCGGATTCAGGATCGTAGTCGCTCCTGGCACCAGATCTGTGCCATGGTCTTCATTGAACGCATCAAGAAACGGTTTGTGCTGGTAGCTGTTGACGTCTAGATCGCCTTCCGCAAGCGCCGTATTCGGCAACACGTAATCCGTAAATACTTTCAGCTCGATTTCCAGTCCATCTTCTGCAGCCACTTCAGCCACTACTTCCATGATCTGTTCATGCGGTCCGGAAGTTACACCGACGACCAGTTTCTCGCTGCTCAATTCCCCTGATTCTGCATTGCCGCTGCATCCTGCCAATAATCCTGCTGCCAATGTGAAGGCACCCAATAATCCTAATTTCTTCATTTTGTTATCCTCCAATAATATTATTTGGTTCGAAACATGAAAAAGCCTCTCTTTCCGTAAAGAAAGAGAGGCACAAATTTATCGTAAATTCATCCTCTCTTATCTTCCAGAACATCACTGTTCTGCTGGATTTAGCACCTTTCCATGCGATTAACATGGATGGTTGCCGAGCTTCATAGGGCCAGTCCCTCCGCTACTCTTGATAAGAGATTTAGTTGCTTATTCAATTGCCGAAACCTTATTGATTAATTTAGCGCATCAACTCACGAAAGTCAACGCTTTTCTGATATTTTTTAATTTCTTTGTATTTTGAGGTCATTACTATATGATAAATAAAAAAGAAATGGGGGAAATAAAATGAAACAATCAACGCGCATTCAATACGCCGCCGGAGCACTTGGAAAATCCGTCGCTGCCCGCCTATTGCCCGGCACGGATCTGCTGACAGGCATCGAAGAGTTATGCAGGGAAAACGGGATTGCCTATGCACAGATCGCCACTTGTTTCGGCAGTCTTCAAAGGAGCGGCTATTATTTTCTGGTTCCCGATTCTTCCGCCAAGCTGGGTGCCAGTTACGGGCTACTGCAGCAAAAAGAAGGACCGATCGAATTCCTGAATGGCACCGGTTTTATCTGCCAGCGGGAAGGTGAATTCGAAATCCATCTGCACGGCACCATCGCTGATCAGAATGGGAAAGTTTTTGGCGGCCATTTCGTCAAAGGCGAAAACCCGGTATATACAGTCGATTTATTGGTGACAGAAGTTTTGGGTATGGATTTAACCCGTGCGCTTGATGCCGAAAGCGGTGTGAATCAACTCTATCCGGTATCGCTTGGCGAAAAAGAGCCTAATCGTTTAACTAAATAAACCAGCTGTACGATCGCGGAAAAAGGCTGTCCTTATGTCATGTCAAATGACACTGGACAGCCTTTTTTTACTTTAATTCTTTAAAAAAACGGTTAATCTGCGGTTTACAGACATATGCACTTGAGAAGAAATATAATATAAAATATTTTCTCAATACCTTGCATTGAATAGTACCGAATGATATATTACTCGTTAACCACTACTGTTTATAAAATACTAGTGATGAAAGGAGGCATTTCCGGTGAATATTCAATTTAAAAAAGGCGTCTTGAATTTATGTGTGCTGGTTCTTTTGGATAAACAGGACCGCTACGGCTACGAGCTCGTGCAGAAAATTTCGAACCGCATCGCCATTTCGGAAGGCGCAGTCTATCCTTTGCTCCGCCGGCTCACCAAAGAAGGCTATTTCTCCACTTATCTGCAGGAATCGACGGAAGGTCCACCGCGCAAATATTATTCGCTCACCGAAGCCGGCAGAACGTATCTTCATGAACAGCTCGAAGAATGGAAAAGCTTTACGGACGGGGTCAATAAATTAATCGAAGAGGGTGTGCAAAATGACTGAACAACAATTTCTGCAACAACTTGAACAAGCTTTGGAACGGCTGCCTGCTGAAGAACGCAACGATATTCTGCAGGATATCCGAGAATACTTTGCAAACGGACGGGCTGACGGAAAATCCGACAGCGACATCGCTGTAGAACTGGGCTCTCCGGAAGCCATTGCAAAAGAACTTATCGACAGCTTTGATTTTAGCCAATCAATAGCTCCTTCTGAAAAAATCGATATTTCGAAAGATAAATTCGATAAAGTCGATATTCAGACCGATAACGCAGTTTTGCAGATTTTCCCTTCAGATGACGGAAAAATGCATGTCGATGTAGAAAACAAAACCTATCGCCAGCATCTTGCTGTAGATATCCTCGACCGTACTCTCATAATTACGTTAAAGGAAGAAGCACGAAAGTGGGGGTTCTTCACGATTACAGGCAGTTTCAAGTCACCGACCTTGATTGTTCAGCTTCCGCCTAAAATATACGAGAAGATTCAAATACTATCCGATCACGGCTCTGTCACCGGTGGACGTTTGGAAAGTACAGAACTTTTGGTTGAAACAGATAATGGCAGCATCAACCTGGAGCAAATAATCGCTGGAAAATTCACGGTGAAATCGGATAATGGCGCGATTAAGCTTAACGATGTCCAGGTAAAAAATCTCCGCGCTGAGACGGATAATGGACAGCTAACTTTGAAAGATATCAGCGCAGATAAAGTGGATGCCGTTTCTGACAATGGCGGAATAACGCTGAAGAATGTAAAAGGCGATGTTCACGCGCAGACGGATAACGGCCGCATCCATCTTTTAGCGGCTGATCTTGAACGCAGCATTAACCTGGAAACAGACAACGGTTCCATTCTGCTGGAAACAAAACGACAACCGGAGAATGCCACCATCAACGCTGATGTGGACTGGGGTTCGGTTTCTGTCTTCGGCTCGAAGAAAAGAAGAACCGTCTACGGAACCGGCCAGCATCCGATTGACTTACAATCCGACAACGGCAGCATCACAGTTAAATTGATTGATTGATTGATTGATTGATTGGTTGGTTGATTGGTTGGTTGGAAAAAGGCTTCGCGGATGCGAAGCCTTCTTTTTTAGAGATTGGAGTTTTTCGCGATGCGAAAAACATCCGTTTAGTTCAAGAACTTTGTGTATGGGAAAGTGGCGGGTTAAATCGAATATTCGGACGGCATAAAGTTATTTATTTTCACGGATTATTGACACTGCGCACATATTTTTCTGTCACCGCACATAAATCCTGTTCACCGCACATAAACCGCAGGACAAAGAAAATTCCATCCGATATAACGCCCCCTGCTTCACCAATTGACAATCCGGCACCTAAAAAAACCCCCGAACGCGTCGAAGACGCATTCGGGGGTTATCAAATTGTTTTATTTCCTATTCGATTAACGGGACATTGATGCACGCATGCGCGGCATGTTGGCGATTGTGCCGCCGTCCACACGAAGGTCGATGCCTGTGATGTAAGATGCAGCATCGCTCAACAGGAATTCCATAGCTGATGCGATTTCAGACGGCTCACCTTCGCGGCGAAGCGGCGTGTGGTCAAGCATGACTTTCATCTGCTGCTGTTGGGCAGCTTCCTGGCGGCCCATCGGCGTATTGATGGTACCCGGTGACAATGAGTTCAAGCGAGCGCCTTTTTCACCCCAAGCCCAAGCCTGATCTTCAACGACCAGGATAACGCCGAGTTTCGACATGCTGTAAGCTGCTCCTGAATCGCCTTGAGTGAATTGCTCCATTGTTTCCACTGCATTTTCAGCAAGCGGCTGTACTAATGCTTCCATAAACGGACCTTGGCGAGGCACCATATAAGCACTCATCGACGATACCATTACCGCAGACGTTTTTTCATTTGCCAATGGCAGGAATGCATCAAGGATCAATCCGGTTCCGACCAGGTTAACCGCTGTGATGCGTTTGGAATCGGCCATCGTTGGCGATAAACCGGCTGTATGGACAAGACCTCTTAATGTACCAAGTTCCGCCGCTTTTTCAGCCAGTTTCGCCACATCTTCTTTTGACGTGATATCAACCGTTTGGTAATGGACATCCGAGATGCCTTTAGCAGCAAGTTCTTCTTTCGTTTGGACAAGACGTTCCTCTGAAATATCCGCTAATAAAATCGTTCCTTTATTGCCGACCAGTTCAGCTGTTGCCTTACCCATTCCGCCAGAACCGCCTGTGATTACATAAACTTCATTTGCCATGTGTTATTCCTCCTAAAATTCATTATAATTAAGTTTACCCGTATTCAGGAAAATTTCACGAGACATTCTCTGCCGGAATGTCCATTAAGGAGTCACATATGCAAACAGCCAGGGAAATGATAATTGAATCTTTTTTAGAGTTGCTGGCAAAACGGCATTTTGACGAGATTTCTGTGAAAGATATCGTACAGAAAGCGGAAGTCTCCCGCTCCACATTCTATTTGCATTTCACAGACAAATATCAGCTGATGACCGATGTCCGTTCAAAGCTGAATAATCAATTCCTGGCATTCTATACAGAGTCGCTCCAGGAAACGCCGGTCACTTATGAAATTTGCCGCCATGTCTTTACCTACCGCTCGTTTTATCGCCAGGAATTTTCGGCTGCCAACGCCATCCAAAGTTTATCCAATCAGCTCGCCGCCCGTTTGCTGGAAATTTTCAACGATCCGGATTACGCCATTTTTGCAGGCTATGGCACCATCGGCTATTTAAGTGTTTGGGTTAAAGACGATTTCCTGGTCAGCCCCGGCGAAGCTGCGGAAAAGCTCATGAAAATCGGTTTAACTGATTGGACGGAAAACCTTTCAATGACACGGGATGAAATTCGATAGAAATTCTGAAATGAAAAATCGCCAGTCAAAACCATAAAAGGCTGTTCCAAAGTCGCTCATCCGACCTTTGAAACAGCCTTTCTATCCGAGATCCACTTCAGTAACCCCACTTATCTTCCGCCTTCAAGCTCAGAATAATCGATCTCCATCAGCTCATCAGATGCGATATTTTTAAAGGTACTTTTACCTCGTAATTTATAAAGGTGACGGGAAGAGTTTGAAACATAATATGTTTTTCCATCAGTGGGGTGAGTGACTTTCTTCAGAAATAACAGGTAGTCACCTGTTTTCATCGGTCTCATGCCTTTTTCAGCTGAGTACTCCTCAGTTTCAGAATTTTTCATTCCGATGACTTGATTGACTACGATTTCAGAATCCTCATCAAAACCATGGCCCGTATGATCTTGAATAACCTCATCAATTTCTACTTCATAGAAAGCCTGCCTGGTGCTCATCCCTTCTTCGTTAATTTCGCGGATATCATAATATAAAGGAATATGGGCACGGACAATCAAATCGGAATCAGCCTTTATTTCTTCCAGGGATTCAAAAGACTTGCCCAAGCCCCATATGCTGCCATCCGCTTCCGCTTTATCAAAATACTCATACCCCAGCACTCCCAGTGCAATCAATGAAATAATGATAAGTGAGGATGTAATCTTTCTTTTCATAGCTCCATCTCCAATGGTTGAATTTTCATCTATGAGGTCCGATGCCTTATTTGACAGAAAAAGTATAAAAGAAACGCAACTTATCTATGATAGTAAACTGACAAATTTTTCAAATCAATAGACAGAAATATTTCCCAACCTCTACTCAAACAAACAAGCTGTAAGTACCTATAAAAATTTCACATTTAATTCTTATAAGCTAAAAAAATATCAAAAACATCCGTAAAACGACTAGTCAATTTCCTTTTAGCAAAAAAACTGCTCCTGAACAGACAAAAATTTTCCCAACCCCGAATCGACAATTATAACTGGACATAAAAAAACTTTCCGGTTTCCCGGAAAGTTCCTCTTATTGATTATTTCTGCAGCCGTTCCACAAAATCATGGAGCCGCTCCAAGGTATCGATATTGTTATTGCAGGCACTGTTATCCTGGCAAATATAATTGCCGCGCTTGACGAAATTATCCTGGCTTGAACCTTTTGTCTTAGCGGTGAACAGACCTACTTCGCTGTGTTTATTGCAGATCGAGCAAATTCCGTGTTTCGCGCTTCGATTGAAGCTGCCATGGATGCCTTCGAGGCGGCCATCTTTTTCAATGACCAGGTACATGAGCGTTGAACTCTCAATCCAGCCGAGATAGGACAGCTTTTTAAAATCAACCGTATCGAGCTTCGGCCCTTTAAGCTTTTTCGCTTTCGGGAATAATTTCTTCAAACCCTGGTCCGTCACACTTTTGAACGGGAGCAAATACGCAGACAGCTGTTCGAGAAATGCTTCGGCTTCCGCCGTTTCCTTCACTCCGGTCAAAGGTTTCAAAACCGCTTTTTGTGCTTCGCTCAAAGATGGGAATAATCCAAAAACCTTTTCCTGTGCCAGGTGGCGCAGGACACTCAGCACTTCCGCGTCGCTGCTGCTCGCTTTGCCATTGACCAGGTTCTTCGCCTGGCCTTTGATAAAGTTGAACTGGTCGTTCTGGATAAACGCTTCCGGACGTTCTCCAGCTGTTCCTTGGTTATCACTAGTTTCTTTTACATGTATCATTTTGAAACACTCCTTATTGTTTGATTGGATATTTATAAGGACGCCATGTTCGAATGACACATTTACGGGCGAACTAATTCTTGCTTGCCCCACGCAAAGTATCGCCATTCTGTATCACAGGCTTTGCATGGGTTTTTCCTGACGCTGACATTCGAGATTTGCTTGTCACCTGATATCACCCCTTTCGAAGGTGCCGTTGACTCTTATCTTATAACAAACCCCGATATTTTTGGAGAGTATTGCCTTTTATTTTAAAATCCTTTTTTATTCCAATCTTTGAGCACCGCTCTTTCCTTATCAGGATCCAATCCCGCTTTCTTCTCAGTTCCGTTGCGCGCCGATTCCCATGCAAGCGTATCTCGGATGGTTTCCTCCAGCGGACGAAAATTCAGTCCGGCAACCCTTGCTTTTTGAATGCTGACGGACAGGAAGCCCGGCATATTCGCACTGTCAGGAATCCACAGCGGCATATCGGTCCATCCGTCCACTTCGTGGCCCAGCAAAAATCTTTCCTCGACCCAGACCAGATTGACTTTGCTTCCAATAGTTTCTTTGCATGTATCCAGGAATTCCTCCATCGTCAATTCCGATTCTGGCCCTGCAGCATTGAAAGTGCCGCTGGCTTTCGACTCAACCATCCGGATGATCCACTCTGCCAAATCGCGTACATCGATAAACTGGATCCGCTTATCGCGGCGTCCGGGCGCCAGCACTTCTCCGCCTTTTGCGATGCGGTTGACCCAATAACTGAAACGATCCGTTACATCATAGGGACCGACGATCAGTCCTGGGCGGACAATTAAACTGCGTCCCGGAAAAACCCGTTCCACTTCCTGTTCACACAGGTATTTCAATTCGCCATAATTTTCACCTATCGCCTTTGCCGGTTCCATCGGTTTCAATTCTTCGATTCTTTCTGCCGATAATCTGCCGACTGAGTGATTCTCATCAATCACCGGCTGGTCCAATTGATCATAAACCGACGCACTTGAGATGAATGTATAATGCCCGGCTGTTTCCGCAAGCAATTCCGCTGACTCAGCGACTGACCACGGCAGGTAGCCGCTCGGATCGATGACCGCATCCCAGCTGTGCCCCTTCAGTGCTTCAAGGCTGCCGTTCCGGTCGCCAATCAGTTTCTCGACATCCGGAAACAGCTCCGGAGCCGACTGGCCTCTATTGAACAAAGTCACTTCATGGCCGTTTTGCAATGCCTTTTCGGTTAGGAACCTGCCTAAAAATCGTGTGCCTCCAAGAATCAAGATTTTCATCTTCTTCCTCCCTCTCATCCTTCTCCTGTCAAAAGCGTGGACCCCTGAAAAATAATTGATTGCTTATCTATTCTCCCAATAGATCAGACAATCCTTTTTTATGCCCTGAACCATTTTAGCCGACGCTTAAACAGGGAATGGATTACATATGGAGAAACGGGACATTGATGATTCATGAAACTTTTGCATTGCTCAACCGTAGTAAATAACAACAGGATTCCAACAGAGAGGAGTGATAAAGTGGCTGGCAAAAGCAAAACAAAACAGAACGTTGGCATGGGTATGGGAGTTGGTATCGCTCTTGGAGTTGCAATTGGCATGGCAATGGACAATCTCGCAGTCGGCATAGCAATAGGCATAGCACTTGGTGCGGGCATCGGAGCTTCAGAAGGCGGCAAACCGAAAGACTGAGTGATAAAATGACTGGCATCACATTTAAGGTCCTATTTAAAAAACGCATCCGGAATTTTTCTGATTTCGGATGCGTTCCTTATTTTTTTCCGCTAAAAATTCTTCTGCTTTTTAATCCATATTAAACAATCACCTTCGCGACCCCTCCCAGCTTCTGGATTTCTTTAACCAGCTCCATTTCATTTTGGACCTTTCCCTCATTTAGGGAAAAGATATATTTCGACACTTGTTTTTCAGAATATGCGTCCACTTCTTCAATTTGAAAGTCTGTCACTTCAAGGTCGTTGTTTATAAATAATCCGCTTAGATTCGCGAACATTTCTTCCTGGTCTTCCGCAATGATGATGATTTGTTTCTGTTTATGCTTCGAGATGTATTTTCTCTCCACCTCGCCCAGCACATATAAAGTCCCGATGACGATCAATGTCGATAAAACAGCTACGTAGTACATGCCGATGCCGATTACCAGTCCCAATCCGGCAGCCACCCAAATCGAAGCGGCAGTGGCAAGCCCTTTTACGGATCCCCGGTTGACAATTATCGTTCCGGCCCCGAGGAAACCAATGCCGCTAATGACATAGGATGGGATACGGGAAGGATCAAACTGCAGGGGGCCGCTTACCGTATTGATGTAATTATCAAAACCTGTGACAGAGAGGATCATCATCAGACACGCCCCTGTGCCGACCAAAAGATGCGTGCGGAGGCCGGCAGGCTGTTTTTTCGTTTCTCGTTCGATTCCGATTATTCCGCTCAGCACCGCTGCCATAAGAAGGCGCACCGTGACGACCATATAATCTGCAGGCAAAAAGTCCATTACCATCACCCCTGATCCAAGCTTCTGTTATTGTTTGTATACCCGATTTTCATCCTGAAAAAATTACTTTCGCAAATACAAAACCGCAAGTTGCTGAAGGGCAAAATAAAAACACACCTGATCATTAACGATACAGGTGCGTTCAGGCATTGTTCAGCTAATTTACGGAGAAACTAAAAAGTCGCCACAATCGCAAAGAAATTCCCTTCAACATCTTCGTATTCAACCCGCTCAAAATGCGCCTGAAACCCGGCCTGCGCCAATAATCCCTCCCATTCCGGCATTGAAAAGAGGCCGTCTTTGGAATGGTCGAACTCTCTGACAACCCTCCCGTCCTCTTCGCGCATCACGTAGACATATTCAGTCTCCGTCGTTTTATCTTCAGGATCGTTGTCGTAGGTCCATTCCAGATAACGCATTCCGCGCTTGCCCTGATCGCTGCCTCCGTGGCCTGTGCTCGGTTTGAAAGTTTCCTCAAACTGATCGGTCATGATCATGAGAATGCCTTTTTTATTCAAATGTTTTTTTGCATTATGCATCACTGCCAGCAAATCGGATTTGTCCGTAAAATAAGTAATCGCATCATGGATGAAAACCAGATCGAATTCTTCACCGAGATCCAGATTCCGCATATCCCCTTCGATGTGTTCACAGTCCGGATTTAATTCACGGCTGACCTTCAGCATATTCGGCGACAGATCCGTCAATGTCATGGAAAAATGCCGTTTCAGATAATAGGCATTGCTTCCCCCTCCTGAACCGAATTCAACCGCTTTTTGGATATCCGGATGATAGCGCTTTACGATTTCGAGATACAGCCCTGCTTCTTCTTCGTATTCCGTGTGGGGAGACATCAACGGCCACCAGTCTGCCAATTCATTGTACAGTTTCATCGCTCGCTTCTCCGCCTTCCATTTGAAATTGATTGAACTATAGAACGGTTCATGCCGCCTGTCAACTAACCGCTATTGGAATGAAGGAGTTTGCAATGCGACAGCGAATTATTAACATTAATCAGCGCCGGAACGGAGGAATGCGGATCCATGAAAATGAAGACGAAGATCATATCGAAAATGTCGCGGACTTTCTCTGGTAATTTCACTGAAGCCTATAAAAAATTCACCATGAGCCATATGAGGGGACACACGGACCCGGCTGAAGCTTTTTTATCAAAGCCTTTGAACCTATGCAAAGTCGCGCTGGTGTCAACTGCCGGCGCCCATTTGAAGACAGATGAACCTTTTGATGTCGATACCCCTGCCGGCGACCATACTTTCAGGATCACACGCCAAAAAGTTGTGGACCAATTGCTTGAACTTTTGACTCTTCCATCCAGTACGCAGGCTGTTTACCAGGACAATCCTTAAATTGTTTTTAGTCAATCAACCAAAAATCCTTTTGAATTATGGAAACACAAAG
This sequence comes from Planococcus sp. RAB007_Raresut, assembly GCF_057369535.1. Lineage (NCBI taxonomy): Bacteria > Bacillati > Bacillota > Bacilli > Caryophanales > Caryophanaceae > Planococcus > Planococcus sp. RAB007_Raresut. The sequence continues at coordinate 146,896 of NZ_JBXYIF010000006.1, forward strand.
GAGACGTTTACAGTGGCGAAACAGGTTTTATTCATCCATAGCGGCGGCCCTCAAGGAGACCAGCAAGGAAGCAGCGGATTGCTGCGGCATCTTAAAAATGAACTGGGGCCTGGATATGAGGTGTCAGCTCCCCGGATGCCTGATCCTGAAAACCCCAAGTACAGCGAATGGAGAAACGTTTTAAAAGAAGAACTGGCGGCTTTGGAAGACGGCAGCGTACTGATTGGCCATTCCATCGGCGGGTCAGCTCTGTTCAAAATCCTGTCTGAAGAAGAGCTGGGGAAAACGTTTGAAAAAGTAATTTCAATTGCCGCCCCTTTTTGGGGGATGAACGAAGAATGGCAATTGGAAGATTTCCATCTGGTTGAGGACTTTTCATCACGAAGCTCATTATTGCCTGATGTTGTCCTTTTCCACAGTATCGGCGATGATATCGTACCTTTTGAACACATGGAAAGGTATATGGAAAATCTGCCGAAAGCGACCGTGAGGCAAATTCCGGGAAATGACCATATTTTTCTGGACGGGCTTCCTGATTTGGCAGATGAGATCAGAAAAGTATAAGCTGTCGAACACCAAAGGGCATCCAAACGAATGGATGCCCTTTGGTGTTCGTTATTTTATTCTTCTTCCTCTTCTGCAGCATCCGCTTCAGCTTTTGTCTTATGGACTGTGCTAACCGGATGTTCAGGCGGGGCATAGATTGAATAGATTTTTAACAGTTCATCGCCGTTATTGGTTACATTATGGTATTTTCCGGCGGGAATCATGATGGCGTAATCTTCCCCGGCATTTTCTTCGAACGTCAGATTGTCTTCGCTGTCGCCCATCTGCACAAAGCCTTTGCCGTCTTCAATGCGGAGAAATTGGTCGCCTTCGTGTTTTTCCAAGCCAAGGTCGTCACCCGGTTCCACGCTCATCAACGTAACCTGCAGATTTTCACCTGTCCAGATCGTTGTACGAAAATTACTGTTTTCTTCTGTTGCGTCTTCAATATTCAATACATACGGTTCTTTTCCATGATCTTTGAAATCCATTGAAAGCTCCTCCTTTGAATTTTCTCGACATTCGTAATATACCTTCAAACTCCAGTAATCAAACAAGATGAAATCCTGTAACTGAATCGGCACCTGCTGATCCGCCACCTGAATTTCACGCTTAACTTTTGACGTCTTCATTCATTAACCTTAGAGTTGAATCAAAGATGCAAAGGAGGAGTTCCAGATGAATGATATTCCATTAATCGTTTCAACCGACTGGCTGGCGGAGCACTTGGAGGATTCCAAGCTGCGAATCGTGGATGCCACTGTATTCATGAAATTCCCCGAAGGCGGTGGACCGCCAAATGTCGAATCCGGAAAAGCTTCCTATGAACAAGGCCACATCCCTGGAGCAGTATATGCTGATCTGGTCGGTGAACTATCAGACAAGGAATCCGAGCTTCCTTTTACAGTACCGTCCCGAGATGCTTTCGTGAAAAAATTGACGGAACTTGGAATCGGCGATGACACATATACAGTCATCTACGATCAGAACGCATTGGTGGGCGAATCGGTTGCGGCGTCGTATTGGGCCTCCCGCCTCGCGTGGCAAATGCGCTACGAAGGGTATGACAGCGTGGCCATTCTTGAAGGCGGATTGCAGAAATGGCAGGCGGAAGGCCGTGAAATATCCACGGAGCAGCTTTCTTACCCGGCAGCAAATTTCTCCGGCAAGCGCCGCACAGATATGCTGGCGACAAAAGAAGACGTCAGAAAAGCGATGGACGATGAGCAAACCGTCCTGCTGAACAGCCTGTCGCCTGAAGAATTCCAGGCCGCACATATCCCGAGCAGTACGAATGTCTTTTTCGGCGCCCATGCCGATGAAGAAACCAAAGCACTCTATAATGAAGAGCAATTGCGCGCCTCATTTGAAGGAACAGGCGCTCTCGATCCATCTAAAAAAGTCATCACCTATTGCGGCGGTGGCATTGCCGCTACTTGGAATGCACTTTTGCTTAATAGCCTGGGCCAACCAAATGTTGCTGTTTACGATGGTTCGATGAACGAATGGACGAGCGATCCGAGCTGTCCGGTTGTGAAGAGTGGATATTGATTTTCGTGACAATTAAATTGGTATGAAGTAAAAAAATCTCCCAGATAAAGGTGCCTGGGAGATTTTTTATACTTTTTGCTTTTTAACCTTTCAAATTACCATCCATTTCATCCAACATCGCTACACGTCGTCTAAATTCTTCTGAAGTACTGAACTCTGAATTTAAAAAGATACCGATAAGTTCCTGTGCAACAGAGTGCCCGACAATTTGTGCACCAATAGCCATAACATTAACATTATCATGCTCTACACATTGATGTGCACTATAAATATCGTGGCATACAGAAGCACGAATGCCTGGCACTTTGTTTGCAGCGATACTAGCACCTACTCCTGTTCCACATATCATAATACCGCGATCTGCCTCTTCATCTAAAACAGCCTGACACACTTTCTTTGTAATTACAGGAAAGTCTACTGGTTCAGGGTTATATGAACCGAAATCGATAACCTCGTGTCCTTCTTTTTCTAAGTACTCTAACACTGATGCTTTTAATGGAAAGCCCGCATGATCAGAACCAATAGCTAGTTTCATTTTATATCTCCGCCTTTTAAAGTATTATTTACCAAAAATCTCTGGTAACCATAATGTCAAATCAGGAATTAAAATAACCAATAAAAGAATTGCCACGTTAGCCGCAAAGAATGGCATTACTTCTTTTACTACAGCTCCTAACTTATCTTTACTGATAGAAGTAACAATGAATAATACAATTCCGATAGGAGGGGTCAACAAGCCTAGTGTCAAGTTGATAACTACTATCATCGTCATCTGTATTGGATCTATTCCAAGTGTGTCCCCCAACACTAATACTGTGGGTAAAACAATCACCAGTGAAGCGATTGTTTCCATTACCGAACCTACTACAAACAATACTAAATTCACTAATAAAATCGCGAGAACTGGTACAACAGTAATTAGTAGAATCGATTCTGAAACAGTTTGTGGAATACGTTCTGAAGCTATAATCCATCCATATGTAGCAGCAAATCCGACAATAATTAAAACTGTTCCAGTAAATGATGCTGTTTCAATACAAGACTGGTAAAAGGCTTTAAAACTCACATCTCTTCGAATGACAAAGCCAAGAACCATGGCAGCCAATACACCCATAGCCCCTGCCTCAGTTGAAGTAAATAGACCTCCCATAATACCATACAAAACGAATGCAATGACCAGTAATTCCCAAATGCACCCCTTAAAACTTTCCCAGACTTCTGTTACTTGAAAGTCATTTGATTTGGGGAAGCTTCTTTTAACTGCAATTATATATGCAGTAATCATCATTGCGACTCCCATCAAAAGTCCAGGAATAATACCAGCCAGAAACAACTGTTGGATTGACAGTCCCGCGGTTACCGCGGCAATGATTATATTTATACTTGGTGGAATAATCGGACCAACAGTCGAAGAAGCTCCAGTGACTGCAGCCGCGTAAGCTGAAGGATACCCTTCTTTTTTCATTGCAGGAATCAGTGTTTTACCTAAACCAGCAGTATCAGCTACCGCAGTGCCTGATATACCGGCAAATAACATGCTGATTCCTATATTAGCGATTCCTAACCCTCCCCGAATGTACCCGACGATCGAAACGACAAATCGGATTAATCGATCAGTCGCTGTTCCTGAATTCAAAATCGCAGCCAACAATAAATAAAAAGGAATTGCAAGCAACGAAAATGAGGACAACTGTGTGGTAATTCTTTGGCCGATTAAAATAGGAGGTATATCACTGAGTAAAATATAAGAAAGTGATGACAAACCGATTACAACAAATATTGGAAAGCGTAAAGCCAATAAGATAAAGAACAACAGAACCATTACAAGCAATGCCACAACATGTCCCTCCTTTCATCAGAGGATTTAATTTTTTTCATTTTCAGCTACTATTTTTTCATCTTTTCTATTAATGACTGAATCAAAAAGTAATTTTGCATAATAATAAACCATTATTGCCAGACCGGAGAAAATACTGATTTGAATCCAAAACATAGATATATTCAGTCGTGCTGTAAAAGCATTTCTCCCTTCCCAAGCCAACTGAAAACTGACCCAGGCAATAAAAGCCAGAAACAAACAAATAATAGTGTAAACAAAAATCTCTGTTGCTCTTCTGAAATTCTCAGGAAGTTTTTCTACTACATAGTCCATTGCAATATGCGTATTACGGCCGGCAGCTATCCCAGCTCCAACGTTAACCAGCCATATCAAAAGCAAAGTTGCAATTTCTTCGCCACTCCATACTGGTATTGAATCTAGAAACTTTCTTGAAAACACCTGTACGAACATGATAAAAACCAAGGATACGACGAGGACAAAAGCAATAAATTCCAGTACTGTTATGAAATCAAGTTTTTTTCTCATTATCTTCCCCCTAAAAGGGGAGGTCCCCCCTAGAATTATTGAACCGATTGTACTTTTTCAATCCATTCCTGCATTACTTCGTCATATTCTGAATAAGCTTTTGATGCTGCTTCAGCAAATGGAGCTGTATCAACTTCAGTAATTTCAACACCTGCTTCTTCAAGTCCAGCATAAGCAGCTTCCAATTCTTCTACATGTAAATTACTTTCGAATTCTTTCGTTTCTTGAGCAGCTTCATCTAGTGCAGCTCTCTCTTCATCCGACAATTCCTCATAAATCTTATTGCTCATAATCAGATATGCAGCCTGATATTGGTGATTTGATAATGTGATGTAATCTTGTACTTCATAAAATTTGTCAGAATATATTTGTGTTAGTGGATTTTCTTGTGCGTCAATTACATTTTGCTGCAACGCCGAGTAAACTTCAGAAATTGGCAATGTTACAACTCTTGCACCCATTGCTTCAAACGCAGGAGGAGCTGTAGGTGATTCAGGTACTCGAATATTCATTCCCTGTAAGTCTTCCACAGTCTCAATCTTGCTGTTACTTGAAATTTGTCTTGGTGCTCTCATAAAATATGTGAGTGGTCTAAATCCTTCATCAATCATTAGATTATCCAGTTCTTTCCCTGAGTCACTGGTTAAGAATTTGTTTAAATGCTCTTCGCCTTCGAACAAGTAAGGGACTCCAAAAATCCCAATTTCTTCTACCCAGGCAGATACAGGCTCCAAGCTCACTGTTCCACCCATCGTACCAATTCCCATACCTTCCAGAGCTTCTCGTTGAGTTCCTAATGAAGCTGAATCATGCACTTCAACTATCACACTGCCTTCAGTTTTTTCTTCCACTAGACGTGCAAATTCGTTTGTTGCTTTTACCCAAATATGTGATGCTGGTTGGTCTAATGAAAATTTAATTGTTGTCGGATTTTCAGAAGAACCACCCGAAGATGAATCAGCAGAATCGGAATCTGATCCACATGCCCCCAAAACCAAACTTCCTGCAATTGCGAATGTTAGCAATGATAATTTTTTCATAATGAAACTCCCCTTTGTATATTATTTACATTAGTTTTGAAGCCTTTAACTTCTGCTAAAGATGGCATGCCTGTTTGTGCCCCATGTTTGGTTACAGACAAAGCAGCTGCCTTATTGGCGAAAATTATGGCCTTTTCCAAATCCTTAAATTCGACTAGACCAAATGCTAAAGCACCATTAAATGTATCTCCTGCGCCGGTCGTATCCACGGGCTTCACAGCCGCCCCTTGAATATGATGGATTTCAGAATCTTTTCGGGTTCGGAAGCTGGCTCCTTCTTTCCCTCTAGTTACAATGATATTTTTTACCTTTTTGTTAAATAAATATCTAAACTGCTCATCTATATCTGTTTCATTCAATTTATATTCTTTTGTCAACTCTTCCAATTCACTGATATTCGGAGTCAAATATGTCACTTTTGCTAAATCTTCATCTTTCAGGACGCTGGCAGGTGCTGGATTCAAAATAATTGGGATTCGATTTTTATACGCTATTTTTAATGCGGTACTAACAACTTCAAGAGGAATCTCTAATTGGATGATGACAATGTCAGAATTAGAAATTATTGATTCCTTTTCGTAAATATAAGCTGGAGTCAATTTGTGATTCGCACCCGGAATAACAGTGATCTTGTTATCTTCTTCGGTTACAGCAATTGAAGCTATACCGGTTACAGCTTCAGGAGTTCGCAAAAGGCCTTCCAAATTCACTTTTTCTTTCGTCAATTGGTCTCTGATAAGATCCCCGTGTACATCATTTCCTACTGCAGCAATCAGTGATACTTCCGCACCAAGCCTGGCAGCTGCAACTGCCTGGTTAGCACCTTTCCCTCCAATATATTGAGCAAAATCTTTCCCTAAAATTGTTTCACCACTTTCTGGAAAGCGTTCAGACCGGATAACAAAGTCTACATTCGCACTACCAACAACAGTTATTTTGGGAATATATAGCATGTTAGAATTTCACCTACCTTTTTGTTGATTCTCTTTCGACAATCTTAATATCCAACTCTTTTACAACATTTCCTGCTAGAACGCCCTCGATTTGATCAATAATAATTGAGGTAGCTGCTAGACCCATATCAATTATAGGCTGGGCAATAGTGCTTAGTTCCGGGATAGTGATTTTCGAAAAATTAATTCCATCAAAACCGATTACTGCAATTTCATCAGGTACATTCCGTTTTAGAGAATGTAAAGCCTTCAGGCAACCAACAGCCATCAGATCATTGCCTGCAAAGATACCATCGATATCAGGATTATCCTGTAACAATTTGATAGTTGCAGAAAATCCTGATTCAATTTCATAATTTCCATTTTTGATTAAGCTTTCGCTGTACCATTTGTTTTCTTTAGCAACTTCAATATATCCTTGCAATCGTTGTTTCGCTGTGTCTATGGACAATGGACCGCAAATATGTGCTATTTTTTTGCAGCCTCGATCTAGCAGATGCCTCATTGCCAGAATGGCTCCTTCATAATTTTTTGAGGTCACAGAAGAGATTTGCTCTCCCATAACACGGTCAATTAAAACGATTGGAACTTTTATGCGTGATAATTGTTCCTGAGAAAATGTATTAGAAGCCATAATTAAACCATCAATAAATTTTTGTTCTAGCATCTTGACGTGATCAATTTCATTTTGTTGATCTTCATAGGAATTGCATAGAATTACTGTATATCCTTTTTCCTTTGCAATTTGCTCTACCCCTTTTGCTAATTCAGCAAAAAACGGATTTGTAATATCAGGTAACAGCAATCCAATAGTTCTTGTTTTCTTATTATTTAAACTTATTGCTATGGAGTTAGGAACATAGTTCATTTCCTTAATTACTTGGAGAACTTTTTCTCTTGTAGATTCTTTCACATATCCGTTTCCATTCAATACTCTGGATACAGTAGCTACCGAAATCCCCGCTTTCCTAGCAACTTCTTTTATAGTTGCCATATCACACCCCCTTGCTTATAAAATCTTTCATTAAATTTTATAACCTTTTATGGTACCGGTTACATATCATACATAAAAAAATGTAACCTTTATGTAACCGGTTACATTTCGTATATTAAAACTATAACTTCCTTTTCATTATTCTGTCAACATTGTTTTTTAAAATTTTGTGAATTATTTTATTTTAATGAATACTTCTTTAATTCATCAAAAAGCGTCAGGTCAGTCGAATTAAATTCGATTTTGTCTAAAGCTTTAAATTTTTCTGTGGCTCCTGCTCCGCAAAATAATGCTCCGTCGCGTACTTGAAATTTTTCATCAGGAAATCTCTGGCGGCCTTGCTGATGTCCGCTTTCGGGCTGATGATATCAAAACCGTGGAATGCTCCCTGATAGAGTTGGAACTCTGCCGGAACGCCGGCTTCTCTTAATTTCTCCACAAATGCAATCGTCTCGTCACGGAACGGTTCGATGTCCCCCACAAAAGTGACGGCAGGAGGTAAATCACTGTAATCAGTAGCACGGCTTGGAGCCGCATAAACAGGGACATCATCACTTCCAAAGAGTTCACCCAAATACAATTTCCACGCCCATCGGTTCATATCCGAATTCCAGACATAGGCGTTATTTTCTTTTGCTGATTCTGTCATCATCCGGTCGTCGATCATCGGATAAAGCGGTATCTGAAATGCCAGATTCACTTCGCCTTTATCCCTGGCATACATAGCTAACGCAACACTTAACCCGCCGCCTGCACTTTCCCCGCCGACCATCAATTGGTCAGCGCGGATTCCGAGGACAGTTGCTTGGTTCTTCATCCATAACAGAATTGCATAACAGTCTTCAAGCGCCGCCGGATACGGGGCATCAATCGACAGCCGGTAATCCGGCGCCACAATAACGCAATCACTCGTGTCGATCAGCCGCTTATACATATCCCCGCTCATTTCCGGGACTCCCTGCGCATAACCTCCCCCGTGGATCCATAGCACACCTGGCATCGCGCCAGTTTTATGCAGCGGTTTGTAAATACGGACACGGATAACGGAACCATCTTTGCGGCTGACAAGCACTTCACTGCAGTCCAGTCCTCTCACATTTTTGCCGACATACAATTTTGTCATTTGTTTTCTCGATTTTTGCATGGCTTCGATAAACTCTTCTTCGCTCTTTTTTGTCACCAGCCGGTCCAGCAAAATACCTTTGAACCGCAATTGTTTGTCGACCATTTTGTGTGTCACTTTCAAGTCCATTCTCCTCCCTTACCCTCAGCGGAAAATTAATGTGTCAGCCAGTCACATAGAAGGTCTGCAATTATACTTATTCCTCACAATATTAATCATTTTCCATTTTATTCTAACCCAAGGGTAGCACATGCTTTAAATATTTGAATCAGAATTTTTTCGTGATATCCATTTTTATTTCTTCCAACTCTACTAAGCGTTGGTTGTGGTTTGACAGGGAGTTTTATAAGATGAGAAGAGTTTAGGAGGAGAGGCAATGGATAATAAAAAGGTGGGAACGCTGATTTATCGGCTCCGGAAAGAGCAGGGGCTGACACAAAAGCAATTGGCCGAGCGATTGAATGTTTCGGACCGGACGATTTCCAAATGGGAACGCGGCAACGGATTTCCGGATGTTTCGCTCCTGGCGGGTTTATCCGCTGCGTTCGGCGTCAATATCGAAAATATTTTGGACGGCTCTTTGCCGGCCAATGAATTTATAGGAGGCAATATGAAAAAATCGAATTATTTTGTCTGTACGGATTGCCAAAACATCTTGCTTGCTACAGGCAACGCCACAATTTCCTGCTGCGGCAGAAAATTGGAGCCCCTTGAAGCCAAAAAGGCTACAGTTAAAGAACAGCTGACCGTCGAAGAAATCGATCAGCAATGGTATATATCCGGTGATCATCCCATGACGAAAGAACATTATATCTCTTTCCTCGCTTTGGCGACCGGCGACCGGGTACAGCTGATCAAACAATTTCCGGAGTGGGGGCTTCAGGCTCGCATTCCAAAACTAAAATACAGTAAATTGCTGTGGTATGATACGAAGTTCGGCTTGTATTATCAGCTTTTATAATATGAGTTGGATCTGATTTTTCTACGAATTCCGTAAACGTAAATAATAAGGACGTTCGCAAATGTTAAAACCATTTTGCGGACGTCCTCTTTTCTGCAGGTATATTTACTAATGCCTGTGATATCTTTATAGAAAATTTCACCAAAATAGGTTTCTTGTGCTTACGCTAATTCAATGGGCTTGGAGACTGCAAAGCCGACAACTCAGCCCTCGCTGATTGCCTCAATCTCCCACCATTTGCCGTATCGGTAATACAGATAAGCGAAAACGCTTGAGATAACGAATGAGACACCGATGCCGATCGCGATGCCCTCCTGCCCGTACCACTCCGCGAACAGATAAGTGAGCGGATAGCGCAGCACCCAAAAAGACAGGATGTTCAAAACAAGCACCTGGAACATGGCGCCAGCTGCGCGGACTGTGCCGTTCAGGATGAAATTAATTCCTAGGAACGGATAAAAGAAAGCGACGCCCCGCAAATACTCGGTGCCGAATTCAACTGCCTCCTCTTCTTTCAGGAACAGCCGGACAGCAGGTTCAGCAAAGATGTAAAGGACGGCTGCAATGATGAACATGACGGCAAGATTATAGAAGAAGCCGTAGCGGGTCACCCGCTCCACACGGTCCCATTGGCCCGCTCCGATATTTTGTCCAGCCATCGAGTTGATGGCCGTGCCGAGTGCCTGTGCCGGCAGCATGATCAGGCTGTCGAGCCTCTGCGCCGCGCCGTAGCCTGCGACGACTGCCGGACCAAAAGAAGCGACGACGCTCATGATGGCGAGCACCCCTGCAGAAATGACGCCCATTTGAAGTCCTGCGGGTATGCCGAGTCTCAGAATATCGAGCACTTCACGCTTTGCCGGAACGGAGGGATGAGTGAATGGAAGAATCCTTTTACTGCGTATGTAAAAGAAACCGATGAAAAATGCGGCGCCCTGCGAAACGATCGTTGCATAAGCCGCTCCTTCGATCCCCCAGCCGAAGACGGAAATGAAGAGCGGATCCAGAATCGTATTCAACACAACTGCAATCGCCACAAAATAAAGCGGCGACTTGGAATCGCCGACTGACCGGAGTGCGGTCCCGATGAAATTATAGCCGAACAGGAACAGCATCCCGATGAAGTTAATCTTCAGATAAGCAGCAGCCATCGGCATAATCTCTTCCGGCGTCCCTACAAGCCGGAGCAGTGGTTCCGCAAGAATAAAGCCGATAATGCCAAGGCCGATCGACATCCCGGCGAGCAGGACGACGAATGCGTTCAAATAACGGCGCAGCCCTTCCCCGCTTCCCCGCCCTTTTTGCTGGGACAGAATGGTCAGCGCCGCATTATTCAAGCCGATGACAAACGAAAGGACCGTAAACAGCACCGTCCCGGATAAGCTGACAGCGGCGAGTGCGTTTGCTCCGATCAGATTGCCGACCCACAGGCTGTCGATCAGCTGATAGGAAACCTGCAGGAGATTGGCCAAAATGATCGGTCCTGAGAAATAGAACAGCTGCCGTGCAATCGGCCCTTGTGTAAAATCATGCTGCGTGGCCAATGGAATGCCCCTTTCGATGTAAAATCAAGATATTATATACGGTACCAGTATACAGGAAACAGGAAATTCAAGGCAGGGAAATGAGCTTGCTTCGGTGGTTTTGAAACTTTATGGGTATAATAGCTTTATAAGACTTAGAAGGACGGGATGAATTGAAACGATTAACACCCACTGGTGATTTTATTTACACATATGCCTATCATGGCGACGAGAAAGACTTATGCCAAATGGAGATGCGCGCATTTTTCGGAAAAGACACTGAAGAAAGAATGATAAAGAGTACGGTCGGCATCGACCCGAGCAGAAGCCCATTCATCAAAGAGCGGCTGGAAGTGCTGTTTGAAGCCGCCGAACTTTCAGGAATTTTAGAACAAGCCGCTGATGTGGACATGGAAACCGCTACTTTTAAAGTAATTTTCCCGAAAATTAATGACCTGGCCTTGGCGGATAAAGTGGGATACCAGGAGAAACGCGATATTGAACGCCAAATCGGCGCAGTCATTACTGGGCGGGCTGATGTCCACGAACCCGACGTCACTTTCGGTTTGATGCCGTTTGGCGGCCGCTGGTATTTCGGCAAGTATCAGCTGAGCGAGTCAATCTGGTTTCGCCACCAGCAGAAACCGCGTGAGTACTCTACAGCGCTAAGCACAAAAGTGGCTCGGGCCATCGCCAATATTGCTGTGCCTGATCCTGTGGGCGTCAAAGCGATCGATCCGTGCTGCGGCATTGGCACCGTGTTGGTCGAAGCCTTATCCATGGGCATCAATATTGATGGACGGGATATCAATCCGCTCGTCGTCGACGGATCGCGTGAGAACATCGCGCATTTCGGTTTGAGGGGAACAGTCGAATTGGGACCAATCGCCGACATTACAGAGCAATACGATGTCGCAATTATCGATATGCCTTATAACCTTTATACGCATGCGACACCTGATGAACAGCGGGGAATCCTGAAAGACGCCCATCCTTTCGCTGAAAAACTGCTGGTGGTCACTATTGAATCCATCGACCATATGATTCGGGACGCAGGCTTTAGAATCACCGACCGCTGCATAGCGAAAAAGAGTTTATTCCTGCGGGAAATTCTGGTTTGTGAACGAATCGAGCAACCTTCGTCTATTAACGGAAAATTAAAGCAAGCTTGACAGACCCTCCCGGATCCTTTGGTTCGGGAGGGTTTTCTTCTGCAGTTTAATAATCCGAGCAACGGGAAAAGATAAAATAGTCTTAAAATTAGGAGGAAATTACTTTGCAAAAACATCAATTGTATGTGAACGGCAAATATATAGATTCCACCGGAAATGAATGGATTGATATCATCAACCCGGCAACTGAAGAAGTGATTTCTCAAATTCCGAAAGGCAATGAGGAAGACGTGGATAAGGCAGTAGAAGCTGCATTCCAAGCCCAGCAGGCCTGGGAATTGACGCCAAATATCGAACGCGGAAAAATCGTCCGCAAGCTTGGTGATAAAATCGCTGAAAGACGTGATACATTCATCGATTTATTGCAGGAAGAACAAGGGAAGGACTATGAACTGGCAAGCGGCGAAGTGGATCTTGCCATCGATTACTTCCATTATATGTCCGAATGGGCCAGAAGGATTGAAGGCGAAATACTGCCGAGTGACCGTCCGAATGAGAATATCTTCATCTATAAAAAACCGATCGGCGTCGTAGCCGGCATTATCCCCTGGAACTTCCCGGTCTTTATTCTCGCTCGAAAAGTTGCTACAGCACTGGTGACTGGCTGTACCATCGTCATCAAACCGAGCCAGCAGACGCCGAATACAGCGATGGAATTCACCAAGATCATAGACGCAATGGATGAAATCCCAGCAGGTGTCTATAACGTGGTGACAGGCACAGGATCTGAAATCGGCAATGCACTGGCGGCTCATAAAAAAGTGCAGATGATCACGATGACTGGCAGCGTGCAGGCCGGTACAAAAGTGATGGAAGCGGCTGCGCAGAATATCACCAAAGTCAATCTGGAGTTAGGCGGTAAGGCACCGGCTATCGTGACCCAAAATGCTGATCTGGATTTGGCGGCTAAAGCCATCACCGATTCTCGGCTTGCCAATGGGGGACAAGCCTGCACAAACGCCGAGCGCGTCTATGTGCATGAAAGTGTCGCGGAAGCGTTGACCGAAAAGCTGGTTAAAGCATTCGAAGCGAAGATATTGGGCAATCCGCGTGAAAATAAAGATGTGGAAGTCGGCCCATTGATCAGCCAGGATCGTCTTGAAACCGTGGAAAGCATGGTCAAGCAGGCGGTTGAGCAAGGCGCAACAGTCGCTGCCGGCGGAGAACGACCAGACTTCGAAAGCGGCTTCTTCTACAAACCGACGATATTGACCAATGTAGAACACGATTCAGAGATTATCCGTGAAGAAGTATTCGGTCCTGTCCTTCCCATCACGACATTCAAAACGTTGGATGAGGCGATCGAAAAAGCGAATGATACGATATACGGTCTGTCTTCTTCCGTTTACACCGACGACCTCAATGAAGCGATGCGCGTCGTCAATGAAATGAAATTCGGCGAAACTTACGTTAACCGTGAGAATTTCGAAGCCGTACAGGGTTATCATGCCGGCATGCGCCAATCTGGCCTTGGCGGAGCCGATGGCAAGCACGGCATGGAAGATTTCCTCGCTACGCAAGTGGTTTACATGCAGTATAAAAATGATAAGCAGTAAATGGAGAAAAGTGGAAGGCGGCGATCGTTTCCACTCCTTTTGTTGCGGTTTGATTTGAGTGAAAAATCGGCGAACGCCGATTTAATTTCCTGAACGCCGATATAATCTGCTGAGCGCCGATTTAATTTCCTGAACGCCGATATCTGTCTATACGTCTTAAAAATCATAGGAAATAGCGATGCAATTTGCCGGTTTCACATAATAATAGAGTTCACTTCTATCAAAATCTCAAATCTAAACACTAAATGCATGCTTTTCGTAAACGAAAAGCGAAAAAACCAAACAAAAAGGTGCAGAAACGACAATCGTCTCTGCACCTTTTTCCTATTTCATTCACTCTGCCCGGCAATCTCCACTTCCGCTTTCATTGCTTCGCGCCATTCCACAAGTTCGCGCTCTTCAATCGCTTTCTCCAACGTTTCATCCCATAAACCCGTTCCTGTATTCCAGACTCGGGCAAACAGAATATCCTGCTTCTGGTCATAACATTGAAATTCGATGAATGGAATAAAAACGGTTTCGAGTTCTTCGAAATCCTCAATTCCAGCGACAAGGATTTGAAAACCTTCTTCTGTCGAGCTTTTCTCATTTGTGAGCAGTTCGAGCATCGACTCTTCTTCCACGTCCTTCTCCACAGCAAAACGATAGACCGGAAACTCTCCTTCATTCGGCGAATCCTCTGTTTCGATTAACCGATAAGCGTCATGCGCTGCACTATAGGAAATCATCGCCTGCTCCCCGTCCAGCTCTTCCTCGAAAATGCCTTTGTCCAGATAATCATGGCCTTTAGGTGTCAGCACATAGCCTTTTTTTCCGAGCAGCACCAGTCCTGTACGCTGCATCTTGTCGATCAAATCGCTGACGAACAGCTCTTCCACCGACAACATATCAGCCAGGACAGCCGCGCGGCGAATTTCGGATTGCTGAAACGCGAATAAGAGCATTTTCATCAGGATGTCCATTTTCAGCCGCTTGACCCGCTCGAAAGACACTTCATATGAAATGACCGGCAATTGCCAGATATCGCTGTTCCGAATCGACACATCACGGTTCTGCGTTATCTCCGAACTGAGTCTCCCTATCAGTTTCTCCATCCGCTCATCCCTTCTGCAAAACTTTCAAGCCGTTTTTCTTCTCAACAGTGGCGAGCACATGCTGATACATCCGCTTCGTTTCTTCTTTTTTCGCCCGTTTCGTAAACATTTCCGAACTGCCGATCATGACGAGCAATTGCTTCGCCCGTGATAAAGCCACATTCAAGCGGCGGTAATCTTTCGCGAAGCCGATATCGCCGTGGTTATTTTGGTTATTGCGCACCATGCTCAGCAGAATGATTTCCATTTCGCTGCCCTGGAAACGGTCGACGGTGCCTGTGCGAATCGTTAAATGCGGCAAGCGCAATTCCTGATCGATCATGCGTTGCAGCCGTTTCACCTGTTCACCGTAAAAGGAAATGACACCAACTGTTTTCAGTTCATCAGCAGCTATTCTGCCCGCCGCCTTTGCCTCACCCACTGCATCATTCAACTCAACCAGCAGCCGGCTGATTTCCTGCAGCTCGGCGGGATTGTACAAGCTTTTTCCGCCGCTCATCCGTTCTTCAAAATACACCGGTTCATTGGGCAAATCGATCCACATGAGGTGGTTGCCGCGTTTTACACCTGGTGATTCCAAGAAGTGATCGCGGTCACGGTCGGAATCTTCCAACCCGCATTGCAATTGGTCGTTATCGAATTTATAGAACGGCGCAATCGTCTCCATAATGTCTTCGTGCATCCGGTACTGGATCGCCAGCATCGTTTTATTGGTCTCCAGCAGGTTTTTATACAAGCGTTCAAACAGCGACTCTTCCAATAGCTTCTCGAGTTCGCGTTTTTCCTCAAAGCCGCTGTTTTCCTTGATCATTTCCTCCAGCGTTTCTTCCAATGTATCGTTGCCCAGAAGCGGCGGCAATTGATGATGGTCGCCGACAAGGATGATTTTTTTGCCTTTCAGCATCGGCAACAGCAATTCCGGCGGCGTCGCTTTCGACACTTCGTCGATGATGACGACATCAAATACCGGATAATTATCGATGAAATCTTTGCGCGCCGAAGCTACACAGGTCGTCCCGATCACGTTGGCGTGCTTGATATACAATTTGCGGATTTCGTCCAAATCATGGTCGTTGGCATCTTTCAATAACTCCAGCCATTTCTTTTGGATCGTCTGCATCAGCGGCAGATTCTTCTGCTCCTGCGTCAGTGATTCCCTGTCGAATGAAAGACTGGCGAGCTGTTTCGCTGTTTTTTCGTATTCCGCTTCGGGATCAGCGGCGATGATGGTTGCCAGGGCTGCCAGCTCTTTTTCTTGATTGCCTATCCGCTGTTCTACTTCCTCAAGAACCGCTTCGATTTCGCCCAGTCTTTTTTGGATATCGCCAAGTGCATCCTTTTCCGCAAGCTGTTCTTTTCGCTGAGTTTCGAGCCGTTCTCCGACTTTCTGGAATGCGGCTTTGTCTTTTTCAAGCTTGGAAAGTTCAGCTTTATGCAGGCGAATGGCTTCTTCTATATCAGCCGGAATATCAAAGTCGGTTGGCAATGGTGTTGCTTGTCGCTCCAAACTTGAAAGATCTTGCTGCAATTTTTCCAATTCGATTAGCCATTTTTCATTCAGCGCGCCAAAATGCTGTTGCTGTTTCACCAGCTCAGAAGCGATCGCCCGCTTCAATTCCTGAAACGCCCGCTTGGAATCTTCGATATAAAATTCAGGAGATTTCAGCTCCGCGCCTCTACGCCACAATTCGTTTTGACGTTTATATAATCCAGCCAATGCTTTTCCTAAAGCGGCAGGGTCAATGCTCGGCGAACTCTTCATAAAGACGCGCAGCTTTTCAAGAAATTTCTCAATTTCGCCTAAACTGAACGAACCGCCCTGCGCCAATGCGGTTTCTTTTACCTGATCCAGTGATACTCCTGCAGGTGCCAGCAATTTTTCCACATAGGCGATTGCCGCTGTCAGGCTGGCATTCGATTTCTCCAAGTTTTTTCGCTCCGCCATCTTATCGCGGATCATATCGAGTTTGCCGGTCGAATAAGTAATGGCCGTCGTTTCCTCGATTTTCTGCGCCGCCATCATCCGCATCAAGCCATCGACTTTTTTGATGTCTTCAATTTCTCCCAGTGCATCTTTTTTCGAATCAATCAAACCGGCCAATTGATTTCGCTTATCCGCTATCACTGAAATTTCCTGTTTCTTATCTGTGATTCGCTTTTCCAATTGCTCTAGTTTAAGCGCATGTTCCAATTGTTGGATAACCTTTTCAATCTTCTCCTGCTCTTCAAGGAACCAGTTCAAATCCTTGCCGCTGTCGACAACCGCCTCGTCATTGGCAATCGCCGCTGCCAACGCTTCAAGTTTTTGTTCGCTATCGCGCTGTTCCCGCAAGGATTGTTCTTTTTGCAGATTGAAAGCCTCGAGCTTATGCCGTTCTTTATTCAATAAAAGCTCGATTTCCTTCTTTTGTTCCAGCGCTTCTTTTCTCTCCGCAACTGCTTTCTTCAAACTATCGTAAACCGGCTGCAGTTCTGCATACGTTTTTTCCGTCGCCTCCAGTTCCTTGGCGAGTTCCTCCTGGCGCTTTGAACGGGTTTCGTATTGCGCTGTTATTTCTTTCAGCGTACTGTCCTTCCAATATTGGCCGACGTTTTCCTCGATGAATTTCTTGCCGTCTTCTTCGATGCTTTCCGTCCGCCCGACACGCAGAATGCGGATATCTTTATTGGCCAATAGACGCCCAAGCGCGTTATCGACTGCCAGATTCGACTGGGAAGCGACAAGCGTCCGCAATCCTTTTTTCGCATTCTGCAGACAGATTTCCGAAATGACGGTCGTCTTTCCGGTTCCCGGCGGCCCTTGAATCGCGTACAAATCTTCCGCCGCCATTGCGCCCGTTACTGCCTGTTGCTGAAACTCGTTCAGCCGGTTGTGGAAAGTCAGCTTCTCCAATTGTTTCAGTGGTGCCACTTTCGGTTTCTCTTCGAATAAAAGACGGTCTAGCTGCGGATTCACCGCCAGCCCTTTTTCCAAATTCGTAAAGCCCTGGCGCAAGCGGCGGATCTGGCTTAGCGCCGCGAAGTTGCTGAACACGACTTCTTTCTTGCTGAGGCTATGCCCTTTATCACGCAGCTGTTTGATTATGTAAGTATTTAATTCGACTTCAATAACTTTCTTTGAAGCTTTCATCACCGTGCCGACATCACCATCGATCCCGGTAAGCCGCACGCTCAAATTGCGCAGGCTCTTCCATTCCGCGTCGTTCATCCGGCAGCCGGTCAACGTAATGCGGCTGAAATCATGGCTGAACGCAAGCGTCGAATACGCCGACTTGATGTCTGGAATATCCATGCCTTGTTCCTGGATTTTCAAATAGCCTTCCCAGCTGGAAATTCGCTTTTTCACGTAATCGGAACGCTCTTTTGCCGGAGTCATTCGGTTGATCAGGTTGATGAACGCGACCGGCACCGGATCCCGTGAATCGATGAATGCCACCGACTCCTCGCGCTGCCAGTTGGTTCCGACAGCCTGAAACGCTTTTCGGAGCGTCACATTCGTCACCAGCAATTGATGGTTGCGGAACACGCAGTGCAGCACGATCGACCCTTCCGTCTCTTTCCCGGTCAGCCGCTCCGCTTCCTCCGGTCCGAAAAACAGCGCAACTGAAAGCGAGCCATCCGCGCCTGTCGGATAGCGTTCCATGAACAACTTGAAAGGCTTCGCTCCATTAAAAAACGAGCGCTCGCTGATGCCGAACCCTCTCATTTTTTCTGAAGCGGTTTTGGTTATTCTGATTGATGTTTTGTATGTAATTGCCTGTGCCTGAACCATTTGATCACCTGTTCTGAAATCTCAACATATCCTGTAATTATACCATCTATCAAGGTGAGCTATCACAATAAAATAAAAGTCGAAATCTTAAGTGAAGCAACTCCTGAGCCGCTATTTTATCGGCTGATTTGACGGAATCGACGATAAACGGCTGAAAATCGACGATAAACTCCAAAAAATCGACGATAAACACTCGAAAATCGACGATAAAAACAAGCGCATCCCCTTCGCGGGGAGTGCGCCTGTTTCATTTCTCTTCATCATCCAGCTTTTGTTTCATTTCTTTCTCCGACAAGCGTTCAATCGGAAAATAAGTTTCCAGCCGCTCCAATTGAACCAGTGCATCTTTATAGAAATCCATGTCCTCAAACTCATCTTCGTAGTACATCGAATTATCCGTGGTCTCCAACAAGAGACGGATTTTCTCTATGGCTTTTCCGCCGCTTGCATCTTCATCGCCAAACGTCGTCTCGTCCTGCCCCGTTTCTTTTTGCTGAAGATAGACGGTCCCTTCCAAACCTTTTCGTTTCGACTCGTCCGCAAAATCCACCACTTCCGATAAGGCTACTGCTGTACTCCGCATTGTACCCACTCCTTTTTGGAAATGAATTAACATCTGTACCCTTGTTATTGACATCAAGCACCCATGCTAAACATTGTTTTCATTTTCCACCTGTATAACTGCTCCATTCGAAAGCTTGTGCTCTCCAGGCTGCTCCGATATAGTTATTCTCTGAAGAAGAACCATAAATTTCTTAAAATTATCCTGATAGACAAGGAGACACCATGTGAATCAAAACAAACCAAAACTCTGGACGAAGGAATTCGTCCTTATATCCACCGTCAATTTTTTCTTAACCTTAGTCTTTTTCTTATTGATCGTAACAATTGCGGTATACGCCGTGGCTGAATATGGGGCAACAACCAGCCAAGCCGGACTCGTAACCGGCATTGCCATTATCGGCACCATGACCGGCCGGATCATCATCGGCCGGCTGATTGAAAACATTGGCCGAAAAAGAACATTAGTCATCGGACTTATCTTATTTGTATTGACCACCTTGCTTTATTTCGTGAATTTGAATCTTAGCTTTTTACTGATCAACCGTTTTCTTCACGGTATGACGCTCGGAATGGCAAGCACGGCTGCCGGAACGATTGTGGCTCAGATCATACCCATGACACGAAAAGGTGAAGGAATCGGCTATTTCAGCATGAGCTCAACACTTGCAACAGCAATCGGACCGTTCATCGGCCTCTATATGAGCCAGCATACGAGCTTTGACATGATTTTCACCCTGTGCGTTGCATTTGGGCTTGTCAGTCTTTCTTTCGCCCTTTTTACAAAAGTGCCGCCAGTGGATTATTCCGGCAAAACCGGCCAGGCAAGAGGATTCAAACTATCTGATTTCCTGGAGCCGAAAGCTTTGCCCATCGCTCTTATCACATTGACATCTGCTCTATGCTTTTCCAGTATTCTTTCGTTCATCAATTTTTACGCGATTGAAATCGATCTTGTGGAAACGGCCAGTTTCTTTTTTGTAGTCTATGCGATTGCAGTTTTATTATCCCGGCCATTTACCGGCCGCTTAATGGATATAAGAGGCGCAAATTTCGTAATGTATCCTGCTTTTGTATTTCTTGCTGCAGGTTTATTGCTTCTAAGCACCGCCAGCAGCAGCGTTATCTTTTTGCTTTCCGCCATTTTAATCGGCTTAGGTTTCGGCAATCTGCAATCCACGACCCAGGCAATCGCGGTCAAACTGACCCCGCCTCACCGGATGGGGCTGGCGACATCGACGTTCTTTATCTTCTTGGACGCCGGACTCGGTTTCGGACCTTATATTCTCGGTTTCATCATTCCGTTGACCGGCTTCAGTTCCCTTTATGCCATACTCGGATTCACAGCGCTTGCTGCTTCCCTTCTTTATTATGTATTGCATGGACGGAAAGAACGGTCAGAGCTCGCGACTGCTCGAACTTCATGAAACAGAAAAGGCTGCCTGATAAAAGGCTGCCTTTTTTGTTTCACCTCATGGTAATACATGGAAACGGGAACAATCCCTAAAAATTTTCGTCGATAAATTATGATATATGCTTGGAGGACTGGATAATGAATTATTTCTTAAAGTTAAATGTTGTCAGCATACTGTATGCGCTAATGGCAGTCATACCGCTTGAATTGATGCTGAACGTATACAGAATTACAAGGTTGACCGGCTGGGAAATTGGCACAGTGAATATATGGACCGCCATCCTACTGTTTGCAATCCTGATTGTCGGTACCCTTTTTCTCTTCCGGCTTACTGAAATTTGGCTGGGTTTCCGAAAGCCCAATTATTTCACAGCTCTTCTATGGTTCCCTTATTTCATTCTCTTTGTATATATATTCACTGTCTCATTCCCATTCACTTATGGCGGGGATGACCCCAACCCAGTCACCGGTATCCTCATGATATTCGGCATCATGATCTATCCGTTTTATATTCTGATCCTGAATAATCTTGCGATAATGACTAATGTAAAAGGCGAAGAGAACACTAAGGAGTTATAAGCAGGATTAATTCCATAAAAAAAGCGCTGCATAATGCAGCACCCGCTTATTTCTTCGTTTTCTCTTTTATCTTATTCGCAACGTCATCTTTCATGACCATCGCTTTATCCTTATAGATCGACGCTTTTTCTTTATAGTCGTCTTTGTTTTCTTCCCAATGCGCTTTGCCTTTTTCAATCGACTTGTCTTTTAATGCGTTCAGTTTGTCCAGAAATGCCATTTCGATCATCCTTCCGTTCTTTCCGCCACAACTGTGGCCGGCGAACTTTGTTAAGCATAACTGTATTCGATCGGATTGTCTAAAATCTCTGGCTATGTGAATTAAACCGGATATCGCTTGCCCGGAAACGGTACCAGGTAAATGGCCCTTCTTCAAGAAGCCAGCTGATATCGATTTCCACCGGAACCTTCAAACCGTCCACCACTTTATGCGCTTTGATGGTGCCGGTGCACAGCAGCGGACGCGCATCTTCTTCGCTGTCTTTATAGCGCCAGGCCTCCACTTTCACCAATTCATATTGTTCATTGAAAAAGAATACAGCGGATCCGGTCAAACCCCTGTATTCCATCGTTGCGGTTGTTGTATAGGCATCCACTTCCTTCCAATGAATATAAGAGTTGAGTGCTGCTGTCGGATACCAGCCCATTTCCATCAGAAAACGCTGCATCGAAGACTGATTGGTCTTGTCGTTTTCCAGGGTTTTCGAAACCGGCAGAAATCCGGCAAGCTTGATGCGCATGCTACCCTTGCCATCTTCAAAACTGTCTTTTCCTGTGACAAACATGCCTCTGCCCATTTTCATCTTTACTTCCCAACGAAATCCTGGAGGTTCGGTGAAACTGATTTGTTCAGATTCGGATGCCGTCCACTCTTTCTGCTCAGGCTTCAACTTCATTGTGCCTGATTGTTTTAGCGTTACATTACGGATCGGCTCTCGACCGGCCACACCAACCGACAGGAGCCAATTTTTTACGGCGGATGGCAGCGTCTCCAGCATTTCTTCAGTTACTTTTTTGGGCGTGCCGTGGCTGGAGCTTGCTTCTGGACTGTTACCAACTGACATCGCAGTCACTCCTTCTATAATGTGTTGCAGAATCAATAGTCAATCTACAGGCAAGTCGGTATTCACTTTATACAATTGATCGTTTTCCCAATACCTGCCTGTAGCGCCATCACCAAAATTCAGGTCCCGGTCGCAATAACCCAATTCATACAGCACTCTGTTTTCATTTTTGAATAAGACTTTAAAATCCGGCCCAGCCCAATCCACAGTTGCCGTCGAATTAATTTCAGCGTTTTCCAGGTCGTCGACGAGCTGTTCTATAAATGCTTTGTCTGTAATAGTGTTGATATGCACATCACCATGCCAGGTGCGGATTTCAATTTCTGTCACTTCACTAACCACATTAAATGCCGTGGCTCCTACTTGCCCATCTGAAGCAGCGCTTTGGCATCCAGCCAGTAAAAATATTGAAATGAGAAGAAGGAATATCGATTCTTTACATTTCATCTTGATATCTCCCTTTCGAGTGCAATGAAATTAAGTTTGAATATTTCATTAATTAAAGTGTAACACAAAGAGAAAAAGGTTCAGCAAGGACATGCCCTGCTGAACCTTTTCTAAACAAATTCCTCAACCAATTTATCAATTTCTTCATAAATCTCTTCAAACAACGGCTCTTCCCCGATAGCCATCACAAAGTTTACGCCGTCTTCCTTATGGAAGAGCTCACGCCCTCTTTTCTTCCATGTCCCCCGTAAATACGGTTGATTTATTATATGTTGGAAAATTCTAGGGCGCAATGGTTTTCCCACAGATTTTTGCGGAATTATTGCAATCTTTAAAGTTGCCGATTTTGGCTGTTTTCAACTTGCGGATCAGCAGCACCCGCTTTGCTTTGAAGCGCAGCTAAAAGCGCTCCCCCGATTCCTGCCCATATAAATCCGACTGCCATCATCAGTGAAATCAGCATCATCGTATAAAATTGTTCCTGAAATAAACCCGTTAAAAATGGTGACAGGCAAAAAAGCAGCGTCACCGCGAATAATGTACGCGTCAGCCACAACAACACGCGGGGAATTTCTTTATGGAAGCTTATCCGCCTCATCAGCATAAAGGAACCAACCGCCAACAATACCGTTCCTGAAAACAAAAACAGCAAACCGAACGGTATGCCGGTGTCCGGAAAATAAATCTCAAAAAAATGGAACAACCCATTAAACACGAGTGCCGCACTCAACAGGAGGAGTGGATTCTTCAGTTTCCTGCTATATAGAACATGAAGAACATAAATGCCCCCAAGACAAAGAAGCGGAAACACAAACTTGACGTAGTCCGTCCAATCGCTGGCGAAATATCCTGTGTTGATTTGCCTGCCGATCACCACAAAATCGTATAAAGGTTTCATTCCCCAAAGGATTCCTCCAACAATACATAAACAGGCAGCCATGGTTTTCAAAGTGCCTTCTCCCTTTCAGCAATGGATTTGATAATTGTTTATTCCACATGAATCCTTAAACTCCTGCACATTAATAAGACAGCCGCTTCTAAGCGCTCCATAATTGAACTGCTGCTCATTTTTGGAGGAATTAAGGTTTCGCCAGAAAATAGCTTGGGTATAGTTAGAATTGTTCATTTTGTTAGACACAGGTTTACAATCTGAATTTCAATAATGCTATACTTAATTAAAGGTAATGGAAGTATTTATAAAAAATTACTTATCAAAGGAGAAAAAAGGAATGGCTGAGGCATTGCAAAAATCAGAAGAAATTAAGGTTTTCTTTGAAAAATACCGGGAAGCATTTGATGAAAAATTATTGGAAGAAGCCGTTAATGTAAAAGACCGGATTGATGAAATCCTGCGAATCGGCAATATCGATCTCGTTTCAAATGCCCACAAAGTTGTCGGCTATATAGTTGAAGGACAGGAAGAGGAGCTTAAATTATTCGCAAAGCAGGAAGGCATTGCCTGGGCGACTCATTCGATCGAACTTTCCTTTAAGCTGGAATGGATCCAGGCCATCCGCCGCACCCTTTGGACCTTCCTCCAGCAGTACAACGATGCTACATACAATAAATCCGGATTCGACTTCTTCTCCATGGAACAAGATGTGAATACACGCGTGGACACGTTCCTGAATCACTTTTTCATCAACTACTCCACCTATAAAGATTCATTGCTCCTGGCACATCGCCAGCTTGTGGAAAATCTGTCGGTGCCGATCATTCCGATCAATGCAGCTGTTTCAATCTTGCCGCTGATCGGTTCGGTCGATTCTTTCCGTGCATCAATTCTGGAAGAAAAAGTGCTGACCGAGGTTGGAGACAGCCATATCGAAACTTTGATCCTGGATATGTCCGGTATTGCCGACATGGAACCAGAGGTCATCCATCACCTGATGAAAATCATCGATGGCAGTGCGATGATGGGCTGCAGAACCGTCATTACAGGCTTGCGGTCAGAAGTCGTCCGGAAAATGATCAATCTTGGTTTATCATTCGATCCTAAAACCAAAACGTTGGGAACGCTGCAGAACGCCCTCAGCGAATATCTTTCAGTCGAATAAAATCGATGCACATAGAAAAACCGTGATTTGGATACTCATCCAAATCACGGTTTTCATTTTCTTCTATTCATAAGCCAAACAAATCAGCCTTGGTCTAGTTTGTTTTCAATATCATACGCCGCTTGTTTCTCGGCAATCCAAGCAGCATATTTTGCATTCAATGCTTCATCGAACAGGATCTCTTTGATCTGCTCTTTGCTGTCTTCGAGCGTTGCTTCAGAAGCTTCCGTTTTATCCGTCACTTTGATGATGTGATATCCGAAATCAGTTTGGACCGGATCGCTGACTTCACCCGGTTTCATCGCGAATGCCGCTTCTTCGAATTCAGGCGCCATTTCACCTTTTCCGAAGCTGCCAAGTTCCCCGCCGTTTTCAGCATTGGCCGTATCAACGGAATATTCAGCAGCCAGTTCTGCGAAGTCTTCCCCATCCGCCAATTTCTGCGCCACTTCTTCCGCCTGTTCTTTTGTTTCAGTCAAGATATGGCTGGCTTCCACGGTTGCGCTTTGGCCAAGAGCTTCTTTGTTCTCCTTGAAATATGTCTCGATCGCTTCATCTGTAATTTCGATTTCCGGACCGATCAATTTCTCGATTCTCAAAAAGTTCTTCATTTCCTCTTCCAGATCCTCTTTGGTTAACCCGCTTCCTTCAAGTGCAGCAGCAAGCCCTTCAGCACCGTCGTATTGCTCTTCGTATTCCGCGAGTTCCGCATCCAATTCTTCCTGGGTGATTTCAATGTCCGCTTTTTCGGCTTCCTGGCGGATGATTTCATTGGAAATCATGATATCCAACGCCTCTGCTCCGCTTGTTTTCACCATTTGCTCATAAAGTGCATCCTGTTCGATTTCTGTGCCATCGACTGTCGCCACAACTTCTTCTTTATTGAATCCAACCATCAGGAAAATGGCTGAGGCAACGATAATTCCAATTGCAAAATAGATAGCCTGCTTCATCTTCATCCCTCTTTCTTTTTATCGATAACATCACTTTAGCAAGTGGATATGAACAAACTATGACCGGGACATTAATAATCGTGTAAGTTTTTGTTCAAGGCATTATAAAAAGGAGAAGCGATGAAGCTCCTCCTTAAATCTGGACTTACCGTTTTCCAGTCTGATCACGTTTCACAATTTTATCGCTCACCTGCTGGCCGCTGAGTGTCACCATCGGCATGCCGCCGCCGGGGTTGACGGTGCCGCCGACAAAGTAGAGGTTATCGTAAAGCTCACTTTGCTTCTTATGCTTGAAGCCGCCATTGCGTTTCTTGTCCGAAACGGTGCCGTATATCGCCCCACGGTCAGAACCATAGATGCGTTCAATATCATGCGGCGTCCATACATCACGCGTCACGATATTTTCCCGAAGTCCATCAAGGCCCATGCGTTCCAGCTTATCGATGACCCGGTTTTCAAAATCCAGGTACTGTTCCGGCGTGAATGGCTTGTCTTGAATATAAGGGATATGCGGCAGGATCTTGATGTTTTCGTGTCCTTCCGGAGCCTGTGTGGGATCTGTCTTATTGACATTGACCAGATAAATGGTCGGATCGTCCGGCAGCTCATGTTTTTCGAACACTTTTTCCATTTGTTCTTTCAGATTTTCAGAGAAGAAGAAATTATGGTGATTCAGGAAAGGATATGTTTTCTTCACACCCAAATGCAGGACGAGCCCGGAACTTGCCGGTTCATATTTCTTCTCGAGCTTCTCGACAAACTTATCATCTGCGTCCACCATTTTCCGGTAGAATGGGATCACTTCCATATTGGATACATAGTAATCAGCTGTTTTGAATGAACCATCTTCGAGTTCGACACCAGCGATTTTCTTGTTGTGATCGGTGCGTGCCCGGACAACGCCCATGCCTGTTCGGATCTTCACGCCTTCTTCTTCCGCCAATTTTGTCAGGCCATCAGCAAGTTTATGCATGCCGCCCGGTACATACCAGCAGCCCTGCGCATGCTGCATATAAATCATCATATTCAGTACAGCCGGCGCGTTGTACGGGGAAGAGCCGACGTATTTGACGAAATACGACAGCATATCACGCAAATGCGGATTGCTGATGCGCTTGGAGATGCCTTCGTACATCGTAGAAGTCAAATCGAATCCTCTTAATGTCGCGATGATGCCGTTTTGAGCCACCGCTTCTTTCGGCGATTCGAAGCCTTCCGCCAAATAGCTGTGTTCCGTCGTCTTGTAGATACGCTGTGAATATTTCAGCAGTGAATAGTATTCTTTAATATCCTTTTTGGAAAGAGCAGGATTTGTCCGTTCCATTGTGTGGAGGTTGCGGTATAAGTCCAGTACGGTGCCATCGGGAAAGAACGAGCGCCATTCCCGGTTGAGCCGTTTCATCTGCACATAATCTTCCATCCGCTTGCCGCTTCCCCGAAATAATTTATCGAATATATGCGGCATCGTCAAAATCGAAGGGCCAAGATCGAAACCGAACCCATCTTGCTCCAGACGGTTCACTTTCCCGCCAATATGATCATTCTTCTCATATAAAGAGACCGCGTAACCTTTCTGAGCTAGTGAAATAGCCGCTGACAGACCGCCAAGGCCTCCCCCAATCACGATTACGGATTTTCCAGCATTATTCATATATGTACCGCCTCTCTTCCCTACCTTATTTTATTCTATCCAGCCGGCTGAAGTTTGCAGGGACATCTCAGTAAGAGAGTTTTCTTCAGAACGTGGCAATACTCCTTCTTATTCCCTCAATTTTAAACTTGGAAACTCAGTTTGTATAGTTTTTGTGTAAGCGTCATAACTATGTGCTGCCGACCTAGCAAGGTCGCTGACTGTAAATAATAAAAGCAGCAAAACGGTCAGAAATTAAGCTGACTGTTTTGCTGCTTTTATTTTCTACTGAACGTTCCGTTCTTCTTGCCTACTTGAATGTTCATAAGCGAAATAGCCGCCAAGCAATCCAAATCCTGCACCAAACGTAATGCCCGTCGACATGGCAAACGGAAAGATCAGGCTTAATACCAGCCCCAGCGCACTGCCAAAGACCATCACGAGAGGAATCAGACTGTCCAGTAAATCCTGGGCAGCTTTTGTTTCTTTCTTGCCGAGCGTCCCCCGCTTCTGTTTGCCTTTCAATCTGAGAATGACAAAAAGCGATATCGCTCCTACAAGCACAATCGGCCAGACGATGCTTAAAATTTCAATCGCCGATTCCATATGAAAACCCCTTTCATATTCGAATGGTGGATCCGTGCTGTTTACCTTCTGCTTTCAATGGTAAACGAACCCGAGCAAAACAGCCACCCCAAAAGGCGTCTTCATTTTTTATGCAGCCTTAAGCTTTTTATTGTACGTCAATGTCTTTCCGCTGATTCCGAATAATACCGTCAATACAGGCGACAAGAGACAAAAGAACGCAAATGGCAAATATTCAAGCGTCGGGACGCCAAGCACGGATGTGATGAAAATCCCGCAGACACTCCACGGAACAAGTGGATTTACAACTGTTCCGGCATCTTCCATGACCCGGCTCAAATTCTTGCCCGCCAGCCCCGCCTTTTCGTATGGCCCTTGAAATGCCTGTCCCGTCAGAAGGATCGACAGATATTGTTCCCCGATCAGGATGTTGATGCCGATTGCCGTCAACGCCGAGGCCGCGATAACTGAAGATACTTTCTTCAGCAGGCTTTCAATTTTCATTAGCAGACATTGAACGATTCCTAAAGTGAATAATAAACCTCCCATGCTGAGTGCCAGCAGCACCAGGCCGATGGTGAAGAACATGCTTTCCATACCGCCTCTTGACAGGAGTGCGTCGATTTCTTCGATGCCGGTTGCCGAGACATAGCCGCCAAAAAGAACACCGAGCGTTTGAGGAACTGTAAGACTGATATGAAGCATCGATACGGCGATAGCGGCTATCGAGCTCGCAGCAAGTGTCATCAGCGCCGGCACTTTCATGATTGTTAAAGTGATCAGGACGAGGAGCGGAATGATTGAATACCAATGAATCAAACCTGTCTGCAGCAGGCCTTCTTTGAACACCGCAATTTCTGCTGTATTGTCGAGTGTGATGGACGGTGACATGAGCCCGAAGAATATCAATGTCAGCACGAAAGCTGGAATCGTCGTCCAGCTCATGTTCCGGATGTGTTCAAACAAATCCACACCGACAATCGACGATGCCAGATTGGTCGTATCCGACAGAGGTGACATCTTATCACCGAAAAATGCTCCGGAAACAATGGCTCCTGCTGTGACAGCAAGCGACAGATCAAGTGCGCCGGCAATTCCGATAACCGCGACTCCCACCGTGGCAACAGTCGTCAGTGAACTGCCGATGGACAGGCCGATGATTGACGTGACGATAAAGACGATGGCAAAGAAAAAGAGTGGTGTAACCAGATTAAATCCGGCAAAGATCAAAGTCGGAATGGTGCCGCTCAGCATCCAGCTGCTGATGAGGATGCCTATGAAGAAAAACAGGAATACCGCGCTCATCCCTGCTCCCGCACCTTCCACTAAACCACGTTCCAATTCCTTGTATGATATCTTTTTAACCAGGCCGTAGCAGATCAACAACAAGATTGATAATAGAATCGGAACATGCGGAGGCGCTTCAAAAAAGATGATGCTGGAACTGATGATGGCGACGATGATGGCGACAAGCACAGCCGCTGCTGCAAAACTTGGTGATAACACTGCTTTGATGCGAAACATTGCCGATTCCCCCTGCATTCTAGAAAGTATTTAAAACGAAAAAAAGAAAGCCCACGTCCCCTAAACAAAGGGACGAAGACTTTCTCCGCGTTACCACCCAATTTGACATCCCGATTTCTCGCCGGAACATCCACTTCATTCATCGTCGATATTACAGATGGTGTAATTCACCTATATTGCTGCCTGAATTTGCACCACCCATCCAGTCTCTTCCTGCTGCCCGCAATTAGCCTACTCAATCATCATTCAACGTTCATATAGCCGCTTTCAATTTTCATAATCTTAGCATGTTCTGTAAACAAGTCAAGCATCTTATTCAATTTACCACTTTCCCTTAATGCTCCATAACCTCCAGAAACTCTTTCACCGTTCCATAAGTCTGCATATCACTCAGGTTGATTCCGAGACCTACCGCGGTTTGAGCTATCACCGGCCGGATTCCCGTCAAAACCGGCTGGATTCCCAATAGCTGCAGGATATCCCGCATCTGGAAAATCTGTTGCGCTACATGGGTATCGAAATAATGGATTCCTGAGAAGTCGATGACAAGCTGCTGAATATCCATATTCACTACCTTAGGAATGACCTCGGTTGAAAGATAAGCAGCACGCGAGTCGGTAAATTCACCGATGAGCGGCATGACTCCGACCCCACTTTTGATGGGCACGATAGGAGCAGCCAATTCCATAATCTCCTGTTCATTCGCATCCAGCTTTTTCTGGTTTTTCAAATTGAAATTCGCGGTCGTTTTCCGGATCGCATCATCAAAAATATAGATGAGATGATGATAAAGCCAGGAAATCTCTGTGGCACTGCTTTTTTTCAGCAGACCGCGTTCCAAAAGCTCCCTGTGAAGCGACAGCCGGAAGGTACTGAGAATTTCCACCGTGTTTTTCAACAGGGTCCCATTATTGTAAAAGAAATTATCTATATCGTATTCCAGGCCCAACTCTTGTGCTTCGGTACGCGTAGTCAACAATCCCTTTGCGACTTTATCCAGCAGGAGCCCCAGCAATTCATAATGTTTTGACAGCTGCTCTTCCGTCAGCTCCAATTCCAACTGGTTTGCTGCCTGCCACAACAAATTTTCTGTTAATGATTTATTTTCCTCTTCGATAAACGCAGCTATTTCATGAAGTATATTAGCCATTTCTGTTTCCCCTCAATCTGACTCATATAACATTATACAAAAGTTATATAAAATATTTTTATTACTATTCCCCAACATTAAGGGTATAAAACCACTCCGGAAACGCTGACGCAATGAAAAAAAGGTATTCCGCCGACTGCAGCGAAGCACCTTTTCTCCTTTGAATCCTATTCAATTTAAGCGCTGCTGGTGTTCAAGAAGCCGTGATTACATTAATCCGGTCATCCTCCATCAGATAATTATGCCGAGCCCGCAACTGCATTTGCAGTTCCTCTGGAACCCGTAGCGAATCATAGGCACAAACAGCGATAAACTTGTTGTCTGTTATGAACTTGCTCGCACTTTCGTCATAAATGAGGATTTCTTCTTTCATATCCTTGCCGCTTCCCCATTCTACATGGCCCCATGTCCGGAAAAATTGCCCCTTGCTTGCCGCTGCCTGAAGTGTGTCTTTAAAGTAATGAATGATTGAAACCGGAAGAAAATTCCCTTCACTCCAATAGAACTCGAAGTTATTCGCGAATCGGACAGATTTCAGTTCATCTTCCGTCACCAAAGGTTTCAGCCGCTGATAGATCACTGGAGTAAGGCGCGGATTTTCAACTATGAAAATATAATCACCATTTTGAATGCCATCCAAAATGAAAACCAGGATATTATTAATATAAGCTTCTTTTTCTTCGCTTAAATAAAAAATATGAGCGCCATCGGTTTGGCGTATTGAAGATGTAAGCTCTGGAATTTTTCTCTCCAAGATATTCTCTCCTGCCTGTGGGGTTGTTTTATTTCCTCTTGTTCAAATTCGGATTTTAAAGTAAATATAAGATGCCAAGGAAACTAATATGTTAAATGATAACTTACTGCTTCCCGGCAGTCTATTTTTAGTGCTTAGCAGCATTTGAATAATTGTACTTTAACTTCTCTTTTTTTTCGCTGTGTTATCGGTATGGAGACGACATAAAAAACACTGAAATATTTTCAGTGTTTTGGAGGTAATTCAGTTAGGAAGCAATAAAATCTGCATCCTAATTCAATATTAAAAAAGAAGTATTCTTTTGATGCATACTTAAATGAATCCAGTTGGCGTCTCTCATTCATTCCGCTCGTATTTGCCATCTCTAATCGCTTTTCTAAATTTCCCGTCTTCCTCTTGAACCGCAATCGCTTCTTCTGGACTGATTCCTTGAATCGAATAATACTTTGTTCCTTTTTCGTATTCATTGGAGAAATTGCCCTTATACGTACCTTCCATGTCGGAATAAACCGTAACCTCACCAATCTCTTCTTCCACATCCCGCACATATTCCTCGCCCAACTGATAGATATAATCATCCCAGACCACAAACGAAGAAGCCCAGTCGGCTGAAGAGGCATTGGGATTTGCAATTGAACACGCTGAAAGGATTGCAATTGCCGTTAATAGTGCTGCCAACAACTTTATCCGATTCCGTTTCAAAAGAGCCCACCTCTTTTCTGCAACTTTACTATTGGTACGTTTCAATTTGACTATAAGTTTCAGAATCAGTAAAAAATAAAAGCAACCCAGTCAGAGAAGCCTCACTTCTGATGGATTGCTTTATTCCGTTAACACTATGCCCCTGGATAAATCGTCTCTTCCTCAAACTTGCCGGATCCCGGCAGCTCTTCGATCAATCCTGAGCCGAACAGCATCGCCGGCGTGTAGCTCCCTTTCGGAAACTCTCCACCCAGCAAGCGGCTGACCGATTCAAGTGCGCCATAAACCGTCAAATCGTAGACGTTCGCCGTTTTGATCCGAACCGTTTTTATGACGCCTTCCGCGTTTCGCGCTTCTCCCCAGATATAAGCGGGCGCGCCTTCGCGCAGGGTTTCATCCGGCCCTTTCACCCGGCTGTCCACTAAATTCTTCAGCGCCTTCTGGATAGGCGGCAGCGTGATTATTGCGCCTGCGCTGCCGAAAATCCGCGCGCCAAAAATGCGCGATTTTTTCATCGGAATCCAAGTCGCGATGTTCGGAATCCCGGTCGTGTGGAATGCGGTCGACACGTCGCCCCACGGAATGCCCATCGCTGAACGGGTGCCGCGGCCGAAATCGATAGTGCGGTGCTGGCTTCCGATCGGCACCGGTATCAATTGGCCGTTCTGCCGCTCCGCACTGCCGGACCCCATCCCTTCGATCATCGTTTTGTACGTGCCCGGCGAAATGCCTGAATCCGAATCAAATCCGAGCGAAAGACTGCTTGCATCCGGCATCAGCTCTTTCAGCTTGAGTGCTGTGCAGTCTGTCGGAATCACATCGAATCCGACACCCGAACAAATGGTGATGCCCGCTTCTTTCGCTTTCGCATCCTGCGCAAAACTGTGTTCAAAAACGGAAATTTCACCGGTGATATCCATATAATCGGCCCCCGCCTCAAGGCATGCCTTGATCATCGGTGCGCTCGTTTTCTGAAATGGACCGGCGCAGTGCAGCACAAGTGCGACATCAGACAGATTTTCAGCCGCTGAAGGACCTACCGGAAATACGCGCGTTTCAAGTTCCAGCTCTCTGCCCAGCGGTTTCAGCTTATCGGGGTTGCGCCCCGCCAGCACAGGATTCCAGCCACGCTTTTTCGCTTCCCTCGCGATCAATTCCCCTGTATAGCCATAAGCTCCGTAAATCAGCCATTTTTTCTGCACTTGCTCCACTTCCTTTTCTCCTAAAATTAAGGTTTCTCAAATCATACCTTTTGAAATGGATGCGTTCAAATTTTATTCTCCCTATTTTACCGGCTTGCACAAAGATTTTTTATGTAGTAAGATTTTCAAAGTGAGCAATTAAATACTTGCACTCTCTGTATAACCTTAAGAATACGGCTTAAGGGTCTCTACCAGGAACCGCAAAATCCTGATTACAGAAAACGACTTTTTCGTTTTCTGTAATCAGGATTTTTTTATTTTCTGACAAATTGAGCAATTTCATATTGGAAAGGAAGCGTAATTGCAATGAATTTGAAAGTTTATATCTTAGCATTATCCACGGTCGCAGTCGGGCTTGTGGAATTGATTGTCGGAGGAATACTCCCGACGATAGCCGATGAATTCGATGTATCGGTAAGTTCAGCGGGCCAGCTGATCACTTTATTCGCATTGGTCTATGCGATTGCCGGTCCGGTCCTGTTGGTGGCGACCAGCCGTTTCGAGCGCAAGAAAGTCTACCTGATTTCCTTGTTCATCTTTTTCCTCGGTAACATCATGACGTTTTTCAGCCCTGACTTTACCTGGATGATGATTGCACGGATTCTGACGGCTGCAAGTACAGCGCTCATCATCGTCCTGTCTCTTACCATCGCCGCAAAAATTGTCGAGCCGCCTTACCGGGCGAAAGCGATCGGCCTGATTTTCATGGGTGTCTCTTCGTCGCTCGTTCTCGGCGTCCCACTTGGCATCCTAATTTCGGATGCATTCGGATGGCGCTTCATCTTCCTTGGCATCGCCGCATTGTCCATCGGCTCGATGGCGCTGATCGCGCTTTACATCCAGCCGATCCCAGGCAGTAAGGCGATTCCGCTGAAGCAGCAATTAAAAGCGGTAGCCAGCGCAAAAATCGGCACCGCCCACCTGGCGACAATGTTCATGCTGGCGGGTCATTACACCGTCTACGCTTATTTCACGCCGTTTCTTGAAACAACGTTGAACTTGAATCCTTTCTGGGTCAGTGTCTGTTACCTGGTCTTCGGTATCGCTGCAGTAAGCGGCGGCGCAATCGGCGGCACCATGTCCGATTCGATCGGCTCGAAGAAAAGCATCCTGATCGTCATTTCCGCATTTGCGGTCTCGCTGTTCCTGTTGCCATTCACCACATTTTCACTAGTAATCTTCATGCCGGTAATGGTCGTGTGGGCAGCGCTCAGCTGGGCTCTCGCTCCGCCGCAGCAAAGCTATCTGATCGAAACGGATCCTACCACATCCGACATCCAGCAGAGTTTCAATAACTCCGCGCTGCAAGTCGGCATCGCGCTAGGCTCCGCAATCGGCGGCTTCACGCTGGCGCAAACCGGTTCCGTCACCAGCACCTCCTGGGTAGGCGGTGTCATCGTGCTCGGCGCACTCGGTTTTGCCGTCTTCTCGTTAACGCGTCCGGCGGTTAAGCGGAATGAAAGCGAAATAGAGAGTATGTAATATGAAAGATGGCCGCGAAATGATTTCGCGGCCATCTTTTTTGGGTTTTGATCTTAATAAGGGGCTTTTCGCGTGCGAAAAGCTTCCTTAATTCTTAAATTAGCAAGAAAATGGCGGTTGCGAATGTCGCAACCGCTTTTTTCATACGATTAGAAAGATGATTATCTTTAAAAAGATGCTTCGATCTTAATAAATCGCTTTTCGCCCGCGAAAAGCATCATTATTGGGTTTACCGGTGAGAGGCGGAAGCTGGGTTTTGGGTTTATCGGCGATTTTTTGGGGTTTATCGTCGATTCTTCACCTTTTATCGTCGATTTTTTTGAGTTTATCGTCGATTATTCTAGGTTTATCGTCGATTTTCAACCGTTTATCGTCGATTCTCCATTTTCTCCCGAAAAAAGGAGTAGCCAGATCAATTGTTTTTAATTTTGTAGACACGCGTCTTCCTTTCGCCCGTCACCTCAAGGTCGTACTTCGCTAATATCCGCCACACAGCAGCAGGCTCAACAACACCACTAAACTCCCGAAACTTCCTATTCGTCAGCTCACTATCTATCAATGAAAAATATTCCTGCACCGCCAGTCTGTCGGCAGCCGCATCTTTATTGCCGCAGGCCGCGCAAATCCAGGATTTCTTTACACGCTGCATGCCGTGGCTGCAGCATTTATTGCAATAGACGCCGGTTTTCACATCTCGCAGATCGAGCTTATAAAACTTGCTCAAAGGGGATAATTTAAAGGGGACCTGGTTTGCCGCAATCAGTTTCTTGATGTCCTCAAGCGGACGGGAAACGGCGGTTAGGGGACTGTCCCGAAGAATTCGGTAGAGATATTGATTCATCTGGTACGTTTTGCAGATCAAAGCGTCCGAAGGCTTCGTGTGGAATACACAACTGTTTGCAGTGTATACAATCAAACCAGTGACGGGCAAATTGATATTGTGGAGCTTAAACCATTTCCGGATAAAATGGATATGCTTATTCAGCTGGAACACTGGATTATCCATAGTCAGGATTTCGCCACTCGGCATGTCCTTCCTGTAATATTCCTCATTCACCAGGTCATAATGGATTTCACCGCTGACATTCTTGGAATCCATCACTATGGCACAACGGTCAGTCAGCAGCAGACCGTCAATCTGAACCGCCCACTCGCCCAACACCATATTCAGATCCCATACAGGCAAATAATTACCTTCGTATGAAAATTCCCGAAATTTCTTCACCATCTTGCCTTCGCCGCGAATTCCGGCAGCCGCCCGGTACAACTGGTTTTCCAGGTATTCACGCTCCTTATGGTTCGATGAAATCCGCTTCAACAAACACTCAATCGCTAACGTTTTAGGCAATAAATCCAGTTCCGCTTTTATACATTTCACTCCCTTCAAATTTTAAATTCCGCCTATATTTCTACTGTGAACGAAGCATTATTCACGCTTTAATAGTAACATATTACCATTAATGCCAATATAAATTTCTTAGGCCTCAACCTACAGAGAAATATAGAATGGAACAGTTTGCCGCAGCAAACTGCTGGGGCTCGTGAGCTGAGGAGCGCTCGCGAACCCGAAAGACCAAACATCCCACTTTCCAATAATTCCATTTAAACCCATAAAGTCCTGTGATAAGCTTAATTTAGGAAGTAACCAGATCCAGCTACACCTAAAACTCAGGGGGGATTCTTTGAAATTTTTTAAAATCATATTCTGGCTGACGGGTGCCTTATTTCTACTTGTCGCAGCCAATCATTTTTTCAACCCTCATTTCACAGGAAGTGTGACTCTTTCCTTTGCCCTATGTTTCGCAATATTCACCTTATCCGGCATCGATGGATACCTGAATCAGCAAAAAAAGACAGCAATATTCTACTTCTTTACGGGTACTCTCTGCTTTTTCGCCCTAATGGTAGAACTTTTTGGTACGAATCAAGTTTGATGATTTCCTTAACTCAAAAACCGTTAACCCTGATAGAAGGTTAACGGTTTTTTACTACTTATTTTACGCCCCCGGCTTCATCTCCTGCCGGTTCACCCATTCGCGCACCACTTCGACATACGCTTCCGGCTCCTCGACACCCGGCATATGCGAACTGTTTTCAAAAACATGGAATTCCGCATCCGGCACCAGACCCGCATAATATTCCGTTGCTTCCGGCGTCGCTTCGTCATAACGGCCGCAAGTGAATAGAGCCGGAATCTTTATTTCGCCCAAACGGTCTGTCGCATCAAAATGCTTCAGCGTGCCGGTCACCGTAAATTCCGAAGCGCCCCACATATAATTGTAAACCTGGTGATTCATCTGTTTCATATCTTCAACCAGCCCGTCCGGCCATGGATCGACGCGGCACATATGGCGCTTGTAATAAGCCGTCATCGCCTCGTCGTATTCGGCAGAATCGGTGGTTCCTTCGCGCTCGCTCCGCTCAATCGTCTCCTGAATGTCCTCCGGAAATCCCTTCAAATAATTGCGCTGATCCCGTTCCCATCGCTGCGCATCGAGAGCCGGTCCAGAGAATATCACACTGCGGACCCCTTTCGGCTTTTTGAATAGATAAGAGGCGGCGAGCATCGTGCCCCACGAATGCCCGAGCAGATGGAACTCATCCAAGCCCAGCGCCTCGACCACCTGCTCCAATTCTTCAACAAAACGCTCCACTGTCCAAAGCGACGTATCTGTCGGACGGTCCGACTTCCCGCTTCCGAGCTGGTCATACTGAATCACCGGCCGGTCCGTGCCTAGCTGCCGAAGCGGATCGCTGTCACTGCTTTTCGACCCTGGTCCTCCGTGCAGCACGAGCAGCGGTATCCCCGGACCTTTGCCGGTTATGCGGTACCAGACATTTCCTCCATTAACTTCGATATGTCCTACGGTAACATCCTCCATTTATATACAACTCCTTTTCGTATACTCCTTCAATACCCTTTCTGTATGGGAATAAAAATATCCTTTAAATGAACTTCATTTCCTTTCGCACTCTAAAGAACCGACCCTCCAAACTGTGAATCCAACCCTCTACCCACTATAATTAAAATAGTCAGACTATTTAAAAATGAGGAGGATACACGTGAATAAAACAGCTGTTGAGACTTTATTCGTGAATCATTTTGTTGATGGTATACTGGATCCGGAAAAAGAAATGCTGGGGCCGGTGAAAGACGGCGGCACGATTATCGCCAATACGGCGCCGGGCTGTTGGGGGCCGATGATGACGCCGAGCATTATCGGCGGGCACGAAGTGACGAAGCCGGTGTATGTGGAAGGAGCTGAACCGGGAGACGCCATCGCTATCCAGATCCAATCGATTACTGTGACATCACACGCGACAGCTTCAGGCAACGATAAAATGATTGAAGACCGGGCAGACGGCGACGGCTATGTGGCGGCGAAATGTCCGGAATGCGGCACAAAAAACCCCGAAACTGTCATCAGAGGCATCGGTATGGAAGCGATACGCTGCGCCAATTGCGGAGCAGACGCGACGCCTTTTGTCTTTACGAACGGCTACACGATTTTCTTCGGTGAAAAAGGCGATGTCGGTTTGACGTTGCCGCAGGAAGCTGCCGAAACGATTGCGCGCGACGGCCGCGCTTATATGAAAACTCCTGACGAATCGGTGCAGAATCCGGTCGTGACGTTTGCGCCGCACGATTTGATCGGCACGATGGCACGCATGCGTCCGTTTCTTGGACAACTTGGCACGACGCCATCCCGCGCGACCCCCGATTCCCATAACGCAGGTGACTTCGGTTCATTCCTTGTCGGCGCACCGCATGATTATTCAGCCACTCAGGAAGAGTTGGAAACGCACCGGACGGATGGCCATTTGGATGTGAATCGTGTGCGCTCCGGCGCAGTGCTGATCTGTCCAGTGAAAGTCCCAGGAGGCGGCGTTTACCTCGGTGACATGCACGCCATGCAAGGTGACGGCGAAATCGCCGGCCACACAACCGACGTTTCCGGCATCGCTCATCTTCAGGTCAGTGTGCTGAAAGGTATGAACATCAAAGGGCCGATCCTGCTGCCGAATGTAGAAGATCTGCCGTACACCGCGAAACCGTTCACTGCGGAAGAAAAGCACTCTGCCAAGCAAATCGCTGAGACATGGGAAGTCCCTAAAATCGAGGAATCTTACCCGGTATCGTTTATCGGCTCCGGCCCGAATCTCAACGACGCCACCGAAAACGGCTTGAAGCGCGCCGCTGACTTCTTCGGTGTCACTGTACCGGAAATCATGAACCGCGCGACCATCACCGGAGCCATTGAAATCGGCCGCCACCCAGGCGTCGTCACCGTGACGTTCCTGGCACCTGAGCAATATTTGCGGAAGACGGATTTATTTGAGATTGTGAGAAATCAATACGGGCAGCAATGATTAAACCCACTACTTTTATGTATCACACAATATAAAAGAGCAATGCTGATCAGCGTTGCTCTTTTGTACGGTTGAATATATTTTCTCACCTATATTTATTTTCATTTAAACGGAACTTACCTTCATACAGAACGTATCATATATATCAATTGACGAGATGCTCAGTTTCAAACAGGTGGACCGGATAGTTGAGCAGAAGAATTCGGGGGCGGAGAAATTGAAAAAGAAAGTATGGCTAGTGGGTTCGATTGTTGCATTAATTGTATTGGGCATTTATCTCCTGGTGTTCTTCAAGCCGCCACTCGAGGTTGGCGCCATTTTTACAGACGGAGATAAAAAATCAGTGGTGGTCAGTGTCGGCAATAAAGGATTGCAGCATGTGAAGATACTGGATGTGAAAGTGAATAACAATAACAAACCAGATGAAACAAAGATTCAAGTCAGCAACAATTTGCTCGGCTTTACTATCTCCCATGATTTTGATAGCCCTGAAGCGGCAGAATTTAATTTCACGGATCCAGAAGAAGTTGTGATCAATACAGGAACCTCGCCCACTGACAATTACAAAAAGATGGATAATGGGACTGCAACTGTGGATGATGAAATTTATGGAATCAGTGTTTTATATCCAACAGCCATATTCAAAGTGGACATTACATACAGTTATTTAGGAATTCCATTCAATGAAACTGTGGTTCTCAATTAACAGGCCTACATACAATATAGCTATTATCATTTGCGCCGTCATCTAAACACCAAAACCATGACCGGAGAAATTGCCGGCCATGGTTTTTCAGTCATTTTTACTATTCATTTCACAGACGCTCTTGTATCCACTCCACCACTTCATCATAAATTTTATACTTGGATGGCTCATTAAAGATTTCGTGCATCAACGACGCATAGATTTTTAACGTTTTGTCTGCAGAACCGATCTCTCCGTAAAAGTCGCGAGAATCTTTTTCAGCGACAAGCCCGTCTTCATTGCCATGCAGCACAAGCACTGGGTCCGTAAAATTTTCGGCATTCGTTTTCAGCCAGTCAATGCCGGTTCCAAACTGATTGATAAGGGCGACCGAAATCTTCTTTTCCACCATCGGGTCATTGGCATAGGCTTCGACCACAGCCGGATCGCTACAGACGCCTTCGCCGAGTTCATTGTCCAGGTACGTATCTTCCGGCAAGTCCATCGGCAGCTGACCGAACAGCTGATTGTTGTAGCGGGTCAGCGCACCGGATAAGACGATCCCCGCTGCCTGTCCCGGATATTTCGTACCGAACGCTGCTGCTGTGAAGCCGCCCATACTGTGACCGATGAGAAAAATCGGCGTATCTGAATTCTCTTCCTTAGCCAGGTCCATAATAGTTTTCAAATCATCCGGCATTTCATTGAAATCGTCAAAATGCGTACGCTTTCCGTCAGACCGAGCATGTCCGCGCTGTTCATAGCGGTAGACAGTGAAACCGTTGCTCAACAGCGTTTTAGCCAGCGCATCATAACGGCCCAGATGCTCGGCTAAACCGTGTGAAATCACAGCCACCGCCCGTTGATCCTCAGCCGCATCCTTTCGGCTGAACAATTGCGTACCATCAAAAGATTCAATCATCCGTTCTTCTGCCATCGAATTTCCTCCATTCAATTAAAACTTATCCCTTGTACCATTCTCCATGAAAATGAAAAAACCCTTCTGAAATGGCCGGCGCGCGGTTCATTCAGAAAGGTTTATAAATTTTTAGTTGCCGTTCTCTATATCTTTATTATACACCCAATAAAAAATGATTAACAGACTACTTTTTCGCGAATCCCTGTCCTATACTGTTACATAAACAAGTAAACCAAACAGGAGGCAGACTAATATGAATGAACAAAATGATGTCCTCGACCTCGGCCCTTTCTTCCACGGAACGAAAGCAGAATTAGCTCTTGGCAGCCTGCTCGAAGCGCAAAACCTCTCAAATTACCAGGACAAAAAATCGAATTACATCTATTTCACCGCGACATTGGAAGCGGCCAAATGGGGAGCCGAGCTGGCAGCCGGTGATGCCCGGGAACGAATCTATCTCGTCGAGCCGCAAGGCGAATTCGAGAACGACCCGAACCTGACCGACAAACGTTTCCCCGGCAACCCGACCCGCTCGTACCGGTCGAAGTCGCCGCTGAAAATAGTCGCTGAATTGGGTGCCTGGCAGCGTCATTCCGATGAAGAGATCGATCACATGCTGAACTCGCTGAAATCATTGCGTGAACAAGGCAAAGACGTCATCATCGATTGACTCGAAATAAAAATTGTCATGCTTGACCCATTTTCTTCTTAATAGCGAGCAGATTGATAGGGTTTGACCTTTATAAGGGGCTTTTCGCTGGCGAAAAGCGTCCTTTTTTGTTTTTTTGTTCTTTTTGTTGGGTGGATGGGTGGCGAGTAATGAGGTTATCCGCGGCTGGGCGGTGTTTATCCGCGGCTAGATTGCTTTTATCCGCGCCTACGCGACGTTTATCCGCGCCTAGAGATCGTTTATCCGCGGCAAACCCCCGTTTATCCGCGCCAAACAAAAAGCCGCCTATTTAAGAGGCGGCTAAGAATTATTTTCCCAGACTGTAAGAACGCGACTTCAAGTCGCCCGCGGGGATCAGCTCACGCTGCAGCAATATCCGCCTTGCTGCGTGAGGCGACTCAAGATGGCAGAAGTCACGCAATTGTTTATTCGTTATGCGGTTACCAATCAGCGCAAAATATTCCAGCACCGCAAACTGGGCAGCGCCGCTGTCTTTGAAGCCACAATCGGAACACTGCCATGTCTTGTGCCACCGCTTCATGCTGTAACTTTTGCAGCCGCGGCAATAGACGCCCGTCTTTATATCTTTCGGGTCTATGTGATAGAACTCGCATAATGGGGATTTTTTAAAGGGGATCTGATTAGCTAAGATCATTTTTTTAATTTTGCTGATTTTATGTGAAGAAGCTTCTTGAGGATATTGTTCAAGTATGTGATACAGGTATTGATTCATCTGATACGTTTTACAAATAGAAGCGCCTGATGGT
The DNA here is from genome assembly GCF_057369535.1 of Planococcus sp. RAB007_Raresut. NCBI lineage: Bacteria > Bacillati > Bacillota > Bacilli > Caryophanales > Caryophanaceae > Planococcus > Planococcus sp. RAB007_Raresut. The sequence goes on from NZ_JBXYIF010000006.1 coordinate 189,062, forward strand.
TTTGAATGGAACTCGCACTGATTCGCTGTAAAAATGATCAGCCCAGTCACCGGCAAATTGACTTTATGCGATTTGAGCCATCTTTCCAGGAATCGGATGTGCTTCTTCAATTGGATGACAGGATTTTCTAACGTGATTTTATTTCCTTCCTTAAAAGTCTTTTTATAAAACTCATCATTTGCCGCATCAAAGTGGAGCTCGTCGCTGATATTCTTCGACTCCAAGATGATCGCGCACCCATTCGTCAATAACAGTCCGTCCATCTGCACAGCCCAGTTGCCTATTTCCATATTCAAATCCCAAACCGGCTGGAAATCCTCGTCGATGTAAAACTCCTTAAACTTGTTGATCATCTTGCTTTCCCCGCGTATTCCGGCAGAAGCCCGGTAAAGCCGAATCTCCAGAAACTCCCGGTCAGGATGATTTTTCGGCAGACGCCCCAACAAACTTTCAAGCGCCTCCACTTTCGTTAACCCTCCAATTTTCGTGTCTATCGCCATCACCTCTTTCGTAGAATAAAACAAGTATAGCATTTCATAATAAAATAAACTGTTTTTTCTAAATATTTATATTATGTCATCTCCCTTTCATGGTTTATAACTGAAAATGCTTACATACTACTAATAAAACCTGGGGCGTGCATCAATCCTCCGATTATAGAAGCTTTTTCAGTTGATAATCCTGCTTGGCGAGCCTCTATTTTCGGGTTATCCGCGGCTGAGTGGCGTTTATCCGCGGCTACGGGAAGTTTATCCGCGCCTAGAAGTCTTTTATCCGCGCCTAGACATCATTTATCCGCGGCAAAACCCCATTTATCCGCGGCAGCCTCAAAATCAGCAAAAAAATCAAAAAAAGCTGCCCGCTCCCCAACTAATGGGGGAGCAAGAGCAGCTTCTGATGAGATAATGACTCTTTCCGAAATAGTATGCAAGCCTGGCAGTTCAGCTTTCTCCTTCATTCGACGGCCAGTCACCTTTAATTTTCCGCGCAAACACTACTTGCCCGGCATGGTACGTATTATGCAGAACGATTGTCTGCAAACAGTCGCCTCGGGTGTCTTCCCGTCCGGGGACCACTTTTTCCAGTAAATCTTTCGTGGATTCCTGCTCGGCTTCTTCCAGTCCTTTCAGGAAATAAGCAATAGCCGAATCCCACTCATCTTCACTTTCCGGCGACGGCGTATGCGGCCAGGATTCCTCATCGGGATTCTGGCTTTTCGGCGTTTGGCCGTTCAGCAGATCCAGCATATAATCCTGCCAATAATTCATATGGAATAATAATTCCCAGATCGAATGCGGGAAATCACCCGATTTGTCCCCCGCTTCTTGCCAGTCTACCCCGTCAAATACCTTCGCCGTATCGAAATGAGCCCCTTCGCCGTGCAGACTATTTTTGAAAAATTGCCCGTTCATAAAATTCCTCCTTCTGTCATCAAATAAAGCTGTCTCCCTTATACTTACCTATTCCACATAGATGGAAAACATCCTGTTACTATTATCGTTCAAGTGAAATTATCGCCATTAAAAACTCACTTTTAAAAAGGCTCAGAAGGTGAAAGTATAAATCAGGTATAGCAGCCCAATCACTGGAACAGCAAAAATTACAGTTATTATTGCACTTTTCACATTCAAATATTTGTATTCAAAGAAAGCTTTTAAAACGATTAAAAGGATCCATATTGCAAACATGATTAATTTAAAATAATAAAACATGCCCATAATCGCAGGAGTAAGAGAGCTGATTGTAAGTACAAAAACAAACCAAACTTCTATGCGCAATAAAGGCAGCGCAACAATGAGAAGAATGGTGCGCACCATATTTACAGCCCAACCGACCGTTAATGCTGGTGTATGGCTGATTGTTCCTAACTTCATCTTTTTCCTGATCCAAAACTCGATTACCAGCAACAGTAAGATAAATAGATATACATACACGAACATACCCATTTCGAACATTTTGGCAACATCAAACATAACTTTTCACTTCCCCACAATTTTACGAAGCAGAAAAAACCTCCAGCTTAATTTTATCCTTTTTCTATTCTACCTTACTAAATGAAAGAAAATAATCCATTTTTTATTTAGTGGAGAGCTCTTTAGATTATTAATTACAAAGGAGAGAGTTTCAGACGTAAAGAAGGAACAGAAAAACCACACCAGATGCAAACATCCGGTGTGGCAGCATAATTTTTATTCCAAGTCAGTCCACCGCAACGACTGTCTCGACATCGTCGGCGCGATTCTTGCGGGCTTTCGCATAGAACAGTCCAACCGTGATGATGGTCAAGACCAGCCCGATGATGAACGACAGGTTGAGGTCAAGGTTAAAGCCGATTTTCTGATTGAGTATATAGACGAAAACCATATAGGTGATGAAGATTGCCGGCGCCAATGACACCAGGTAATTCTTGCCTTGGATATAGAGGTACATCGTCGCAATCCACAAAGCGATGGCGGCAGTCGCCTGGTTGGCCCAGGAGAAATAACGCCACAATAAGGCGAAATCGATTTGAGTCAGTACCAATGAAACCGCAAATAGCGGAACAGCGATCATCAGGCGCTTCAACACTTTCTGCTGATCCACTTTGATGTAATCAGCAATGATTGAACGCGCAGCGCGGAACGCCGTATCGCCTGATGTGATTGGCAGGACGATGGCACCAAGAACAGCGATCGTACCGCCGACTGCACCTAACAGCGTCATGGAGACTTCATTGACAACAGCAGAAGGAGTTCCTGAACTGATGATGCTTGAAAGCGTCTGGCCGTCGAAGATGCTCATCGCGGCTGCAGCCCAGATCATCGCGATGATCCCTTCCGCAATCATCATGCCGTAGAAAATGTAACGGCCCTGCGATTCATTTTGCGTAGTCCGCGAAATGATCGGCGACTGCGTCGCGTGGAAACCGGACAAGGCTCCACAAGTGATCGTAAAGAACAGCATCGGGAAAATCGGCAAATTGTCCGGATGCAGATTCTCTAAGCGAAGCTCAGGAATTTTATATTCAGAGAACAGCAATGCAATGCCGACGCTAAATGTTCCGATCAAAAGAACGGCTCCGAAATACGGATACAACCGGCCGATGATTTTGTCGATCGGCAAAATTGTCGACAGGAAATAATAGACGAAAATCAAACCGATCAGAATTCCGACTGCCACTTTTCCATCCAGCAGGATTGCGAGCAATGACGCCGGTGTTGTTACGAACACGGTTCCGACAAGCAACAGCAGCAATAACGCAAAGAAGTTGACGAGATGCTTGGATGCCGCACCAAGGAATTTACCGGCAAGCTCCGGAATATGTGCGCCTTTATTGCGGATGGAAATCATGCCCGTCAGGTAATCGTGCACCGCCCCTGCAAAAATACAGCCGATGACGATCCACAGAAATGCGACCGGGCCATACAGCGCTCCCATGATCGGACCGAAGATCGGACCCGTCCCTGCAATATTCAGCAATTGGATCAGCGAGTTTTTATGCTTGTTCATCGGCACAAAATCAATGCCGTCCTGATTGGCGTAAGCCGGTGTTTTCCGACTAGTTATTGGACCAAATAGTTTTTCGATATACTTTCCATATGTAAAATAGGCTGCCACAAGCAACGCAATTGAAACGATAAATGTAATCATATTTTCTCTCCTCTTTTATGTAATCGCTTACAGCAGTAAACAAAAATATCCGCTATCCCAGTTTCATTCTTTCAATGAAGCTATAAGGTAACCGTCATTTTAATACTGCTCTATAGAATATTACAATAATTTTAGAAAGTCAATTTGTTTTTTTGCGCTTTGAGCTAAAACTTTTGGATATAGATTTTAGAATGTAATGGGATGTTAATTTCCAATTTTATGGATTTTCTGTCCATTGGGATGCCGTTACTGTCCGTTACGAACCAAATACTGTCCATTGGAGCCCCAATACTGTCCGTTAGACACCGAATACTGTCCATTACGATTTCTGAACTTCAAAATAGAGCCTCTGAAGTTCGATTTCTGTTCGTGTGACTAGTTTCCAAGAATCATTATTTCCAGTATTTGGAGATACTTTCCAATTTGGGTAAAATACTTTCCAATTCACCCTAAATACATTCCAATTCCAGTGAAATACTTTCTATTTTAACCTAGCGATTAACTGGAAAATATATTGTAAGTTATTTCAAATAAACCCGATGGCCTCTCACCATTTCCGCATAAATATTAATCGCATTCTCTTGTACTTTCGCTTTTCGCCCGCGAAAAGCATCCATTCGTCTTTTGATCTTGACTCTAAATAATCAGTGAAACGAAAAAAAACGTCGACCTCCCCATTAAAAAGAGAAGTCGACGCTTTGTTTATTTTCACTCGAAAGGACCTTCCAACACGATCTTGCCAATCGTCTTGCCAGTCAGCAGATTGGTATAAGCCTCTTTCAGATTTTCCACCGATATCGGTGAGAAATGCTGCGTCATCGTCGAGCGGATTTTGTCGCCGTCCACCCAGTCCGCCAAGTCGTTCAGCATCATGTGCTGGTGGACCATATCGGCCGTCTGGAAAACGGAGCGCGTGTACATGAGTTCGTAGACGAACGTGACACTTTTGCCGAACAGCGCGAGGTCGAGCGGCTTGAACGCCGGCAGGATCGAGCAGATTTTCCCTTGCGGCAGAATCACTTTCGCCATTTCAGCCATGTGCTCGTCGGGGCTGTTCAGGCAGAAAATATAATCCACACCGTTGATGCCCAAGTTCTCCAGCTGTGATCCGAACTCTTCGTGATGATTGATGGTATGGTCGGCGCCGTGATCTTTTGCCCACTCGACCGTCTCGGTGCGGGAAGCTGTGCCGATTACCGTCAAGCCGGCGAGTTTAGCAATCTGCACCGCAATAGAGCCGACGCCGCCTGCCGCTCCAATGATTAGGATATGCCTTCCCTTATTATCTGCTGGATCTTTTGAAACGCCCAATCGCTCATAAAGCGCCTCGTACGCAGTAATACTGGTCAAAGGCAATGCCGCTGCCTGCGCGAAATCAAGGCTCGCCGGCTTTCGGCCGACAATGCGCTCATCCACCAGATGAAATTCGCTTTGCCCGCCTGGCCGATTGTTTGTGCCCGCGTAAAACACTTCATCACCCACATTAAAATGAGAACAGTCTTCACCAGTCGCAACAACCACGCCCGCCACATCGCGGCCAACGACAGTCAGCGACTCGTCGTCTTCCTTTTTGCCGTCGCGCGTACGAAGGTCTGTCGGGTTCACCGATATCGCTTTTACTTCCACAAGCAGATCGCGGCCCGTCGCTGTCGGTTTTTCCTCTTCCACCAATTGAAAATCCATCGCTTCTTCTTTTGATCCCGGTTTGTAAAAACCGAATGTCTTCATCGTTTCTGAATTCATGCTGCATCGCCTCTCCTTCAGTTTCTCTTCTTGGTATAACCGTATGCCCTTCATTTTACACATCGAATTTATGTCTTACAAAATATTGAATTCCGATGAACACAATAAAACCGGGCCTCTTCATTTGATAGAGTGACCCGGTTTACTCATGAAGAACTTTTCAGCTGATTTTCCTGCTTCTCCATTTTATGTTGGGTATGTTTGGCGCCCCATTCGTGCATGGCTTCCAAGATCGGCTCAAGGCTGCGGCCATATTCCGTCATGGAATATTCCACTTTCGGCGGGACCTGCGGATAGACAACACGAGCGATAATATCTTCATCTTCCAGTTCCCGCAATTGCTTCGTCAGCATCTTTTGCGTGATGCCCGGCATATTGCGTTTCAGCTCACTGAAGCGTTTAGTGCCTTCTTGCAGCAGGTATAGAAGAATCACGGGTTTCCATTTTCCGACAAGGATGCCGAGCGCGTCTTCCACGCGGCAATTATCCGGTTTGCGTTCCATAACAACCACTCCCATAGTATCTTTTTGTATACTATAGCACTTTGGAGTGCGTACTTATAATAAAATCACCTATCGCTTATAATGGCTTTATATTGGAAATAGAAGGGCGGATTTATTCAATGGAAAAATATCGCATCAATCCTGACAATGGCCTGGAGTTTGGCATCTATACACTTGGCGACCACTTGCCGGACCCGGCTACAGGTGAAAGAATCTCTGCACAGCAGCGGATTCAGGACATTATCGAATACGCAGGACTTGCGGAACAGGCAGGCGTCGAATTTTTCAGTGTCGGCGAAAGCCATCAGGAATTCTTCGCAACACAAGCCCATGCCGTGGTGCTTTCTGCCATTGCACAGGCGACGAAAAAGATTAAGATCGCCAGTTCTTCGACGATCATCAGCACGTCCGATCCGGTCCGTGTCTACGAAAACTTTGCCACACTCGATTTGATTTCAGGCGGCCGGGCAGAAATTGTAGCGGGACGCGCTTCACGCATCGGGCTGTTCGATTTGCTCGGTTATAACGTCCGCAATTACGAGGAACTGTTCGAAGAAAAATTCGATTTACTTCGGCTGATCAATGAAAACGAAATCGTCAATTGGAGCGGCGAATTCAGGGCACCGCTCCGCAATGCACAGGTACTTCCGCGTCCGGTCAACGGCTCTCTTCCGATTTGGCGCGCAGTGGGCGGCACTCCGGCCAGCGCGATGAAAGCCGGTTATGCCGGTGTGCCGATGTTCATGGCTCACCTTGGCGGCGCCGCTTCAACTTTTAAACGGACAGTCGATGCTTACCGCGACGCGGCTCGGGCAGGCGGTCACAACCCGGATGAATTGCCGATTGCAACAGCTGGCTTTTTCTACGCTGCGGAAGATTCCCAACAAGCGTTGAAAGATTTGTATCCTCATATCAATGAAGGAATGAAACGCACCAACGGCGGCGGCTTCCCGAAACAGCTATTCGCACAAGGCGTCGATCCACATAACATCATGAACATCGGCAGCCCGCAGCAGATCATCGAGAAAATACTGCATCAGCACGAAGTCTTCGGCCATCAGCGCTATATCGCGCAAATTGACTTTGGCGGCATGCCGATGGACAAGCTTAAGCGAAACCTGGAATTGATCGGCACGGAAATCATCCCGGCCATCAAAAAATACACTGCCAAAAATTAAGGAGGAAACGGAATGAAAATCGTAGGCTTATCCGGTTCCCAAATCGGTTCAAAAACAAGAATCGCCATGACTGCAACCATCAAAGCGATTTCAGAGAAATACCCTGACGTGGAAACAGAATTGATTGATTTAGCGGATTATAAAATGGCATTCAGCGACGGCCGCAATTACCTCGATTACGAAGGCGACACCGGCTATGTAACGAAAACCTTGATGGACGCTGACGCCATCGTCATCGGCACACCGATATTCCAGGCTTCCATTCCGGCTGCATTGAAAAACATATTTGACTTGCTGCCGGTCAATGCGTTCCGCGATAAAGTGGTCAGCATGCTGGTGACAGCCGGTTCCGCTAAACATTATATGGTCGCTGACACGCAGCTGAAGCCGATACTCGCTTATATGAAAGCGCAGATGGTCCAGACGTTCGTCTTCGTCGTAGAAGAAGATTTCTACCAAAAAGAAATCATCAACCACGACGTGCTTCTTCGCATTGAGCGACTCGCAGAAGACACGGTGGTGCTGACGGAAACATTTACGAAGATCCGCGAAGAAAAAGAAGCGGAGTATGATTTTTAAAATAAGCTAATGCAAAAAGGAGAGGCACCTGCAGTTTTCAGCAGGTGCCTCTCCTTTACTATTTGCCCAAACCGTTTACACCAGACAGAGCGAAAACACTTAAAAATGAAAATCACTATATTTATTCAGGATATTTTAGTGTTTGAAAATAACTCATCTTCCCTCTTACTCACCTGCCACCAAATAAGCCTTCATTTCCGAAGGGTCATTAATCCCTGCAATGTCATCTTCCATCAAAACCAATGACTTGCCTATGTAGAGAATCTCTAACTTCTTTAACTTGAAATTATTTGATTCCATCTCTTTCAGAAGCTTAAACGCCTTGTCCAGCTCATCCGCTTCATTTGTTGGAACCAATTCATAAGGAGCGTTAACGAACACTCCCCATGAGATGAAATCCAAATTTTCTTCCAGCAAATTTGCATCCTGCACCTTTTTCTCGAAATTCAGATTCACCGCAATCCCATCATAATCCGGGATGTTTGCGGCTACAAACGGCTTTACTAAACGCACTCCTTCATATGACCAATACTCATATGCATACCCATCAAAAAAATTCCCGTCCCTCGAGGCTTCCACATAAAATTCACTGCCTGTGGCACTGGCCGCGGCATAAGTGTAATAACTTCCCCCATTGCGCCAATCAAACCGGAGATCTTCCAGCGAGAATTCATCTTTATACTTCTCCTCGAGGTACGCATTCATCGATGCTTCCGCCTCGTCATATTCCCAAAAGAATCCATAGTGGACATAAGCCGTTATCAATAAACCGCAGACAATAATAAATATGGCTAGATAGCCGATGAGCTTTTTCATGTATACCTCCGCGTCCTGAAGCTTCTTACCAGTATTATACATTGAAACAAAGGGGAAGTTTTGATTATTTAAAAGACCAGATCGGGCAGAACTAAAACAACCGCCACCCCTCAAAAAGGAATAGCGGTCGCCTCATTTATCCCGATTCGTCGTCTTATACTTCTCGCCTTTACTGTCATAAGTAATCCACTCGCCCACCGGCTCACCCTTTTCAAAATGACCCGAGCGTTTCAGCGTGCCATCCGCGCGGTACCATTCCCAATAACCCTCCGGCTGGTCGTCGATTATCCTGCCTTTTGACCAAATTGTTTTTCCATTGGCATGATACTTTATCGTCACGCCATCAATCACATCGAGCTTCTTTTCCTTCACACTTTTCGCTTGCTTCAAGTCGCAATTTTCGTCATTCATGATTTGCCTCCAGACTAATAAAGAATAAATTGAATGGGAATAAATATTCACGTTACATCATTGATTCTACTATTCATTTCACTGCTGATCTGCCCCGAGCCACCAGGCAACTGTCACCGCGAAACCGGCAATTGCCATCAGCGCGACGGTGACAAAACTCAGTGCCGCTAAGCTGCCTGCGGTTCCGGCCATGCCGCTGTAGAGAGCGGGAACGGCCCAGGGAAAATAGGGGCCATAGCCGATGGCCGCAATAATCTGCGCACACACCACCATCAAAATGACGAAGCCGATCGGCGCCAAAAAACCTTTTCCGTAACAGGCAAAAAAGGCGACCGGCGGACATAGCGCAACGGTCAGTAAGGTCGTGGCTGCCAGCAGATAAATCCCTTCTGCCGCTGTCGCTGAAGACCACTCCGGCAAACCGACGCCCATGCCGATCAAGATGCCGATGACAATGACATATAAACTGAGCAGCAGACACGTAAGAAAAATGGCGATGAATTTCGCCAGCACGATGATGCTGCGGTGAACCGGAAGCGACAGCAGATCTTTGATGGTCCGGTCCGCATACTCCCTCCCGAACACCCAGCTTGTCACAAAACCAAAAACGATGAGCCCGCCGACTGCTATGATTTGGGCAAGCAAGCTGAAATACGCCGGCCACGTCGCTTCACCGAAAATCTGGGCTTTGTCCCCGAGTAAACCGGTCGTCCGCGCAAGCTCCGGATCCTTCAGCACAAACATGAAGAAACCGCCCATCAACGGTGCCAACGTAAAAATCACTAGCGTGATCCAAATCATCTTGGATTTACGGATTTTGCTGCCTTCCGCCTGCAGCGCCGCTGTAAAATGCCCCATCATTTCTCTCCTTCTCCTCGGATCGACCGCATGAAATACGTTTCCAGCGATTCCACTTCGACGTTTATGTAAGTTGGCGGAAACCCGATTTCCACAAGTTTCTCCGATACCCTCTCCGGCCGTTCCAGCAGCTCTTTCCCTTCAATCTCAATGAGCCCTTTTTCATTCAAGTGACAGGACACACCTTGTGCCAATAAAACCTCAGCAGCTGCTTTATTATCCCGCGTGCCGACCAGCAGCTTCCGTTCAATCAAGCTGTTCAAGTCATCCGTCCGGAACTCTTCCCCCAAACGTCCTTGATGTATGATTCCGATTTTATCGGCAATCAGCGCCACTTCACTCAGCAAGTGGCTCGACAGGAAAATGCTCACGCCTTTATTGCTGGCCATATCACGAAGCAATTCCCTCACTTCCACAATCCCCGCCGGATCCAGCCCGTTGACCGGTTCATCCAGGATCAGAATATCCGGCTGGTGCAGCATCGCCTTCGCAATGCCAAGCCGTTGCGCATTTCCGAGTGACAGATGCTTGGCTTTCCGTTTTGCGTATGGCGTCAATTTCAATTGATCGATGATCCGTCCGACTGCATCTGTTTCTTTAATCTGGCGCAGCCGCTGAAATAAACGCAGATTCTCTTCCACCGTCAATTCTGGGTAGGCATACGGCGTCTCCACCAGATAACCGACCCGTTCCCACATTTTCGTATTGGAAAGCGTGACCTTCTTGCCGAACAGCGAGCAAGAACCTTCAGTCGGTTTGATCATTCCGAGCATCATGCGGATCGTCGTGGTTTTTCCGGAACCGTTCAATCCGATGAACCCGTAAATCTCCCCTTTCTTCAGTTCCAACGAAAGAGCTTCAACAGCCTGCACATCTTTATACCGCTTTGACAAATTCTCAATCGCAATGACCGTCTCCATCTCCATCCGCTCCTTTATCTTTTATTATTCGCTGAAGAGGGTGGAAAACCTTTTTAGAGGGAATGATAAATAAAAAGAAAAACACCCGATGATTAAAGTCTCGGGTGGGAGTAAGCAGATATAAGAAATTATGTTAAATCTGCATTTTTCATTTTATAATCCTGCAGCATCTACAGCAGCAGTGGCATCCGCATTGCTGAAGCCTTCATACAATAATTGATCAATCAAACCGGACCTTGAAAAAGCAGTATATTCAAGGTAGTCCCTGGCCATGATCACGGCTTGTGCGCTCCAGTCTGCATCGATTGCATCGACTGCGTATGTGGCATCTGCATTACTGAAACCTTCATACACCAGTTGCTCGATTAGCCCACTCCTAGAAAAAGCTGTGTACTCTAAATAATCTTCAGCCATTGCCACAGCTTGATTCTGTGAATTCGTGACTGCAGCAGCTGCTGCTTTTTCTTTAGCTTCTTCTTCAGCCTTAGCTTTTGCCGCTTCCTCAGCCTTCGCCTTTTCTTTCGCCTCGGCATCCGCCTTAGCCTTTGCCTCAGCATCGGCTTTTTCTTTAGCCGCAGCATCTTCTGCCGCTTTTTTAGCCTTTTCTTCATCTTCTTTTTTCTTCAACTCGGCTTCTTTCGCTTCGCGTTCCTTCTCTTCCAACAAAAAGAATGGCTCAGCTTCTTTCACTTTGGCTTCCAGTTCTTTTATTTTTGACGCTGATTCTTCATTAGCTGTTTCTAGTGTTTTAACTTTCTCAGCCAATTCTGCATTGCTAGCTTCAAGTTCTTCCTGCGCCTGTTGGCTGTCATTTGCTGAAGCATCTACATCAGACTGCGAAGGTCCGAAACTTGCTCCAATAATTAACGCGATCAATGCTACTAATATGTATCTCCATCTTCGTTTGACGAAAGCTGTTATTTTACCCATCTACTTTTTCCTTCTTTCTCAGTTTATCTGCCTTAATCATAATTTATTTAGGTCTAAATTCATATATATTTTTATAATAAACATGAGAAAATGCTTACATATTCTAAGTGAAATAAAAAAACTAAAATTGCCGCTTGCATTTATCTGAATCTTCCCTTATTGTTAACAACATCAACTAACAACTAAACTTAATAATCTATTTCTTATCAAGAGAGACGGAGGGATTTGGCCCTGTGATGTCTCAGCAACCTGCCCGCAATGGCAAAGGTGCTAATTCCAATAGGCGCGAGCCTAGAAGATGAGAAGAACAGATCTCTTTTGAGGGGCTTTCTTCTTTGTTGAAGAAAGCCCCTTTTCTATTGGAAAAGGAGCTCTGTCAAAGGAGGACTTAAAAATGACCGACCGCTTAGAAACGAAATTTATCCATTCCGCCGGTGTCGATTCGAAGACCGGCGCCGTCAATGTCCCGATTTACCTGTCGTCGACGTTCCACCAGCAAAGCATCGATGAGTTCGGCCCTTATGATTACAGCCGCTCCGGCAATCCGACGCGCCAGGCGCTGGAGGATACAATCGCAAAACTCGAGAACGGCACACGGGGATTCGCTTTCGCCTCAGGCATGGCCGCTATCTCGTCGGCTTTCATGCTGCTGGAATCCGGCGATCATGTATTGGTGTCAGAAGATGTGTATGGCGGCACTTACCGCTTCATCACGGAGGTGCTGGGTAAATTCGGAATCGATCATTCATTCGTCAATATGACGGACCTCGATGAAGTCGCGCGGGCTTTCAGGCCAAACACGAAAGTGATCTACATCGAGACCCCGTCCAATCCGGTGATGAACATAACCGATATCGAAATCGCCGCTAAACTCGCCAAAGCGAACGGTTGCCTGACGTTTGTCGACAACACCTTCATGACGCCGCTGTACCAGAATCCGCTCGACCTCGGCGCGGATCTCGTGCTGCACAGCGCGACGAAATTTCTTTCCGGACACAGCGATATCGTTGCTGGACTCGCCGTTACAAAAGACGCGGCACTCGGTGACCGTCTCGGCTTTATTCAAAATTCCTTCGGTTCGGTGCTAGGTGCACAGGATTCCTATTTATTGATCCAAGGAATCAAAACGCTCGGCGCGCGGCTCAAGCAGTCGAGCGAATCCGCACAGAAAATCGCCGAATTCCTGCATCGCCATCCGGTCGTTGAAGAAGTCTATTATCCGGGCTTCTCCTTCCATCCCGGCAATCCGATTCAGGAGCGGCAGGCAAGCGGCTACGGCGCCGTCCTGTCATTGCGGCTGCCGGACAAAAATTCGGCGCGCATCTTCAAGGACGCCTTGCGGATTCCGGTTTTCGCCGTCAGCCTCGGCGCTGTCGAAACGATTCTGTCCTATCCCGCAACCATGTCGCACGCGGCTATGCCTGAGGACGAACGCAAGAAACGCGGCATCACCGACGGCCTGTTCCGCTTCTCCGTCGGCCTCGAGCACATAGATGACCTGCTCGAAGATCTGGAGCAGGCGCTGGAGAAAGTCCGTGTTAAAAGCAAGTTAAGTATTGCGAACTAATCTTTACGCCAAATAAAAACTAAAAACAGAAAGCAGGAATTCCCCATGACAAACCCAATCACAGAAACAACGAAAACAACGGTAAAAGCACCTTTCAAGGCAGACCACGTCGGCAGCTTGCTGCGTCCGGAAAGCATTCATCAGGCAAGAAAAGACTTTAAAGAAGGCGTTATCACTGCAGAGCAATTACGCGAAATCGAAACAACAGAAATCGAGCGCATCGTCGACAAGCAAATCGAAGTCGGTTTGAAAGCTGTGACAGACGGCGAATTCCGACGCACGTTCTGGCATACCGATTTCATGGCTGGCATCAACGGCTTTGAAGGCTATACACCGGAACACGGCTATAAATTCAAACACGTTGAAACGGAAGCCTACGACGTCCGCAATGTCGGCAAAGTCTCATTCAATGAAAACCATCCTTTTATCCAGGATTTTATTGAATTCAAAGAGATTGTCGGCGACCGTGCCATTCCGAAGCTGACGATTCCGAGCCCGAACCAATTCTTCAATCAGGGCATCCGCGACGAAAGCATCTATCCGGACATCGAAGACTACGCGAAAGACGTCATCCAGGCTTACCGCGACGCTATTAAAACTTTCTATGACTTAGGCGCACGCTATATCCAGATTGACGACGTCTATATCGCCGGGCTGTCAGCGCCGGGCATCCCGTTCAACGACGGCAAGTATAATAGAGAGTTCCTGATCGACTTGGCGCTGCGTGTTGCAAATGGCGTACTTGAAGGCAAACCGGAAGATCTTGCGGTAACCACTCACCTGTGCCGCGGCAACTACCAGTCCGACTGGGCATTCGAAGGCAGCTACGCACTGATCGCACCGACCCTTTTCGCCAAAGAAAAAGTCGACGGCTTCTTCCTCGAATACGACGACGACCGCTCCGGCAGCTTCCAGCCGCTTGAGCACATTCCAGCTGGCGGCCCGCGCGTTGTTTTGGGCGTCTTCACTTCGAAAAACGGTGAACTTGAAGACAAGGAAGTTATTAAAGCACGCGTCGCGGAAGCCGCACAGTATGTGCCATTACAGCAGCTCTGTATCAGCCCGCAATGCGGTTTCGCGTCAACCCATCATGGCAATAAACTCACGGAAGAACAGCAATGGGAGAAGTTGCGTTATATTGTGGAAGTTTCTGAAGAGATATTTGGAGAGTGAAATAATGAGGAAGGCAAGCGCTGGTGGGCGCTTGCCTTTTTAATTTCAGTTATGAATGATTCAGGTTATCTATAAATGTTTAGCAGCTTATAAATACAAAAACCGTTACTGATTTTGAAGTTAGTCATCAATTTATATCAGCATCATTCCAGACACAACCAATCCTATTGTACCGAACAGCAAATATAAATAACCAAGAATAAAACTGTTCGTATTCTTTGATTTTTTGAATTTTAAATAATACAGTCCAAATGAAATAATGAATAGGCTTATTAAGCTAAATATAAGTTCAATTACATACAATTAGGTTCACCTATCCTATAAGAAATTCTTAGTTTGAATCTTGACGCCAAATTAAAAATTAAAGGATAGTTAAGCCGGAAAATCCTATCCAATCTCAAATCGTCCTTATTCATATTCATACTTTTCATTATAAGTTGCAATCCACTCCATATCGATTGGCCCATTAATCACTGAATAATAATCACCGTCACTGTAAAGAACCAATCGGCTTTCATAAATAGAGGTCATAACAATGTCGTTCTTTTTGAAAACAGTCAGCGTGAATCCGATCTCTTTAGAAACATCACTGTTCCATTCCCGTTCATTTATTTTCTTGACACTATAATGGCTCAAGAAATCAACCAGTTCCTTTGCCGCGTCATCCTTTTTGGTTTGCCACACATTGGAATTTCCATCCAAATGAAATTCTAATGATTCTACATTAGCCAAATCAAGATTTAATGCATTATTTAAATTCTTTTCGCCATATTCGCTATATACCGTTATGGACAATAATGCAAAAGGAATTGCAATTATTATTCCCAACGATAATTTGAATAACCTTTTTTTATGTAAATCTTGTTCTGCAGTAAACTTTGTAATAATAGCTGCCACATAAGCAGTAAATGGGATAATTGCGACAAAAAATAGCAAACCACTGATGATGATTCCGATAAATGAATTCCACAGATAAAATTTGTCAGCCAAAAAATATCCCATGTATGAAATTATAAATAACAGTACTATAAAGAATATCCAGAAATACCCGTTTCTATTCTTATGCATGGAATCATCTCCTGTTTACTCTATTGGATTTTGCTGAGGTAATTATAGAAACCAGAAAGCTCTTTGCTATAAAAATATTGTTTTTGTAAAGTTTCTCTTATCCTCCACCAATAAACCAGATATCCATTATCATAATTATCAAATCCATGCTGTTCACCACCTTTAATTAACATTACAATTAATTACAAAGATTCCAACAAAATATTCTTAAAAGAAACTCTTGGAGGTACTATGCAGAATTATGGCAATGCTATTAAAAGAATTAGAAAAAGCAGAGGGTTATCTCAAAAATATGTTGGACAAGGAATTCTATCGCAAGCAGCCTTTTCGAAATTTGAAGCTGGTTTAACTACTATTCATTCAACTGCATTTTTTCAGATACTTGATCGTTTGAGCATGTCCTTTGAAGAATTCGAATACATTATCAATGATTTTGAATTTCCTCAACCCAAAAACATCATTAATAAATTTTTCAAAACCTCTTATAATAGTGCTGAGGATTTAAAAAATATAATTGCAGAAATAGATACCTTTCTTGATAAGCAACAGAATATAGACCTTGAAAATATTAAAATTATCTGCACTGCGTTAATTAGTCTTAATCAGAATAAGGATATCCTGCAGGCAAGAAGTTATGTCGAACCTATATGGATAAAACTGTCAAAAGTTGATCAATGGTATCTTACAGATATTCGTATAATCCATTCCATTCTCTATTTTTTCCCGAACGATATTGCTATTGAAATGGCAACTACTCTTCTTTCGAGAATTTACAATTACAAAGATTTTCAGGATTCACATCGACTTGTTACTACATTAAAGCTCAATCTTTCATTGCTGTTAATCAAGGAAAAGGACTTTAAAACTGCATTAAATGTATTGGAAGGCATACTCAATAAGCATAAAATGGCAATGACTCAACAGAGTTTATCTGTTTTATTTATCCGTATTGCAATATGCAGGAAAATGCTTCAATTAGGAAAAGAAGATGAGTATTTAGAGCAAACCGCTCAGTTATTGAAAATTTATGATCAAGAGGAATTTCTTGAACAAGTAATGAAAGACTATAAGTATTATACAAATCTGCAATAGTAATCTTTGCCTCCTTGGAAAATCACTATCAATTTAAAAAGACAAAAGTATACAAATAGAAAAGGCAAGCGCAGGAGATGCGCTTGCCTTTTTGTGTATAGAGTTTTATCGTCGATTTTTTGGTGTTTATCGTTGATTTTTGAAGGTTTATCGTCGATTTTATTCCTTTTATCGTCGATTTTCATTTTATCAGCGTTTTTCTTTGGTTTATCAGCGATTTTTGGACTTTTATCAGCGATTTTTTCCGGTTTATCAGCGATTTTTCACCGTTTATCAGCGATTCTCCCAAATTCACTCACAAACACCCTCACACACTCCCTCTATTTCTCTGAAAACACTTCCACCTTCTCAACCACAGCCTTCCTCGCCACACCCGTCTCGACAGCTGCCCGCGCTACAGCTTCAGCAACGGCTGGTGCAACCCGCGGATCGAAAGGCGCCGGGATGACATAATCGTCGTGAAGCGCATCTTCTTCCAGCAAACCGGCAATCGCTCTAACGGCGGCAATTTTCATCGCTTCATTGATATCACTCGCTCGCACGTCAAGCGCCCCGCGGAAAATCCCGGGAAACGCGAGGACGTTATTGACTTGATTGGGGAAATCAGAACGGCCGGTGCCAACAACACGCGCACCAGCTTCTTTCGCCAGATGCGGCAGAATCTCCGGATTCGGATTGGCCATCGCGAAAATAATCGGCTCGGCATTCATAGACCGGATCATGTCCTGCGACAGCGCCCCTTCAGCCGACACACCGATAAAGACATCAGCTCCCTGGATCACATCTGCCAGCTGGCCATCCTCTTTATTAAAATTGGTGATCTCCGCAACCAGCGCTTTGTATGGATTCATGCCGTTCGGACGGCCTTCATAAATCGCGCCTTTTGTATCACACATAATGATATTCGGAAAACCGTAGCCACTCAGCAGCTTCACCACCGCGATTCCGGCGGCGCCTGCCCCGTTGACGACCACTTTCGTTTCCTCCACGGAACGATCCGTTAATTTCAGCGCATTGATCAAACCGGCCAGCGTGACAATCGCCGTGCCGTGCTGATCGTCGTGGAACACCGGAATGTCCATTTCCTGACGCAGCCGTTCTTCGACAATAAAACACTCGGGAGCTTTGATGTCTTCCAGGTTCACGCCGCCAAATCCTGGCTCCAGCAATTTCACTGTCCGAATAATTTCTTCCGGGTCTTCCGTCTTCAAAGCGATGGGAAACGCATCCACACCGGCAAAACTCTTCAGCAGCGCCGCTTTCCCTTCCATGACCGGCATCGAAGCATCCGGTCCGATATTGCCAAGGCCAAGCACCGCCGTGCCATTCGTCAGCACAGCGACCGTATTGCCTTTCATCGTGTAATCGTAAGCTGCCGCTTTATCCCGTTCAATCTCCTTACACGGTTCCGCGACGCCGGGAGAGTAAGCCAAACTCAAATCATACTCGTTCCGCAAAGCGACTTTTGAAACAATCTCCAGTTTCCCTTGATGGTCCCGGTGCATTTGCAGCGCTTCCTGTCTCAATTTCATCATCGCTTCCACTCCCTATTCCATAATTGTTCATTATAAAGAAATAAGGAAGGATTAGAAGTGTTTCAACTTAAATTAAAGAATATTCAGACTTTTGTATGAGAAGAATTGAATCGAATACCAAGATGTCGACTTCTTTCACTTTATTCAAAATAAAAAAGGCTCAGGATTAAGTTCATCCTGAGCCCTCTTCTCGTTATACGATTAGAGGATCGTATAAAGAACCGTATTTGCTAAAGTAATCAGCGTTATTAGAATCGTATTCAGGAATGCCCCTACATAGACATTTCCAGTTTTTCTGAAAAAGTAACGATTGTAAACTGCTGCTACCAAAAGGATCGGCACAAGCCCGATTACAATAATCGATGATAATGACTCTGCAGGATAGCCGCCTGTCCCTGTAATGAACAATAAGCCATAATGATAGATCAGATATAGGATCAGTCCACCGATAAAGTGGAGAATGGATATGCCGTATCCTTTCCATCCATCATAAAAACTGCTGGCTGTATTGACATTGACTGAGATACCCACGATGAAAAAGTAGATGAAGAATAATGGTGCATAGCGTAAAAGTGCCCATAAATGCTGTTCTTCAAATGTTTTTACTGCTACTGTCCATAGACGGAAATCGACTTGGAAAATTGCATCCACTAAATAGAGGACCGCATAGCCGATAACGACAGCAAGGACAGCGGTAACAAAAGCCGAGATGATCGTTTTGATGTTAGCACGCAATCCATAATTTGCAAAACGTGCTCCTTCCGCTTTTTTCGAAACAAAGTGATAACCAACCAAAATTATCAACGTCACGATCGCAACATTGATCGCCCAGAAGAGAATTGGATTGACAGTAGCTCCGCCAAACCATTCTGTAGTCGCAAAGAATCGCTCCTGCTGACGGAGGAAAATATATTGTACGATGCTCAGGCCAAGAATTAGCCCGGAGCCCATTTTTACTGACCTGGCGGAATTTTTTACAAAGCTGAACAATAAAATCAGGGCAGACAATGCAATGGTGATCATGCTGATCTGACGCAGCAAGGTCATCCCTGTTTCATTGGCGCTGTATAATGCCGTAAAGAATAGAGCCGGATAAAGAGCTCCCACAATAAGCAGTATATAACCAGCGAGTTTCGCACCATCTGATTTCGGTGCAGAAAGCGCTGCCGGACGCTCTGTGTAAACCCAATTGAAGAATGGCAGTTTCGTCAATAAGCTGATAACCGGAATGAACAGGAGGAAGAAGCCTATTAAAGCCACAAATGAAAACCATTCTTTCCACATCCACGTTTGTCCATCTTCTCCGATTGCCACTAAATTACCGTAATCCGAAAAAGCTGTATCATAGAAATCGATTGCATATTCAGTAGATTGCTGTGAAAAATGATTCCATGGATGTGTTTCGTTAGGCTGGTAAATAATTCGTTGGCCGCCGTCCACTTCATAGAATTCCCCAGCTTGCGCTGATTCAAGTCCGCCTAAAAACCCAAGGCCTTCAGCTGTGCTGACGTAGTCTTTCTTGACGACAGACTGGCCTGCCGCAGCTGCTTCTGCATTAAAGAAAAATTCATCATAAACGCCTGCAATTTTTCCTGATGGACGCGGACCATAGGAAGCATTGATTTGTTCGTCCGTGTAACCAAGTGTTTTCACCCACTGATAATCAGAACCCATCGTCAAGGAACTTTGAATTTTGCGGATACCTGATTCCTGGAAATCAACTTCATCCAACATCACTGCGTGCGTTGAAGAGAAGCCTCCCATGGAGTGTCCGGAAACAGCAATAATCCCATTTCCTTCATCATCTTTCAAAACATAATCCTGTTCATACATGTACTGTACCGCATCGTACATAGCTTGCGGCCAGAAAGAGAAGAACGGAATCGGCTTCTCCATCGTTCCGGTTGAATGTCCATGATCATACATATCCAAAGCCAGGACTACATAACCCCGCTTGGACATTTCGATGGCTTGAGCATCCTGCATTTCACCTGAGTTCAAATAACCGTGCGTGGCGATGATTGTCGGTCTTGCCTCTTCGTCTGCCCCTTCTGGTTTATAAAGTAAACCCGACAGCTCTCCCCGCTCAGTGTCAAAATAAATACGGGACACATCTACATCCCCGCCGGCGCTGTTAAAGCTGGCAGCAACTGCACTGCCGATACCAATAAGCAATAATGCAACTATCAATAAAATCAATGGCCTTTTCAAATTCTTCATGATTATCCTCCTTGTTATGTAAATCTCTTTATTTATTGACTCCTTACGATTTCCGGATTTGTTCCCCCTTTTTATGTATGCCGTTAGCTCAAAAACATAAAAAGACACATCAAATACCTTTGGGGCATGCCCAAAGTAATTAATGTGTCTCCAAATCTCCTCACGAGCTATTAACATATGCCCAGTATAATTTTATATGAAAGCGTTGTCAATTTAATTTTGCTAAATTTACTAATTATTTTTACTTCTTACCCAGCAGCTCTAAACTTGTCTGCCTTCATAGATTGAGATATTTCTAACCACGGAGGCTAGATTGTCGTAATTGGCAAATAAAAAACGCAACACCTGAAGAATTTACTCTTCAGACCCAGCAGCAGCGGCCAAAGTGAACAAAAGAAACAGCCAACTGAATTTTTCCCTTCTTTTATACATTTCAGCTAACAGTGGGCATCTTCCTTTCTTCCAAACAAAAATCCTCTTTATTCAAGGGTACCATTGATTTCATGATACTGCTGTCAAATTTGGATAAAAATTACTTTAGTGAAATGAAACTTCTCTATGCCTTACTCCGTATTAAAGAAAAGGAATTTTTACACATTGGGAGATGGAAGGGTGCATTTATATGTTTGTTTTAGAAGTGGTTACAGTGCTATTCGTTATGAATGCAGTACTTTTCATTCATGAAATTGGCCATGCAATACCAGTGCTTCTGCGCAATAAGAAAGCGAGAGTAGAAATCTATCTGGGTCCGAGAAATAAAGAACAGAAACTGGAGCTGCGTCTTGGGAGGCTGACATGTTATCTGACCATTGCCTTTTCAGGACTGTGTCGTGTCGCGAATTCGGATGAATTGCCGTCCGCGACTTCTAAACAAAATCTCTTATTTAGTGTATGCGGGCCCTTCGCTTCGTTAATTGCCTTTATTTTATTCTTGTATCTCTCTTCTATCATTTCCGGTATTCCCGGGAACATTTTTAACAGCGCAGCATTCATGAGTTTTTCAGTATTTTTATTTACCGCTATTCCCATAACCTACCCTTCATTCTTCAAAAACCTAGGTGGACACAAGTCTGATGGTTGGTATATTTTAAAGAATATCAAAGAAATAAAAAATCAGGCGAAAACAATTGCATAAAAGCAAAAAGGACTTTCGCAATTTCCGGAAGTCCTTTTGCCATTGTGCAATCACTTATTCGAAAGCGACATTATGTTGTGCTAAATCCTGATTCGTCCACGTGATCGTTGTACCAGGTGCAACGGTAATCGTCTCTTCACTGAATTCATAATCAGCGATGTCCAAAGCCACTTCCCCTGAATTTTCTGCTCCTTCTTCAACTATGACAGTCATTTTCATAACAGGATGTGGCTCACAGAAAATTGAAAACTCGCCTGTCTGATTGAAAACGAAACTGGTGCTGTCCCCTTCCGACAGGAGTTCAGAGGCTTCTCCGCTCATGGCTTCAGGAGCATCTGTTGCTGCAGGTGCCTCTTCTTCAGCTTTCTCTTCTTCAGCTTCCTCATTTTCTTCAACAGCATCTGTATCTTCTTCGTTCGCTGCTTCTTCTGTACTCTCTTCCTGCTCTGCAACCGGCATCTCTTCAGCAACATCATTTTGCTCTTCGCTTGCCTGATTGCCATCATTTCCGCAAGCCGACAAAATCAAAGCGCCACCCGCTAATAGTAATCCCAACTTTTTATTCATGATTAGTATGCCTCCTTTTCGTTCTTTTCAACTAAACGCTGAAAGAAGAAATTTAGATCATATTCCATGAATATCCGTAAAATTACTGACACTTATCAAACAATGTTTTTGACTGAAAATGAAAAAGGCAAGCCCAAAGGATGAACTGACCAGGCAATTTCGCCTGATCACCTACACGACCTGCTTAACATACCTTTCCGCCTTCACCCCCGAAACATAGCTGTGCAAAATCATTCCCAGGATCACAACGACGATGCCGAGCCACGACATCGGTGATGGGAACAAGATGGACAGAAACAGCAGCTCACCCGCTAAGGCGAACAGGACTTCCATCGACTGCGTGGCTTCGACGGCAGCGAGCTTCGGCATGCTGCCCCTTACCATATCGGTCGCCATGAAAAATAGGACCGTGGCGATGACGCCAGAGAAAATGGCCACCAATAGCGATTGAAAAGCCTGGCTGCCGCTTGGCATGCCGACGGTGAAAATGCCGAATGCTGAAAGCAGGAACCAGAGAGGCAGACTGGCAATCGTCATGCCGAGCACCCGTTGGTACGCGTCCAGCCGGCCTTCGCACACTTCCATCATTTTTCGGTTGCCGAGCGGATAGGCAAATGAGGCGATGAGAATCGGAACGATTCCGTACAGGACGTTTTCCAATGACAATTGCTTGGCGTGCTCCATTTGCATGAGCGCAACGCCGAGCAGGATGATGAGCGACATGAGCAGCCCTTTGACCGGAATCTTCCCTCTTACTTTCCGTGTGCCGTCCGGTGTATGTATGGTTGTGAAAAATAATGGCGCGAGCAAGGCGCCGGAAACAATCGTGATCTGCCACGTTCCCGCAATCAGCCAGCCTGGTGAATAGGCCGCGGCAAAACAGAGAGGCGCATAGAACAAGCCGAATCCGACAAAGCTCCACAACAGCCATTTACCCGGCTGCTTTTTCATTTCACTGAAAACCGGCCGCAAATTTTTCCGCATGAGCACGATGGCGACCAAAAACGGCACCATGAAAAAATAGCGGAGCGATGCACTCCAGATCCAACTGCCTCCGGTGGCTTCCATCGACGCATTCAGGACAAATGTAAATGCGAAAAAGAAAGCTGAAAAGACTCCGATGATGATTGGCCGCAAGTGACTCCCTCCCGTTCCCATCTGTAAATCGCCAAGATGTTCTTTCTATAGTAATAGAACTTCCGATTTTATTCCATAACCGAATTTCCACTGATTTTAAAGTCGAATCCAGCACGCGTAAAAGTGTAGCTGGCTCTTTTGCCTTCTGCGCCGATCACTAAATCATAGGCATGATATCTGCGTTTAAATTCGAGAATTTCCAAGTCTTCGACTCCGTCCGGACGCGAATTGACGCCATATAAACCCATCGCGTAGGCAGACTCTTTCACCGCAATTTCTTCCGCTTTTGCACGCAATTCGCTCTCGTCAAGATCCAACTCGGCCAACTCGAACAACTGCTCGACTTTCTCCAGACCCGCCGCTTTCAAATACTGCTCCGAATAAAAATGGGAAGCAAACATTTGGTAAGCGAAAAACAATGACATCAAAAGGATTGCTGCAGATTGGATCGGAAATTCATACCGGCTTTCTGAAATGATGCGATCCAGTTTGAGCGCTGCCCAGATTGCACCGATAATTGCCACGATGAAAACGAGGGAGCCGGTAATGGAATGCAAAAATAGAGAGCTGACCAAATAACTGTATTTCATGAACAGGTAAAATATTGTACCGGCTCCCATCAGGATAAAAGCCGTCCTAATCGAATTCCTCAAAAAATCCTGCCTCCTTCCAGATAGAACAAAACGCCCGGCACGGACCGGACGCTTCTTCTGCTCTTATCGGATTTCAGCCGAAAGATCTGCTTAATCTTCCATGCTATTCGCTTCTTCGGTATCCCTTACGTTCTTCTGCACAGTCACCACAGCGAACAAACTCAGCACAAACGAAATGCCGTAAAAGCCTTTTTCACTCAAATCGATGCTGCCTGCGTTGAACAAGCCGATCGCCATGAGCGCAATCGCCGAAATCAGCGCGAACCAGCTGATGCCGTAGTAGAGGTTCGTGACTTTCATTCCTTCGTCGCGGTCGCGGACAGCTTTTTGGAGCGATACCGCCGAATAGAGCCCGAGAATCAGCAACACGATGTAATAGCCTTTTTCGTTCAATTCCATGCCTGCATTATACAAACCGATCAAATATGACGAAACGCCGATCAGCAAAGCTCCCCAGGCCGCCCCTTTGAACGCACCCGTCGGTTCACCCAGCCTGCGCTTCTCCGCCGGTTTCTTCACGAACACATCTTCTTCTCTTTCCCCCAACATACATCCAGCCCCTGTCTTTTCATAATGCATATCTTTATTCTAATAAAATTCATTATTACGATTATTCTACCATATGGATATGCCTTTAGAACGGCTGCGGAAAGGAAAATTTTTGCAAGCGGGAATACGGCGATTTCTGAACGTTTACCCTCACACTTACCGGGAATATGAATAAAAAACACCAGAAAGGAGCGGTTCAAATGAGCGATCATAAATCATCCGAACACAATAAAAACGTCGATAAAATGAAGGAACTCCTGGACGAAAAGAATCAGGAAACTTCACAAAAACAGGATTTCGATCAGCAGGAGCAAAAGAATCAGTCGCTTAAAGATCGGGCACGGATTCCAGATGAAAACAATAAATTGACCAATGCAGATAATAACCGGAACCCTTAATCTCCAATTTAAGACAGCCAGCAAATCCCATTGGGGTTAGCTGGCTGTTTTTATTGGCATGGAAATCTAAAAAACCGCATCCGCCAAAAAGGCGGATGCGGTTCGGATCAGTTATTCCAGTTTTCGTTAGCTTCGAGTTCACGGTGGGTCTGCGGATAGCCGATTGAAACCCATTCCGCGCGGTAGGCTGAATCCAATTCGCTGAGGCCTCTTTCGGCCGGATCAACATCGGCATTTGCACTTTCTCTCAAGTCTGCATCGTCGCTGTTGCGCAGGTCATGATCTTCATATACCCAATACGTATTTTGACGTTTATTGTAAGTTTTAACTAGCATGAACAGGCTGGCTGCAGTTGCGCCGGTATAAATGATCAATTCCAATGTATCTTTTCTCATAAAATCTCCTCCTAAGCGGCAAATGGTGTTTCGGTGTTATCCTGTGTTTTCCCGTTTGGCGAAAATTTAATCTTGTCAAATGGATGACAAGTGTTTCAAATAAACCAATATGAAGTTATTTCGGCACATACGCATAGACTTTCTCATCCTCCGCCAGCTCCACCAGCATCTCGGATGGAACTTCCTGCTCTTTGGATTTTTGCTGGCTGATCCGCAGCGGAGCCACTTCTTTCAGGCTCTCCAGATTCCGGTATTTCAGCGCTTTTACACCGAAATTCAATTTCACTTTATAATTTTCTTCGATCTTTCCGACTTTATTTTCAATGATGCCGACAATGTAATTATTTTCGGCAATCACATCGTTCAGTGTATCGGACTTCACGGTCGTGCCCTCGTAATTCCGCACGGTGGCCAGGTACGGTGCATAACATTCTTCGATGAATTTGATATTCAGCAGCACCAGCTCCTGCTTGCTGTTGAAGGCGTCGATCAGCTTACGATAATCCTTGATGACAGCGGCTTCGCCCCATTTGCGGATCGTTTCATGCTCCTTTAAACGGTCGATGCTGTCGCCGATGCCTTTCAAATCTTTGTTCAATACCTTCAAATCCTGCAGCGCATCCGTGTAGAAATCCTCAATCTTCTGATCCTCCACTCCGCCCAGCATGATGCCGTTGGTCCGGAAGCGTCCAATGATTTCGCTGAAATAAATAAAACGGGATTCGGTCCTGCCAAAAAAATCGTTGTCGCGGTGCTGGATGAGCGTATCCAATTTTTCACCCATATTCTTCAGCGAACTTTGGATCTCCATCAATTGCTGCTGGCCGACCACCGCCGTCAGCAGATTCGCGCTCGCCTGCACGACGAGCGCCGGATTGGCGTGCTTCACCAGCGTCGCCTGCTTGTAGATGCCTGCCGCGCCTTCTTTCTTCACCGCCGGCAGAAATCCCTTGCCGTCTGTTTTTTGAATCAGCGTCATGCTTTTATCCTTCAATCCCTTTACCACTTCCGGACTGAATTCCACCTTATACGTTTGGCGGTCGCGAACAACCGCCGCTCCCGCTGATAATGTTTTCAGGATATCGGCTTTCAAAATGGCGGGGATTTCGATTTTTCGATATCCGCTTTTCACGTCCTCTTCGTTTTCCACTTCCGACACGCGCGGCATAAATTCGGCGTATGGGTCAGATTCGGGTTCAATCTCGACGACGGGTTCTGCTTCACCAACCTGGTCGTCCACAGACTTTCTGCTATTGAAATAAACCAGCAGCCCAACTCCCGCAATCAATAAAATCGCTGCAATTAAAAGTATTATTTCTAAAGTCATGTTCTCATCTCTTTCTAATAATGGTTTTAGATAACCATACCCGATTTTATAACATGGAAGCTCAAAATCAGAGCCCGACCTGACGGGATCCGCCAGGTCGGGCTCTTGCATTTTGTGATGTGGAATTTTATCGTCGATTTTTTGGGGTTTATCGTCGATTTTTTGGGGTTTATCGTCGATTTTTGATGGTTTATCGTCGATTTTTGATGGTTTATCAGCGATTTTTGGAGTTTTATCAGCGATTTTTCACCGTTTATCAGCGATTTTTCACCGTTTATCAGCGATTCTTAAAAAATCGGCAGAATCCGCTGCTTTATTAATAATCCATCAAGCGCTTCTTATACAAAACGAATGAAATAATCGTCACCACAACTGCCCATATGGAAATAATTACAAGCGGCATATACAACTCCGCACCAGAAGCACCCAATTCCATACTTGTCAGCAGCTCGCTCAACTGGCTGCTCGGCAAATAATTCAGCACGCCCAGGAACGGGTAGTCATCTTCAAATACCAACGCAAAAGGTCCCATCGTAAAGATAATCAATACAGGGAACACCGAGAGTGACGCTTCGATCAGCGATTTGGAATACAAGCCGCAAATGGTGCCGATCGCCGTATAGAGCAAAATGGAAATTCCCAAAGCAGCCACCAGCATGAAGCCATTCGATGTCTCATAGCCGAACAGATAAGTCGAAGCTGCCAGCACTAACGCTGAAATGATGAAGACCAGCGAGCTTTTGCCGATCAGCACATCCAGCATGGAGGCCGGCGTCATCATCAGCGAACGCAATGTGCTGCGCTCTTTCTCCTCCGCGATCAAACAAGCCTGGACGAAACTCGTGAGCATCGCCAGTGAAAAATTCATGACAAACGCATACATCGCAGCTTGTTCGCCGCTGTCCGAGCGGTAAATCAAAGCGAATAGCAGCGGAAACAGGATCATCACTGAAATCGCATAGTTTCTTGAAAATTCTTTATAGTCTTTGATTAAGATGGCTTGGATTCGTTTTAATGACACGTTCATACCAATTCACTCCCCGTTAATTTAATGAAAATATCGCCGAGACTCAGCTCGTTTGTGTACATGCGATCGATCTGCCCCGTAGTCATCCAGTTGGCAATCGATGCCGCAGCGTCCTCATTCATAGCGAGGCGCTCGGTTTTTCCGGAAGTCAGTTCCACCGTCAGCGTACCGTCGCGGTGCGTCTTTTTCAGTTCAGCCGGTGCGCCGATTGCGCGGATTTCCCCTTTATGCAAAATCGCCACACGTTCACACAATGATTCAGCCTCAGTCATGTCATGCGTCGTCAAAAAGATCGTCGTCCCTTTTTCATTTAAATAACGCAATCCTTTATGGATATGGACGGTATTCACCGGATCGAGCGCGGAAGTCGGTTCATCCAAAAACAGCAGCTCCGGCTCATGGATGATGGCGCAAGCCAAGGTGACGCGCTGGCGCATCCCTTTCGACAAAACGCTGACACGTTTCTTGCGGTCGGCATTCAAATTAACGAAATTAAGCACTTTATCAATGGATGATTTCGGCAAATCGTACAGCCGGCGAAACACATCCAGGTTTTCTTCAATCGTTAATCGTTCGTATAGTCCGCTGGTATCGGTCAGAATTCCGAAACGCTGTTTCTGTTCGGACTTCTGCATCAATTTTGCCGGCTTTCCTAATACGACTGCACCCCCGCTCGTCGGATCGAGCTGAGCCGTCAAGATTTTCAGCAGAGTCGTCTTACCCGAACCGCTTGGCCCCAGAAAGCCGAAAATCTCTCCTTTCGGGATGTCGAATGAGACATCTTTTAATGCCTGGTTTGATGCAAATGCCTTTT
This sequence comes from Planococcus sp. RAB007_Raresut, assembly GCF_057369535.1. NCBI lineage: Bacteria > Bacillati > Bacillota > Bacilli > Caryophanales > Caryophanaceae > Planococcus > Planococcus sp. RAB007_Raresut. The sequence goes on from NZ_JBXYIF010000006.1 coordinate 217,287, forward strand.
GAATGTTTTGGACGGAAATGATATTCATGTGCGCCACTCCTTTTCGTTGATAGCCTAAGCTTATAAAGAAAAAGGATTGGTGACCGCTGAATGGGGCTAAAATGTACCATTTTACAGCCGAACTGTACCCTAAAAGCGCCAATCCGACCGATTATTTCCCGGGAAATTAGATGTTCAACAGTTTTTTCATCTCCACAAGTTTGGTGCGCGACAACGGCACCACAGAATCCTGGCCAGTCGTTAAACGCAGGCTGTAGCTGTTTTTCGTCCATGTAATCAATTCACGGACTTTCTGGAGGTTGACGATATACGAACGGTGGCATCGGAAAAAGCCGTAATGCTGCAGCCGTTGCTCCAGCTCTGCCAAAGTCAGCGCGCAACTGTACGTTTCGCCTCCGACATGTACCACAGCCAAGCTGTTGATGCTTTCGATATAATCGATTTCCGGCGGATTGAATAAAATAACTTTATCGTTCTTTTTCGTCGGGATTTTTTGAACCTTGAAATTAGCTTCCTCGACCTCTGACTGTTCTTCTGGTTCATTGTCCGAATCGGCAATATCCAAGTGATGCAGGCCGGCATCGTCCAAGCGGTAGATTTCATCGCAGCTGACGAGCGCATCTTCCAGATTGCCTGTAAGAATTATGATCCTTTTTTCCGCCGACAGCTCCTGCACCAATCGCGCAAACACTTGGCGCTCCTGCTCTTCAAGCTGGAAATACGGCTCTTCCAGCACAATCGTCTGCTGCTGCGCGAAAAAAATACGAAGCAATGACAAGTAAACACGCTTTGACGCAGTCAAATTCGAAATTTTCACTCTCTTCATATCTTCCAGCTGAAAACGTCGAAGCATTGAGCCTATCGACTCTATATGTCCGCTGACGTTTTTCAGAAAACGCAGCAATTCCTCCACTGTCAAACGGGTGTATTCGCCTTGATCGACGAGTGATAAATATGTATCCGACTGCTCGGCCAATTGGGCCAGCAACATTTTCTTGCGCTGGACATTCGTCTGGATACCGATGACCTTACGCGTTTGAAGCTCGAATTCCACTGTCGGAATTACCTTTTGACCATTCACAATCACTGCCTGTATATTCATATCTGCCTCCCGCATACCGATAAATATAGAGTCTCTGTCATTTATTGTAACTCTTAATCGATTGAAAGAAATAGTCTAAAAAATAAAAAACCACGCCCTGAATGCAGATGCATCCGGCGTGGCAAGGTTTGCAGATTTTATTGTCATGACGCATTTAACTCGTGCGCTGCTGGAAAAGGGCATTGCCGTTCTTGATGAATCTCCACACCGCCGCGATTAAAAAGATGACGATGCCGGCAATCAAGAACCATTGAATAATTGTCGCTAACTCCGGGTCGACCCGGCCGCTGTTATACGAACCATAGATCCCGAAGAACGCCCATGCCAAAGGAAGCGGATAGGCAGCGTTTTTAAACTTGGAGATATAAATCAGGACAAATGTGATGGCAACTGCCAAAATGATCAGCGTCCAGACCGAGTAGGAAATGCCGAAACCGTTCCAGTCCAGCTGCACTAACAGCAGCGAAGTGTTGACGACAGTCGCGATGGTCACCCACGCACAATAGAGTGTGAAACTGAGTCCGGCCAGCGTTGATGGGACTTCAAAACGATGGGTATAAATTTTCCCGATGATGAGAAGCAACGAGAACAGCATGCCGATGATCAATATCGTGGAAATGCCCAGTCGTTCATAGGAGAATGCGACGATCCAGCCCATGTTGCAGAACGAAAGCAAGATAAACCATGGCGAAATCAACAAGACCAGCTTGCTGACTCGAGCATCTTTCCGTTTAATAAACAGATATACCAAGGTAATCAGCACCAAGGTGTAAATGACACCCCAAATCGAGAATGTAAACGGGGCCGGGGATATCAGCGTCAAGTATTGGTCGGAGATGTCTCCCTGGCTCTGCCCATTGAAAAATCCTGATGAGCCGAGGTAATTGACTCCTAACGTAAGAAAATAAAGCACCAAGTTCACTATCGTGAAGATTTTCGTCTTCTTCAATGCGTTTTCATCCATAGTGGATTCATCCTCTCGATAAATAGTTTTAAGGCTGCGAATATTCCTTCTTCGTTATCTCTTCCCGAATTGTCAGTCCGTCAAAACAGATTCCTGCAAAATACTGTAAATAGTCGCTGCAACGATTGATTTCCATCAGCGGCTCATCGATTCCATTTACCATTCTTGCTTTAACAATCCCCCAATGGCACAATTAAAAAATGAAACGTCTTGAAAGGAGTGGGAGCGATGGCTCGGCGTTCACGTCCAGAACCTAAAAATCAACTGCTTTTCACCCAACAGCATCTCGCAAATGAACGCACGTATCTTGCGTGGATCCGGACGGGCATCTCCATTGTCGGTGTCGGCTTCCTAGCGACCAGCCTCCATTTCACGATGGGCATCATCCGCAATCAGTTTGTCGATATCTTTACGATCATCCTGGGTATTTTCTCTTGTATTTTCGGGCTGATGATCATCTTTTCCGCCACCCAGAATTACAAGAAGAAACGGCAGCAGATCATCAATGAAACCTTCTATCCGTCCGACCTCCACATCACCTTAATTTCATCCATGCTCGCCATCATGATTATCATGGTGATCATCTACTTTTTCATGATCATGTAATGGCAGAGCCATAATAAAACCGCCGAACGGAATAATCCCCGTCGGCGGTTTTGTTGTTCTATTTCAATTCTCCAACGCAATCTGAATATGCGCTAAATGATGTTCTTCGTGCCAGCACAATTTTGCGAGCTTCGTCCCGACGCTGATTTCACCATTCGTTTCGTGGGTGAAGACGCGGTCCAATACCTCTTCCGGCAAACGCTGCCCCAGTGAAACAATCCGCTCGTTCAGCCCTTCCAGCATCCGGATCGAACTTTCCACCGGCAAATCGTTGTCCGGAAGCGCCGCCCATTTTTCCTGATCGAACGCGGGCACCGTCGGATTGTCATCCGTCAAAGCCAGCTTCAGGCGCTGATACATATTGAGCTGCGAATCCGCAATATGATGCACAAGCTGGCGCACCGTCCAGCTGCCTTCCCTGTACTTCTTCTCTAATTGTTCGTCATCCAAACCGTCGACCGCTTCCCGCAGCCGCATCGAATAACTGCCGATCTTTCCGAGCCATTCCTGGATATGTTCAGCTTTCACGTTATCAGGAACCTGTAATGGTCCAATAGGAAATTTCACGTCCATTTTTCCAACCTCTTTCCCTTATCCGTATTTGGTGACTATCCTGTTCACGCTCAATATACCAATGCGGCTAGATTTTGTAAACTGGCAGTCTGAGTGCTTAGCTTCACTCCAAATAAAATCTTGCGTGACGAAACCAAAACCATTCCCGTCCGTAGAATAATACAACAAGATTCAAAGGAGACGTTCAAAATGAGAGTAAAAACAATTTATGCCTGGAGCGAAACGGGAATGGACCGCAAAGTGAATGAATTCCTGGAAGGTGCTGCTGTAGAAGTGATCGACATTAAATTCGCCACGCCGATTTTCTTCTTCAGCGCGATGGTGATGTACAAGCCGGCTGATTCCAACAAGAGTATTTCTTTTTGATCATTTGAAATAAGACCCGCCCATCCGAAAAATAGATGGGCGGGTCTTATTACTATTTAAAAGAATTTCCGAGGCAGCGACACAACTGCGATCAAATCGTCTCATCCAATTTCCGAATCTTTGAACGTGAAATCAAATAGACATCGCCTAAAATATCGATGTTGCCTCTCTTTACCCGCAAGGCGCAATCCTTATTCGATGCGTAGATATCCATTTCTTCCGACAAAAGAGACAATTCGCTTCGAACCATTTCAATATTATTTTCAAGATCAAAATGGGAAAGGATTGAGAAATCACCTAACCCGATCCCTTCATATAAAGTGCTTTCCTCGACTTCATACCCGAAATTTCTGGAGCACAGCCACTTCGCCGACATATTAATCGCCCCGGCGCTTGCCCCGATTACGACAGCCCCGCTTTTTCGGATTGAACCCGCCAATTCATATTCCATTAGAAAACCATTTTGCTCAACAGTGTCTCCGCCCAGCAGGAAAATGACGGAAGCGTTTTGAATCAGCGATTGTGCCTCTTCCTTCTGGACGCGGTCATTGATCAAATGATATTCATCAAACCGAATGCCGGCATGATCCAGCCATGAGCGTTCTGTTGCCCCATCAACCTCATCAGCTGCTGGAGTCGAACTGATCATCACAAGTGATTTTCTTTCTATTATATCTATCTGCAACGCCTTCTCCAACTTCTCCGGAAAGTATTCATTGAACCATCCTAAATAATAATGAGTTTTCATGTGTGCCCCCTGCGGCAATCGACTTCTTTATTCAACTTAAAATCGGCTTTTGATTTTTTCTTTTAGGAAACCGCTGACTTCCCCGCTGTTACCCAGTTCTTTCTTCGGAATGATCAGCGCGGACATGCCGCTATTATATAAATAAAATCCGGATTCGCCGTCGCCAAAAGTTTCAATACCGCTCCAGGAAATGGTCATCTCGCCTTTCGGACTGACCTCACGCAAGCCTTCTTCCGTAAAAATCATCGTATGTGCTCCAAGCACTCCTTCATTTTTTCCTTCCCGCATCATTTTGGTCGCGTTCCGCTTGATCAGCCGGTAGAAATAAGCCGGATAGAAGATGGCCCATAGGATTCCCATGATGAGAAACAGGACGGACAGTACGAAAAACGACGGCATATCCAGGAACATAAAGGCCAGGAACGCCAGCACTATGTACAGCACCGGTACAAATATCCGCTGCATCGTGACTTGTTTCTGTACCGCTGGTGAATTTTTTGCATGAAACACATTGAAATCGATATAATCTTCTTCTGTGAGTTTGTAATTCAGTTCCATTGATGGCGTGGCCCCTTTTATCATTCTTTCTTTTAATCATATTATATTCCAGCTTGAATTCATACATTATTTTACATTAATCGCTTTATATAGGGCATACAAAAAGAAGACCCATACTTCTGCTTTTACAGAGATACAGGTCTTGCTTTCATTTAACATAAAGGTTGCTTCCAACTTACTTCGTCAATACAGACGCCACTTCCGCAATGATCAGCTCACTCTTGATGACAGGTGATTCTCCCCCGTCGCCGCCGTCACGTTTGTGGGCATTTTTGAAGTCGTCCGAATTGCGCCAAACCTCGAATTCCTCTTTTGAATTCCAGTACATCATCACTTGCATCTCATCGTAATCCTCATGCTGAGTTGAAACGTTCACTTCCACTTTTTCGAATCCGTCGAATTCCAATAAACCCTGATTCTTGGTAAATGCAGGCGCCATCTTCATTCCCATTCCTTTTTTCACTTGAATGCGGTTCGTTACAGTAATCATGAATAATTCCTCCTCTTTTCTCTGATATTGCTCACTATTTAATCTTACTCCTGTTGAACAGGTTGTGGCAAACTCATAAATTGGGTGCGCAGCGATTCTATGAGCGGTTTTCGCAGTTCTATGATCACTTATCGAGTTCTATGATCACTTTTTGGGGTTCTATGATCACTCAGCGGATTCTATGATCACTCAGGAGATTCTATGATCACTCAGCGAGTTCTATGATCACTTATCGGCATTCTATGATCACTCAGCTATTTTTCACTCCAAAATCCTCCGCCAACCACATTTTCTGGCTTCTTAAAAATTTTATCGAATAAACCCATGAAATACGCCCCCTGTTTTTTTTAAAAAATCATTTACTTCGACCCGGCACTCCATTTCATTCCCCAGTTGAAAGCCCTGTCCATTTCCTTGTGGCCATTGAAATACTCAACCACTTTCTTCACACTCATCGTTTCATCATTGACGTTTTCGAGCAGCGCGATGGCGCACATTCTTTTGCCTTTGCGGTGTTCATCCAGGCGCACTTCGATGTCCGGGCCGCTTTGCTGCTTCAAGGTCACGACGCCATCGACTTCCGCCCAGTTTGCCGCTCCTTCATAAATGAACGCATAGACCAGAATCCGCTTGAACCTCGTGATTTTATTGCCATTAATACGAAGGTTCTCGCCGCCTTTTAATGCGCCAGTACGATCATCTTGGTCCAGCGCAATATATGGTTCATAATTTAAATCGCCGAAGGAATTCCCCAGAGCCTGTACGGCTCCTTTATAGCTGTCTTCCAATTCAAAAAGGCAGCCCAGATCCAAATCGACAGAAGAACCGGCATTCAGAACCGATGACAAAAACCCTTTTGCCGTTTTCTGATTCCAGTTCAGATTCACCAGTATCTCGCCTAATGGTGAGTTGGTCTTGTTTAAATTAATCTTATCCCCGGTCTTTTTCAACTCGACTTTCGTAAGATTGATCGAAGAAGTTCCAGCCTGTTTCGGTGCTTCCGTTTTGGCTTGCGTTTTCTTAAAGAAATCAGGCTCCGCCTGGAAGTTATACATTGCGGATAAACCACTCAAACCGCCATCAAAACTTTGTCCGACGGCCGCAAACTTCCATTCCCCGTTATGCATGTAAACTTCACCTGCAATGATGCCAGTGCCTGTCAGCGAATCTTTGCCTAATTCATATCTATGTAATTGCTGCCCGCTTCGCGCGTCATCGATTTGCACATAAGCGTTTGCCACTTGGCTGAAATCCTGCTTTTGGGATTCTCCATCATGCATATGGATGGCCAGGACAATTTTCTTTATGTCAGACGAGATGCTTTTCAGATCGATAAGGATCTGCTCGTCGTCGCCCGGGCCTTCACCTGTCCGGTTGTCTTTTGATAATTGAACGGCTCCATCTGGACTCTTCAAATTATTATAGAAAACAATCTTTTCTTTTCCAGCCAGCTGCCCCGCCTCATTCACCATCAATGCGACCGCATCCAAATCGAATGACTGGCCGCTGCCCGTATCCCATCCGAGTCCTACTTTGATTTTTGCCAATGCCGGATTCGCTTTCGTCAAATCCACTTTTTGCCCTTTTACTAAGACTGCCATTGAGTGTCCTCCTTTATTTACCTGATTGCCTTCCTAATTTAATTGTACGCTCGCAACACATAAATTTCCAATTACCTCCCACCTCCTTTGACATCCCTCTCCTTCGCCTTTATCATAAAAACTGAATGACGTTCAGTCAGTAGGAGGTTTCCGATGAATAAAAGAGAAAAGATCATCTCAGCAGCGATTGATATATTTCCTAAAAAGGGGATCGAAAAGACGACGGTCTCTGACATCGTCAATCAGGCAGGCATCGGCCAAGGCACCTTCTATCTTTATTTCTCATCGAAGATGGCATTGATGCCGGCGATTGCGGAAGTGCTGGTGGAAAAGATGCACCGTGAGTTGGTGGATCGTGTAACAGCCAGTCGACTGAATGAGCAGCTGGAAGAAATTATCGAGGTCGTGTTCGCTTACACGCAGGAATACAAAGACCTTACGAAACTGATGTACAGCGGACTTACCCAGACGGAACACGTAAAAGACTGGGAAACCATTTATGGTCCCGTCTATCAATGGATGGAAGAACTTCTCGCTTCCCATCAGGAGACCGGCGGCTTGCGCAACGACCTGAATGTCACGTACGCCGCGAAAATCATGATTGGCATGATCGAAGCGGCAGCGGAACAGAATTATCTATTCCAAGACCAAGATCCCTCAATCGTTTCCGAATACCGCAAAGAATTGAAAAAATTTGTGACCTACGCTATTGGCAGGCCCTGATAGCGTTTATTTTTCAGGCTAAAACTGAATGACGTTCAGTCAGTCTTTAATGTGAGTATCAGATCAAAAGGAGATTTTTCTATGAATAAAGCATGGATATTTGTCGGACTGACCAGTCTGTTTGAATTGTTTTGGATTTTTGGATTTAACGTGGCGAGCACATGGTGGCATTGGCTCATCATTGTGCCGCTCATCCTTTGTGACTTCCTGTTCCTGTCCAAAGCCTGCGAAACGTTGCCGACCGGAACCGTTTACGCAATTTTCGCAGCTGTCGGCACAGTCGGCACGGCATTGATGGACATCTATATCTTCGGCGGAGAATTCAGCGCGGCCAAAGGTTTCTTCATGGCCGTCATTGTGGCCGGTGTCATCGCATTGAAGTTGGCGGATGGCCCTGCTAATCCGCCGACAGATTTGGAGGTGGAGTAAGATGGGATGGATTTTCGTATTCATCGCCGCCATTCTCGAATTGGTCGGAGTCATCGGCTTAAATAATTTCAGCAAGAAAAAATCATTCATCAACCTGTTGATGTTCTTCGGCGGGTTCGGCGGCGCATTCGTGTTCCTCTATGCCTCGTTCAATCACCTGCAGGTCAGCATCGCCTACGCCGTCTGGATCGGCATCGGCACAACAGCCGCCGTCATCGTCAATATGATTTTCTACGGCGAATCAAAGAGCGTGGGACGAATCATCAGCCTGATCGTTATCATTATCGGAGTCGTCGGGTTGAAGGCTGTTTCGTAATCTTAAAAATAAAAAATAACCGCCGTCCTTTCCAGGATGGCGGTTTTTTGTCTCAATATGCTCTCATCACTCGTTCCACATAAGCGGGATTCGTATGTACCGCGATTCTATGAGCGGTTTTTGCTGTTCTATGATCACTCATTCGATTCTATGATCACTTTTTGGGGTTCTATGATCACTTATTCGATTCTATGATCACTCAGGAGATTCTATGATCACTCAGCGAGTTCTATGATCACTCAGCGGATTCTATGATCACTCAGCTACTTTTCACCCCAAATCTTCCGCCACTCATATTTGATATCAGGCAAGTTCTCTTCATTTTCATACAAAATTGCCCCTCGCTCCGGATGCAGCGAGGGGCAACAACTTGAATTATGAAATTATCCCTTCACACCTGCTCTCAGCCATTTCGCCGTCAGCGTATCCGACTGAAGCATGCTTTCCGGTGTTCCTTCAAACAGGACTTCGCCGCCTTTCTTTCCTCCGCCTGGGCCCATTTCGATGACCCAGTCGCTCGCAGCGATAAAGTTCATATTATGCTCGATGAGGATGACCGAATTGCCTTTGTCGACGAGTCCCTGGAATACGGCCAATAGATGTGCATTGTCTTTGGTGTGCAGACCCAATGACGGTTCATCCAACAAATAGATCTGCCCTTCTTTTTTCAGGTGGCTGGCCAGTTTCAGGCGCTGCACTTCTCCGCCGCTCAGCGAACTGGTCGTCTGGCCGAGTGTCAGGTAGCCCAATCCGACGTCTTTCAAGGTATCCACTTTCTTGACGATTTTCGGCATTTTCAAATACTCATTGGTTTCGTCGATCGACAGTTCCAGAATTTCCACGATATTTTTGCCTAAGTGGCGATGGGACAGCGCTTCATCGGAATAGCGCGTCCCTCTGCAGGCTTCGCAGGTGACGGTCACGGGATCCGCAAATGCCACGTCCGGCGTGGTGACGCCTTTGCCTTCGCAGACAGGACAGGCTCCGGTCGAATTAAAGCTGAACAAGCCCACCGGTTGCCCTGTTTCTTTTGCCAGAATCGACCGGATGTCATCCATGATTCCCATATAAGTCGCAAGTGTCGAACGGCTGGATGTTCCGATGCTGCCCTGGCCCACCGAAATGGTTTCAGGATAATTGTCGGCAAAGGCTCCGAACATCAGCGAGCTCTTGCCGGAACCGGAAACGCCGCATACCGACACCAGAACGTTTTTCGGAATATCCACACTGACATCTTTCAAATTATTAGCTGACGCATTTTGGATTGAAAAACTGTTTTCTGACTGTCTCGGTGTTTTATTGACAGTAACTTTATGGTTCAAATCGGTGATGGCCGACGCTTTCTGCAAGCCGGCCTGCGCGCCCTGATAGACCACTTCACCACCGGTCGCGCCAGCGCCTGGGCCCATTTCGATGATTTCATCTGCCGTCTTGATGACCGCCAGATTGTGTTCGATGACGACCACGGTATTGTAATTGTCCCGCAAACTTTCGAGCATGTGCGTCAGCTTCTCGATTTCTTCCGGATGCAGGCCCGCACTCGGTTCGTCGAAAATATAGGTGATATTGTTCAGGCTGCTGCCCAAGTGACGGGCAATTTTCACGCGCTGCGCTTCACCGCCGGAAAGCGTGCCAACTTTTCGTGCCAGACTCAAATAGCCAAGCCCCAGGTCGACCAGCTGTCTGACACTCGGATACACCTGCTGCGCAATCGATGTGCCAACCGGATCTTTTATTTTCGCCAGCTCATCCAGCAAATCCGTCATTTCCAGCCGGTCATATTGCGCGATATTCAACCCGTTGATTTTGCATTGGAGCACTTTCGGATTCAATCCGGAACCTTCGCAGGTCGGGCACGGCGTACGAGCAGTCATCGCCAGCACGTCTTCCTGGGATACGATTTTCAGTTTCGTGAGGTCGCGGTTAATGTAAAGGCGAATAAACCGGGGAAGGAGGCCGTCCCATTCGATGTCCCGATTGCCCACTTTGTAATAATACTTGCTGAATGCCCGCTCGCCTTCCGGCGGACCGTAGACCAGCATATTGTATTTTTCTTCCGTGAAATCTTTGATGGGGAGATCAGGGTCGAACAATCCGCCGTCCACCATCCATCTGCCTTGCCAGCCGGGCGGCGCGAGCGGCTTGAAGCGCACCGCGGAGTCCCGGAGCGACTTCGTGTGATCGATGAGCTTGTGGATATCAGGCGCAACAATTTCTCCGAAGCCGCTGCATTCCGGGCATTTGCCGAACGATGAGTCACTCGAAAACTCAGTCGCTGAGCCGAGCGGCGGGCTGCCGATCCGTGAAAACAGCAATCGGATCAACGGATCGATGTCCATATACGTGCCGACAGTCGAGCGGGAATTTCCTCTCACCGGTTTCTGCTCCACAACGACCACCGGACTGAGATGCTGCATCAAGTCGGCGTGTGGCCGCTCATACCTCGGCATCTGATGCCTGATGTAAAGCGGATAGTTCAGCGTCATCTGTCTTCTGCTTTCTGTCGCTAAGGTATCAAAAACGACCGAACTTTTCCCTGAACCCGACAGGCCGGTAAACACATTTATCTTTTCTTTCGAGATATTCAAATCGATATTCTTCAAATTATTTTCCTGCAACCCTCTCAAGATGATTTCATCTCTTTTATCTGCCATGGTGAATTTCTCCTTTTCCAATCAAATCAGGGGAATGACCCACTAATTTAAGAGTTCCCTATTTTGGCCCCGCTCACACAATCGTTTATTAATGATGGAATTAAAAAATTCGCTATTTTGATGAACGGGTGTATTTCTTATACGATTTTAGTGTGAAAGCTGAATTATTTCGGCTTATATTGGAAGAAAATTTGCTGTAAATTGGGTTATCCGCGGCTGGGCGATGTTTATCCGCGGCTACGGGCTGTTTATCCGCGCCTAGAAGCTATTTACCCGCGGCAAAGCGATGTTTATCCGCGCCAAAACATGATTTATCCGCGGCAGCTGCAAATTTCGCATTTCCTCACTCTTACTATTAAATTGCTTCTTCAAGAATGCCGAAAAAATTCTGTTGCAATACATAATAAAATCGGTGATATACTGAACTACAGTGAAAATACTACATAAAAGAGAGGGGGCGCCAAATGCGATCCTTTCATTTCAACGGCAGCCGGATTCTGAAAACCGGCATAGCCATCTTTCTGACAGCGACGATCTGCCTTTGGTTCGGCTGGCCGCCTGTCTTTGCGGTCATCACGGCCATCGTGACGGTTGAGCCGACCGTCAGCGATTCGATAAAAAAAGGACTCGTGCGGTTCCCTGCCTCTGCCATCGGTTCCGCATTCGCCGTGCTCTTCATCACACTTTTTGGCAACGCCCCGATTACCTATACACTCGCGGCGGTCGCCACGATTCTGGTCTGTTACCGGCTCAAGCTGCACGCCGGCTTGCTCGTTGCCACATTGACATCCGTCGCCATGATTGAAGTGATCCATGATCATGTGCTGGTCTCCTTCTTTATTCGACTAGGGACCACGACGGTCGGCCTGCTCGTGTCCACCGCCGTCAACATGCTCGTTTTCCCGCCGAATTACCGGGCGGATATCCTGAAAAGCATCCAAGGCATCAGCGAACGCGCCGGCACGATGCTCGAGCACACTTTCCACACAATCCTTTTTGACGGCGACGCGAACCTGCAGGAAGATCAGGAGCTTGTGAAGCGGCTGACGACGGAGATTAGGAAGACGGAGAAATTAATCCATTACCATCGCGACGATTTCAGCCTGTATCCCCGCGTCCGTGACCGGGAAACGGAGCTGCGCATGGCGGAACGGCAATTGCTCTTTCTGCATAATTTGGAATTCCATCTCGATGCCCTGCTTCGCATCCCGTTCCAAAGCATCAAGTGGTCGCAAGCCGAGCGCAACATCATCATGCAAGCTGTTTCTGAACTCGCGGACGACCTGCAGAATTCCAATGCCTACGACCGCGAAACCCATCAGGCACAATTAAAGATCATCACCGATTTCTTCTGGGAAGACAGTAAAGGCATCTCGACCAGCGATGCCCTGCATCCGACCCTGTTCCCGCCGGAATTCAAGATTCTCTACGAACTCATCACCATCTACGACCTGGTCGATAAATTCTTCGACCCGAATAGTGTCAAGGCTGCGCGGGAAGCGGAGAAATAATGGAATAAAGAAACGGCCGTGCCGGAAACAGAAATGTCTCCGGCACGGCCGTTTTTATTGTTCAGCATCGCGATACCTGTAAATCGATTCGTAGGAATGGGTGCGGACCTCAGTTTCAAAGGAATGGCGGCTCCAGATACTCGACTCGTCAGAGGATTCCTCCGTTTCAAGCAGCTTCAATTCGCCTGCCGCGAGCGTCATGATGTCCGACTCGACGACTTCCAGTTCTTTCTCTTCAACGTCCAGCGCACGGATCTGCACCTGGACCTCTTTTTGGACATCTAAATTATTTTTGAGGAAAAAGGTGTTTTTATACGAAACGGATCGGCAATTCGAAGTGTTGGTCCGCACGCAGTTCTTTTCGGAGCTCATGAATACGACCGTGATGTCCTCACCGTCTTGCCGCTGTTCTGCCGTATTCAGCGCCTTTTCGACTTTCTGGATATACGAAACTTTTTCGGCGAACGGGTAGACCCACATCGTGAAAAACAGCATCGTCGTGCACAAAACGCCGCCCACAATCCATACCGCTTTCGGATTATGAACCGATTTCGGCGCACCTTTGAAGAAGAAGCTGACGATGACGTTGACAATCAGCATCATCACCAGCAGCGCCCCGGCGATGATCAGCGCAACCGTACTTTCAAACCCATTCTGGAAAAAGGCAAGCTGGTAAGTATCGGAAAGATAATAATTCACGGCGATGCTGCCAAGAAGCATTGCCATTAAGATGGCCAAAGGCACTTTCCACTTCGGTTTATCGATTTTGCCAGTTTTAATGCTCACGCTGGTCCAGATAAACCAAGCGATCGGGATGAAAAAGAGGAAAATTACAAATGTGATGGTAAACATTCAATCATGCCTTTCGCGGATAGTCGGAGAGAAATCGATTCTTACATGCGCAATTGTCTCCGTCGATTTTATTATACGGAACTTCCGCTCATAAAGATTCACAAGTCCAGGTTTTATTTCCATCGCAATTAAACCTGGAGACAGAAGAAATGATTTCCCAATATCATCCTGCTATACTCCTCTATATGCAAACCTGCAGGCAAAGAAAGGAAGTCATATAGATGAAACTAAGTGTATTGGACCAAGCGCCCGTGACGTCAGGCAACACGGCGGAAGAGGCGATACAAAAAGCGGTGGAGCTCGCAATCCTCGCCGACAATTTAGGCTACAGCCGGATGTGGATGGCGGAGCATCACGGCTCCGGCGCATTTTCCAGCTCGGCGCCTGAAGTCACTGCCGCTTACCTGGCCGCCAAAACGGAAAAGATCCGGATCGGCACCGGCGGCGTGATGATGATGCATTATTCCCCTTTAAAACTGGCGGAAGTCTTTAAAACCTTGAGCGCACTGGCGCCGGGCCGCATCGATTTCGGTGTGGGACGCGCACCGGGCGGCGACCACAGCTCCATCTATGCTTTGTCGCAAGGGCGCCGGCCGATGACGGACGATATGTACGGCAAATTCGACACAGCGTTGAAACTGATCAACGACGAAACGCCTGAAGATAATATGTACAATAAAACCCTTGCCGCTCCGACAAATATCCAGCTGCCGGAAGCCTGGCTGCTCGGCTCAAGCGGCAACAGCGCACTCGAAGCGGGACGGATGGGCGTCGGCTATTCGTTTGCCCAGTTTTTCCAGGGCAGCATGTCGAACGAAATCCTCGATGCGTACCGAAATAATTTCACGCCTTCCGCCTTTATGGAGAAACCCGAAATTTCGGTATCCTATCTGGTGACGACAGCTGAAACCGCCGAAGAAGCGGAATACGAAGCCTTGCCGCAGGACATTGCGCGCCTCATGTTGATGAAAGGCCGCATCATGCCGCTCCTGACACCGGAGCAGGCGCAGAATTCTGCGCTCACCGAAATGGACCGCATGCAAATCCAGGCGAGCCGCAAAATCCACCTCGTCGGTTCCGCCAAAGACGTCGCGGACCAATTGCAGCGGGAACAGCAGGAATACGGATTCGAAGAAGCCATGATCTGCAGCATCCCGCATTCGCAGGAGAAGCGGTTGGATGTTTATCGGTTATTGGCGCGGGAGTTATTTTAGGTGAACCTAATAAAGCCGTGTCCGGCAGCCCTTGAATTGGGATGTGGATACGGTTTTTCTTTGAGGCGTTTACCAGGGTTCGACACAATTATTCAGAAGATAAACTACTGAATGCAGCTCCATAAAGTGGCCGGGCTATTTCATATCCCTATCTAAAAAATCATTTCGGCCCGCAGTTTACCCATTTAATGCAATAATTAAGCGGTATCTAGCCTGTGGCTGACACCGCTTAGTTCTACACTATCTTCCCCAACTCATCCAACAGCGCCGTCCGCTTCGGATACATGAACTTCAGTTCTTCAATCAGTCCCCCCGCTGCTTCGGCGCCCAGCGCGCCTTTGAAATTTTTGATGATTTGACAGGCGGTCTAGGATGCCCTGCTATGCGGAGGCAGGTATGTGGAGGCATTTCTGTGAGTTTTATGTGTTTTTGAAGAGATCTTGCTAACTTTTTGTATTGAGGTGAGATTTTTTGCCGGAAATCCGCTCGGATAAGCTTCTATTTGAGGCAGCATCCTCCTTTTATATGCCTTGCCACCCGCTTATCCGCGGCAAATCGTTGTTTATCCGCGGCTGGAGCCTGTTTATCCGCGCCTAGGCCGGTTTTATCCGCGGCAAAACGACTTTTATCCGCGCCTAGCTCCACTTTATCCGCGCCAGCCTCCAAACTGCCCATTTCCGACTTCGCAAATTTATCCAGCACTTACCTCCAGTCAACCCTGCCTCTATTTCTGCATTCAAAAAGTAAAAGCCACACCTAACTGCTGCTCCAGCGGGTATGGCTATGAACCAAATTGTTTTTTATTGCCAAAAATATTCAGACTAATTTTTCCCTAACCTCAACCTATTCCTTCCCCCACGCACCAGCACCGCCCTTAATTCTGCGATTCCAAATAAGCCGCCGCGAAAACCTTCGCAGTCATGGCCATCGCCGGCTCGTGAAAATCGAATTTCTCGTGATGGTGCGGGAACGGATTTTCAACGCCCACAGGCTTCGCCCCGACAAAGAAAAAGGCGCCCGGCACCTGCTGCAAATAATAAGAAAAATCTTCCACCGGCATGATCGGAGCGATGTCTTTGTAGACGCCGTCGCCAAACGAATTGCCGACTGCCCGGCGAATAAGCTCCATCTGTTCGGGATGATTCCGCAGGGAGTCATAGCCCTTGCCAATCTCCACGTCCACCGTGCAGCCGAGCCCCTGGCCAACACCCGCAGCCAAATCCTTAATCCGCTGCCCCGCAAGCGTCCGCAAATTCTCATCAAACACACGGATCGTCCCTTCCATAACGGCTTTTTCCGGAATGACATTGTCCGCATCACCCGCATGGAATTTGCCGATCGATACGACCAGTTCTTTCAGCGGATCCGCATTCCGGCTGACAATCGACTGCAACGCGACCATGATATGGCTCGCAGCGAGAATCGGATCGGTTCCCGTATGCGGCTCCGCCACATGCGTGCCGGAACCGTTCACCGTTATTTTCACCGTATCTTCAGCCGCCTGCAGGTAACCGTCCCCCCCGTACACATGCCCGACTTCCATCTGCGACTGCAGATGCGCGCCATAAATCTCGTCCACACCTTCCAGGCAACCGTCTTCAATCATCGCCCTCGCCCCGCCCGGCGACAATTCCTCGCCGAATTGATGGATCAGCACGATCGTGCCCGCCAGTTCATCCTTCACCTCATTCATCACTTTCGCAAAACCGAGCAGCGCAGCCGTATGGCCATCATGCCCACACGCATGCATCACGCCGGGTACCGTAGATTTATACGGCACATCCTTGGCGTCCTGGATCGGAAGCGCATCAAAATCGGCCCGGAACGCAATCGTCTTCCCCGGCTTCCCGCCTTCAATCCTGCCGACGACTCCTCTGCCGCCCACGCCCCGCCGCACCGGAATATTCAGCTCCTCCAAATACTTGGCAATAAATTCGGGCGTCTCCACTTCCTGATGCGACAGCTCCGGATTCATATGAAGATGGCGTCTGATGTCTGTAATTTCGTTTGAAATCTCGTCTATGTAATCAAATATCTGTTGTTGTAATGTCATTGGTTGGGCTCCTTTAATAAAATATGTATGATTTATAGTTAAGCTTACCATGCATTAATATGCAATAATATAATTATTTATTCCGCTATTCTTACAGATAGTTTTTCAACAGCCCTGAAATTCTCACTGAATGTCAGGAAGACCAACATTTATACAGCTAAACAAAAAGAACCTTGAGCGCATCAAGGTTCTTCATAAATATATATATTAAGCATGTAATCTATATTGTTCTGCCTTACCAAACATAGCGTTACTGGCTGTTACGTCATTCAATTCTGCAATCACAATCTTGGGACTGGAAGGGCCAACTATTGTGGAAATATAACTGACTTTAAATGTATAAGTGGCTTTTCTCCGGAAGTTTCGATATTCAGGCGAATCCACTGTAGTTGTCCAGTAAAAAACATTGCCGTCCGTGTCAGTTAAAGCGACTACCCGATGTTCGTCGTTTTTGAAGCAGGATAAAATCTCAAGATCCTCAGTATATTTTTTCCCTCTTTCATATCCGTTCACTTCTTTGATCGCAAGCACCATCGAAATACACCCCATTCCATAGTGATATGCTTTTACTATAACAGAACCTATGTTCGATTACCAGTCAAAAGATCAAAAAATTATAACATTTAGTTAAGAAAGCGATAAAATGATAATTAAAAATAGTTCACATCCTTTATTGCACGTTAAAGCTGGCTGGAGCGGTTGTTAATCAAGACCGGCTGTTTGACAGCATATCTTTTAGGAGACACCCTTTTAAATTTCTCATATTTTGGATGCTTTTGGAGGAGTTTTCTGTTTATGAGTGGGTGGATTGAGGAAAACTCCTTCAGAAATGCTTGTTTTCGAGGCAACCAGCTTCTATTTAAGCGCCTCCACCCCGCTTATCCGCGGCAAATCGGTGTTTATCCGCGCCTGCAGCCTGTTTATCCGCGCCTAAGCCGGTTTTATCCGCGGCTAGACGTCATTTATCCGCGGCTAGCGTCCGTTTATCCGCGCCAGCCTCGAGCTCACAAAATAAATCAAAAAAACGCTCCCAAAAGGAAGCGTTTTTCCGACACATCTTTTATTTTCAGTTAAAAATTTCATCGGCCATGATCATTTATGAACCCCGATAATCTGCCGCATCAATTCCATCCAGTCTTCTCTCTTGAAATCATAATAATCCAATTCCGTTTTCCGCAGCACAAGGTGGATGCTGTCGAACTTTTCATCGGAACGGAATCGCCACCAGCTTTTCACCGTGGACGTCTTTTCGCCCGGCGGATAATAAGTCAGCGTCGCTTCAGGATCTATGATTTTCACCAACTCATCAAATTCGAAGAAATCATGCGGGAAATCGATGTACAGACCCAGCGCGAATTTGTGCGAATTGATGGAGCCGATTTTATGCGCCGATTCCGCGTCGCTCTTTTCGAGCGCATCACTCCACGGAACAGGTTTGTGACTCGCGATCAACAGCCGGTCGCCTTCAGTCTTTTCAATTTTACAATCCGGGAAACTTTCGAACACATCGAGCATCTCGCCTAATTGTTCCTTCACTAATCGGTCCATTATGCCACTCCTTTAAATCTATCGACTTTCTGATCGATACTTATCGTTGTAATTTCAATAGTACACTACCTTCATAGTTATTGAGATTGGAAGATGCCACCATCCCCTTACTCAATAAATAAATTCGTTTCCCCAATCCCATAAATCAGCCAATAAATCAACTCCGCCTCATCCTTATTTCCTTTTTGCAGACTCAAACGCCTCGGAAAAGCACCGGGCTTTTTGCCTTCTTTCAGCAGTTTGAAAAGATACGGATTGCGCTTCTTGATGAAATCTTTCATTTTACTCTTTTCATGAGGTTTCAGGAGGCCGGTATGCAAGTCGTGGAGATAGTGAAAATACATGCCGATTCCTGAATTGTCCTCCAAGGCAAAGCCATCTATGAAATCACTTGCTTGCTCCCATTTGCCCGCATGGATATAAGCGCTCAACAGCAGCCATTTCGCGCCTTGGTGGTCGAACGGATTTCTATCCATAATTTCCGTCAGCTGTTCAATCGCCTTGTCGTATCTGCCCTGCTCCATCAGCCAGGCGCCATACGAAAATAAAGCACGGAGGAACGGCCGGTTCGGGACATAGCCCCAAGGAATGTCGAAACTGTTATCGAAGGTCCGGTAGCCAGTATTCAAAGCATTTAAATAATGAAGCTCTTTTTCAACATCGTGTTCCACAAATTCCGTCATCAGCAAATTCGCATCGCCGCTTTTCGGATTCAACTGGAGCGCTTCCCGTGCCAGCCGTTCGCGTTCTTTGCCGTCCGTTTCAAACGCTTCGTAACAAAGCAGCTGCGCCCGTTCAGCACCGGTAGCCGGCTTATATTTCACATTCCGCTGCTGCAGGATCTTGTTCAATTCAGCTTCCGATCCGGCGTTCGCGGTGCGCTTCATCATTTCCCACAGACCACGCTCAGTAATCCGCGGGTCAGTCCCTATTTCCGTAACGACTTCCGGCACCACCGCCGGCTGTGGGGATTGGACACTGTCATTATAACCCACCCGCTCTATCACAAACTCACCGACCATATCTCGGTATTTTGATAAGGTGCCAACGGTTGTTCCGAGCTCTTCCGCGATGATCTGCTGTGGTACATAAACTTCCTCAAACAGCCCGAAGTCGCTTGCAGCCTGTAGGATTCCCGCCGCTACACCTTCCGCTTTCCGCGCTTTCACGGCCACTTCCTTCAGGAACGAAAAAGCAATGCCTTCGATCGCTTCATTTTTCACTCCGTAGTCATCAATAAACCCGCTGACCAGCCCCATGACTTCTTCCTGAAATGCCGATAATCCCAGGTCCGCAGCCCCTGACGCTAACAGCCGGTATAAGTCCAGCGAATCGCTGACTCCTTCTTTCAAGCGGGCTGCCAGCTTCTCAACAACTGACTGCTGGAAAACCGGAATGGTAATCAAGCCCTACGCCGGCTGCAATATCGGCTGGCCATCCCGCAGGCTGTGCATGACGATGCCAAAAATCCATTCACCAGCTTTCGCATCAATAATGTTCTTCACTTGATGAATGTCTCCGGTCACTTTATCGCGAATCTGTAGAATGCCATTTTCCACTTCCTGAACTTCGGCAATCAGGTAAAATGGCTCTTCCCACAGCGCCAGCACATCCAATATGCGCTGCCGTTTCTGTGTTTTCATTTTCCGGGCGATATAGTTCCGCCAGATATCCGGACGGTCATGGAAAATAAACGCTTCAAATGCCAGCGCTTCAATCGTATCCCGGTCAAAAACCTTCGCTAAAGCCGAATGCCAGCTGCTTAAACGCTGAGTCAATTGATGAAACTCCTTCGGCTCCAGCCCCTGCTCCGCAAAATCCACCAGCACGGATTCCTGTTCCGCATCAACCACCTACTGCAGATCCACCGTTTCCTCGCGGCCGCAGCATTTCTTATACTTCTTCCCGCTCCCGCACGGACACGGATCATTTCTTCCGACCATGTCATCCCCTCATTTCTTCAGCTTTTCTTTAATCGTAGCTGTGTTGGCTGAAGGTGGCAAGAGCAGTTTGATGTTTTGTAAACTCCGCCGCTTTTATATGTTCCGGAGACGATGGCCAAAGAGCTGAATGATCATAGAATCATCTGAATGATCATAGAACCCCGAAAACCGCTCATAGAAATTTTCACTACAATAAAAAACAAAAAATCCCTGCACCGAGGCTCTTCCTGAGCCCCCATTTCACTGTCTTATCAAAAATTATTGAGAATAGTTTCGAATCTGCTCATTATATCGTCGATTTTCATGGGTTTATCGTCGATTTTTTCGTGTTTATCGTCGATTCTTTTATTTCCAAGCATTTCGCTTTCCTCAAAAAATAGCCAGTTGAATAGAAACTATTTCCTGTGCGGTTCCGTCTTTATTACTAATAAAAAGGAGGAATGGCGATGTGGTTCATATTCGGGGTTATTGCAATAATTGCCACTTTTATAAATCTCGGCCTGTTTGCGGCAGGCAAAGATTACAGACTGGCGATGGCCATGGGCTTATCGTTTACAGCATTGACACTCGTCGCCGATTACGGCATGGTCGCCGATTGGGTCGAGGCGGAGGACTGGTCGGCTCTGATGGACGTCGTACCCATCATGTCAGCAGCCCTATGGGTGTTGACCAGCCTGTCGATATTACTGAATATCACGCCTATTTTATTGGAGCTGAAAAACAAAAAGGCTATGACTTGAGCGGTGTGACGGTGAGCAGAAGCCGGCGGCATCGCCCTTTCTTGCTTAAGCAATTGCACAATGGCACAATAGAAAAAAGAATCGATCACATCAGGAGCTGAACTTATGGAACAACAGACAATGACAGGAAAAACGGCCATCATCACGGGGGCGAACAGCGGACTCGGACTTGAAACCGCTAAGATATTCGTCGGGCGAGGTGCACGGGTCATCTTGGCTGTCCGTGATATCGAAAAAGGAAAAGCAGCCCAACAGGAAATCAAAGAAGAATATTCCGGGGCAACTGTCGAAGTCATGAACCTCGACTTGGCCGATTTGGACAGCGTACATGCTTTTGCAGAAGCGTTCATCAGCCGCTTTGATTCGCTCGATTTGCTGATCAATAATGCCGGCGTTATGACGCCTCCATATGCGAAGACAAAAGACGGTTTTGAACTGCAGTTCGGCAGCAACCATCTCGGGCATTTCGCCTTGACCGGCCTGCTCTTGCCACTTCTTATCCGCACAGAAAATTCTCGGGTGGTAACGCTCAGCAGTCTGGCACACCGCAAAGCCGCCATCGACTTTGAGAACCTGGACGGCTCTCAGGGCTATAAAGGAATGAAGTTCTATGGCCAAAGTAAACTGGCTAATTTGATGTTTGCAACAGAGCTCGATAAGCGATTGAAGCAGCACGGCTTATCGACGCTCAGCCTTGCTTGTCATCCCGGAATTTCTGCGACCAATCTGTTTAAACTGGGCGGCCGTGAAATGCCCCGAATTTTCAGTGGGCTCATGCACCGCTACCTGCAGCCTGCCGCAATGGGAGCACTTCCCACAGTCTATGCCGCAACGGACCCCGCCATAAAAGGCGGCGAATACATCGGCCCGGATGGCAAAGGCAACCGGAGAGGCTATCCGGCTTTGGAGGAACCTGATCCGGCCGTGAAGGATGAAGCCCTCCGCCAGAAACTTTGGCAAGTTTCGGAGGAGCTGTCCGGTGTAACTTTTGATTTCAGCAAATAGCGGATTCAAAATGAAAATGGTCAATGCAACCCAAAAAGCGTGTGCGATCTCCTTCCGGAAAATTGCATACGCTTTTCAAATATTCATTCCCAGCAGTCCCCAATTATTCCCAGTGTCACGAGCCATTATGAAAGAGACATGAAAATGCATGAAGTATCCGCTCCATTACTGGCGTCGGCGGATTCTTCATGCAAGATTTTGGTATAACTGGAATTATGTTTTACATAGGGACACGATTTTTCAATGAAAGTTATTTCTAATGCTTAAAAATACAGCTGCTATTTAAATATCCGGTCCATATATGCTGAATAATATTAAGGCACCATGTAATAAGATCTGTATTAGAACCACATATACCTCAGCTTTTAAAAGGGCTATCAAAAGATTTGTGTTTTTCTTTTGAATGAAATAATACAACGTAATCAACATATTTGGAATGGAAGCTAATGCTAGATTCACCGGAACTATCCAATATAGATTATTGACAATTTCTTGATTGGTATGCGCTTGGCCCATACTCATAGCCATCGCAAATACTACTGCGGCATGATAAGGAATTAAAAGAGTGTTCACCAAAATAAATAGTTTCGTCATAGTAATTCCTCCGCTTTAACTTACTGATTTGAACTATTCCCTGTGTAGCGTTCAGAGATGACTTGTTTGGAAGAAACATGAAAATTCATGAAAAATACATCTTACTACTGACGTCGGCGGATATCTTCATACACTACTTTTGTGTATATAGAATTTTTTGTCACAGGGACATGACTTTAATTGTCTACCAATGTCGGTGTGAAATACTGGATCATGACTCAAAATTAGGATTCCACCAAGGAATAAAAGAATTTCCCGCTACTAGATGTTGGGTCCATACATGCCAAATAACAATACTGCAACGTGTAATAACCCTTGAATGAAAATTACATATCCTTCTGCAATTAAAAAGTCGCGCCATATTAATTGCTGTTTTTTCACAAGCATAAAATATGCAGCAATTAATATGTTCGGTATGGATGCTGACAGTAATGTGATAGGAATTAGCCAAAGCAAATTATCGATATAATACTGATTAGATGTTTCCATCGAGCCACTCATATAAAAAACCAAAACTACAATCGGATGAAAAGGAATAAAGACTAAAATAGTATTAATAGCAAAACAAACCTTTATCATCTAAAAACTCCCTCAGCCCTCGATTAATTAAAAATAACGGTATTTTATCTAACGCACCACCTTACGTTCTTGTTGTAAAAAGTGAGCATAGAACTCCATCATTGCATGAGGATTCAGCTTACCCTCATCCTCCCAATCTCCAGTAATATCAGCCGACTAGTGATTATCCAAATATTAGTCTTTTGACCAATTTTATCGTAAATCACTGATAAACGGTCCCCTTTTTCTTCTGTATTTAAAAATAACTTTAATTTTCACTTCCTTTATACGAAGGAATAAACTGAAAAACCGCACACACGACGGTATTGTGGCAATGCATGGATTATCAATGGAATCGTGTATAATTTTTTACACAGTGCGCTAATTTTAATTTTTCAGCCTCATTTGCTTGAAACCCACCGATTAAGGATATAGTAGCTGTACAGGAACTTTTCTTATTCAACAGGCGTGATACTCATTAGGAGGTCGCTATGATGAACCCACAAATCTTAATCGTCGGAGCCGGCCCCACCGGCCTGGCGCTTGCCTATGGGCTGGCGCGTCAAGGCGTGCCGTTCCGGATCATCGATAAAAATGCAGGAACCGGCACTGCTTCCCGTGCGCTTGCCGTGCATGCGCGCATATTGGAGCAGTACGCCCAGTTTGGCCTGGCCGAACGCAACATCATCCAGGGGCATCCGATTTTATCGCTGGATGTCAGTGATGGCAACGAAGTGAAAGCCACGGTGAAATTCCATGATTTCGGCAAAGGCATGAGTCCGTTTCCGTTCATCCTGAGTCTGCCGCAGGACGAGCACGAAGAGATTCTGGTGGACGAGTTAAATAAAATCGGCGTAGAGGTCGAATGGAACACCTCTTTGATTTCTTTCGAAGACAAAGGAGAAGGCGTAACCGCCGTTCTCCAGCAGCAGGACCAGCCGGCAGAAACAGCGGAATTCACCTATTTATGCGGATGCGACGGAGCCGGCAGCATGGTCCGGAAAGGACTGGGACTTGAATTTCCCGGCGGCACATACAAGCAATTGTTCTTTGTCGCCGACATCGAAACCGCGAAGCCGGCAGAAAATATGCAAAAGATGGACATGTACATGGACGATGAAGGTTTCATGCTGTATATGTCCGTCCGCAACGTCATAACCAAGCGGATCCTTGGCATCGTGCCCGAGAAGTTCAACGAACGCAACAATCTCCAGTACAATGAAATCAGCGATTATATTGAAAATAAAATCCGTGTCACCGCGGCCAAGGTCAACTGGTTTTCGACCTACCGCGTCCATTACCGCGTCAGCGAGCAATTCGCCAAAGGCCGCATCTTCATCCTGGGCGACGCCGGCCACCTGCACAGTCCGGCCGGCGGACAAGGCATGAACACCGGCATCGGCGACGCCATCAATCTGGCGTGGAAACTCGCAGCGGTGATTCAAGGGAAAGCCGCTCCCAGAATATTGAACACCTACGAAAAAGAGCGCATCAGCTTTGCGCGCCGGCTGATCGCGACGACCGACAAAGCATTCTCGACGATCGTCAGCCAAAAACTGCGCGGCACTCTGCTGCGTCAATATTTCGTACCTTTCGGCCTGCCAGCGGTATTCAAATTCCCGTTCTCGCAAAAAAACGCATTTAAAATCTTATCCCAAATTCACATCAATTACCGCGACAGCCCTTTGAGCTACGGCAAAGCCGGCAAAGTTTACGGCGGCATGCGCCTACCGTGGATCCAAACCGCTAGAGGCGATAATTTCGCGCCGCTGCGCTCAGTCGACTGGCAAATTCATGTATATGGCAAAGCGAAGCCTGAGCTCATCGACTTTGCCCGCTCCCAGTCGCTCGAGCTCCATGAGTTTCCATGGAATGCGCAGATGAAAGATGCCGGATTCAAGCAAGACGCGCTGTACCTGATCCGGCCGGATGGCCATGTGGGGCTTGCGGTTGAAAAGCAGTGGCTGCGTGTGTTGAAAGCGTATTTGGAGACTTATGGGATTGTGGCTTTTGAAGTGAAGTGAGGCCACCACCCTGAAGAGAATCTGAACCATAAAAAAATAAGCTTCAGCAACCTCTCAATAAGGATGCCGAAGCTTATTTTCAATTAGGCTGCTGGCTCCTAGAATAAGCCGCCGAGCCCTCCGCCAAGTTTGGATTTTGCCATATCCATCAATTCGTTCTTTTCACTTTCGTCAAGCTGTCCATCGTCGTATGCCTGCTTGACTTGTGTGATGATTTCTTTCGCTTCTCCCGCGTCAGCATTGCTGATTTTTTCCTTCAATGCGTCAAAAGTTTGGCTCATTAGAAAAATCCCTCCTCAAATTATCTTTCGTATAAAGTATACCCGCCGTGAAAGGGGACAAACGGGATTCTTTAAAATAGAATTTCAAACTCAGCACAGGCAGCAAAAAAGAAGCAGGCATTCATGGAAATCCATGAATGCCTGCTTCTTTAATATTGTCAATTACCTTAAGGTAATGACAGTGACATAAGCTTGTGCGCTTTTAGCGAATAATAAATTATTCACCTGCTGCAGTAATCTTATAAATCACACCGCCATCAGTGCTTGCAATAAGCGCGCCTTCCTCAGTTACGAGAATATCACGGAAACGCTCGCCTTCATCAGTTAATAGACGTTCTTCTCCAACGATGGTGTCACCTTCAATAACGACACGCGCAATATAGCTCGATGCTAAACCGCCGATGAACAAGTTGTTCTCCCATTCAGGGATTGCGTCGTTATCATAGAATGAACTGCCACTTGGCGCACTTGTTGGATCCCAATAATATCTTGGTTCAATAAACCCTTGCGCTTCATGTTCTGAAATACCATCATTGATCAATTCACCAGAGTATTCGATACCATAAGAAACAATCGGCCATCCATAGTTATTGCCTGGTTCAACAATATTCAATTCATCCCCAGCTTGTGGACCGAATTCAACAATCCATAAGTCGCCTGTTTCAGGGTGGAAGTCGATACCTTGAATATTACGGTGACCGTAGCTGTAAATCCCATCCAGTGCGTCTTCATCTTCGACAAATGGATTCGACTCTACTGGTTCTCCGTCTTGTGTAATGTGAATGACTTTACCTAAATAAGCATCCAAGTCTTGCGCACGTTCGCGAATTGGATCATCTGAACGTTCACCAGTTGTCAAGAACAGGTTGCCCTCTTCATCAAAGATGATACGTCCACCATAGTGCAAGTCACCATCATATGCTGGTGTCGCTTGGAAGATGGTTTCAAAATTTTCCAGTGAGGCTTCATCTTCTGATAAAACACCTTTACCGAGAGCAGTTACAGTACCATCATCGGCATCTTCAGAATACGTCAAAAATACCATTCTTGAATCTTCAAAATCAGGTGCAACGGCTACATCAAGTAAACCACCCTGACCTGCGTTATTTACTTCTGGTGTACCTTCGATTGGTTCTGAAACAGCGAACTCATTAACATTTACAATAAGAAGTTCTGCTGTATCTCTTTGCGTAACAAGCAAGCGGTTTGGTTCAAACTCTGCCATACCCCAAGTCACGCCAAGACCCTCAGCAATAATCTCCTCATTAAGTTCTGTTTCAGTCTCTACTGCAGGTGCTCTTGTTTGTTCTGGAAATGCCGGTTCAAACTCAGTAACCTTTGGTTCAGTTTCTGCACTGCCATCAGGGGCTTCTTCAGCGCCCTCTCCCGTACCTTCTTCTGTTTCAGCACTTTCTTCTGTTCCAGCTTCCTCTTCAGCACTTTCTTCTGTTGTTGCATCCTCTTCAGCAGGTGCTTCTTCATTTGAAGCATCATCATTGCCGCCACATGCTGCCAAAGCCAATACAAACATCAGCATCATCAAGAGCATCAGTCTTGACCACGAAAATTTCGTCATAGTATTTCCTCCCTTTTTTAAATATGTAACTGAATCTAACTTAGAGTTCCTTACCCTAAAACCCAGTATCAAATGAGGCCACACGTTCATATCAAAACTAAAAACATGAAACACCTTCGAGAGTAATGTACCCGGATATACTAAAAATAAAACAATAATATTACTTTTATGTGACATTTACTGAACGCTTGTAATAAAAGCTGAATAAAAGACGACAACCGGAGCTGCCGTCTGTTGTCATGTATTCAGCCTGTCATTGTCGCGCATCCTCTGCATGGCGTGATGCTGCGTCAATCTTGCGAATATATAAATCCTTAATGCTGTGTCTCTTTGCCCCGCGCAATTACGTAAATTTAAGTTCTCAAATAAATACACGAAAGCCGTAGCCGTTACCGCTAATGTTTTGCGGATACGGTAACTTCTTCATGCAATTGTAGTAAATAAATTGAATTGGGTTTGACACTGGGAGGTGATTTTATAGGAGTGTGGCTTTTGGGGCTAAGTAAGGTAGCAATAGTAAAGAAGGCTGAAGGAATGATCCTATTAGGGATCATACCTCCAGCCTTCTTCTATATTAAGCCCTATAATTATCATTCATTTAATTTCTCCTTAAATTCCCTGCGAAGCAGATAAAGCACATGAAACCCTATTAGAACCGGAAGAACGATAAGATTAAAACGTGCTGTAAATTCCACGTTATACAATAACAGTATAAGCAATAGGCTGATAAACAAATACGATACTAATTTGAAGCAATAAATCTTTTTAATAGTTTTTATTTTTGTTTTCCCCGTGAGATAATCCACTAAATAAGAAACTGGGATGCCAAGAAATAAATACACTGGCCAAACATAAATATAAGCTAGGATAAAATTAGAAATTATAGCATAAGGATTTGCGGTAGCCAGATTTTCGTTACCTGTGCGCAGTTCCGGGTAAACAAAAGAATCCAGAATACCACTAATTATGATTAAAACAGGAACCGATATAATTGTGCTTATGATTCTAACTGAAAAAGATTTCATGGATTCATTACCCCTAAAGTTACTTCTACTAAAAAGCTGTTCCCTTTAATTCCGCTCCCCATGGAACACCACAATTCCCGATTAATTTATATGGATAAATACAAAGTAAATACCATAACTAAAATATTGAGATTTCCTGGGCTATATATATATTGTATAAAATTAAGTGTATGGTCAAAATCGTTTATAAATTTCTCTGGTCTTGGGCAGCGCCTTTATCCTTAGTTTCTTTCCCATCAGATCCGATTCCACTTTCTATATACACCAAGAGATCTTCCAACACTTTTTCTTTCGTATATTTCTTCATCTTATTATCATATTCTTTGAATGTGATGGAATTAGTAAAAGAATCCATTAGGTTTTTATATACTATGCATATAAAATAGCTAGCTGTAACTATTTCACCTCTAGAACTCTTATGATGTAATTGTTTTGCATTCTCTATCCAACGTGACCTATCTTCTAAACGTCTTTGCATTCGCTGTTCTTGCCACTGTTGTATCTGTTCTTCTCTTTTCTTTTTTTCACCATAATAATTCTCTAAGGCATTAAAATAACTTTCACCTAATACTTTTTGCATTTCTTTTACCAAATCAAACGCTTTTTGCGGCTCTAGAAATGATTTTATGTAACACTTCTTCATCCATTCAGGATTTGGAACTCTTTCATCAAGGTACCATTCTTCTATAAGCCTTTTTAAAAACACTTCATAGCCTGGATAGCCATACTCAAAGGAAGTTTCTTTTGTTATCAATACATGCAAAATAGTATGCTCGACCAAGTCACAATATACTAATCTGTTTCTTCTTTGATTTTCAAAAGGGATCTTATATTCCTTCACAAAAATTTGGTCAGAAATTTTTAACCATTTGATTTCATCTATATGGTGGCAATATAGACCTTCGTTTGTTCTTGTAAATTTACCTTTTGTAATATTTTTTATTTCTCCATTCATAAACCTCTGGTATGAAAATTCTCTGAAATAATCATCTTGTGCAGGACCGTATTTCTGAAGTAACAACTCAATCGCTTCGTCATAATTCTTTGATAATAAATCCAAGTACTCTTTATAACTGTCCATTGATAATTACTCCTAATCTTAGTTATAAAAAAGCAGTTAACTACCTACCTCTATACCATTTCTTCAGCCTTCGCATCAACGGCAGTTTCAGCGGCTCGATCTTCACATCCCGCGCACGGATCACAGTCTCGATCATTGTTTCCTTCCCTGAGAACCTATTTTCTATTCAATAACAATTCCTTCCTGTTCCAATATTCTTCCTTTATCCAACAACTTCTGTATAACTGGCCCCCATATTTCATATTTTTTATTATTTCTTATAGAAGCCAGTTTAACCCTATAGTCTTTCGAGAATGGTAAACCTTCTTTCACATACTTTTCATAAGTAGCCACATCCATTAATATTGGAGAAATTTCAGGAAAATAAGTTTCTTTTATATGTTCGAATATCATAATTCCTCCGTAATCAATATCTCCCCAGTGAAATACGTTATACGATAAATTAGGTGACTGAATTTGAAAATCTCTAAGTTTAATGAGTAATTTACGCAATGCATGATGTGGAAATCCTCCTGTGTAGATTACAAGAACCTTTTCCGGATTTTTTAGTACATCAGGAACTTTTTCCATCAGTCTTTGCCGAAGGTATAGATTATATGCGGTCAGATTCTCAATCAATAAAATAGAGTCAGCTGTTAATTCCTTAATTGTCATACCCTGAATTGTTTCGAAAAATATGCCTATACCTACATGGAAGTTTGAAAAATCCACTGTATTACCATTATTTTCGATAATCAAAGGGCCGGACAATAGAGTAATAGAAGGATTCTCTACAATGCCTACACTGTCTAAAAATTCTCTATCTGTATCCAATTCCAATTCTGTAAATCGTTTTAATGCGGCAATGAGTTTTCCTTGGACATTCCGTTCAAAATACTTAGTATCATTGAATAACTGGTGGCTTAAGACTCTTTTCATGATTCCATCGGCAGCACTAGGTAAGAACAAAAGTGTCTGAACAAGATCTTCCAAACCCTTTGGATCTTCAACTGCCATTCCCTTTGTCTGGTAGTTCTCCAAAGCTTCATCGTAATACTTCCAAAATGATTGGACCCAATCCCATGGGTGTGATGCTAGTGGCAGGATTTGCTCTCGGGCATTTTCGAGCAACTTTTTTCTTGGGGTAATACCGGCATGGTGATATGCAGTTTCAATACTTTCAGGTTGCAGATAGATTTTTTCTATTTCCTTGCCTTCCATAAATTTTTGCCATTTGATTTCAATAACTTTCAATTCCTGCAGTTTCATTGCCGCCTCGTGAATCGCCTCTTTTTTTCTGTAATCCATTTCATCTGAATAATCTTTTGAAAGTGGATCTTTTAAAGTTTTCATAGCGAATTGCACACGCTGTATTACGGCAGAATTATTTTTAAATGCATTGCTTTTTTCATACCTCTTCAGCAGCAAGTAAAGAATGCTGGACTGATATAATTTGCTCATCTCCTTGCTCAGTTGACCCCTCTCCTATCTCCTGTTCAGTGTATTCGATCATATCTGTAAAACATTCATAGCCCACACGATTGACGATTACGATTGTGGATACTTCTTTCGCCATACTGGCCAATTTTTCATCTGGTACCGCAGCAATCAATTGAAAGTTCATATTCTTAATGAGCCGAAGACTTGTTTGAATTCGTTCTTCATCCATTTTATTGAAAGCTTCATCAAAGACGACCAAACGCATTGTTTTTAAAGATTGGTACAATTGGTTGAACGAAGAAAGAATTGCTATATAAAACGGTGTCTGCGTTTCACCGCCTGACTTTTCCTTAAGAACCGTTGAAAATCTTATTTTACTTCCAGTAGGAGAAGAAATAATCAAATCGAAATCCAAATAACGGCGGTAGTCCGTAAATTCCTGCTGCTCATTTTCTTCACCTTTCGTAAGCATCTCGAATAGCTCATGGAGAGCCTGATTTTGTTCTTCATCCGTCAAATCAAATAAACTGGATTTATCGATAGTGGAAAGATTCATGATCACATTATAAAAACGTTTGTATTTATCACTTGGCTTGATATCGAATTGGTAACTTTCTTCATTGAACGGAAACTGCTTCAGAGATTTATTCAACAAGAAAAATTGCCTTTTTGCTGTTTCGATCGCTTCCTTCATTTTGTATACGAAATGGGAAGCGAACTCCTCTTCCGACTGCCTCAATGCTTCTTCCAATTTGACTTGATAGTCAGTGATATCTATATTGATCTGGTCAAAAAGATACTGATACTCCTCATTATCTGTCGAGTCTCTCTGTCCATTAAAATGATGCTTAATATTAAAATCATGCCTGTGATTTTCCAGCTGTCTAAACTCTCCATTTGCTAGAGAACGGTTACCAGTTTGACTTCTCTTCCAATTTTCTATTTTCTCCCCTGTCGGCTTTTGCTGTTTTTCAGCATCTCTCCACCGTCTCTCTGCCTCCATATTCATAACAGAACTATTTAAATCTGCCCACTCGTTTATCTTAGCAATAGCTTGCACAAGGAGAGCTTCCTTACGTATAAGTTCTTTTTCTAGATTTGCGTGTTGAGATTCCTGGACAGCAATGTTCCTGTTATAATTTGTTTTCTTTTCATCCAATTCTTTTATTCTAAGCTCCCAAAAATTACAATTCCCCTCTAATTTCTTTATACCTTCATTATCAAGCTGACTTAATTCAATTTGGTTATTCTTTAAACGGGACTCGATATCTGAAATAAACTGTGGCAGACTACATTTCTCATTCATTTCTTTGTAAACTGCGCGTGAGTCCTTAAGTAATTCCTGCCAATGTTCAAATAGGCTTTCAGACTGTTGATGCTCGCTTAAATACTCTTCAACTTCTTGAAGCTGCTGTTTTTTCAATTCCAATTGTTTAGGAATAGCTTTCAATCCAATATAAGGAATACGATATCGTTCCTCTTTCATCTGCCTCGCAACAAGGTTCTGATAAAGCATACAAGTAGGAGTTACCGCTGCCGGATGCTTGCTTAATTCCTTTTCGGAAATTGCTTTTACTATCCGTCCCATTAAATGTTCGATTCGTGCCTGAATTACTGGATTTTCAGAGTGAACTTCTCCAGCCAGTGTATTTGGTTTCATGGTTCCTAGAAACATGCGTTCTTTTTCGCTGTTAACCAAACCTGCTCCTTCTAGCCCAAGCTTCCATTTTTCCTTTTCATATATCTGAAGCGCTTCTTCAAAGTATGCAGGTTCCACCAATAAATCGAATCTCTGTGTAGCAAGATATCCCTCAATTGCATTTCGCCACTCTTCGTTTTGCACTTCCATTTCTTCACAGAAAATCCAGACAGCTGATTTTCCGGATAATTTCTCTTCCAATGCTCTTTTTAATTTCTTTACAGATTCCGGATATGGTCGTTTTTTATTTTCCAGGTCACGGATTTCCTTTTCAAGTCTGTCTTTCTCGTTCTTCAACTCAATTATCTTATTCGACGCTTCACTGCCGGCAATGACAAAGCGATTGTAAAGACTGGCTAATTCCTCCCCCACTATTGTCAGATTTATCTTAGGAACCTCTCCTGATTCCAGGGACTGGACTCCAACCATTAAATTTTTATAGCCTTCATCAATCTTACGCAGAGTTAAGTCGTCCCAGTTCAAGTGTATGTTTTCTTGTAAACTTCTTAAATTCCAAACCTTTTTAGATTCACCTTTTAATATCTTTATCAAACTTACCAATTCCGCTTTTTGTTCACTAAGATTCTTTTGATCTTCAGTAATCGCTTCAAGCAGTACTTCCTGTCTTTTTTTAGCTTCATTGGAATGTAGTGCCTGGTATGCCTCTTTTCTTGCTGCATCAGCTTCTACCAGTGCAAAGTCATTCAAAGTGTTCTCTTCCCTCTGCTTCTTTAAATTATCTGCAAGAGCTTGAAGGCTCTGCTGCGCTTCATCGTATTCCTCTTTCTGCAACAGATGTTCCAGGTGGCTGATGACGTATTCCTGTTGTTCTGCTGTTTCTCCGTATTTGATGTATTGCTCATGAAGGCCTTTAATTTTTTCCAATGCTTCCTGCCGGACTACCAAATCCTCCAATTCCTTCTTATATTGCTGATGAACTTCAAAATTCTCTTTCATAATATCCAATTGCAGTTCTTTTTCGTCCAGAATATAGTCATAAACGAAATCACGCACGTCCTGGATAGGTTTAAATAACAAGGCCTTGGAAAACGTCGGGAAAAAGCGCTGATCCACTTGGCCCATCCGATGCAGCAAAGCCTTCTGATATCCTTCCTTTGTACGTTCTGAACTATTTCGATTTTCAAGCCGGTCGATGTATCGATGGAACTCATCGCGATTTTTCAAATTACCATTTTCATGCATGTACTCAAGATCCTGAATTCTGCATTTATTGACAATAAAAAATTCTTGATCCGTTGTATCGTCTCTGTAGACATCAACTACAGTTAACACAACAAAGCACTCTTTCTTAACTTCATCAAAAAATTCTGCCATCAAATAAGTGGTGAAATCCTCTTCCCTAAGGTATTGTTTGTCGTCACTACCGATTTTCCCCCGCAAATAACTGAGAATTGATCGCTTGGCGTCATCATGGGCAGATGAATTAAAACGGATCATTCTCCCATCTGCGATAAACAGTACTTGGAGGGCATCAATGATGGTGGATTTTCCGGCGGCATTACTGCCGGTAATCATGGTCTGTTTTCCAAATTGAATTTCTTCATCTTTGAAATAATGCCAGTTAACGAGCTTCAGTTTCTTCAGCCACTTCATCTGCAGATTCCTCCATTTCGTCTGTAACATAGCGGTCAATCTTTAAACTTACCTTCTCAAGAGATTCTGCTTCCACCATATAAACCCAGGTGTGAAATAAACGGAATCGGCAATCCTCAAAATGCCAATCCGGGTCAAGCGGTTCCAGTAATTGAAAGTGGATACATAACCGGACAAAGTCACGTAATTTTGTCTTTTGCAATTCCGGCAGTCGAAATGTTTCGTATTTCCTTTTGATTTCATACAAAGTGACCACAGGAAAACTGGCCAATGAAATACCCTCCCGTTTTTCCTGGTAAATCAACCGTAAAATAAGCAGCCAGACGCTTTCGTCCCTAGTGAGACGGCGCTGATGCAGGCCTTTGGAAGATTTCACCAAAACAACCTCCAGACGCTCATCGAAGACAAATTTCCAACCCAGAAACCCGAAAAACTGTTCAAGCTTTTCTTTGTGCCGTTTCGCCATATAATAACCGATCTTATCAATTTCTTTTACAATAAAGTTCACTGACAATAGGTGATTCACAAGTGTTTGCAGTTCCTTATGCTCCGAGTCAGATAGATTGGTGAACATATTAACTCCCCTTTCCGGCTTTTCGAATTATCATGCGGTCTATGAATCTGTAATGGCCGATGTGCAATATTCGGTCTTCCTGTTTCCTGATCAAAGAATAAGAAGACTTCTTTTCGTAACCATATAAGTAAACGAAAGGCAGATAAACATACTCTTCGATTGTACGTGGCACTAATTCTGCGATTCCCATTTCACTTCTATCAGCCAGACGGTCCAATACATAACGATCAATCTTTTCTCTGGTAATCGCTGCTTCTAATTTTTTCAGGTTTTTTGTACGGACTGCATTTTTCACTTCTTCCGATACAGCAATTACGGTATGCTTCATTGGTTCATGTACGGCTTTTTTACCACGCGGGGTAAGCAATGAACTCTCAGACAGCAGCTGTGTTGTGTGAAGTTGAAGAACTTCCTCCATGGCGTTATCCCACTCCCCTTCCAGTAGGCTTCGACTCTCCAGGAGTTTAGCAATTTGCTGGCCGATCCCTTGATTATGCTGAGTTAAATAACGTGCTCGATCATAAGATGATTTTAGATATTGATGATGGCGTATATCGATTTGTTCATATAATTCATCCAGACTTTCATATGCTTCTTCTATGAACTGCAAAGCTTGACGCAATTTCTGCTCCGCAGATTCTTTATCTTCAAATGTGCCATTTTCCATAGCATCTACTACCGCCGTCTCAAATAATTCCCTGTCCAAAAGCCATTCTTGAACCACTTCAATTATTCGGTTTCGATACCTTGCTACATGGTCAGACGTTTTTAAACGGTGATAACTGCGATCAACAATATTTTTCATGTATATATCGAAATGGTGATCAAGGACTTCCTGCAAGGTTTGCTTGGCAACCACTTGTTCCATTTGATTTTTCATATTATTGATGAGGATTCGCAACTCTTCCAGTAACTGACCGGTGACAGACTCGGCTTGAAAGATTGCCAGACTGGGTTGTCTTTCCATCTCTTCTGAGATTAAAAGATTATATGTATTTAACGCATATCCCTGGAATTCTACACTTCGTGCTTCACATAATTCCTGCATTACGCCAAGCATTCTTATCGTGTAATGCGGCAGTACAATTGAATGCCTGAAATTATCTCTCGTTTCAACATCAATCCAAGCCAACTGCTGTAATTTTCTCAGCAACGCATTTGCTTTCGATCGATAATTTTCACTTTCCCGTGTTTCAACGACACCCTCTTCTTCCACTTCGAAAAAAATGCCGCCCTCTTCTTTTGTTTCTATTAACTCCTGAAACAAATCACGCATAATTTCATAATCGATTCCGACACGACTTAGTTTGAATTGTTCATACAATTCTAAGACGGCTTCTGCATATATATTTCGATGCTTGCCAACCAATAATGTAAAAAAACGGTCTGGTAAAACAGCAAATAGCTCCAAGTTAAAACTCCTAACTATTCTGACTTATTAGGAGTATTATACCATTTAAGACTTTTTTAACAGCATCTACTTGGATTTTTTTACCTTAACGCACTTGTGCTTCTATCCTTTCCATGTTTTGTTAACTTGTGGTCATTCTCGTGAAGCCATTCTTCTCTCTACGTTAAACTTAAAGAAGTTTGTGTATGACTAATACCTGTCGTATTTACAAAAATACACGTATTATTTTTTGAGTATTTATGGATCTTAATTTCAAAATGATCTTCTACCTAATTAATATACAATTACAAAAATCACAAATAACATTCCATTTCTATCCAAAAAGTGGTACTATTTGTTATACATTATAGTAAAAAAGAGAGATGGGATAATAAAAATGAGAAGTAAAAGTTTATTTAGTTTGATATTTATCGGTCTAGTTTCAGTATTATTAGCAGGTTGTGGTTCGGCAAATCCCACTACTACCGTAGATGACTTTTTGTCCGCCATTCAAAAGAATGAGTTTGAAAAAGCAGGTTCGTATGTTCAAGGCGGTACTGAAAGTCTGGTTACTGATCAGGAATCAGACGAGGAATTTGATGAAGAACTGGCAGCTAGCATATTTGAAAACATTTCAAATAAATACGAGTTCGAAAAGCTTGAAGAAGTATCAGCCGATGACAATAAAGCCGTTATAAAAGCTGAAATTACTTCCGTTGATATGGGAAGTGTTCTAACCAGTACAATGGCTGAAATCATGCCTTTGGCTTTTGCCAGTGCTTTTGATGAAGAAACTGCAGAATCTGAAAAGGCTATGGAAGAAATGACCGAAAAAATCATGGTCAAATATATGACTGCAGAAGATGCTCCACTTGTTACACGTACTGTTGAATTTAACTTGGAGAAAGACGAAGAAGGTAACTTCAAAATCGTGGATGATGAAAATTTAGAGGAAGCTATTTTTGCTAACATTTCTCAATTAGAGGATATGTTCAGCTCAGAAGGAAGTGACTCTTGGTCAGAAACAGAAGAAACCGAAGTAATAGAAGAAGAAGTGCCTGAGCAAACTTCCGAAGTATTATCAGTTGTGACTGAAAACAAAAAATATGATGCAAGTCCTGTAAACGTTACATTGGATCAAGTGTCGTTCAAGAAAGCAATGAATGTCTCAGAAGATCAGCAGTTTAACATAAATAATATGTATACTGACGAACCAATAGGATCTGAATTCAATTATTTCTATATTGCATACACAGCAGAAAATACTTCTGACCAAGACATTACTTTTAATGGAATTAATGAAATCGTTTTGTTTTCAGAAGGTAAACAAGAAAAAATTGACGTTGCATATGATTGGAAAGACTTCATTGATTATGATGAAGCACAAGACCCAGATTATTACGGAACCGTAAGCAAAACCGGTGAAGTTGGAGTTGTGATTAAGACCGATCCAGCTAAAGTAGAAAAAGTTCGAATCGTTATAAGTGAATCAATGGTAACTGAGAGTTATGAAACACTAACAGATGCACAAAATATTGAATTTGAAATAACTAACTAAGCAACCAAAATTGATTTACCTGTTTCAAATTAAATACTGAAAGCCGCACTTCAATGTGCGGCTTTTTTTTCTTATGCTTTCCTAGAACCAGACACAAGCCCACAAATTTAGAAGCTTGAATAGACCGCAACAACGCCGCTAGAAATGCTGATTTTATAGATCAGTTAGTTTACAAATTATAAATTTTAGTGCATATTCAGAACCATTTAGAATTGTTTTTTACACAGGGAAGCGATTTTAATTGAAATGTTGATGCAGTAGGTGTGGTTATGTATAGAGTATAAATTGTAGTGTATTGTCAAAATCGTTTAGAATTGTTTCTTTCCCAGGGAGGTGATTTTATAATTAGCTCACCGTTTAATTCTTCAATTTTTTTAATCTTATATTTTTCCATCTTTCATTCCTCAGTGATTAATTTTGCGCAAAAAAAAACCTCAGCGATTTGCTGAAGTGTTTTCCGTGATTATTTTAATATTATCTCTTACGGTTTGTAGTCCTTCATTTACTAAAACTAAGTTTTCTGAGATAGTTTTAACGTATTCTTCTGTAAACGTGAAATTATGCTCATTAACTGATTTAAGAATATTTTTTAAATGTGAAATCTGCATTCTAATCTTGCTAGGAATTTCTATGATATATTCATCAGATATTTTTGCTAATAGTTCCGTATTTTGTAAAACAGTCTCAATTTTTTTTATAGGCTCATCTAACTCATTGATAGATTTTTTCAATAATATCGGCTGAGTAATCCTTTCTTTGAAAGGGATAACTGCATAGCTTAGAACTCCAAATAAATCTTCAAGTAAGTAGTCTAAAATTCGCAAAGCATTATTGTTATTAGCTTCTTTAGTTCTTTCTGCTTCTGCTTTTGAATGTTCGATTTGGTTATTAACTGACTTTAAAGTAAACTGTCCAGCTAAGAAGGCTCCTGTTCCTGCACCTGTAAGAGTAAACAAACCAACTATTATAGCTTCTATTACCCATTGAGGAAAGATTATGAATCCTTCATTATACAAGGTGAAGACTAAAGAAAGGATAATTATTATCAGTGCTCCAATCACTACATAGAATACTGCATAATTTCGATTGTCACTCATTATCCTTCACCAGCTTGTGCTCTTTTATTTTGCCGTTTTTTATTGGTGCTTCTGTTAATGCTTTCTTCATTTCAACTTTATTATACGGTAACCCTAACTCTTTTCTATAGAAATTAAAATTGTACTCTAAATGGTTTCTTAAGTATTTTTCTTCATCTAGAAAGTTGGCTGGATATCCTGTACCGATAAGATAATATTCTTCAATTAACATTTGATGAATCAAAGCTAAGTCTGGACTTACATACTGATAATTATTTTTTATAATATTATCAACTGCATGGAATTCTTCACCATTCAATCCTAAGTAACCATCTAGAGGATGATAAGCCTTATTAACTTCTTTCATTAAGGGCATGTATAACTTCTGTAAAATTTCTACTTTATATGAATTGGCTTGCATCCTAGTTTCTTTTCGAATTAGAAAATGATAATTAAAGAAACTAGTGATAACAATCGTTATAGATGAACTTATTAAAGCTATTATTACTTCTCTCAAATCTCAAACCCCATTTTTCTTTTTATCGTACCATTAAAGGTAAAATCTTCAAAAAAATTTTCAGAATTAATCATCTCGCTTCCCTGGGAGCGGAACAATTCACAAACAATTTATACTGATGAATAAAAATAAAGAAGCTACACACAATACTGATGCAGCAAGTATGGTTATGCATGGATTATAAATTATAGTGCATTGACAAGATCGTTTGGAATTGTTTCTTTCCTTGGAACGCGATTTTTATTGAAATGAATTAAGTTTGACATCGGGTATTAATTCCCTAATCCCAAGTTCATTTATTATATACAAATTAATTATGGATGACATCTTATAATACAATCGGCACAGTGTTATTATTCAAATAAAGATTATTTTACAAAAAATTTCGGAAACTATTTGGAGGTAGGTAATTTGAAGCTGAATAAGTTGGGTGAATTTGCTGGTAAATTCATCACGAAGGAAAAAGTTCTTGAATTTAGCAAAAAAGAAGTTGGAAAAATAATAGAAAAAAAGGCAGGCGAAACTATACAGAATAAAATCGACAATTTTGATAAAACACTAAAATCTAAAAATGACATTAATGACAAGTATGAGATACTTTATCAAACACTTATAAAGCCTGATGTTGATTTTGAAGCTTTTATAGATGCAATTAACGAATCTTTTTACATTGTTAAAAATTACAAAAATGAATTAGTCGATACTAATAACAATAATCCTAAAAATAAATCCAAATTAAAGAAACTTACTACACAGTTCACGAGATGGGAAACACTTTTGAATAAATTGAGAGAAGAAGCTAGACAAAGAGTTAAGCAAGAATCTACTATTGTATTTGAGCTTAAAAAAGAATCAAAATTTTTTAGAACATCACCCGAAATCAATTCTCATCTAATTTCTTTAGAGACATCAGAAGATTTAATTAAGTATCTATCAAAGATCAATAGAATTTACTTTAATAATTTCATAAAGGAAAGATAATATACTTTCAAATTCATTTAACCAAAGCATAGAAACAACCACCTGCTTTCTTAGAAGGAGATTATTAATATATAAATATTACATATAGATGAAGCCGACTGCATTTTGAAATGCTGCAAGTGCGGTCGGTTTGAATTCCGCTGCCTTGGAGTCGGTACAATTCATAATAATTTCATTATCTTTTTCAACAGAAATACCCCCTTTCTTTAAGCCTTGCGTTTCCAGCAATTAAGTTTCTGTTAATTCCACTACCCCAGGAACGACACAGCTCTCAAACAATTTATAAGCTTGAATAAAATGCAGCATGCGCCGAAAGAACCTCTAATTTTATAGCTTAGGCAGTCTGTTTATTATAAATTGTAGTGCATAGTCAGAATCGTTTAGAATTGTTTCTTTCCTTGGGATCTGATTTATTGAAGGTTCTTTGTATTGTCGTTTATCTATTTAATATAGTTGGGGAGCGATTTATGATTTATAAAATTGAAGGATATCCCAGGTTGTAATGATGCCTAGCAAACTTTCTGTTTTTTTACCTGAATGAGTAATTAATAAAGCATCCAGCCTCTCTCTCGTATGAGGAAAATCTTTAAATATCTCCTCAACTTCGTATACAGTTAGTTCTTTTCCAATAAAAATATAGTTATCTACCTCTTCTTCAAATTCCAGGATATCTATAAGGTTAGTCTCTTCGAGAGAAATGATATCTTCTTCAATATTTCTTGCTAGCCATTTCGTGATGCCGTTCTCAGTTAATAAGCCAATGAATTTTTTTTCCTGATAAACAGGAAACTGAGTATAGTCCCTCTCTCGTATTACCTTTAGTACTTCAACAATTGAATTATTGTGCTTAAATGTTTCCACTTCCTTCTTAAAATGAGTTAATACTTTTGGTGGGTTTGTTAATTCTTTTTCAATTTTTTCAATTTCATCGACAATTGATTGGTGAGGCTCAGCTATCGCATAAGCTCCATTAGTGGATTGATGGACAATGGCATTTCGAAGTTTTGCAAATTTGTGTAATCGATCTACATTTCGTTTTACGGCGACGTTACTTTTTGCTTGAGTTTCCACTAACTGGGCGAAAGTAATATATCTTTCGCTCGAATTTCCATTGTTCATAAACTGTTCAATTCGATTGAAGGCAGCAAGGAATCTATTGGAATTTTCCATCTCTCTTCTCTCCTGTCTCATTGAAGTTTTGATTGCTTAGGTCATTTTTATTGTAAAACTCCTTTTTTCTCCAAACCAAGTAAATATGCTAGCTTTTTCATCCCTTATCAGAATCAATGACGTCTACTTTAAACTTTGAATTAATTATTGCGCTTCTCTGTGAGCAGCGCAATTCATGACAATTTCAATTTTTGCATAAACAGTGAAACTCCTTCTCCTGAAACTAGATATTCACAGGGATGGAGTATTTTTTGTATACAATT
Organism: Planococcus sp. RAB007_Raresut; assembly: GCF_057369535.1. Classification (NCBI taxonomy): domain Bacteria; kingdom Bacillati; phylum Bacillota; class Bacilli; order Caryophanales; family Caryophanaceae; genus Planococcus; species Planococcus sp. RAB007_Raresut. Next base: position 258,683 of record NZ_JBXYIF010000006.1, read on the forward strand.
GCGGTGAATAGTTAAAATCGTTTAGAATTTTTTCTTTCCCAAGGAGACGATTTCTATTGTTATGCACTAGCAGTATGATTAAGAGTTTTTTGCACATTGTTGTGAGTTACCCACGTGCCCCTCACCCCATAAACCCATCAACTTCCGAAATCCCATAAATCAACCAATAAATTAGCTGCGCCTCATCCTTATTCCCCTCCTGCAGACTGAGCCGCCTCGGAAAAGCACCCGGCTTCTTGCCTTCTTTCAGCAGTTTGAAAAGATGCGGATTGCGCTTCTTGATGAATTGTTTCATTTGGCTCCTTTCGTGAGGTTTCAGAACGCCGGTATGCAGATCAGATAGATAGTGGAAATACATGCCGATTCCTGTATTGTCCTCCAGAGCAAAGCCGTCTATGAATTCACCCGCCTGCTCCCATTTTCCCGCATGGATATAAGCGCTCAGGAGCAGCCATTTCGCGCCCTGGTGGTCGAGCGGATTCTTATCCATGATCTCCGTCAGCTGTTCAATCGCCTTGTCGTATCTGCCCTGCTCCATCAGCCAGGCACCATATGAAAATAAAGCCCGCAGGAACGGCCGGTTCGGCACATAGCCCCAGAGCACGTCGAAACTGTTATCGAAGGTCCGGTAGCCGGTGTTCAAAGCATTTAAATAATGCAGCTCTCAACATCGTGCTCCACAAATTCCGCCATCAGCAAATTCGCGTCGCCGCTTTTCGGATCCAGTTCGAGCGCTTCCCGCGCCAGCCGTTCGCGTTCTTTGCCGTCCTTTTCAAACGCTTCGTAGCATAGCTGCTGGGCTCGTTCCGCATCCGTTTTCGGCGTGAATTTCTGATTCGGCTGCTGCAGGATTTTATTCATTTCAGCTTCCGAATCCGCATATGTCATACGCATCAACGTTTCCCACAGCCCCCGCTCCGTCAGCCGGGGATCAGTCCCCATCTCTGTGACAACTTCCGGCATGATATAGGGCTGCCGATATTGTTGTTGATCCATAGGTTGAGCATTTTCATCCTTGTCCACCCGTTCGATCACAAACTTGCCGACCATGTCTCTGTATTTCGACAGGGTGCCAACGGTTGTTCCGAGCTCTTCCGCGATGATCTGCTGAGTCAAGTAAATTTCTTCAAACAGTCCGAAATCACTTGCCGCCTGCAGTATTCCCGCTGCCACGCCTTCCGGTTTCCGCGCCTTCACAGGCACTTCCTTCAGAAACGCAAACGCAATGCCTTCGATCGCTTCATTTTTCAAGCCGTAGTCATCAATAAACCCGCTGACCAGCCCCATGACTTCTTCCTGAAACGGTGTCAGGTCCAGCTTTGGAATCGATTCCACAAAAGAGCGGTACAAGTCCAGCGGATCGCTGACCCCTTTTTTCAGACGGGCAGCCAGTTCTTCAATGACTGTCTGCTGAAAAGCCGGAATTGTAATCAACCCTTCTGCTGGCTGCATAGCCGGCTTGCCGTCACGCAGACTCCTCAAAAAGACCCCGAAAAGCCATTCGCCCCTTTTCGCCCCACCCTGTATTCACCATTTGATGGATTTCTCCCGTCACTTTATCACGCAACTGAAGAATCCCGTTCTCGATTGCCTGAACTTCGACAAGCATGTAGAAGGGCTCTTGCCACAATTCCAGCACGTCCAGTACCCGCTTTCGTTTCTGCGTTTTCTTTTGGCGGCCGAGATAGTCTTTCCATATTTCCACACGGTCATGGAACACATACGATTCGAAAGCCATCGCTTCAATCATATCTGTGTTAAAAACGTCTGATAAAACCGATTGCCACTTGTCGAAACGCTGATTCAATTCATGAAACTCCTTCGGCTCCAGCCCCTGTTCCGCAAATCCCATCATAATAGTTTCCAGTTCCGCATCAATCACCTGCTGCAGATCCACCGCTTCTTCCCGGCCGCAGCATTTCTTATACTTCTTCCCGCTCCCACACGGACACGGATCATTTCGTCCGACCATGTCATCCCCTCGATTCATCAACTTTTCTTTAATCGTAGCGGGGTTTTTCGGGGGTGGCAAGGGGGTGTGTTACTGTTCCCCGGAGAATTGGGTATTCCTTTTCCAACAGTCCCCAGATTGTCCCTGTGTCGCGAGCAATTAGGAATACTCTACTTCTTAGATAAAACACGAAAGCCGAATTCGCCAACCCTTGAGGTTAATGAATTCGGCTATTTTGTAATGCAATTGTAGTTAATAAATTGAAATGGGTTTGACACAGGGAGGCGATTTTACAATTGTAGTGTATTGTCAAATTCGTTTTGAATTTTTTCCCAGAACCGAGATTTTTCATGTATAAAATCGCGTCGAAGTATCGAGAACAACGATTTCGTATAGTGAGCAAGTTAAAGGAAATTAATATCTGGCTGTGGATTCGAACCACAGGCTCCCCCTTCATTGACTCACGAACTTTTCATGAAGCAATGGAGGGGGGTGCTTTACCACTAAGCGAACCAGATAAATATAAACTAATTTTAACTTTGTTTCGTTATTCCTTCAACTAATTTTAGCACTAATTTTGCGTCTTTTTCTTGTATTCCATAGGTAGACTTCAACTCAGTTTTAATTGCTTTTTCTATCCTCCCCGGTTTATTTGAATACTTTGCGTATTTATTTATATCTACTAAGTTTACAATGTTTTCTACATTGGGATAAGCTAGCTCACAAAACTGCAATGCTAGATTCTTAACAGCTCTCGAGTATAGAAGAAAATCATCGAAACTAATTTCTTGAAATCCATTTGGGGCATTTAAATTAGTATATTTTATTTTTACTTCTCCATTTTCTAATATTCTTTGATGTTCTTTATTAACTTTCTCTAGACTTCTTATATCTTTACTATGCAAAGAGGAATTACGAATTAGTCTATAATAATTACAAATATTATACTCTACAACCTCTTCTTTTTTCATACTCTTCGCAATAGATTTAAAAGCAGTTTCAAGTCTCGATTCTTTTTCTTGTTCCACCCACGAAATTCCTTTGATCTTTTTACATTCCTCTTTAAATTTTATAAGAAATTCTTCGAAACACTGAGAAACTTGAGTGATATAACTTCTTGATATAATCGCATTAAATTCTTGAGGGACATCGTTAAAATCGACTCTTATTTTATATTTTCGAGATTTTTCTTTTAAAAACTGACTAAAGTCACCTTGATCCCCAGAATGAAATAAAAAATCTCTTTTTGATACTTCATTTAATTCGATTATTGAATCGAGATATCCTAGTTCCTTTATTAACGTCTTATAACAAGGATAAGTAAATTTCATATTTCCCCTCCGTTTCTAATCTAATTATTTCAATTTCTAAAGACCAACACAATTCTTATAAATTTTTAAATCTAAAAAATGAAAAAACCACACTCGAAATGTTGATGTAACCAGTGTGGATAAGTATAAAGTATAATTTATATTGTGTTTTTAAATTGGTTTAAAATTGTTTCTTTTTCAAGGACACGATTTCTCGAAGACACGTTTTACTAGTGTTATTTTATACCTCTAAATTATTCCCTTAATAATATTTGTAGCTTTTTTAAATCCTGATTGAGAAGTAAGGCCCGAAAATACTCCGCCTACCACCCAATCTTCTTCGGTAAGATTACTAGCGTTAATATTTTTTGTGAAATCATTAATTGTATCAATAGTGAAACCGAATTTTTCAAGGGATTCTACTAGAATGTTGTGCAAAGCATTTATTCCAGTAGTTTTTTGAATATAATAACTTTTATCATAAAAGTACTCTACTATTTGATTATAATCGTTAACACTTTGTATCTCAAAACAGAGTGGCCACTTATTTTCAATAGATTCCCAAGTTTCTTTTATAAACCATGCAATTTCCATCGCATGTTTATTTGCTAATTGTATTACTTCCTCCATATCCTCTATTTCATAATACGGATTATTATCTTTTATATATAATTTAACTATATTTTTTATCGAATTTCTAAAAGCAGCTACTCCCACAATCCCAATAGATGCGTTTTTATTATTAAACCCAAATTTTATTGCTTTTTCCCACACTTGGGATCCTACCTCGTCTGCTGGTTCGTTTAAGAAATAAGCCACCTTTACACTTATATGATCAATTAATTCATTAATATCGGAAATTTTACTTTGACCTAATATTTGGTAATTATGGATAGCTAACAGGGTTAGATCAGTTTGAAGCTTTTTTGCCTTTGCATTTATATCATTAAAAACATGTACTTCTGTCACTCGCTTTTCACTTGGAACTATTAAGATGATTACATTTAACAAAAAGTCTAGAAAATCAACGTTATGATGTGAGGCCTCATATAAACCTTCAATTCTATGTTGTCCATCTACAATTCTAAATATTTTTTCATCTGGAATTCTTAGATATACTACGTTATGAAAACTTTCATGTTTTTCAACATAGTTGATTATATCCTCTTCATTTACACTTAAAATAATTGAAGTGGGTAAGATTTCTCTATTTTTTATTAATGTATTTTTTATATCTGTGTAATGCTTTTCATTCAATCTTCTTTGATATCCATATTTATTTTCTCCATATATTAGTACTTCAGAAGTTCTTTTTATGTCTTCAAGTTTCATTACTAAACTATAATACTTTTGGTCATGTTGGAAGTATTTATGAGCAATTAAATCCATTAACTTTCCCCTCCTTTTTTCAAAACTTTATCAATAATTTCTTTATTTATTTCTATTATCTCTTTCAATTCATTATATCTATTTTCGTTTCTCAATCTAAGTCTATTAATATTGTTTTGTATATTCGTAAAATGAGTTACTAATAATGTAGATTCTGTAAGCAGATCTTCAGAAATTAGGTGAATATTTTCAAAACTATTTTCTATTTTATAGACGCCAAATAAAACAGTTATTATTTTCACAGTATTCTCAGATATATATTCTTTTTCATCTTCATCATTATTTTCAGTATAGAGTTCATATGAAAGTTTATGATACTCTATAATACTTTTAAATTTCTCAGGTTCAAAAAATAATTTCTCATCTGAAACTAAACTTAATATTTGGTCAACATAATAATAAATGTATTCATTTTGCTCTTCATCAATTTCAAATGTATCTATTATTATTTCTTTGTAATAATTGAAAAATAATTCAATAGCATCTATGTAAGATTCGGCAGTATTATTGAATTTATCAACTGTTCTCATCCAAACTAAAATTATCATTTCTAGAATTTGCATGCTGAAATTTGTTTTCTTTAATTTCATAAAGTTTTTCATATAGGAGTTTATATCATCTATGTTGACTGTATTGTTAAGCTCTAGTAAATCTTGGTCATTCACTAGATCGAATCTAGGTGATATATAATCTTTAATTTTAAATAAAATCAATGAAATTTCCATTAAATTTCTTTCTGGTGAAATTTTGATTACTTCTCTTATTTTTTCTGTATACTCTTTTTGAACCATTGTAATAAAAGCAAAGTATGCTTCCTCACTCGGGTTATTATTACTAGCAGATCTGATACTATATAAGACATGGTCTACTTCTTCTATTAATTTCCCGACTCTATTCATCATACTTTTGGCTGAATTCTTCACTAAACTATAATCATAATTTTTATAGAATTGTTGATGCTCCATGTCACCCCAAGCAGATTGAAGTTGACTCTTAATTTGTAATTCAAAATAAAATTCATCTTTGTATCGAGCTTGAATTTTATAAATTGGTAGACCATTCTTCATTTCTTTCGGTTGTTTATCTATACCTGCCAAAGTTACTCCTTTATCCTCTAATAATTTCAAGTTTTCTTTAATCAAATTAAAAATGTTAACAGAATCTACAATTAGTTCACCTAAAATTTTTATTCCGATTATATCGTGATATTCTTTTAAAAAAACTTTAAGTTCCTCCTCTTTTTCTTTTATTAATTCTCTTGTATTTAATTCGTATTTTTCTTTTAAGACGAGTAAATCGCTATTTCTAATTAACTTTTCACCTATACTATTTTCCTTTTTAACTCTATTTGAAAATTTATAATAATCACCTTCGTGAACAGAGTTAACGAAAGACAAGTTATGTTTATTTCTATTTAGTTTTAAAACTTCTTCAAAGATTTTTTCTAATTCATTCTTCGCAGTGATATATTCGCTTTTAAAATTTGCATCGTAGAGAGTCCTTATTTCATTTACTATTTCTTCGTTATTTAGCAATTCCATTTACCTTCTCCCCCTTCTAAGAAAGAATTTCAGTTCCTATGATCATATTCCCACTCTAAATCGGATAAGTTTTTAATTCTTTATTTTTCTTTTATTTAAGGCTAATTTTAAAAATTGCTGGATAATGTAGCTACTTTCGTAGTTAGTCTTTTTCTATCTCATCTATTTGAATTAAAGTGTAGTTATTGAATACTTCATCATTCGAATTTATTTTTGATTCCATCTCACAAGTGACTTTTACAATACTAGGTACTTGGAAAGTAATAGTTTTAATATAATTTTTATCGATTTTACCTGAGTAGAAAACATTTTTGTCGTCTTGTATTGAAAATGTTTTTGTATTGATATTAATTGATTGTAAGATGCCATTTATTATCACTACCTGTTTTTCTTCTAATAATTTTCTACTTATAAACTTATCAATTTCTTTTATCACTATATAGTCTTCATTCCGGAAATTAATTAGAGTGTTTTTATTCTGATCTTTCAAATCTAAACTGAAATTTTTACTTTTAAGGCTACTTAAAAATGCATTATATTTTATTAATGAATTTCTACTGTACTTTTGAGCTATTGACTCAATATTTCTAGTCAAATCTTCTGAATCAACATTTATTGTATTTTCAAACATTGCAATAACTTCAGATAAAGAATCATTTGCGAATAAACTTATATTATCCATATCGTCTTGTATTGCAGAAACCTCTATTCCAAAAGAAGATGCTGGTAATGCATTTACAATAAGGCTTCCCGGAGAAATCGACTCATAAAACTTTTTAAATTTAATTAATATTTCTGATAAATTACCGATGTCGATAGAATGCCTATTTTTCTCATCCTTTAATGCCAAAGTTATAGTATCTCCAGTAATAACAGGAACCTTTAAAAGTTGCTCATTTCTTAAGTAATCATACTTAATTTCAAAAACTTCTTTAGGAAAGTAACTCAAATTGAAATTATTCTTCGTCAATAAGTTAATATTATCAAGTTCATTTTCAAAATTTGTTTTTATTAAATATAAACTTTTTTTCATATATAAATTATCAAGTATCGTTCTCAAATTAACTTGTAAATTATGCAATTTATAATGATCTTCAGGTGATATTTCCGAGAATAGCCAACTGTCTATAAAATTTTCGTCTGTATTAATGTAATGAAAAATATACTTTTTAGCACGGTATTCACTTATATATGTAAGAGGCATATCATAGTACAAATATACATTTTTCATAACACTTTCTTGGTATATTTCATTAGCATTTAAAGAAATCATACTTTATTCTCCTTAATCACCGAGAATTTGTCACTAAAAGTAAATGTTTTGTAAGCCCATAAATTTATATGTCCATCTATATCATGTGTTTGAACCCCAGAGTTAGATTGAAGAGACCCAATAGCTATTCTTCTTTGAGAGAAACTTTCGATACCATTTCGGATGTTTATAACAGCACTTTTAGACTTAAAAAAGGATATTGCATGAAGATCACAAATTGATTGTCCTTTTTTGGGCTTTCTTTTAGGACTTTCTTCTAAATTAGATAAGAAATCTTTTTCGATCAAGTTTTCGGACTTGACTAACCTATAAACATTTTCAACTAAGTGCTCTTTAGCCTCAGCTGGAGGACATTGATGCGGCAAATTTTTTGTTCGGTAGTCCATTCTTAATAAAATCCTTTCTATTTTTAACATAAGCTATGTAAACTTACATTAATTTTTTTAATGCTTAATCATAGTAATTATTTAAGATGTTTTTTATTCAAGAATTTTTTGTTTTAGATTCTTATTTAACCTTGAGTCTATGCATTTAAAATATCAACTCTTCATTCTCCGTTACATCAGCGTTTTTTACTTATTACTCACCTACTGACCAAACAGATCAATTTTGTACTTCCCTTTTGGTTTCGATGGTCTAGCCTTTTTGTTTTTTAAAGTTCTTCCAATATAATTGAATCGATTGCGTTTTTGGATTATAGGTTAATGCGTTTCAGATAATGATATAGACGTATATCATTTCAATTCCTTGAACAATATGTGTGCAGCCAATTAGGGCATCTTCTGGATGAATGGCTCAGTTGCTGCGAATCATTTCATAGTATCGTAAAGTCATTGACTTCAATCATTATGTACCTTAGAAGGTTATCGTCGATTCTTTTTATGACTTAAGTCGGTGCATATTCCGATGCATTTTTCTTTGACGACCTTCTAATAAATTTCATGGAGAGAGTGAGAATCGACAATTTAGAAATCGAAATCGCTATCGAGGTGTTTGTCCGCTTCCTGTCTTATAGAATATAATATTTTACTGTTATAACTCTAAAAGCCGCTCCCTCAACCCCTCATCACTCGCATAAACATAAAGCCCCTTTATCCCTCTCTTCATCAACACATTAATCGAATTCAATATGATCTGTTCTTTCGCTCTTTCAACATCCTCAATGCCTTCTTTACCTCTGAAAGCTTCGGTGTCGCTGTACCTTTCAGTAACGATCTTCAGACAATCATTCTGCCTATCATAAGTAACGGATGGACCCAATATCACTCCTACATAATTCAGATCGAAGCCTTGAATCGTATAGATAGATCCCGCTTCTTTAATTGTCTCCGGCTTTTCTGCCCAGGTGTTTTTGGTATCGGTTGAGTTCCAAGGGATTTCGAGACTGTCTTCTCTGATGTAGTACTGCTCGCCATCTTTCTTATGTTCATAATCGAATGTAGAAACCACTCTGGAGAGGCCGTGTTCTTCATTCTTTTCCACTATGGCATCGTGCATTTCCTTTGCGGAATCGAATATCTTAAAGTCATACAGCTTATCTTTTGGTAGCTCCATAATTCGCTTCTCTACAAAATTATCGATCCAGTTGATTACATCATCTCCTGCATTCATGCGGAACTGTTCTCTTAAAACATAGGGCTCTTCTCTTTGATTGCCTGACACGATTTTCTTGAGCCGCTCCTTGTCCCAATAGCTTTTCAGTTTTAAGACCTGTTTTTCATCGTAGACGACGATGACGACTTTGCTGTGCTTGATGATTTCCTCCAGCTGATTATCTTCATTGAATCCATTAAACGCATCGGCTCTGCTCAGCAATAAATGCGCTTCGTCGACCAGGACAACATCCGCTTTTTTAGCAGCATTCTTATGTTTGTTAATGAAGCTTGTAGGCTTGTCGAAGTTATTCTTTTTGAGAAATTTCACATTGGCAGCGATGTTTTTATACGTTTTCAGCATCTCTGAATGATTGACGAGCAGATAATTCTTTGTATTATGAAGGTTAGAGTTTTTATCAGCCGCCAGCTCCTGGATGCTGTTGAACACGGAACTCAGAACTACACTCTTCCCAACACCGGCTTCGCCCTGGACCATGAAGACAAATGTCTCATCGTCATCGATATGCTCTTCGCAAACTTCCAGAATCTTCGTTTTTAGCTCAAGTTGCGTCATCGTCAGCTCTTTAAAAGGAGAAAGCTTGAATATATCCCTGTTCTCAATTACGTGAGCAGGATTATTAACCATCTTCCTTTTCAATAGTTCTTTCCATATATCATTGAATATCTCTTTGTCGTAGAATTCCTTGTTGTGGTAGTTGTGCGTGACGCTTTGCGCAGTCTGACTCTTGTTCTGCAGCTTGTAGCGATCATCGCCCAAGAAGTAATTGATAAGTTTGGTTTCGATATTGTATGTAGCCGACCGGTGAAATTCTTCATGGATGATGAGCGTCATTTTTTCTAATTTCTTTCGCTCGATATTACTCAAGTGTGACTTCATCCGATTTTTAAAGGCTACCGTTTCGCCGATGTATACCGTCGTATTGTTGTTCAAGAAATAAACCACCGGATAGTCAAAGTAAGTATCGTTCTTGATACCTTCCAAGGTGTTTTTATCAAAGTTCCAGGTTTTTAGTTCGGTCATCCCCATAGATATTCAGCCTCTCTGGATGCAGCAGATTCAATGATTGCTGTCAGATATATAATTCAAGCGCTTACAATTTCTTTTAAAATTTTGGTTAAAACATCTCAGCGATACTAATGTCTTAATATTAGCATTATTTGGTTGTTAATTGTCTTCTTTTGGAAAATTTTATAGCTTGTTCACAGTAATTTATAGTGATAAAGTATTCTCCTCGTTCTATGTAGAAATCTCTAAAATTCTTTCATCTTGCTGAAAAGCATTAAAAATCAACATTTATTTATTGATATTCAATAAATAACATGCTATATTCTACTTACCAACAAACGAACGGAGTGAGTGTTTCCTATGACACGCAAACAAGCTTCTACGCTCTTCCTGAAAGTGGTCTTGCTGCTGATTGCCGGTGCGGTGCTTGCCTTGTGTGTATTCGGGTTGCCGGGAATGGCAGCAATGGATGCAAAGCTGCATCCGGAGACGGCTTATCTGCAGTATCCGTTTTTGATCTCGGCTTATGTGTTCTTCATCCCCATCTTTATTGCTATGTACCAGGCTTTCAAGTTATTGACCTACATCGACCGGAACCAGGCGTTTTCGGAAATGGCGGTGAAGTCGCTGAAGTTCATCCGGTATTGCGCATATGCGGTCATCGCGTTTATCGTACTCGGCGAACTGACGACGATTGCGCTGATTCGGGGTGAGGACATTACCCACATTATCACGCTGGGTGCCCTCGGCTCTTTTGCATGTATTGTCGTTGCGGTTTTTGCTGGATTGCTGCAGAAGCTGTTAAAGGATGCAATTCGGATCCGGTCGGATAATGAGATGATTGTATAGCAGGATTCGCGAAGTAGAGAAGGGTGTATCATGTTATCAGCCGCAAAACTTAAGCATGTATTTCTTAATAGAAAGTGATCGGAGGTATGGAGCAAAACAGCGAAGACTCCCAGAGGAGTAGAAAGGGAGTTGGCATTCCAACTCCCTTTCGAGCGAAGTGCTGAGATCCACTCGGTCGAAGTGGAACGAGACCGAGTTAGCTCAGTGCAAGCCCCAGGAAAGCGAAGCTGTTTTGCGGAATATCGGCTGCTACAGGTTATTTACTTCAACTTATATAGAGGAAAATTTTCATGGCGAAGCTGGATAAAGTGATCGCAGAAGCGATATTATAAATCTATACAGAAAGAGCCCCTTCTTTGCGGAAGGGGCTCTTTCAATATGACTCACTGCTGGAGTCACAGCGTTTATTTGACTAATTCTTCAATAGCTCGATTCACTGAACTGAATTCACGGTGCAGCACTTCAGCAATGCGCTTCATGCCTTCTTTGATCTGCTCCGGATTAGAATTGGAGAAGTTCAGGCGCATCGTGTTTTTTTGTGCTCCTTTGACGTAAAATGGTGCACCTGGTACAAATGCCACGTTATTTTCCATGCACTTCAACGCGATGTCACCGGCATTCATGGAGTCAGGAAGCTCTGCCCAAATGAATAATCCGCCTTCTGGTTTATTGAATGAAATATTTTCAGGGAAATAATTAGCGATGCAATCCAACATGGTTTCATATCTTTCCCTGTAGACGGCTTTGATGGTTTCGATATGGGCATCGAGATCATACAGTTCCATATACTTCGCAGTCATCTGCTGCGCCAGGCCGTCGGTATGCATATCAGCGGATTCTTTGAAACCAGCGTACTTTTCGAGTATTTCTTCTTCTGCACAAATCCAGCCTAAACGCAGGCCAGGTGCAAAGATTTTCGAAAATGAACTGAGGTAAATGACGCGTCCTTCTGTATCAAATTGTTTGATGGGCGGAATCGGGGTTCCTGAGAAACGGATGGCGCCGTATGGATCGTCTTCCAAAATCAGCACATCGAACTGATTGGCGAGTTCAATCATCCGCTTTCTTCTTTCAAGTGCAAGTGTTCTGCCCGTCGGATTCTGGAAATCCGGAATCGTGTAGATGAATTTAGCCTGCGGATTTTCTTGCAGGCACCGCTCCAGCGCATCCATCTTCATGCCGTCTTCATCCATTTCCACGTCTACGATATTTGCATGATAGGCGTTAAAGGCGTTGATGGCCGCAAGATACGTCGGACTTTCGCAGATGACGGTATCGCCTTCATCCAAAAATACTCTTCCTGTCAGGTCAATCGCCTGCTGGGAACCTGATGTGATCATCACTTGCTGCAAATCCGATTGGATTCCGATGGCTTCCATTCTTTCCATCACCGCTTGTCGTAGCGGGATATACCCCATCGTGGATGTGTATTGCAGAGACGCAGCTCCCTGATCCGTCAGGACCGCATGGCTTGCTGCCTTCAATTCTTCAATGGGAAACAGCTCCGAGGCCGGAAGTCCGCCCGCAAACGAAATCAATTCAGGCCGTTCTGAAGAAGATAAGATCAAGCGCATTTCAGATGGCTCCAGTGCATTGGCTCTTCTTGCATATTTATGTTGCATATTTTATTCCTCCATCCGAAAATCCTTTTTCATATTTCCATTCGATTCATAAGATTGCATTCTTCACTAGTGGCATGCATTTAATGGGCATTGCAAATATAGCAGTATAATTTGCTATTCCTCACATTGTACAAGCTTTCGAGTTGAAATGAAATCACCGATGCAGCTGTTCACAGCAGTTTTTATAGAATTCAAATTGAAGCTCCTTCCGTTGAAGAGGGCGTTTTTATTTGAATGAAAATTCAAAATTCCCCTATATTAGATGGATATTATTGGTACAATGAATAGAAGAAGTTTTGAAAAGAAATAGAATGTTGAACGAGGGGGAGAGATTAAATTGGTTGAAGAAAATTACAATAGCAGGAAGCTGGAGACCAACAGCAATTCGATCATTACGTTAACATTGGGGATCCTTTCAATCCTGATCCCATTGCTGGGGCTGTTTCTCGGGATCATCGGCTTGGTGGTCTACCGAAAAGCGAGAAACGAGATAGCGTTGACTGGTGAAGGTGGCAAAGGACTGGCAATTTCCGGCTTGATCTGCAGTATCGTCGGGATTCTTACACAGCTGTTTATGGTATTGATGTGGTTTCTGTTTTCGTCTATAGCATTCTTTGACATGGCGATTATGTAATTCCGCTTTTAAAGCTGTTCCATTAAAATATTAAGGAGAATAAAAATGGTCGATAATACACCTCCAGATAATAGTTCGGTGACTAATGGCAAAGCTGTAGCCACTTTAATAGTAGGGCTGCTTTCAATCCCGCTGCCATTTTTCGGTTTATTTTTTGATATTTTTTCATACGTTTTACCTTTTTTCGGGATAGCTATCGGCATCTTCGGTATCGTGTTATACAAAAAAGCCATTAATGAGATGGCGTGGACAGGAGAAGGCGGCAGAGGTATAGCAATTGCGGGCCTCAATTTCAGTATTGTCGGGATTTTTATACAATTGTTTATGATAATGGGTGTAATAATATTCAGGTCTACTTTTTGATATTGGGTATTTTATATGGAAGCAAATTAAAAAATTGATTCAGCACCGTCTTCTGGCGGTGTTGTTTTTATTTTATCTTACGGTTTTCGGTTTTTATCTTACGTTTTTCATCTTCTATCTTACGGTTTAGTGGTCTTATCTTACGGTTTCGCCTTGGTATCTAACGAATCCATTTTTAGCTCCACGCTCTGATGAAAAGCTGAATGGTCGCAGTCCGCCGGGGCGGACTGCTTTGGGCGGGGCTGCAGCCCCGCCCGTTTTTCGGCTAATAAAAGGGGTTGTTTTCGTATAGCGGGGATTTGTTGTCATATAGCCGGATGATGTTGTCGTATAGACTCCGGTTATTATCGTATAGACCATTTTTAATGTCATATAAGAGAATCCACTCCACTTTTGCACTCTCATATCCGCTCGCCCCTCCCTTCCGTCTGACAACAAAAAATGCAGAACTCCGCAATCGTTCGCGGAGTTCTGCATTTGGTTTTATTGATTTAAAGTGCCTTCAGCTTAAAGACTTCCCGCTTTTCCACCAGATCCGCCGTATTCGTGCGGTATTCCTGGTAATGGGCGGAGCCGATGTGGCTCTGCAGGGCGTCGATGTCCTGCCACGTTTCGTGGAGGACAAAAGTGTCGTCTTCAATCGATTGGTGGAGCACATAATGCAGGCAGCCGGCTTCAGCGCGCGACGCTTCCTGAACTTTGTTCAGTTCCGCCAATAGCTGCGTTTCCATGTGTTCCTTGGGCTTCAGGATGGCTGTAACGACGATTGGGTCCATCGCTCAGTCTTCCTTTTTGCTGCGTTTATCCAGTGCTTTCACCAATTCGTTGCCCAGCTCTTCAGCGGAAAACGGGTCGCGTCCCGTCAACAATTGCTCATTGCCCCAGACCACTTTTTGGTCTGCTGAGTAGTTCCCCACTTTATCCATTTCTTCTTCAAGGCTGAATGGCAATAAAGCCGGAAGACCTTCGGGTTCAACGTTTTCAGGATAGCCCGTTACGTCAAGTCCCTCGATGATGCTTTTGCCGTCCGGACGTTTTGTCCAGATTAACGGAGCTGGTCCGTGACAGACGGCCGACACGATGTTGCCGTTGTCGTAGATGCCATTGATAATCTTGTGCAAGGTCTCGTTTTTCGCCAGGTCAAACATGGCACCGTGGCCACCTACGATGAACACTGCATCATAGTCTTCAGGATTGATGTCCGACAGCTTTTTGGTATTGTCAGCCAAGCCCGCTTCATACATTTTCTTGTACTTCCCTTGTGGATCCGTTTCTTCCGTCAGGCTCGCCTGGTCGATTGTCGGTTTGCCGCCGAGCGGTGAAGCCAGTTCCAATTCGTGCCCCGCATCTTCTAAAATCTCCATCGGTGCAAACAATTCTTCACCCCACCAGCCGGTTTCGTAATTGTTCTCTTCGTCTTTGTGTCCGCTTGATAGGACTGCTAATACTTTAGCCATTTATGTTTCCTCCCTTAAATTAAAAATCAACTTGTCTGGTAGTGTTCCCGAATTTTTCATGTGTAAACAAACTGTGTATTAAGAATACTGATAATAATTCACTTCCTTTATTTGGTTATTATGCTTACAATTCATATATAGGAGTGTTTCAGATGAGCAGGATAGAATCGCTCATAAGTTAAGTTCATTACTAAAGGAGGCATTCATCTGAAAAAAATAATACTGCTCTTCGCTGCTATAATTGCTGTAGCGGTGATAGGGTTTTCTATTTATTATACGAATGAATATTATATTGAAGATAATGAAGCAGCCATTCAAGCCAATCTGGATACCTGGCTGAACCGGCCACCCAGCGAAGAGCTTAATCCTGAAGTATTAGAGGTGAAACAAATAGCGGATACCACTTCCCATATCATCTTTTTTCAATTGGATGATGGTGATTTCGGTTATGCACGCTTGTTGAAAGGATTGAATGGAAAGTTTAAGATCGACCATGCAGGATATGGCTCCGGTTTCCTTAACTCTTCTTATCAAGTCATTGAAACCAATAAAGGGGAATACTTGATATTATACGGCGAAAATCCTGATTTGACGGTTGACCATGTTTTAGCAACGGCTCTCAGCGGGGAGTATGATATTACATTCGATATATCGGATGATCAAAGATTTTTGCAATCCGCGAAGATACCAAGTGAGGTGGAAAGAGCTTTTCCGGTTGATTTAACCTTTTATGATGAGGGAGATAATTTGATTGAATAATTTCTTCCACCATATATGAACAATTAAATCACCTTCCACTAACAGCAGACCCCCACCCTGCTGTCTTTTTTATTCCTCTCAAGTTCTCAACTTGGATTTCCACCTGCCTTCTTTGCTACACTAGAGGACGAAACTGATTGAAATTAGAGGAGCTGTTCACTATGCAAGATATAAAAGGGAAAAACGCATTAATTACAGGAGCCGGTAAAGGGATCGGCCGGGCTACGGCAATCGCTTTCGCAGCAGAAGGCATCAACGTCGGACTTGTCGGACGCACGGCGGCAAATTTGGAGAAAGTGGCTGCGGAGCTTGAACAATACGGCGTGAAAACGGTATTCGCTGTGGCGGACGTCGCGGATATGGAAGCGGTCAACGCAGCAGTTGAACATATAACAGAAGAACTTGGATCGATCGATATTCTCATCAACAACGCCGGCATCGGCAAATTCGGCAAGTTCATGGAACTGTCGCCGGAAGAATGGAAAGCGATCATCGATACGAATCTGATGGGCGTTTATTATGTGACGCGTGCCGTTCTGCCGCAAATGATCGAGCGTGAGTCTGGCGAGATTATCAATATCGCTTCGACTGCAGGACAAAAAGGCGCGCCGGTAACAAGCGCATACAGCGCATCGAAATTCGGTTTGATGGGACTCACGGAATCGTTGATGCTGGAAGTCAGAAAGCACAATATCCGTGTGACTGCCTTGACGCCAAGCACTGTTGCGACTGACCTCGCGATCGAGTCTAATTTGACGGACGGCAATCCGGACAAAGTCATGCAGCCGGAAGATATGGCGCAGATGATGGTTGCCCAGTTGAAGCTGCACCCGCGCGTGCTGTTGAAATCAGCTGGCCTTTGGTCGACGAATCCTTAATCTCAAATAAATAAAACACCTCCAAACCGGTACAGTCGAAACTTGTACCGATTCGGAGGTGTTTTTTTGCGCACATAAATGCAGAGCCCTGCAAAGTTCTGTAGTATGTACAAGCGATTTTATTATGCTGAAAAAGTGATTTCCGCTTGGCCCAAAGTGGAGTATTTCACCGTATATGTGCCTTCTTCGGCGGCGAGCGGCGAGATGAATGTGCCCGATGAAATCACCATGCCTTTTGTTAAGGCTTTCCCGTTGGCCGCCAGCTTCCGGGACAGCCAGGCAACAGCTGAAGCGGGATTGTCCAGCACGGCAGAAGCCGTTCCTTCACTGATTTTCACGCCGTTGTGAAACAGTTCCATCTGGATATTCGCCAATTCCTCGAAGGATGGCGGGTACACAGGTTCTGAAATTACGACCAATCCGACCGCTGTGTTATCACAAATCAAGTCAGCCAAAGAGAAATTGGGAAACCAGTCTTTATACCGGGAATCCGGAACTTCAATACCGGCGGCAATCTTGCTTTTCCGTAAAACCTCTTCCTCGTCTGCTCCTGCAGAAAGATCTTTCGTTAAGATGAACATGATCTCGGTTTCAATCAGCGGCGAAAACAGGCTTGGAAGTGAAACCGTCTCCCCACTTTTTAGCACGTGCGACTTCAGCAACGTTCCATATGCCGGCTCATGCGTATTCGCGATCGCCTGCGTCGCCGCACTGGTCATGCTGATCTTATACCCGGCAAGCTCGCCTTGCCCGGCCGCGCTTAATGCATCGACCACTGCATCCTGTACAGCATAAGCCGTCTGTTCATCCACCGTATACTGATGGCGGATAAATTCTGTGGCCTCCCCCGCTTCATGTGCTTCTGTAATCTTTTCGGAAACTTCCTTCACAAGATTCGTCATTTTCACATCTCCAATTCAGTAAGGTTTAAAAATGATCATTTCTACTGGATGCATCATTTAACTATAAACTATCCCTCATTTCCCGGTGAGAGTCCAGTGTTAATTTGGCAGAATATTTCGCGTTAAATATTTTGTTACTGATTGGAGTTGCTTTTGTTTACTGCTGGGATTCCTGCAGTTCAATCAACCGTATGACGTCTTCATCATTTCCCGTATCAATCGCCACGAGTTCGGTGTCGTTGATGATTTCTTCATAGAAATCCTCCCCCGCCGGATACTGTCCGTCCCAGCGCAGCGGCACATTATAGACATTAATCGTGCCGTCCCCGTTGCCGCTGTATGTCACGGATCCATCGACCAGACGCGAACCGGCCAGCTGGATGACGTCTTCCGGATAAACGCCGCTCGTCTCATCATCGGGGTTGAGCGGCGTGCCCGCCGGGATTTGCTTCACGTACAAGCCGTCGAGTTCCTGGTTCGGCCCAAGCTGCAGCCACACTCTGGCGTATTCGATCTGTTCGCTGGAGTAGGCGTCCAGTGCTGATTCCGCTGTTTCAGCATCCGTGTTTTCTTCGTCTGCCGTCTCGGATTCTTCGGGCTCGGAGTCGTCTGTTTCTTCTTTTTCATCTTGGTCAGCTGCCGCGTTTTCATCTGCTTCCTCTGCTGGCGTTTCAGTTGCAGCGTTCGGAGTGGAATCTGTCACTTCCGGCTCCGGATCGTTGCCGCAGCCTGCCAACAGGGCGATTGCTGCGCTGAAATAAAAGGCTCTCGTCATCTTTTTCATGTGTTTTTTCGTTCCTTCCCAATATTGTTATTGGTGCAATGAATTATGTATGGTCTTGTGTCGGTGAGTGAGCACCTTTCTACCAATTTAACCCAAATCAAGGGAGGGTTCAAGATGGATTTGTGATTTGTGATGACGTATAGAATATGGTTGTTGTCGTATAGCTTGATTATTGTGTCGTATAGATCTGTTTTAGTGTCGTATAAATTGTTTTTCCTCACGGATAGCGCATTTTACTTAACGACTCCCAATTTTCATCCCCTCGCTCCAGGGCAAAGAGCTGATTGGTCGCAGTCCGCCGTGGCGGACTGCTGTGGGCGGGGCTGGTGGCCCCGCCCGTGTTTCGGCCAATAGGTGTTTTCACTTCTCGAACGAAGTCTTCTGATTTTCTTTTCTTTCTTACGGTTTTCGTATTTTATCTTACGTTTTTGATTTCTTATCTTACGGTTTCAGCTTTCTATCTTATGTTTTCGCCTCTCTATCTTACGAATGTGCTCAACCCACTCTCTTCATATAAAAGGTTTCCCGCTTTAGAATCGGGTATAGAACAACATACTGAAAATACGTTTTTTATTCCCGAAGGAGGAGTATATATGCATTATCAATTGAATCTGCACCTTTCGAGTGCGAAGAAGGATTATTATTGGCTGTTCAAGAGTGAAGAAGATACGATTTCAGTTTTCAATGAAGTGGTGGAGACCTTCCGGCAGTACGAACCGCGTGACGTTGATGCGTTTGCGAAGGAGAAACGGCGTGAGATTAATGAGACCGGCAAGAGCAATTCAGTGCAGATCGAAGTCGTGAAGGTCGATAAGGAAGCGATTATCCGCTCCGCATCTTATACGGAGATGTTTTATGAAGAAAAGCATTTTGATGATATTTACAGAACGTTGACGGACAGGCTGGGGACGCCGGAGGAGCAGTCCGTAAGCTAGCGCAGCGATGAAGAGACAGACGGACGTGTTCCGCAGGGTGCTTCTTACTGCTACATTTTATATCTAAAAAAACACATGGTTATTTCTCTTGGAAAACAAAAATAGCTAGATTATTTCTTTATAGAAAGCGGTTCTAAGACATGGAACAAAACAGCGAAGACTCCCAGGTGAGCAGGCGAATGCCGACGAAGTGCAAGATCCACTCGGGCGAAGTGAAACGAGACCGAGTTAGCTCAGCGCAAGCCACCAGGAAAGCGGAGCTGTTTTGTGGAATGTCGGTTTCCTAGCTTTCTCTCTCAACATGCTGAAAACCCGAGCGGCAATGCCACTCGGGTTTTTTACTATTAAATCTCTTTAATCCCCTCTGTTTTTCAGCACTTCATCCAAACGGTCCGGGAAGTTTGTAAACATGCCAGTGACCCCCCAATCCAACAACCGTTCCATGTCAGCTTTTGAATTCACGAGGAAAGGATGAATCAACAATTCATTTTCCCGAATTTTTTCGACGTACTCTTTATCAATACTCGTATAACTGGTCCCAATGCCAAGTGCATATTCTTTAATCGCTGATATCTCCTGATCAGTAATCGTTGCCGGTCCTGAATAGGAAATCAATTGGATCAAAGGAACTTCCGGATCCAATTCATGCATTTTCAATAGACTGTCAGCGCTGAAAGATTGAATCAGAACTTTACTGGATCGAGCATTTTCTCCAATCAGTTTATGTTTATCAAGAACCCGCATTAACTCTTCTTCCATTCCCGGATATACATTCGAAGCCTTGGTTTCGATATAGTATCTCGACCCTCTGCCAAACTCCCCAATAATTTCTTCCAAGGTCGGTACTGTAAGCCCTGCGTATTCCGGTTTCGCTTTATCCGGATAAGCTTCATTGAACCAGGATCCAGCATCAAGCTGCTTAATTTCTGCCAATGTCATGTCTTTAACAAATCCGGAACCATCAGTTGTTCTATCGACCGTATCATCATGCATGGCAATCAGAACTCCATCTTCAGTCATTTGCAAATCGACTTCTATAAAATCGCCCTTCATCTGCTCTCCCAATTCATATGCGGCTAATGTATGCTCAGGAGCATGACCGGAAGCACCCCGGTGTGCCACATTCAAAATTTCATTGGAATTGAGAGTAGAGCGCTCGCCATTTCCAAATTTTAAATTCAAATAAAGTAAAAATACCAGGCTCAACATCAATAAAATAACCAGACTATACGAAATTTTTTTCAAAGAATTCATCTCCTCGTTTTATTTTGAAAGCCAAAACAGAGAGAATCTTCTTTTTAATATTTTATTAAACTACTGCTTTTCTATTGTTCTTATAAACACTACTCCGATTATCGTAATAAATAAACAATATTGTATTCCTGGATTTGCACATGAAATTAACCATAAAATCTTGTTCAACTTTATGTAACCTCACATCATTTTATTAAACTGATGGAGTTTCTTTTTATTGAAACATTTTCCAAGTATAGCCGTATAGTAAGTACAAGGAGGGATGATTGATGATGGGTGACGCGATGTTTACGATATTTCCGGTTATAGGACTTTTACTTTCTTTATTGCCAATCGTAATTGCGATATTTGTAATTGTCATGTGGCTGAATTTGACGAAGGAACGCAATGCATATCTGAAGCAGATTGCTGAGGAGCTGCGCAGACGGTAGATATTCCGGGAGGGGATGGATCGGATGGATTTGATCAGGTTTTTATTTTTCAAGAAGAAGCATTTGGTTTATACGGCTTTTGGGCAAGACAGCTATTACCGGGCGTCGAGCCGTTTGAACGGCGCAGGGATCGACTTTGATGCGAAATTGAAAATAACTGCTAAAACATACGATTCATCCACGCATATGGCCGACCAGTTTGTGCGGAACGCGATTGTGGATACTACGGAATACGACTTTTTTGTGAAGAAAGAAGATAAGTATAAGGCAGAGCAGGCTCTGGTGAGAGAGAATTAATGAGCAAAATTTGTTGATGTCCTGGCATGAGTTATTGTCCGGACGTTTTTTATTTTCATAGAAGGTTTTTGGCATTGGCATCCCGAATTTTATTTCGTAGAAGATATTTGTCGAAGGAGTGGTTGGGTTGATCAAAAAGCTTGGGCAAGTGATGGTGTATGTGGCGGATCAGGACAAGGCGGTGAAATTCTGGACGGAGAAGGCTGGATTCACGGTGATTGCGGATGAGGGTTCGGAGGAGATGGGCATCCGGTGGATCGAGATTGCGCCGGCGGAGGATTCAGCGACGACGATTGTTCTGCATGACAAGGAAGTCATTTCGAAGATGTCACCGGAGCTGAATCTGGGCACGCCTTCGCTGATGTTCTATACGGACAATGTCGACAAGCTGTACGCGGATTTCAAGGAACGTGGCGTGGTGACCGGCGAGCTGGTGAATATGGGCATCGGCCGCAGCTTCAATTTTGCGGATGATGAAGAGAATTATTTTGCGGTGATGGAGCTGTTGGAGGAGTGATTTAAAACGCCTGGACACTTTTGTGTCCGGGCGTTTTAGTTTTTGAATAAAGTAACGTAAAAAACGATATTGCGTAAAACAGCTTCGCTTTCCTGGGGGCTTGCGCTGAGCTAACTCGGGCTAGGTCCCCTTCGCCCGAGTGGATCTCAACACTTCGCCGAAATGGAGTTGGAAAACCAACTCCATTTCTACTCCCTTGGGAGTCTTCGCTATTTTACTCCATATCTCAGGATCCTTTTTATAGTTTAAGAAAATCTGAAAATAAATTTAGAAATTGGCAAATTCTCTACACCTTAATAATTTTCCAGCTAACAACTGCTCAGACGTTTTAACGTTAGAACCGATAATCACGGATGCCGGCGTTCCCTCCTTTTGTGATATTGCGCGGGATGAAATGCGTTTTCTCCAGCCGGCGCGAGTAGGACCATTCAATTTCGATGACCACCCGGATCAGCATCCAAATGGAGAGTGCTGTCTGCAGCACCATCATACCGATGAATAAAGCTTCGGAAGCGATATTCCACGCAATGAATATTCCGATCAGCAGCAGCACTTGTGCCGCCAGCACTTTTCTCACACGCATGAGCAACGACAGCCACAGCACGACAATCGCCGGGATGAACAGCCATAAATTTCCCTGCATAAGTGACAAGAACGAAACGTCCTGGGTTAATGTTGGAATGAAAGATAAACTGAACATGTGAATCCTTCCTTTCTTATTTTTATGTATTCGTGGAAACGTTCCGTTCTTTAATTTCATCTTATGCCTGTTTATCGGTGATTCCCTTGATGGGCGTCAAGTTTTTGCATATGAAAAGAGGACAAAGATATCACTCTTTGCCCCCCTGCTTTATTGATTATCGCTTAATCCCCTGCCCAACAAATCCGCTGACACCGGTTCGCGGTCCAGTTCCCGTGACCAGACCGATAATTGGCCGATGTGATGGATTTCGTGCGCGATGATATGGCGCATCACTTCGCCCCACGGATCGGTGTATTTGGTGCCGTCTTTGCCGGTGGAAACGAGCACGCGGTCTTCCATGCTGCTGTCCCAATTGGCGACAAACTCCTCGACTTCCGGCTTGAACCGGGCATCCAGTTCGCGCACTTTTTCCAAGCTTCGGTAGCTTTCGAAGTCTTCCTTGAAATCATCTTCCCCTTTTAACACGCGGATCCAGCTCCATTCCACGTCAATGTTGTGGAACAGCGTTTCCAGGATGCTGCCGACGCCCCCTGTCCGTTTCTTCAGCAATTCCTCTTCACTGACTCCTTCGCACCATGCGTACCATTCTTCCCTGACTTTCCAATTGTAATGAAACAGCATTTTCATGAGAGACCTCCAATTGAAGTTGATGTGTTGTTAATAATCTATTCCTTGTGTGAGCTAGATATTCCTCTATTTTGCTTTACTCCCAACTTTGGTCCGAATACTCCCAACTTCATGCGATTTACTCCCAACTTTGCTGTGTTTACTCCCAACTTCACCGCTTTTACTCCCAACTCGCAATAAACTGCCCTGGGCCACTTGGGCCAGGGCAGTTTTCGGTCTTTCGCACTTTCGCTTTTCGCCTGCGAAAAGCATCCATTTGGGTTTTGACTGGTGAATAACCCTTAACATCATTCACAGATTATAATAATCCCCAGAAATCAGTCAGGTATAACGTTAAGAAAATGAACATAATAAAAACACTTTCACTGATTGTCACTTTATATCTGTTTCTGTTTTCCGCATACTTATGCTCCATTATTGCTTTCGCTGTTTGCGAACTGAAGATAAAAAGAAGCAGAATAAACCAGGTTTGGAAAAACCAGAACCACTCGGTTGGATTCCGTGTGCTGTTTATAGCGAATCCTATTATCAGAAGAGCAATCGTCGAAAGCCTGATCGTCCAATCAACTTTCTTATGTTTTTCATTTATATGGTTATAGGAGAAGAGTTTCTGCCGCTCCACTTTGAATATTTTTCTTGTGATGAAGTTGAATGCCATAAGCGAAAGAATTACAACTGCCATCAGCAATAGCCATTTCCACCAAAAATCCGGGTCTCCTCCTTGTTCATACATAAATAAATTGCCCCTTTATCTCTTATTTCGTCTAATTCAAGCTTAACATAAATATTCTGAATAAAATGGTAAAAGAGGAGGATTTATACAGTCATTCTATTATTAAGTTTTATCTCATCTTGAAAACAAACGGCAGGTGCTGCCACCAAAAAATTTATGCCCAACTTCATGCGGAATATGCCCAACTTTACTCCTTTTATGCCCAACTTTGACCCGAATATGCCCAACTTCACCCGTTTTATGCCCAACTCACCAAAAACCCTCAAAAAAAGAAGCAGCCGCAGCCGCTTCTTCCCTCTCGTCTTTATTCCTTATGCGCCTTCAACACGCCCGCCACTTTGCCGGCCACATAATCACTGCCGTTCGACTCGTCTTCGATCCCCTCAATCATCATCGCGATGATGGCGTTCGGGTTCTCGGAATCGTAGCCGACGAAATAGCCGTTTTCCTTGCCTGCGTCACCTGTGCGCATCTTGAGTTCAGCAGTGCCTGTTTTGCCGGCAACGGCGACTTCGCCGATATTGGCCGACTTCGCGTAGCCGTCAGTGATAGCGCTTCGCATCGCTGTCTGCAACAGCTCCGCATGGTCGTCGCTTACCAGGTCCTCTTTCCAAACGGTCGGCTCATCTTCCTCCAGGAAGATCGATGCTTCGTACATCGTGCCGCCGTTCAGGAGCGGCTCGTACATTGCCGCGAGATGCAGGATGTTGACGAGCATCTGCCCCTGGCCGTAAGCCGTGTCCGCTGTCTGGCCGTCGGAACCGAGCGAGCCGTTATTGGTGATCTGTGACGGCTGCAGGTTCAGCACGAACGGAATATCTTCCGTGAAGCCGAAGTCCTTGAAGTCGTCGATCATGTCTTCGCGGCCGATATCCAGCCCTTTTTGCGCGAAATAAATATTGTCCGAATAGACCAATGCTTTGTGTAAATCGACCGGATTTTTGACGTCATCGTGAAGGCGCGTAATATGGAAGCCGCCCCATGAACCGTTCAGCTGCCAGCGTTTGCCTTCGATGTCGATGCCTTCTTCCGGATCGATGGCTCCCGTTTCAAGCCCGATTGCCGCGGTCACCGGTTTGATTGCCGAGCCTGGTGAATAGGAAGCGGCAAAACGGTTGAACAGCGGTTTGTTCTTGGCGTCATTCAACTCCTGGTAGCGCGAGCCGGTGATGCCTTTCACGAATTCGTTCGGGTTATAGGATGGTGAGCTGACGAGCGCCAGCGTTTCACCGGTTTCCGGGTCGACCGCAGCACTGGCGCCAGGTTCACCCGCCATGGATTCGAATATCGATTTCTGCAGTTCGGCGTCGATCGTCAGTTTGATGACTTCGCCTTCGCCTGCATCATTTTCGTACAGTGTTACAGGATCTGCGCCTGATGCCGTTTTATGGGCGATGACCTGCATGCCGGGTTTGCCGCGCAACCGTTCTTCCAGCGCCCGCTCCAAGCCTTGGCGGCCGATCATATCATTCGGGCCGTAGCCCTGATCTTCCAATTGTTCTAATTGCTCGCCGGTAATCGGCCCGATATAACCGGACAGATGCGCCAGCGCTTCGCCATACGGATATTCACGGAAAGCCGAAGGTTCCTGTTTCGTGCCCGGCACCGCGAAGACGCGGTCAAGCGTTAGCTGATCGCTCGACGGCACTTGTTTGATCGGCACGAAATAATGCGGCTGCACCCAGCTTTTATTCATGGCGGCTTCGATTTCCGATACATCGATCTCGAGTGCCCGGGCAAGTTTTTCCTTCTGCTCCGGCGTATTGAAATTCTGCGGCACGACGCCGACCATCATGGCATCGCTGTTGACGGCAATCGGTTTGTCGTTGCGGTCGACGAGCTCACCGCGCTTCGGTTCGGTCAAACGCACCTCGACTTCATCGCCCATTTCAAGACGCGGCAAAATATATGTCGGGTTCCATTCAACGAACCAATCCTCCATTTCCTGATGGGTCTCGTACAAGAGCGTCAGCGTCTGGTCGAATTCGATTGGCCCCGCCATCGTCTCCATTTCGACGTGGATATCGAAATCCGCCGGCATATCCGTCGTATAATCCACCGCTTCTTCCGGTGGTGTATAGGTCACATTGACATCACTGACGCCGAGCTGTTCATAAATCTCTTCCTGCCATGCCACAAAACTTTGGGAACCGTAGACGTCTTTCGAACCCTGGTTCAGGAAGGAACCGTACATCTTCGAAAATTCCTGGTTATTCCACAGCTCGATGTATTGCTGCGCCCGCGTTTCCGCCTGCGACGTCTCTTCCGCTTTCGCTTCGTCCGGCGTCGCTTCTTCTTCCGGTTCTTCCTGACAGCCTGCAAGGAGAATGATCAAAAGTATAAATGCAAAAATCCCGAGAAGTTTTTTGTCCATCCGTTTCCCTCCATTCAATTGTGCTCAAGCGACATTACCCATATTCTATATAAATATAAGTTCTCTGTAAATTCTGATAATCCTTTATTTTTCTGCCCCGAAACCTGCCATTCATACTTTCGTCCTGTTAAGTTAAGAGCTTTAGCACGCAAATAAAACCGGAGGTGCCGAACCGTGAAATACCTGATCCATTTTACGTGGCAGCAAGCGCTTGCCTGCATCTTCCCGCTCATCATCTTCGCTACGCTGGCCGTTTCGAAATTTGTCGAGATTCCCTATTTGCCCCGCTATGATTTCCTGCTGATCGCCTGCCTTCTCGGACAGGTTTTCATGCTGGCGTCCGGCCTCGAGACGAAAGACGAACTGAAGACGATCTGCGTCTTTCACTTGATCGGGCTGGCACTCGAAATCTTCAAAGTGCATATGGGTTCCTGGGCCTATCCCGAGGAGGCCTACAGCAAAGTGTTCGGCGTGCCGCTCTACAGCGGATTTATGTACGCAAGCGTCGCGAGTTACATCATCCAGTCGTGGCGGCGACTCGATCTGCAGATGATCCACTGGCCGAAAGCCGTTTACGCCGGCGGCATCAGCGCGCTGATCTACCTGAACTTTTTCACGCATCATTTCTCGTATGATGTGCGCTGGGTGCTGAAAGCGCTGCTGGTTGTCGTGTTCTTCAAGACGTTCGTGTCGTTCCGCCTGCTCGACCGCGTCTTCAAGATGCCGCTCCTGATAGCGTTCGTGCTGATCGGCTTCTTCATCTGGATCGCCGAAAACATCACCACCTTTTTCGGCGCCTGGCAATACCCCGACCAGCAAGCCGCCTGGACCATCGTCCACATCGGCAAGATCAGTTCCTGGGCGCTATTGGTCATCATCAGCATCATCATTGTCGCCCAGCTGAAGCGGGTGAAGAGCGGGCTTGGGGAGAGGGAGCTTGTTGGTGAGAGTGAATTTAAACTGGAGTAAACTCCAAAAGAAAGCAGCTGCGATCGCCGCAGCTGCTTTTTTGTGGGGGTTTGGTGGTGGCGATGTCGTATAGGTTCGATTTGGTGTCGTATAGCCGATTTTTAGTGCCGTATAGATTGCTTATGTTGTCGTATAGCGGCGTTATAGTGACGTATAAACTTTTTTGCCTGAAATATCCCCGTATAAATCCATTCATCTAGTAAAAGATCTGGATGGTCACAGCTGCTTTCTTTTATTCCATTAAAAATGCAGAAATTGTTCGTAACCCTCCGCGAAAAAGTTGAACCTGTTGTCGATGGCGGGTTCCGGAAGGACAAAGGTCAAAAAGTATTTCCCATCATATTCATAGGTAACTTTGTAAAACCAATGCTCCTCGGTCTTTTCTTCATTTTTATAGACAGTCACACGGTGTTTCGAAAGCACTTGAAAATCTTCGACATAATCATTCTGAAATGTCTCTTTAGCGGCAAGCTCCGCGATAGCCAGTTCATCAGCGTCTGTTAATGCCACGCCTTTTTCAATGACGGCATATTGGTCGGCATAATCTCCGCCTTTATCCAAATACTGCTCCACCACATAAATATTTTCACTGTCGTAATAGCCATAGTTTCGGGGAGTCAGCAGAAACGCCCCTTCGACTTCCCCGAATTCCACCAGATCCCGTTCGTGCACCATTTCCTCGACTTCGCCTTGATTGGGTGTCGGTTCATAGCTCACGATGAACCACATGGCAAGATAGCCGACGGCAAATACTGCAGCGAGTCCAGCCAGGACCATCAAAAACCGTTTCCGCATCGCTACTCCCCCTCCTGATTTCCGTTTTCAAACGCCTTTTTAAAAGCCGCGTTTCTTTCAGTTAATATTACCAAAAAAATCCATGACAATATACAGAATTGTGGTTTAATTAGAGTAGAGCTGGAGGGGGATAATAGTGAGCAAAACGATGAAAATTATTCTAAGTGTGGTTGGCCTGTTCGTTGCCTTGATTGCAGTCAGTATCGGCTATCTCTATTTTCAATTCTCTCCGTTGATGGGCAATGCTCCACCTGATTATGTCGTCAAAAATTATATAGAAGAAAAATATGGCTTTGAAATAGATATTATCGAGACACGGACGTATGGAATGGGCGCATCGCCTGAATTCATCGTATCCCCTGAAACAGATGAAAATATTCGCTTTAATGTCATTGTTGATTCTTCCGATCATTCAGTAATCGAAGATGATTATTCATACGCACTGGAAGCAGATAAAGAATTTCAGAAATTAAAAACCGTTATTCCGGTTATCGAGGAAATGGGTTTCACAGGTGAAGAGCATCCCGATATTCGGTTGAATTATAATTACGAATCCATTTCTTTAATCTTGATGGATCATGAAGGTATAAATTTTAAAATGTTTGCGGCAGATGGACTGGACCGTTACTACGCCCTCTACCAGTTGATCGTGGAGAGTCAGGCCGACATTGATAATATTGTTATCGCCGATGAATCCTCCTCCTATTCCCTGGATCTTTTCATGGAA
The DNA here is from genome assembly GCF_057369535.1 of Planococcus sp. RAB007_Raresut. NCBI lineage: Bacteria > Bacillati > Bacillota > Bacilli > Caryophanales > Caryophanaceae > Planococcus > Planococcus sp. RAB007_Raresut. The sequence continues at coordinate 287,379 of NZ_JBXYIF010000006.1, forward strand.
TCACTCGCTGCAGCTAAAAATAAAGAAGAGTTTTTGACCATTTTAAAGACATACCATCCCCTAATAGTTTCCCATGAATTGGTGCGCCAGCTGCAAGATGAAGCAGCGGCTATTGAAAACGAGCGTTTCTATTTTGGCAATCAATTTGCCAAAGAGCACGGAAATGACGAAGACCCTTGGTTACACTGTATAGAAGTAAGCGAAACTGCCGAATGCACATCTGCTCATATAACAATTACGTACCAGGAAGATGGCTTCACTTCGGGCAACCTTTATTTTGCGGAAGACCTGGAAACAATCTTTGGCTTTATCGCAACGCATCTGGAACCAGAAATCCGGGTGGAAACCATTTCTCTGGAAGCAGACGATCTGTCGGGTGACAGCCTGGAAATTGGATATGAAGAGCGGATGAAATATGAGGATGTGGATGAGCTGATTGCGTTTTTATTGAATGAATAGTAATCGCTCTCTGTACCGCCAATGTTAAATTGTAGAATCGAGGGATAAAAACTGTGAACAAAAAAATGATAGTCCTCTTATGTATAGCCGGATTTTTTATCGCAACAATCGCACTTGCCTTTAGTTTTTTCTATTCGAAGGAAACTCCGTTATCGAATAAAACTGAGACTGAAACCACAGTAAATGAAACCAAAGCTGAGGAAGCATCGGAAGAAATCGAACCGGAACCTGAGTTGACTGAGACCGAGCAATTGGCGAAAGATTATGCGGAAGAAAAATATGGCTTTGAAGTGGATGTTGTCGAAGATGACTGGGCTGTAGTTGGCGCACCGGATGAAGTGATCGTATCACCGACAAATAATAAAGACATCAGTTTCCGAGTGGTAACTGACCCTTCTAATTTTACGGTAATTGAAGATGACTATCATTTTGCTTTAGAAGCAGACAAAGAATTTCAAAAGCTAAAACCTGTTCTGCCTGCTATCGGAGAGTTGGGTTTCACTGGAGTTGCGAATACCAATATTCGCATTAGTTACAATCATGACTCCGTTTACTTATTTCTTGAAAGCAAAACAGACGTTAGTTTTGAAAACTTTGCGGAAGAAAATTTGGATCGTTACTATGAGTTATATAGACTGATCAGAATGAGTGAAGCTGAAATAGGCAGTTATGCCGTGGCTGGGAGCAAGCTTGATGAAGGTATATCTTTATACTGGGATCCATTAGCCAAACTCTACAATAAAGAAGAATTCTTAATATTGATGAAGGAAACGCATAAAGAAATTATAAATCATGAAATTGAAAGCCAGTATGCCACAGAAGTGAAAAATCTTAATAATGATCGTTTCAATTTCGGAAACCATTATGATCACACATACGATGATCCTTTTGACTCCTGGTTATACTGCACTGAAGTTAACGAGGCTGCAGAATGTACTTCTGCAGTGCTATCGGTTACTTATCAAGAAGATAAGCTCAACGCGGGCAATCCTCATTTAAAAGAAGATTTGACGTCAATTTTCACATTTATCGAGATGCATCTGGAACCTGAAATCAAAATCGAGTTTGTTTATATTGATGGAAAAGTTCCATCACTAGAAAAGTTAGAGATCGGATATGAAGATCGGATGAAATATGAGGATGTTGATGAGCTGATTGCGTTTTTATTGAATGAATAAGTATGAGTTTTGCTGTCCCTTTATGAAACTTATCTGGAAGTAATTACGTATGTTATATCATTAATGACGGTATGGAGGTAAACGACGGTGAGCAGTGAGAAAAGAATGGTTGCGGAGCGATGGTTTGCGGAGTATTTTACAAAAGGCGATTTGAGCGTGCTGGACGAATTGACGACGGAAGATTTCATCTACCATTCAAGGAACGGCGAAAATTCCCGTGAGCAGATGAAAGGTTTTATGAAGTGGTACCGGCAGGTTTTCCATGACGACGAGTGGACTTTGGACGATGTAATCGAGCAGGACAATAAGCTGGTCGTGCGCTATACAGGCTGGATGACGTACAAAGGCGGCTGGTTCAATATTCCGGCTGAGGATCAGCGCGTCAAGGAAACGGGTATGATCCTGTTTACATTTACAGATGGAAAAGTCAGTGAGATGTGGTGCGAGAACAGCGATGCGGCGATTCTTTATGAACTCGGCGCATTAGCGAAGAATACGCATGAAGTGTTCTGATTCACTGTGAATAAATGAAATGGGGAGGCTGGAATATGGAGAACTTTACAGGCTATATTTTTGTGGCGCTGACGATATTGGGATTCGGTTATGCGCTGGTTTGGCAGATTCGGGATACATGGGAAATCAAGCGCACAACCAGATGGGAAACGCGTTTCGCTAAAAGAAAGCTTGTCGGCCATTATTTGATGGTCATCGCCTTCGCCGGATTCTTCAGTTCATATTTTCTGAATGTGGCGGTGGGCACGCTGTCTCATATTCGTCCGGATACTGTGCAGCACGCGCTCGTCAACAGCAATAACACGGGGTTTGCCTGCTTCCTATTTTTAGCGGCGTTTCTCATTTCTAAATTTATGATTGTGCCAAAAGAAGAGCAAGAGCAGCGTTTGTTGAAGTTGAAAATTTAAATGCGCTTTATATAGCATAAGCTACGGATGAATCCGTGGCTTCTTTTTTATGGGGTTAGATATCGTATGGCGGATTTTTAGTGTCGTATAGATTGCTTTTGGTGTCGTATAACGGGGATTTAGTGTCGTATAGACGCAATATCCTCACGTATCCCAATCCACATCCCCTCACTCGCCTGGAGATCCGATTGGTCGCAGTCCGCCGCGCGGACTGCTGGGGCGGGGCTTCGGCCCCCGCCCGTTTTTGGCCAATAAGGGGTTTTGTTCTTTGAGAGACTGTTAGATGTCGTATGGCGGATTTTTAGTGTCGTATAGATTGCTTTTGGTGTCGTATAGCCTCGATTTGCTGCCGGATAAGCCCATTATGCTAACACTCCACCACACAAAAAAGAGAGGAGCCACCCAGGCTCCTCTCTCATCTTTATTTCGTGAACAATGCGTTAGACACCAAACGGAACAGGTAATCGGTGTGGTCGCGGAATGTTGGCTCGAGACCGATCAGCGTTACGTCCTTGTCGTTTTCCTGGATTAATACCGGCTGGCTGGTCGCGGCTTCGTTGCCTTTCCAGTGGCCGGCGATGAAGAAGTCGCCTTCATCGTAAGAGGCTTGTACTTCGTCTTCTTCGACTCCGCCATACCAAACTGGACGGTAGACGAAACCGATATCGTCCTGGCTGTAGCCCGCTGTCAGGCCGCTGCCATCGTAATCGACAGACACGATGCCGTTGCTGTTATAGCCGCCGACGTTGACTGTCGCGTCGGTCAAACCGAGCGATTTAGTCGCGCGGGATGCACCAGCGCCTGCCGCGATGTATTTGCCGCCGTCCGCGATGAAGCTTTCGACGTTCGCTTTGAAAGCATCAAATTGTGCAGGATTCTCGAATCCGAATTCCTGGTTCGCTGCATTATGGCGAGTTGCGATCAAGCTTTCAGTGCCGTTGTAAATGAAGGCATCAAATCCGCTAAGACCCGCTTCCGCCACTTCAACTGGCGACAATTCCGTGACTTCAAATCCGAGACGCTCGAGTGCCAGGTTCATACCCGCGTGCGTCTGTTGTTTATTCATCCCGCCGTCTTCAAGCAAGGCCACTTTGACGGAAGAAATCGCTTCAGCGTCAGCCGGAACTTTTGACGACTCGATTTGCAGGCCGGATTCTTTTACGGCTGCCGCGATTTTATTGGCAGGAGCTTCTGTGTAGAAATCACCTTCCGCACTGCGCTTCACTTCAACGCCTGAAGCGAGCAAGTTGTTGACGAGCTCGACCGCTTGGACGGAAGAATTCGGAATGATGAACGGCCCTTTACCGGAAACGGCGCCCTGGTTCTTCACTTCTTTAACTTTCGCTGCCGCCACATCAACAGCCGTTGTCACAGGATTTGCCTCGAAGCCCCAAAGTTCAGGCAGGCTCCATGCAGAAATATCGTACATGGAAGGCGTGTCGTTCGTGATATCCTCGCCGTCCCACAGGAATGTGTTGGCAAGACCGGCTTTCGCCTGATCCATATGGACGATATAAGAACCTTTTTCGTATGTTACGCCTTCAACAGTGAACGCTTTGGAAGCGCGCACGACGTCGATGTCGTTTTTGATCAAATGATTGACCGCTTTTTCAGTGACAGTCGGATCTTGTTCATCAACCGGCAGGACATAAGCTTTCGGGAAGAAACCTTCTGCGTGCGTCGGGTGGTCGAAATTGATGCCGCGTTCGAACACTTCCATCTGGTCAGAGATCATTTCCTGTTTATTGTCTGTCGCGTATTTCAATGCGCCCATGACCGCATCGTACATCCATTTCACGCCGTCTTCATCGTTGGTCGGCGCTTCAAGTGTGTGGCCATAAGCTCCGTGATACATCGCGTACATTGGAGTGAAAATCGGTGGATAATCATCCCAGCCAGCTGCGTCATCGCGCTGCGGCACGTAAGTACCCGTCATGTCCTGATAAAGCGCGCCTTCGTATTCGGCTTTATTGTCCATGATTTCCGCTTCCATTGCTTCGGCTTGGCCGTAAGCCCATTTATTGTACAGGTCGTATTCGTAGTTCGGATTATGCGGCGGCGTACATGGCTCGATCAAGCCCTGCTTGTTCGGCGCATAATTTTTTACGTAGCCGTGGGTATCCAGGAACACCATCGGATTCCATTCGGTAATCAAATCAACCGTCTGTTGCGTTTCCGGCTGCGACTGCGTGACGAAATCGCGGTTCAAATCGATGCCCTCACCGTTAAAACGCGTTGCGTCGACACGGCCATCCGGGTTTGCCACGACATTGAAAATGAGGACATTATTCGCCAAGATCTCTTTTGTCGTGTCATCATTTTGAGTCGCAAAACGCTCGATCAGCTGCATGGTCGCGTCACTGCCGACAAATTCCGTACCGTGAATCGATCCGTTGATCATGATTGGCACTTTGAAATCCGGATTCTCCGCTACCCAATCCTGTGCTTTCGCCGGATTTTTGAACATCTGCTTGCGCAAAGCCTGGATCTTGCCGAACTTACCTTGTGACTGCGGATCCGCAATCGTCACGACGTATAACGGATGACCGTCAGACGAAGTGCCTGTCACTTCCACTTTCACACGGTTCGACGATTTCGCAATTTCCTCAAGCTTCGGTCCGATGGCCGAAAACTTCATGAAATCGTAATTCTCGCTGTTGAATTTGCTGCCGTCCTGCTCTTCAAGCGCATTTACGTATGTAACTTTCGGCGATTCCGCCACAACCGATGACCACGGCGCAGACGCCAAAAGGCTCGCTGCCAATAAAACACTGACTGACTTCTTCATTTTCCACTCTCCCCTATCCGAATAAAAACTGTATAAATATTAACTAATTTTAATAATATACATAATTTATACATTAATATATCGAACAAATGGTTTATTATTGTATAGTTCGAATAGGTTAAATTAAACAATAGTTCTAATTTTTCCATACATTAATTTATACATCTGTATCCATTATCATATCTTGGGTTGAGAGACGTGGGATGAATTGAGCGGCGCTGTCGTATGGCGGATTTTTAGTGTCGTATAGATTGCTTTTAGTGTCGTATAGCGTCGGTTTGCTGTCGTATAGACTCGATATCCTCACACATCCCTCTCCTCACAAGTTTTGCCCCTCCCACATGAAGGGTATTCCACTTAGATATGTATCTTCATTTAGGAGTGGATCCCGTTTTATGTCCTATGCCAAAATTGATGACTCGCTGACGCTTTATTACCAGACAAAAGGCGAAGGACTGCCGATTGTTTTCATCCATCCGTTCGTAATGGCGCATAATGTGTTTATGCATCAGGAACCGCTTGCCGAAAAATATCAGACCATCTTTTTCGATATGGCCGGCCATGGCAACAGCTCGAAAGGCGATGTGCCGCTGACGATTGAGTTGCTGGCGGAACACCTCAAAAAACTCCTCGACCGGATCGGCATAGACAAAGTGGTCGTCTGCGGCTACTCGCACGGCGGCTTAGTGGCGCAGGAGTTTGCGCTCAACTATCCCGAAAGGACGATAGCCATCATCCTGTCCGGCGGCTATTCGGAGCTGAATAATTTTTCGCCGAAATTCTTCATCAAGACGGTGATGTATTTGGCGAAATTCCGGATGGTGCCGGTTGCTGCAAAATTGCAGGCGAAACTCAATAAATACTATCCTGGTGATGATAAAAAGATTTATCACCTTGCGCGGAAATCGGATCCGCAGCGCTCGTATGAATTCTGCCGGACCGGATTGGATTATGTGTCGACCCATTCGCTGCACCGGCTGAAGATGCCGATTCTGCTGGTTTACGGAACGCTGGAAAAGCCGATGCATCATTACCGGATTCCGTTTCAGAAAGCGGCGCCGCAGACGCAGGTTGTCTTTATTGAAGGCGGTGACCATCAAGTGCCGCCTCGCTCATTCAGGAAATTCAACGCTGCAGTCGATGCCTTTTTACAGCCGATAGCGGCAAAATTCAAGACAGATGATTCGGAGAGATTGCGATGAAAATGATTTTATTGCTGACTGGCCCGACGATCATGATGTATATCGGCTTGTATCTGATTGAAAATGTTGCCGCGACGTTTTTGCTGTTCTATGGCTGGCTGCTGGGCGTCCCTCTTTTCGGCAAAGCTTTTCCGAAAGAGCGCATACAATTATCGAAGCACGGCTTCCTGTTGGGAATTGTCAGCGGGATGGTCTTCTTCATTTTCATATTCGGCGGGATGATTTGGCTGCATGAATATCTACTGGATGTGGAATCGCTGCGGGAACTACTCGTCTATTGGGGCTTTATCGGACCGGGTGAACTCTGGCTCGTACTTGTGCTGCTTCTGCTCAATCCGGTGCTGGAAGAAGTATATTGGCGCGGCTATATGTTCGAGAAAATCCGTAAAAAAGGCAGCGCGGCCACTGCTATTATTGTGACAGCCTCCTTTTATACGCTCTATCATGTGCTGACGGTCATGCAGCTTTTCGAAGTCGCCTACACGCTCGTCGCCGTCATCCCCGTGCTGATAGCCGGATTGTTCTGGGGCTATATCCGTGAACGCACCGGTTCTATCACCGCCACCATCATCGGCCACGGCCTCGGCGATCTGGGGATTGTCTGTGTGTATTGGTTTATTGTCAGGTAAATAAAAAACAAAAAGCTGCGGAATCGTTATCCGCAGCATACTTGTGGTTCTATTGGATTTAGGCAAATTGCCCGCGGCCTGGGCCGCTCCTTCATCTTGGCGCGGCAGCATTCGATCAGCAGCAATGCCAGCCTTTTTTCGCCCATGAATTCGTGCGGCTTGTGCCATACTTGTTTAAATACCTGTGTGACAAGCTGTTCGCAAATGCGATGATCGGATTCGGCTTCGGCGACAATTTTCCACAGCAATAAATGATAACGGTCATACAACTCTTCGAACGCCTTTTTATCCTGCTGCAATAAAGCCTTGATCAATCTTTCATCTGCTCGCATCTCGTCACCCCTCTATCTCAAACTACCCGCCTCATCTAAGGCTAAACTCCCAGTTGAAATAAAAGATGCGATTTTTGCAATTATAATTCAAAAAAGATGATTTTCATGTATTTTGTATACTTTATAGGTTCTAATGTCTTATTATTAGGAATTTATTAACAAATTAACCTAAAAAGAAAAACTGGTTTTATTCCAATTCCTCAATTTGAATATCTCTGCAAATAATCGTTACTTCTGTCATCGGCGTATCGAACAGCACATGCAATTCAACACGGTCGCCGTTCAAGTAAAGTTCGTTATACAGCCACCTGGCACCTATGATGTCTTCAGGAATTACGACTTGGCTCGCTCCCGTGAACTTCACTTCAACATCTTTGAAATAATGGAAGCCACCGCTGCAATCGATGAGGAGAACGACTTCATCATCGGATGGCTGGTGAACGTTTTTCACGACACAATCATGCAGACTTTTCTCAGTCAGCTGAATCGCGCCAGGCGGCAAAGATTCCTTGATGGATTCGTAGTGGCGGCTGTAATCATCGAGCAGCGCGTCAAAACGGGCTTCGTAATCCGCTTCCCACTTGTCCGCCATTTCGCGAAACTCAGGCGTCGGGTATTTGGAATTGATCGTGCCGTCGTAAATATAAGGATGAAAGGCTTCAGGCAAAAACTTCAGAAGATCCTCTTTCTTATCTTCCAGGTCACGACGCTGCAGTTCCGCGGGATCGATGTCCTGCCCGCGGTAGCCCGCCAGATCTTCTTCCCATTGCTCTTCGGTTTCAGGGAAGGTCAGAAAACTGGACACTTGCATCTCGTCATACCATTCTTTTGTAAAGTATTTCATCGTCTTCCCCCTAAACTCTTCTTTTAGAAGATTATACTCGGTCTTCTGTAAGAAATGAATTTTTATCTTTAAACGTTTGTTCTTTACTCTCTACTAAACTATGTTCCCCAAACTTAACGGATTTCCTCTTTCCTTTGTGAATTCTCTTCTATTCAAATTAAAAAGCTGCTCCGCGATAAAGCGGAACAGCGCTTAATACTGTTCTTGTTCTTGCTTTTGTTCCTGGAGGATTTGCCACAGGGCGCGGTCCAGGCTGTCATATTCGAAATGAAAGCCTGCTTTTTCGAGACGCTCCGGCAGCACCCACCGGCTTTTCAGGATCAGTTCCGTTTCTGTGCCGATGAAAACGGCGCCCATTTCGAGCATCCACTCTGGCGCCGGCAAACCTTTGCGACGCCCCATCGCTTTACGCATCTGCTCCATCAACTCTTTATTGGTTACTGGGTTCGGCGACGAAGCATTGAAGATGCCTGTCAGGTCTTTTCGCTGTTTCAGGAATTCGATGATGTGGTAGACGTCTTCGATATGAATCCAGCTGAACATCTGCTTGCCTTCGCCTTGTTTTCCGCCGAGGCCGTAGCGGACCATATTGATATAAGGATCCATCACGCCGCCGTCCGCTCCGAGCACAATGGCGAGACGCAGCGCGATTTGTCGGGTTTTCGGCAAGTTGAAACGGAAGAATATATCTTCCCATGCCTTGCCGACATCCACCGAAAATCCGGTTCCGAGTTCTCCGGTCGATTCCGTCATCGGCCGGTCTTCCGCGTGGCGGTAAATCGTCGCCGTGCTGGAATTGATCCAAAGCAGCGGTGGATTTTGGCATTTCTCAATCGCCTTGCCCAGCGCTTCAGTCGTCCGCGTCCGTGATTCATAAATTTCACGTTTGTTCTTTTCGTTATAACGGCAGTTCACTGATTTTCCCGCTAGATTAATAACCATACCCGCATTTTCAAGCGCATCGACCATCGCTGCCTCGTCGTTCCAAGAGATCTGCCCCGGCTGCCTCGATATGATATGGACGATATAGCCCTGATTTGTATATGTGCGCTCCAAATATTGTCCGATAAAACCGGTGCCGCCTGCCAGTACAATTTTTTTAAGCATACAAAAACCCCTCTGCATTATTTCCTATACCTTTTAGACGTATGAACTACTGGAAAAGATTCACTTTTTTATGAATTTATCAGATTTCATTAAATTTTTTGGAATTCAGCTGTAACAAATGCCATATTATGTTAGCCTTTAATTATGCTAATAAAACCATCTAATGTCTGACAGGAGTGTCCATCATGAAAAACAAAATGAACGCATGGCAAAAACTATTTCTTTTATTCGCAGGCGTGCTGCTGATTTCAAGCGCCATCTTTTTAACACAATCGTATTTCAGCTACCAGCAGGTGAAAACCTCTTCGGATCAATGCTATGACCAGGGCGGCTTCCCGAAAGTCGTGAAATCCGGCTTTGAAGTGAAAGTGTTTGAATGTAATTTCTACGATGAAACGGACGAATAAAAAATTATTGTTCCAAGAATGACAGCAATACTATTAACCGGCAGCGCCCTTCGAATCAGGAATAGATTTGAAGGGCGTTTGATCTAGGATGAAACGTTTTCGGCTTTTATCAGTCTACTGGGTAAATAGGTGAATCATCTATTGTGCGAAGGGGGCAAATATGTGCAGAAAGTAATTGGCTCCATCTTAGTTCTGGTGATTGGAATAATGGTTGTATCGGGATGTGGCAAAGGCGGCTCAGATGCCAATGCGTTTGGCGAAGAAGGTTTCCAATATAAACATGAAGAGATGATCGGATGGGTAGTCAGTAAAAAAGATCACGTCATTGAAATGGAAATATCGGAATGGAAGAAACGGGATTCAAACTCTGAAACAGAAGAAGGCTATGCCTATTACGCCAGTTTTTCAGAAGAAACTGCCATCACCTATGAAGATGGCACAGAAGCCTCTATTGATGTCATTAAAGACGGCCACAACCTATTGGTCACCCCACCCGCAAAAGGCAACGATTTCAAGGGCCATGCCGATGAAATTGTGATTTTGGACATGACTTACGAACAGAAATACGAAAAGTTCCTGGCCCATAGAGGTGGTTATAATATTGTGGTGATGCATGAATCCGGCACTTCCCTTCCCGATGAAATGAGAGATCCGCTGTTTGAGAATGCCGGCGCAATTCTGGCAGAAACCGGCCAGCGTGTCGGCACTGGGTGGATTGAGTATAACCCCGACTACGTGGTCGATTATAAAGAAGAGTTGGACATTGAACAGTTTCCGGTAATCCTCTTTTACGGCCAGGAAGAGCTACTGTTCAAATCCACTAACGTGGATGAGGTTTATGAGTTTTTGGAAGAAATAAAAGAAGAAACACCTGAGAGTTAACTTGAGGTTTAAGCAGTTAAGCTGTGTCTAATTGAGAGGAGTAAAAAGATGAAATTCAAATCACTCTATTTTGGAAGTCTGTTGTTTATTGCATTAACGCTTTCCGCATGCGGCACCGAGGACACAGTCGAAGAAACAATCTATGATGACGAAGTTGACCAGTCTGCTGCAACCAAGTTCGAAGATGATAAAATGATCGGCACAACTGGTCCGCCGGATAAGGAAAACAAGATTCTCGGGGTCGGTATTTCAGAATGGGAAAAGCGGCATGACGGGCCTGTTACAACTGGTGAAGGAATCGGCTACGAAGCTCATTATGACGATGAGACTATCGTAAGAAACGAAGATGGCACCGAAGCTTCCCTTGATGACATCAAGTTTGGGCAAAAAGTACAGATCAACCCGCCACGAGGCGACAGTTTTGAAGGTTATGCGGAAGAGATTATCCTATTGGACATGACATATGAGGAAAAATATGACCGGCTTTTAGGGCGTAACGGTGACATTAATATTGTCATCATGTATGAGTACGGGGAAAGATTGCCTAAAGAGATGAAGGATGCCGAACCTCTATTCGAAGAGGCCAACAATATACTCAAAGATACCGGGAAACAGGTTGGTGCTTCCTGGCATGAATACGATAAAGATTTTGTGGTGGATTTCAAAGAAGAACTGGAGATTGAACAGTTCCCGGCAGTTCTCGTTTTTGACGGGGAAGGCATGCTGTTCAAGTCGAATGATGTGGAGGAAATGTTTGACTTTTTGAGAGGAATGAAAGAGGAATGACCTTCAATAAATCCAACTAAAAATAACGTTCCGCAAAAAAATCACCTTCTGAAATCGTCAATTTTTATAACTGACGATTTCAGGAGGCTTTTTCTAAGTTGCTATAAGCAGTGGCGTTTAATCATTATTTGTTATTAAAAGAATATTTTCCTTTTTTCCATCCCAGTTAATTTCAACTTCTATTTCATCGTCTTCATCAAAATAACAGGACTCACATTGGAAATTTCCAAAGTTCACTTTTCTGTCGGTCAATTCATTGTTGGTTGTACCTGACCCGCTTTGTTTGTAGTGTATCATGTAATCAAATTTCTCAGGAATCGGTTCTGCACCTGTATATTCTAATGTGCCTGTGCCTGTCGCATCGTTTTGACTAGATACTTCTACTGCATAAAAAACTTCCCAGTTATCACTGCTCCCTTTTAGTTCATACCTTTCTCCAATTCCACAGGAACTTAAAATAAGCAGCAACAGAATCCCGATTATCCCCTTTTTCATCTTACATCCCCTTTCTTTGTTAACTCATGCTCTCATCCAGTTATTTCCTCTCCATATAATTTTACCTTATTATTCTGATAATTATAAGAGATAAAAAAACCAGCGAATCACGAGCAATCTTCCGCTCATGATTCGCTGGCTTTTATTTTAGAAGAAAACGATGACGATCAGGATTGCCGCGAGTATCAGGCGATAAATGGCAAACGGCATCAATTTGACTTTCGAAATCAGTTTCAGGAAGAAACGGATGGAAATCAAAGCGAAGACGAAAGCGCTGACGAAACCGACGATATAGAACGATAAATAATCCATCGACAATGTGTCCCAGTTTTTCAGGACTGACACGAGGCTTGCACCGAACATGATCGGCACAGCCATGATGAACGTGAAATCCGCGGCGGTGCGGTGGTTGAGTCCAAACAGCACGCCTCCGGAAATCGTTGCGCCGGAGCGCGAGAAGCCTGGCCATAATGACAAACATTGTACCATTCCGACTTTGAATGCCTGTATGTAGGTGATTTCATCGAGGCTGTTGACGGACGGCGTTTTCGGTCCGAATTTGTCTGCGGCGATCATTAGGATCGATCCGGCGATTAACGCATAAATGACGGTTTCGACACCGAACAAATGGTCATCGATCAAGTCCTTGAACGCGAAGCCAAGCACAACTGCCGGCAGCATGCCGACGATGACGTGCAATAAGTTGAAGCGTGAATTGGCGGGCTTGCCGTCTATTTTATAAAGGCCGACCAAACTGAACAGCCGCTTCCAGAATACAACGACCACGGCCAGAATCGAACCTAATTGAATCACGATTTTAAATGTATTTGCTGGGTACTTCCCCAAGAACTCCTGTGATTTCAGCCACATATCATCGACGATGATCAAGTGTCCCGTTGACGATACCGGCGCAAATTCTGTCATGCCTTCCACAAAGCCCAAAATGAGGGCTTTCAGTAAATCCAACCATTCCATGTTTCATCCTGCTTTCTATTATCATCTCTTCCTAAATAAACGCATCTTTTTAGCGGAAGTTGCACGCTTTTCTTCTATTTCAAAAATATATATTACAAGAGGAATTTCTTGAAACTTCAAACTGTTTCAATCGTATAAATACTATAGCATGATATTAATGAATCCATCAGAAATATTTCGGAAGGGGTGAAGGAGTTGGCGGAGCGAGTTGATATGAGTTTCAAGAATAAAGAAGTGAAGATGTGGTTTCTGATCATGGTTCCAGCTTTTATACTTGGTTCCATCGCTTTATTCACGAGTGAACCCACATCCAGATATCTGCCCTTTTTAATCATGATGATTGGTTTGGCCATCTATTATATTTGGCGTTTCCGATACCGCAAAAAGAAGAAGAAAGCTGACGCTAAAAAGTAAATTAATCCTTTATTTCCCGGGAAATGCTGTGGAATTTATTAGCTGTATGCTTTAGCATGAGGGAAAGATATACATAGATTCGAATGGAGGACTTCAGATGCCACACTGCGAGAATTGCAAAAACGAATGGTCATGGGGCACGACTTTGCGCAAGTCGTTTACGCTCGGTGAAGGAATGGAGTGCCCGGAATGCGGCAAAACACAATACCTGACGAAGAAGTCACGGAAACGAATGGGGATTGCAAACTTTTTCCCCCCAGTAATACTGTTAGGTTCTGCCTGGTTATTCGACCTGAACATCGTTTCGGTGCTGGCGGTTGCGTTCTTTCTTTTCACCGTCTTCATGCTGACGTATCCGCAGATGGCTGAACTGACAAACGAAAACGAGCCGATGTGGTAATAAATTCGGGAGGTGCACAGGATTATGGGAAAGATAGATGAATGCCTGGGCTGCAAGCTGGCCAATAACGAATTGGAAACACATGTCGTTTACGAAAACGAGTGGATCACGTGCATCCTTGACCACGATCCGTTCAATGAAGGGCATGTGCTGATTTTGCCGAAACAGCATTACCGGTTTATCGATGAATTCGATACAGAAACGGCGCTGTCGGTGATGAAAGCAGCGCAATGGCTGTCGAGTGCCATTAAGGTTGCTTATAATCCGGACGGCATCTCGATTTGCCAGAACGGCGGCACGTTTGACGACCTCACGCATTTCCACATGCACATCGTGCCGCGCCAGAAAGATCAGGACTTCTCCAGCTTTTATACGGATGAAGTCTGGGACAATGAAGCAATTAAGGCAAGATTGCCGGAGACGCGTGAGCGCTTGGCGAAGCTTGTCAGTGAAATGGCCGCATTTTAAAACGCCGTTCCTATTGGAATGGCGTTTTTTCTTTCACTTTTTAAATTCCAACCCTTTTGCGGCGAGTTCTTTCTTCAACACCTGGATCGCTTTCGGACCGACTCCGTGCAGCTCCAGGATTTCTTTTTCAGTGGCGTCTTTCAATTGTTCGACCTTATTGTAACCCGCTCCGATCAACGCTCTGGTTGCCGGCTTGCCGACGCCTTTTGGAAAGTCGTTTTCACCCATTGATTGATCCGCCTTTTTATTCTTAGATTTTAATTCACCGTATTTATGCTGGTGCTCCCTTTTGCGTCTGTTGTAATCCTCATCTTCCCTAATTTCATCCCAGCGCTTCTTGAAAATCGCCGCCGACTCGGCTTTCACCGGGTCAATCTGCCGTTCTTTGATGGTGCGGTCTTCATTGTATTTGCGGCCGCCTTTGTAATTTGTGTAGCGCCGCGCCCGCGTATAACCCATTTGGATGAATTTCCGCGCCATGTCCATGCCGACAAAATCATCCTGCTTGCGGTATTCCTCGAACATCTCCGAAATCTTCTCACATGACTCCCGCGCAATTTCCGGCGTCTTGAATCGCCAATGCGGCAAAATCTCACTCTTATACGGCTCCACCAGCAGCACGCCCTGCTCCCCTTTGCCGACCCGATATAACTCGGGATTCTTCCGCAAATCCAATTTCTCATAATCCAAATCATAATCGAATGCCATCCGTATCACTCCTTATGAAACTCATACCCCGTTTTTTGGTGGAAAATGCCTCCGGCTTGAGTATGGTTTATTTCAATTGTGAGATGAAAATTTCCATACGTTAATAAAATCTGTTTATACGTCACTATATTTTATCTAAACGACAACATCACTCATCCATACGATACTAAAACCAGGTTATACGACACTAAAGTTTCTCTATATGTCATCGAACCTTCAGCCAAAGAGCAACCCCCTTATTGGCCGAAAGACGGGCGGGGCCAGAGCCCCGCCCCAGCAGTCCGCGCGGCGGACTGCGACCATTCAGCTTTTTTGATGAGTGAGTACTAATGTAGATGAGGATTTGAAGTGAAAAAGCTTATACGGCAACAAAATACCGTTATACGACAACATCCATCATCTATACGACACTAAAATCTTTCTATACAGCGTCTCACATCCGCTATCTGTTAAATGAACATAATCCTCCTTTTAAATAACGGCAATTCCGACTTTATTGGAGTGACCGGAAAAGAAACTGCTATAATGGCGGTAGCAAGTTTCAGACAAAGGGGCGATGCAGGGTGAAAAGCGAGAAGGAGAAAATGTTGGATGGGGAGATGTATGATCCGACTGACAATACATTGCAGAATGAGCGGTTGAATGCACGGCGGCTGAGCCGGTTGTTCAATAAGTCTTCCGAGATGGACGGCACGGACCGGAAGCTGCTGTTGAAGGAATTGATCGGTTCGACGGGCGATAAGTTTTATGTGGAGCCTAATATCCGCTGCGATTATGGCTATAATATCCACATTGGCGAAAATTTCTATGCCAATTTCGATACGTGCCTGCTGGACGTCTGCGAAATCCGGTTCGGCGACAATTGTATGCTCGGGCCGGGTGTCCACATCTACACGGCTGCCCATCCGCTCGATCCGAATGAGCGCAACGCCGGCAAGGAATTCGGCAAGCCGGTAAGCATCGGCAATAATGTGTGGATCGGCGGACGCGCTGTCATCAATCCCGGTGTCACTGTTGGGGATAATACCATCATTGCTTCAGGCGCGGTTGTCGTGAAAGATGTGCCCGCCAATACGGTTGTGGGCGGCAACCCTGCCCGTGTCATCAAGGAAATCAAAGTATAAAAAAATGCCGTGGCTGATTTGCAGCTGCGGCGTTTTTTGACGGAACCATTTTAAAACCATTTTAATGGATGCATTTCGCGAGCGAAATGCGTCTTTTTTTGTTTTTGGTTTTAGGGTCTGCTCTAATCAGGGCTTTTCGCTGGCGAAAAGCGTCCTTTCTTACCCTTTTGACTTTTGTGAGAGGGAGAATCGGATAAGAAATATATAGTTTTCGACGGATATCTCCGTTCAGGAAATTATATCAACGGTCAAAAAATTATATCTACGTTCAGGTGATTATATCTACGTTCAGACGATTATATCAACGTTCAGCCTTTTCCGCCTTCACCTTCGCCAGCGTATATAACTCCAACACATCCTGCTTGCTCAACTCTGTTGAAATCGACAGCAGCCTCTCCAGATAATCCGCCTTCGTCAATTCCACCGGCAGCCAGTCCTCCGGCGCAACTTCGTCTTCCGCCGCGATGCCATTCATGATATCGTCCCATTCCGCGTCGCTGTAATGCACGACTTCTTCCTTCGGCGTAATGAGCAGCACATCCACCGGCACATCCAGCACATTGCTCAGCGCGACAATCCATTTCGCCGACGGCACCGAGTCGCCGTTTTCCCAACTCTTGATGCGGCTGGCCGACGTCCCCAGCTTTTTCCCCAGCGACAGCATCGACAAGCCGTCATGCTCCCGCAGAAATCGCAGAATCTGTCCGAAATTCTTTGCATTGAAATCCATATCTTCACACCTTCGATTTTATTTATAAATAAAATATATCATGGCTTAATTTATAAATAAAATCTTTTACGGACGATAGCCGTAACCGAAGTTGAACAGAAAATGAGAAAACAGGAAAAGAAGCGTCACTGGAATGATGGTTAGCACAATGAGCACCTTAGCCCCGGCTGTCTCCGCCCGTCGGATCCACCTGATAAAGATGTAGACCAGAATCACGAAAAGCGGCACATACAAGAAATAGCTCGTATTGTAGACCCATTCTGAATTTTCGTCCCAATAAGCTTCCGGCACCGCCCGTATGCCTTCGTATTTTTGATCGATTTCATTTCTGACGGTGATGAAAATATAAGCAAAAGCGATGTAATAGATTGTAATTATCCCTTTCACCCACCATTTGAAATAACGGCTGGTGAGCACAACTAGTAAAATTAATGCAATCGTAATGAAAAATCCTTGGTATTGCTGCACGTGAAGTCCCCCTTACAGTAGTTTCCGGTTTTATTTGAATAAACGATTCTGTAAACTATCCCCAATTGGCACATCATTAACGTTATAATGAGTATAACAATAGACGAAAAGGGGGCGGCAAGGATGCAAAGCAAATTGGATCCGCAAGTGGACGAATTCATCGACGGGCTGGGCGAACCGGTGCAGGCAATCGTCAAACGCTTAAGAGGCGTGGTGTTCGAAGCATATCCGGAAATCGATGAACAGATCAAATGGTCAAAACCGAGCTATTCGAAAGAAGGGCTGGTGTGCTATATGCAGACCGCGAAGAGCCATGTCAATTTCGGATTCTACCGCGGCACGGAACTGGAAGACCGCAATAATCTGCTCGAAGGCGACGGCAAGAAAATGCGGCACGTCCAAATCCGCAAAGCAGACGAAATTGATGAAGAGAAATTGAAGTTTCTGATATGGGATGCGGTTGACCTTAATCGGAAGTGAGGTAGGGTTATCTTGAAGATCGGTACGTTACTTTATATGGTATTGGTCATGCTTTTGCTGACCGTCTTTTTCTTTGGCATCGAACCAAGGCTTGGTGAAAACCGCTGGGCTGCCTACGCCGTTTATATGGTCTTATTTTTCGGACTGCTTGTCGTTTCTCAAAAACTTGAGGAACGCTTCGAATTTCTGCGCAGAAAAATGGACGGCAAGCTTGGCGCCCTGCTAATTTTTGGCCTTTTAGCAGCACCTTTCTTTTTAAGCATGATTATCTAACTAAGATTTGCAACTGTTTGGAGGTGTTACTATGAACCAACTTAAAGGATTATACATATGCCTGATTTTAATCATGGCTGTTACATTGCTGAACTTTAATTTATTTGACGGGCAATATTCCGGAATCGCCATGATTCTGACAGTCATTCTTTTCATCATCGCTTCATTTTTCTACATCAATGCAAGCCACCGCCTGAAAGATGCCGACCAACAATCTCATGAAACGAGAGGTGACACCAATGCGTGATAAAAAGTATCTTCCATTCATATTTCTGCCTGTCCTGATAGTCGTGATCGTCGCCAATTCTGACATGCATACAGACGGCAAATCAGTCCTATTCGCTTTATCTGCATTGTGCATGCTGGTCGGCGGTTATCTGAGTGCCCGACCGTATTTTAAAAAGAAAAACGAAAATGCCTGATAGTATTAATTCAACAATACGACCGCCAATTCACAGCTGAATTGGCGGTTTTTTCTTTGCATCAATCTTTAATTGTAAAATAATTGTAAGAAAAGCGATACTTTTCTTGCTTTCATTCGTATTACTCTATATAAAGACTTTTTAATGAAGCCGCCAAGGAAATCAGACATTCTATGAGGAGGAACGATGATGTATTTTACTAAAAATAACGAACCTGCATTTTTGAAAAAAGCGCTCAGCATCCTGATTTTAATTTTCACCAGTTTACTGATTATGGGATGTTCAGCCAATGGAACAGCTGAAGATGATGAACCCGAAGCAGAAGGCACAGCCGATCAGAGCGAACAGGCGATTCTGGCTGTTATCGAAGAAGAGTTCAATGGCCCTGACGAAAAATATATCGCAAAGTGGAATGCGATGGAGGAAGCCCAAGTTTCAGAACAATATAGCGAGGATTATGAGGCATTCCTGGAATCACCCGAATACCAGGAACTCATGAGCTATATGGAAGAAACCTACGCCTCCTATTTTACAGAGAATGGCTATGATAATTTCATAAATACGACTACGGCATTTACCTATTCCCGTTTTGAACACGATTATGAGTTAACGCCTTCCAATATTGAAATAACACAGAGCGAAAACGGTGAAACCCTATATGACTTCACTTTTGATGTGGAGTACACAGATCAGAACGGTGAATCGGAACAATTCAATTTCGAAGGCAATGCCATCGTCCCTGAAGAAGGGAAAATCGGACAGATAGAATACCTGGACGATCTTGAGGACGGATTGCTCGAACAATTAAGAAGCGATAATCAAAAATAACTTTATGGAACGCTGCCTTCGGGCGGCGTTCTTCTCATTTAATTTGATTAAATGTTTTTTAACACCACCAAACCAATTCATATTCAATAATTATTTATTGATATTCGATAAAATATATGGTATCTTCAATATAAGAAATTGTGAACGAGGTGCTGAATATGAAACGGGAAACCATCTTTTTGAAAATCGTCATCGTCCTGATGGCGCTGCCGGTACTGGCAATCTGCATATTTGTCGTGCCGCCGATCAGCTCTTTTGTGGCTGAACTCTTGCCGGAATGGGCTTTCCTGCAATGGATCTTCATGATTGCCCTCTATATAACGGCAATCGCCTATTTTATTGCGCTGTACCAGTCGCTGAAGCTGCTGAGTTACATCGATAAGAACATCGCGTTCTCGGAACTGTCGGTCAAAGCGCTGAAAAACATCAAGTATTGCGCGCTGACCATTACGGGAATTTACATTCTGTGCCTGCCGCTCATCCTTTACATGGCACAGGTCGATGACGCGCCGGGACTTGGCGGGCTTGGCATGGTCATTACATTCGGTGCCTTTGTCATCGCCGTTTTTGCGGCAGTGCTCCAAAAACTTTTTGAAAATGCGATTGAAATAAAATCTGAAAACGATTTAACGGTCTGAGGTGACGATAATGGCGATTATTATCAATATTGATGTTATGTTGGCAAAACGGAAAATGAGCGTGACGGAACTGACGGAACGGGTCGGCATCACCATGGCAAACCTGTCCATTCTGAAAAACGGCAAAGCGAAAGCGATCCGCTTTTCGACTCTCGAGGCCATCTGCAAAGCCCTCGATTGCCAGCCCGGCGATATCCTGGAATATCGCAACGATGAAGAAACGGCAGCGAAATAAACCCAAAAGATAAGAGCCTGGATAACTTTCCAGGCTCTTTTTGCTGTATTTATTTTTCCGCAACCGCCTCAAACGTGATGCTCTGTTTCGGACTATCCGGATATTTGCCGTATTGGTAATCGGCGGAAATGACAATATCGCGGAATCCGTGATTCTCGAGAATCGTACGGAATTCCTCCACCCCGTACCAGCGCATTGCAAAACGTTCGAGCTCTGTATCCAACAATTTCCCGCATTTCCACCGCTCGTAGCGGTTATGCGAAACGCTGAATTGATTGATGTGATCAATTTCTTTCGTCGTCGTTTCAAGCGTGATCACTTCGCCGTTTTCGATTTCCCATGAACGCAGCGTCGAATTCCCGACTTCATTGTCCGTCGGCAAATACAGATCCATAATCAGTTTGCCGCCCGGTTTTAAATGCTGATGGAAATTCCTTAACGCTTTGAACGAAGCTTCCCGTTCATGCAATAAAAGAAATGTGCCGGCCGGAACAACGATTGCCTCATATTTCTTGCCAAGCGAAAACGTCAGCATATCCGCTTCAAACAGATTCGGCGTCAACCCGCGTTCCTCGCAATTCTTTTTGCACATCTCAAGCATTTCCGGTGAACTGTCGAATCCGTCCACGCTTAGATTATTCTCAAGCAAAGGCACGAGCATACGCCCAGTCCCGGTTGCCGGTTCAAGAATGCGTCCAGTGATGCCGGCGAGCCGGTCCAGATAGAACTCCACATCGCCGAACGATGTCCCTATCGGCTTGTCGACTCCATAGACTTCCGTTGATAGCTTGCTGTAATATCCCAACATCGGATGCCCTCCTTCGCTTCATGTGATGGTATAACCCTAAAAAAATTTGTTCCCAAAGTATTCCCCTTTTTCTGAAAATGGAAACCTTGGAGCGTTTTCTGCTGTTTTTCGCGAAGTAAATGTAATATTTTAGATTAAAAACCAATTGAGATATGGAGCAAAACAGCGAAGTGAAAACTACTTTTGACTAACCAAACTAAAATTCGTGCTCCTGCATCGCTACGCTGCTTCGTCGCAAAGACTTAGCCTCAAAGCCGTCGGCTAAGTCTTCGAAGCTGTTTTGCGTAATATCGGTTTTACAACCAATACTATTTTCAACAAATTAAAAAATCCCAACCTAATTGAGATTTTTCTTCTCTTTATCCTTATCTTTGTTTTTATTTTTATGCTTATCCCAATCGTATGGCACTTCAACCCATTCCTTGAACGCTATAACAGCCAAAGCTATACCTCCGTATATCAGGATATTTTCCAAAGCGATTCCTTCCCCGCTTCTTAAATCTTTAATTACAAACCCTAAAACCATTAGTGAAGCACCTATTAAAATCTTCTTTACCACACTGCGCCTCCTCCACCCTTTTCCAGATTATCTCATATCTACAGGTTTAATTCGCCGTAATATTTAAAAATTCCTTTTTACAATAAAAAAATAACCTCCAAGCCCATATGGCTCGAAGGTCGTTGATGTGTATTAGAAAATCCACAGTGCTGCCAGGGCAGCCAATAGATTCGGCAATGCGAATAAAAAAGCATTTCTCATTCTCGCGTTGCGTCTTGCGCTTTCTTTGCGGCGTTCTGAGCTGGTCATGCGCTCCATGCCGCTGTTTCCTTTAAGTACACCTGAAAACAGCAATGCCCAAAGGACACCGACGATTCCAAGAATTCCTGCGATCAGGAATGCCAGGTTCCAGTCTTCCAGGAAATAGCCGAGCAACAGGCTGATGGCAGCCGTGACAATTCCGATTCCTAAAAATTTCATTGTGTTTTCCTCCATGCTCTAAGGTAATAGCCTGCCCTTAAATTTTAAAGGCATAGGCTTTATTTTAAAACTATTAATTTCTTTTTTCAAATCGGCTTCTTATTTCTTCCACTCCGACGCCAGCATTCCATAAACGATGTGATCGACAAAATGGTCATACAGCCATTCCACCTGGCGCAGCGTCCCCTCTTCCGTGTACCCAAGACGCTCGGGAATTCCGCGGCTCTTCAAGTTGCCGGTCGCAACGCGGATTTCCGTGCGGTTCATGCCGAGATGCCCAAACGAAATTTCCGTCAGCGCTTCCGCCACCCGCGTCATAATCCCGTGCCCTTGATAATCCTGCCCCAGCCAATAACCGATCTTCGCCGTCTTATTCGCCCACGCCAGTTCATTGAACCCGGCCAGCCCAACAATTTCACCTTTATAGACGATTCCTGTATTCAACGTTGTATTTTCCGCATAATTCTTGCGGCTCATGCGAATAAAATCATGCGAGTCCTCAACCGTCTTCGTGAAATCCAGCCACGGCAGCCATTCTTTCAAATAAGCACGCGAACCGTCCGTCAACTCAAACACCCGCTCCGCATCTTTCTCTTCCAATAATTTCAACGACAACTCTTCATCAATCTGGTATGTAAACATCTTCTATCCCCTCCACTGCTATATTCAGAGTAGCACAACCAGGCAGTTGTGAGAATATGGAATATCATGTTTTTCAGTCTGCAAATTTTCTCACTGACAAGAACTGTGGTACTTTAATAAATAAATTGTGCTTCGGTATTTCGTAAGCATCATCCAAGATATTTTTATTTTTATAGAATAAAAATCAAACTTTCGAGGAGGGTTGGACATGCCGCAAAATGTCTTAGTAATTGGCGCCGGCATCGGCGGATTGACCGCTGCTTCGCTGTTGGCTAAAAACGGGGACCACGTTACAGTTCTCGAAGCATCCTCTGAACTGGGTGGCTGCGCCGGTAAATTCAAACGGCATAAATTCCTGTTCCCTGCCGGTGCGACACTCGGCATGGGCCTGGAAAACGGCGGCATTCATGAGCGTGTGTTCCGTTTCCTCGGAAAGCCGTTGCCGCTCGAACCGCTGGAAAACGTTATGGAGATGATCCACCCTGATCATTCCTTTGTTTTTCTGAAGGATCGCAAACAGCATGTGGATACAATCATCAGCCACTTTCCCGCATACGAGGCGAAGATCCGTGCCTTTTATCAGGAAGTCTACGCTACTGCTTCAATCGTCCGCACAATGATGGATCCGCTTCCTGCACTGCCGCCGGCAACAGCGAAGGAATGGGCAGCATTAGTCGGCGCCATCCGACCTGTCCATACTAAACTTCTACCGCATTTCAACAAGACGCTTGGCGATCGCCTGGAACGTCACGGCCTCGGCCAGCTTCCAGCATTCCGGCACATGCTGGACGGGCTGCTGATCGACAGCATGCAGACCGGCGCCGATGATGTTTCCTATTTACTGGCTGCCGTTGCACTCGATATCTATCACGAAGGCGCTTATTATGTACCCGGCGGATTGTATCGATTTGCCGAGCTCATGGGAGAAAGCATCAAGGAAAATGGCGGTGTGCTGAAAAAACGCCGCACTGTCACCCACCTGGAGAAAAACGAAAAAGGCTGGCTTGCAACCGATCACCGTGGCAATAAATACGAAGCCGATGCAGTCATCGTCAATGCCCCAATCCATTTGCTCCCCGGCATGCTGCCACCGGAACTCGCACGAAAATTAAAAAAACCCCTCCTCGAGGGGGCAAGGAGTGAAACGTGGACCACCCTGACTTTGTATATTGCGGTCGATTCCAGCAAATTGTCCCATCCGCTGCCTCCTTTCCGGCAAATTTCAACAGGAGCCGGCATGGCTGAAGGCGCCCACTTCTTCATGTCCGCCTCGCTTCCCGGTGACTTGTTGCGGGCACCTGCCGGCTATCAGACCGTGACAATTTCCACCCATTCCAAAGCCGGCTTTTGGGATACGCAGAAAAAATACGAAGCTACCAGAGAAATCCTAAGTGAGCGCATGCTCCAGGCAATTGAGCAGCAAATTCCCGCTTTCCGCGAATCGATTGTTCATCTGGAAAAAGGCGCACCCAAAGCATGGGAGCGTTACACCGGCAGACCCAACGGCTTTGTCGGCGGATTCCCCCAAACCTTGGATTCAGCGCTCTTCAATTCCATCTCGCATCATTCCGGCCTCCCTGGCCTTTACGTTTGCGGAGATCACATCTTCCCAGGCGGCGGCACTATCGGCGCGGCGACGAGCGGCATCCACGCAGCCAGATCTATCGCTTCCAAGCGGCTGATTTAGGAGCAGGCGCAAGAACCGTAAGATAAGAATTCTCAAACGTAAGATAGAATCGCCAAACCATAAGATAGAAACGCAAAACCATAAGATAACAGACCAAGAACTGTTTTGATCGGGCGGCGCGCCGCCCAGGCAGCTGGCATGCGCCAGCTGCTTCAAACCAATCTTTTTTAGCTTCTTATTTAGCGTCATTTCAGATAAATATGAGCTGAAATCGGCTATCCGTCACTAAAAGCGATTTATACGTCAACAAAGTGACTCTCTACGACAACAAAATCAAGCTATCCGTCAACATAACTCTACTCCCTCTAAATAGAAGGTACCGAAGAAATGAGCTCAAAATAACAACACTTCCAGAACTGCTTCCTCCTCCACCTCTCCTCTTCTCAACCCCCACCCCAAGCAAAGGCGCGTTTATGGAGTGGCCGAAGCTACAAGACTGGCATCACTCCAGCCAGGCTTGTAGCGGGAGGCCTCTCCTGAGCGCCAAAGCGAATATCACCACAAACACATCAAAAAACCCACCCGCAATCCGCGGATGGGCCACACTCTCAAGATTTTATTAGTCTATCGCAATGCCATACTTCGCAAAACCGTTCACAGTCGGCGCAATATATGTGATGCCGCTGTCTGCCGGAATTTTGTCCTGTGCATTGTTGGATGTCTCAAAGACAATTGACTGCTCGCTTGCAACCGGTGCAAACGTCCAGTTGTCATCTGCAGAAGGATCGATCGTTTCTTGCTCTTCCAAATAATCAATGACTACTTGACGGTTCTCATAAGCATAGTCGATCACTTCCGTCGCGTTGACAACGCCTGGGAAGCTGCCGCTTGCGCGGTAATTATTCGTCGCTACCAGGAATTCCTGATTCGGGTCGATCGGCTCGCCTGCATAAGAAAGGTTCTTGATGCGGTTCGCGCCTTCATTGACTACATTGCCAGCCAAATCGTATTTCGCCGGCTGCGTTACATCGATTTCATACGTGACGCCGTCGATCACATCGAAGTTATACGTACGGAAATCGTTATTCACCAATTGCTGCTCGCCACTGGCATTCGGATCGATTTGATTGAATTGGCCAGCTGACATTTCAAGCCATTCCTGTACATCTGCACCCGTCATTTTCAATGCGAATGTCGTGTTATCGAACACGTAGAGGTCAGCGACGTTTTTAATCGCAATCTGCCCGGCTTCGATATTCGTGTAATAATCGCCGCCGTTACGGCCGCCTGCTTTGAATGGTGCCGCAGCTGAAAGAATCGGCAAATCTTCGTTCGCCGTGCCTGCCACTTGCTGCTCCACATACCAGCTCTGTGCGTTATTGACCAATTGAATGGATGGATCATCATTTACTAAAGCAAAATAACTATTGATCGGTGCTGTCGTTTCAGCAACCGGTGTGTTGACGTATTCAATCGTGCCTTCGTGCGCTTCCTTGACCGCTTCCACTACCTCTTCAGCAACTTCTCCAGTCGTTGAATCGATTTCACGCAGTTCCGCTTTCTCGGAAGTCACTACCCAACGCTTGCCGTTGCCGCGCGGGCTCAATGTCAAATCAATGACACCCAGATGGCTGCCGAAATTGCCGGCCATGACAACCGGTGTGCCGTTGATCGTACCTTGCTCCTGGTCAACATTCGGCAAATCGCCGTATGCGCCTGGGAATACATCATGGTCGTGGCCAGTGATGATGGCATCAACGCCTTCGACTTGGGAAATCTGATACGTTACATCTTCTTCACCGATTTCATGTGTTGCATCACCAATTCCTGAATGCGAAAGAACGACGATGACGTCAGCCCCTTCCGCTTTCATTTGCGGAATGAATTTCTCAACTGACTGCACTGCGTCTTCGGCAACGACTTTGCCTTCAAGATGCGTGCGGTCCCATTGAAGGATTTTCGGTGCAACAACACCGATGACGCCCACTTGCAGCGTGCGTGTTCTGCCCATCTGATCAACTACTTCTTTGTCGATCACAGTGTAAGGCTGGTATTTATTCTCCCCTGTTGCCGCATCCAGAACGTTCGCGTTCAAGACCGGGAACGGCGCATCATCCAATGCCTCATCCAAATAATCCAATCCGAAGTTGAACTCGTGGTTCCCGAGAGTCGACGCATCAAAATCAAGGGATTCCAGCGCCGCGTATGCCGGGTGCAATTCGCCTTCCTCGAGCGGATCTACCGATACTTTATACGCGCCGAATGGTGTCCCCTGGATCAAATCTCCATTATCCAATAAAACATTATTCGGGTTTTCCGCACGGGCTTCTTCTATTAATACACCCGTTTTCGCGAGCCCAAGCTCGTTGGACACTTTATCCTGATAATAATCATAATTCATGAAGTTCGTATGCAAATCTGTCGTGCCCATTATCCGAAGCGATACATCGATCGGCTTCAATTTATTGCCCTTATCCGGTTTTGCCGCATCCGCGACTCCTCCGGTAAACAAACCGCTTAAAGCTAATACCAGTGCCGCCAGCACCATCGCCAATTTTCTATGGATTGACATTCTTCCAGCTCCTTTTGCTTAGTTTGTGAATCAATTTAATTATACTAAACAGTTGGCCTTTAATAATCATTATTTGATAATTTAATAAATTTTACCTATTTGTAACAATGCGTTGGGCAAGGTTTTCAGGAATAAAAGCTGAATGCTTTTGAGATTGGCCTTATGGTTAGGGATATAGTCAGTTTGAGAGCTCGTTCAGCGAACTGGTACAGGCACTTTTTATAGAAATTTGCTGAATGTTAGATAAGAAGCGCAAATCGTAAGACAGAAAGGTGAAATCGTAAGACAGAAATGCAAAACCGTAAGATAAAAAACAGAAACCATAAGACAACAGAGCAAGAGCTGTTTTGATCGGGCGGCGCGCCGCCCTGGCAGCTGGCTTGCGCCAGCTGCTTCAAACCAAGCTCTTTTAACTTCTTATTTGGCGTCACTTCGGATGAATATGAGCTAAAATTGTCTATCCGTCATCAAACTCAGTTTATACGTCAACAAAACGAATCTATACGACAACAAAATCCATCTATACGACAACTCCTTCAAGCTATACGTCATCCTAACTCAACTCCCCCTAAATAGAAGGTACCGAAGAAACGAACTCAAAATAACAAACTTCCAGAACTCCTTCTTCTTCCAACCTTCCTCCTCTCAACCCCCACCCCGAGCAAAGGCGCGGTTATGGAGTGGCCGGAGCAACAAGACTGGCGTCACTGCAGCCAGGCTTGTTGCGGGAGGCCTCTCCTGAGCGACAAAGCGGCTATAACAAGAATAATTGCATTAAAAAACCCCCACAGACCAACATCTGCAGAGGACACTCTTCACCTATCAAAATTCATCTCTCACCCAATCATAAGCAAAACTCATCTTCCCCCTGCAAAAAGTAGAATGGACCTCAAAATCCTCCGACACCAGCACAATATCGGCGTCTTTGCCGCGTTCCAAACTGCCTTTGCGGTCAAAGACCCCAAGACGCCGCGCCGCATTTCCAGAAGACAGCGCAATCGCATCCATCCACGAAATATCAGCCGCCTCCTTCAATTGCCGCAAGCCTTCATTCATCTTCAACACACTGCCGGCAAGCGTGCCATCCGCAAGCAACGCTTCCTTACCAGAGACATTCACTTCCTGATCTCCGAGCGTATAGGAACCGTCTGGCAATCCTTTAGCTCGCATCGAATCGGTGATGAGCAATAAGCGCTCTGGACCCATTACCTGAACCATCAGCTTCAGCATCTCCGGCGCTAAATGGATACCGTCCGCAATGATTTCGCAGAACAATTCCTTGTTCAGCATACCTGCGCCCACTACGCCAATTTCCCGGTGATGCAAACCGCGCATCGCGTTGCCGTAATGTGTCAGGTGAGACAGGCCTGCTGATTGCGCCTCGCTGAGCGTTTTATAATCTGCCATTGTATGGCCGGCTGATGTGATGATACCGTGATCAGCCAATTTCCGAATGACTTCAAAATCCCGATCCCGCTCCGGCGCCATTGTAACGATCTTCAAATCTTCCAATGCTTCGCCGAACCATTCAACCAATAAATCCATCGACGGCTCACAGATATAAGCGGAAGGCTGTGCCCCTGCCTGGTTTGGATTGATGAACGGACCTTCCAGATGAAAGCCGAGCATTTCCGCTGCGACTTCATCGCTCCCGTTCATGAACTGTCTTCCATGCCGGATCGCTTTTACAACACGCTCCGGTGAATGCGTCAAAGTCGTCGCCAAAAAAGAAGTCGTCCCTTCTGCAGGCAATGCCGAAGCAATCGTGCTTGGCCCTGTGCTGTCATCATCCATAAAGTCCGCTCCCGCAGCGCCGTGAATATGTACATCAATAAAACCCGGCAGCGCTACGGAACCCCCGCCGGCAAAGCACTCGCCGGCAAATTCAGAAAGCGGCTCATTTAAAACAGCCGCAATTTTGCCGTCTTCCATTAGAATTGCACCTTTAGTCAAACGGCCCTCTTCTTGGACCAACCGAATATTTTCTATCAATGTTTTAACCATTCCGGACACCCGCTTTAATTGTTTCATTAGTTATTCCTGCAACTGCAGTTTCATCTGTTCCTTGAACGTTTCACTGATGGTTTGAAGGCCCATTTCTCTGAGACCCCCAACAATGGCGCCGCCAACAGGAGCAAATCTGGTTTCCCGGAAAACCACGTTTGGCAAGGATTTCTTGCTCAATTCATTTAAGTACCAGATAAATTGCTGTGGTTTGGTGAATACACCACCCGCTAAGACAATGGCCGTGGGGTGGTCTGGAGTGAACAAT
The DNA here is from genome assembly GCF_057369535.1 of Planococcus sp. RAB007_Raresut. Lineage (NCBI taxonomy): Bacteria > Bacillati > Bacillota > Bacilli > Caryophanales > Caryophanaceae > Planococcus > Planococcus sp. RAB007_Raresut. The sequence continues at coordinate 316,471 of NZ_JBXYIF010000006.1, forward strand.
TTCTGATGGCAGGCTTCTATACATTCCATCATTTTTTCACAGGCTTCGCAGACAATCCCTTTCGCTACTGCATCACCGGCTTCAGCGGCGACTATGACGATAGGGCAAAGTTGTGCGATCAACTGCCGGGGGTACTCCAATCTGTATATTTCAGAAGTCAGCTCCCCAATATCGGATACTCCGAAGTGCTCAAAGATTTTTCCTTTCATACCAGTTGCCGGACCTCTGCCGTCATGATGATAAAAGACAGCACGCAAAGCTTTGTTCCCCAAGTAAAAAGCGCTTCCCGCATCATCAAATAAATAACCCCAGCCGCCGCAGCGTGCTATTTCTTCATCATAATTCACCCCAAATGTGATGGATCCCGTTCCGGCAATTTGAACAATTCCCGGATTGCCGAGCGTACCGGAATACAACGCATTATAGGCGTCATTTTTTACTACTATCTTTGTTTGGGCAGGCAATTGTTTTTCCAGAAATGCCGCGAATTCCTCTTCCATTCCACTTTCAATTACCCCGGCCATCCCAGCGAAACATATATCCAACTTAGAGAAAATCTCTGGATTTTGTTCTTCCAATTGGGCTATCAATGTCGATAGAACCTCTTCAAACAGCACTCTCGCCATAGTTGTCGGATTACTGCCCTGACCAAACGCCTGCATAAAAACTTTGCCATTCTCATCCGCAACGATACCGGAAGTTCTTGTGCCTCCCCCGTCTATTCCCAACACATACATAAATAGCGCCTCCGCTTTCTTGTTTCGCTTCTCTTACCCTCATTATAAATCGTTAAATACGTATAGCAAATTTCAGCTCAAATTAGTTAGTTTTTGCCGTCTGTAAGCATACTCAAAATAAAATTTATTCCCGCAGATTTTAATATATATTTATATTTTTTGTAAAATTCTGTTTTCATTGATGTATACTTAATTTAACTAAATGCATTTAATTAGTCTTTCAATAAAAGAGGAGGCAAAGTAAATGGATCTGCTTTTATTAAGTGCGGGGCTCGGCATGGAAACTTTTAATATCCCTGTCATTATCGGCATGGTGGCGGCACCGGTTTTATTGATTGGCGGCGCAGTCTGGCTTGCATTAAAAATGATCAAGCCAAAATCAGAGCAGTGATTTTAGCATTCAGGTTAAGAGAATCGCAAAAGGGAAAACATAGATAAAGGAGTGATTGGAATGGAGACGTATACGATAATCCTCATTATTTTAGTAGCGCTTGCAGCAATTGCAGTTGCCTTTTTCGCTGCTAAAAAAACACGGAAAACGAAAGGCGTGGATTCCGGAGTACCAACGACAGAGGAAGCACATTTGGAAGACCGGTTTGCGCGCGGAGAAATCACAGAGTCGGAATATCGCAGACAATTAAGGGAAATACAAGAGAAGCAGAATAAAAACGTGTAAGGGAGGCTGATGGTTTTGGAACTTGTTATACTATCCACATTCCCGGTCCCGCTTCGGCTGTTAGCCGGTCTTGGCGCATTGCTTGTCGGTGTACTGATCGCTTACTGGTTCTTCATGGCGAAAAATAATCCAAGGTCCCAAAAAGTGGATGAACTGCCTGCAAACAACGAAGAACGCAAACTGCAGGACCGTTACGACAAAGGAGAAATTACGGAAGAAGATTACAGGAGCAAGCGCCGTGAAGCGGATAATGATTCAAATTCCCGCTAGGAGATTGTTGCATCTCCCTGCGGATGTTTAAGTCTTCCCCGAAAAGGAAAAACTAAGATAATAGAGGCAAATAAATCTGAAACTGGAGGTTTTAATGTGGCACATGAACAACATGCAGAATTATTGAAGGTTTTGCACGAGTGCATGACCGAATGTAACCATTGTTTCGACGCATGCCTAAAGGAAGACGATGTTAAGATGATGGCTGAATGTATCCGTTTGGACCGTGAATGCGCGGATATGTGCGGCTATCTTGAACAGGCGATTTCACGCAACTCGCCGTTTGTTAAGGAATTGGCACAGGTTTGCGCAACAATTTGTGAAGCTTGCGGCAACGAATGCAAAAAACACGACCACGAACATTGCCAGCGCTGTGCTGAAGCTTGCTTCAAATGTGCAGAAGCTTGCAAGAATGTCGCATAATTCAAAGAAAATCCTCTTCCCCGTGTTTTGGGAAGAGGATTTTTTCATGCAAGCTTTCAGTTGCTTACTGAATCTGCCCTTCGTTCATAATTTCCTGCCACGACTCCCCGCCGTCTGTTGAAACAAAGGCATCGCCTTTAGCCGTGTTGAACGCAATCTCTCCATTATCCGCTGGATTGACCGCGATGTAGACAGCCCCGTCGTCTTTCAGATCCGGCAATGGAAGTGAAACTGATCCCCCTTCATCCAGACTATAAGATATTAAAGCCGCTTCCGTACCATGGCTGCCGTAATACAATTGCTCTTCTGTAAAATACACAGCCGTTCCGAATTCGCCTTCTTCCGTCAGCCGTTCAAATGTCGCTCCCCCATCTTTCGACAGAAAAACGCCGGTCGAACTTGCCGCTGCCAGGAATTGTGAATCCTCGGGGTGAATCGCCAGGGCCATCAAATCTCCGTCCAAGCCCTGCGGCTCCAGTCGATTCCACTCTTCTCCGCCATTTTCACCCAAATAAAACCCGGCTTCCAATTCCGAATTCGCCTGCGGGTTCATCAAGAATAAATCGTGGCTTCGGTACCCCGCCGCCATCCAGTGGAAATCCGTCTCTCCTTCAAAACCAAGCGACTCAAGCGATTGTCCGCCGTCTGTACTTTTCTGGATGCCGATCGGGTTCGGCAAATCCGAATCCATTCCCGGATGCCCAGATGTATAGAAACCTTCATCAACTGCATTGAAGCCCATATAATCGTTATACATTCCGTCCGTCTCAAACCAATTGCCGTCGCGGTAAACTTTCAATCCGGTATGCGAGGCAAAATACAATCCGCCTTCACTTTCAATATAGCCCATACCATGCACATGCGTCAGTGTTCCATCAAATGGCACCAAAAACTCTTCAACAGCACTGTTTTCCGCTTCCTTCTCCTGTTCGACAGTTTCTTCTTCAGGCGAAGCCGTATTTTTCGTTTCTTCATTATCTGAACCACCACTGCACCCTGCTGCAATGAAACCTGTTGCCAGCACAGTCATTAACAGTTTTTTATTCAAAATAAATCCCGCCCCTTCTAAGTTATAACCCGTTGTCTGTTTACTATTATAACGAAATCCCCCCTCTTTTCATCCTCTCCTGCTTGTCGGAAGTGTGGCAATCTGTACAAATTTATGATGCCGGTTTTGAATTTTTCAAATAGGGAAGCATTTAATTAATGACAATAAACAAGGAGGATTCAAATGGGCAGATTAGATGGCAAAGTAGCAATTATTACGGGTGCAGGCAGTGGGCAAGGTGCGGAAGAAGCGCGCATTTTTGCGAAAGAAGGCGCAAAAGTAGTCGCGACGGATATTCAGGTTGAAAAAGTCAAAGCAGTAGCCGAAGAAATTACAGGTTCGGGCGGCGAAGCTCTTTCCTTCAACCATGACGTAACGAAACAGGAAGACTGGGATATGGTCGTAAAAGAAACGGTTGACCGTTTCGGCAAAATCGACATTCTGATCAATAATGCCGGTATCGGCGGCGCTGAAGGGTTTGGCTTGATCGACACTGTCGATCTTGATGCCTGGAATAAATTCATGACGGTCAACGCGACCAGCAATTTCCTCGGCATAAAAGCTGTCGTTCCGGAAATGCGTAAAAACGGCAAAGGCTCTATCGTCAACATTTCATCCATGGCGGGTATAATCGGCGGCGCTGCTGGCGTTCATTACACAGCTTCAAAAGGTGCAACCCGTTTGCTGACGAAAGGTGCCGCGGTAGAACTCGGACCTGACAATATCCGTGTCAATTCAATCCATCCCGGCTTCATCAATACACCAATGACTTCTGTCGTCCTCGAGGACGAAGAAATGAAATCAGGTGCCTTGAAGGACATTCCACTCGGCATTGTCGGCGAACCGGAAGACGTTGCTTACTTGGCACTGTTCCTGGCTTCAGACGAAGCACGCTTTATCACCGGCGCTGAACACTTGATCGACGGCGGACAGACCGCTAAATAATTTCCCGGGAAATAATGAAAGGGCACGCCTCAATGGCGCGCCCTTTTTGCTTTTATTCTATTCAGCCAGATGAAACGGCTGCTTTATTCTCTCTTTTATCTTTGATGAAATTGAGGGCAAAGATGCCAAGCACCACTACAAGGCCAATCACGTCCGTAAAGGTTTCCGGAACAATCAGCAGTAAAGCACCGGCACCGAGCAGAATCGACGTCACAATATTCAACCGTGTTTTGAAGTAGCCTTCCACTGCCGCACTCAAACCGATGATGCCGATTATGGCGGTGAGGGTGATCAAGATAACTTCAATGGCTGGTGGGAATGCAAACTCCCTGGCGTTCATGGCGATCCCTTCTGTTTCAATCAGCAGCATCGCCGGATTATAGACAAAGAGATACGGAATGATGAAGCCGGCGATCGACAGTTTCAAGGCGTTGAAACCGGTCCGCATCGGATCTCCTCCGGAAACACCCGCTCCTGCAAACGCCGCAAGCGCAACCGGCGGCGTGATATTGGCGAAGATGCCGAAATAGAAAACGAATAGATGCGCGACTAATACCGGGATGCCGAATTCAGCAAGTGCCGGGGCAGTCATTGTCGCCGTGATGATATAAGCAGGGATTGATGGCAAGCCCATGCCAAGTACGATCGATGCAAGCATTGTCAGGAACAGTGTCCAGAACAGTGAACCTGCACCGAACGCAGTGATTGCTGAAGTCATGACTGTACCAAAGCTGGTCAGACTGACGACACCGATAATGATGCCGACGACCGCACAGGCGATCATAACGGACAACGACTGGCGCGCGCCGTTTTCAAGTGCTTCCAGAATATCCTTGAAGCCCATGCGCGTCGATTTGCGGATTGCCGCAACAAGTACAGTCAAAACAATTGTATAGAATGCGGATTGTGCAATCGGCAATCCTGTATAAAGCATGAAAACCAAACCGACAATCGGCAATAATAGATGTCCTTTTTCTTTCAGGACTTCTTTCGTCGCGGGAAGGTCCGCTTTTGGAATTCCTTTTAAATCGCGTTTTCCGGCACGGAAATGCACCTGCATGATGACGCCGAGGAAGTAAAGTACGGCGGGAATCAATGCTGCGAGCGCAATTGTACCGTAAGCGATGCCTGTTGTTTCAGCCATGATGAACGCGGAAGCCCCCATGATCGGAGGCAAAATCTGTCCGCCCACCGAGGCACTGGCTTCTACCGCGCCGGCAAAGTTTTTATTGTAGCCGATTTTTTTCATCAATGGAATCGTGAATGCGCCGGTTCCGACCACGTTTGCAATGGCTGAACCGTTGATGCTTCCCATGAATCCACTGGAAATGACCGCAACTTTGGCTGGACCGCCTTGTTTGCTGCCGGCAAGTGCCATGGCTAAGTCATTGAATAATTGACCCATTCCCGATTTCGCAAGGAATGCGCCGAACAGGATGAACAGGAAGATGAATTGCAGGGAAGCTGAAATGGCCGTCGAATAAAGGCCCTCTGTCTTCAAGTACAATTGGCCGAAAATATCGCCAAGGTCGAATGGTCGTGTCATCAACATGTCCGGTACCCATAAATAATGGCTGAAGAACGGATAGGCCAGGAAAATCAATGCCAAAATCGGCAGGATCCATCCTGTAATCCGTCTTGCTCCTTCAAGCACGAGCAAAACAGTGAGCACGGCCATGACGATATCCATGTTGTTCGGAATGCCGCCGCGTGTTGTAACAATATCATTGTATTCGTAAATGATATAACCAGCCGTCGACAAACTGAGCACAAAAAGAATCCAGTCATAGATCGGAATTTTTGAGCGGTCCTGTTTCTTGAATGTCGGATAGACCAGGAAAATCAGTGCCATACCGACAGCCACGTGAATCGATCTCGCCTGGAGGGCAGGAAGCGGATTAAATGTTACATATAAATGGAATAGCGAGTAGGCAATGGCAATCGCTGCTACTACAAGCACAAGCTTGCGGTTTTTGAATTTTCGGACTTTCGCGTCGACGTCATATTTTTCGAGGATCTCCTGATTCAGGTTCTTATCCTCGTCATGCGCTGAGACGCTTTCAATGTTCAGGTCCCGGTTGTCTTTGTTCATAACTGCTTCCCTCCAATATACTGCCAAAGATGAATCCGCTGGATGGATATGGTGACGAACTCGTAATCTTCCGTCAGCTCATACAGCGGAATCGTTCTGTCTTCAGTTAAAATCGTCGTTTGCGCATTTTCAGAGACGGTCAGGTTCATTTCGGGAAGATGCTGATTGATGCGCATATGAACAAACCCATCTTCCGCGGAAATGATTTCTCCGTCCGACGGCACGCCTGCCCCGAATGTTTTGAAGACCGTTTCGGTCAACAGCAGCTCTTCGCCGTCTCTCTCATACATTTCAAGCCATTCTTCCTTTTCGACGGAATGAATCCACTTCAAGGTGAATTCATCTTCCGTCAGAAAATAATCTTCATTGCCAAAATCGAAATGGATCACCGGCAGCTTGAAAAGCAGGAAAAAGAGGAGCACCAGCAAGCATGCTCCCCCCAATAAAACCTTATTGTTCACTGTAATAACGTTCGGCTCCTGGGTGAAGCGGTGCTACAAGACCTTCCTGTGCGGCTTCAAGTGAAATATCTGAAGCTGCCTGGTGGGAATTCTCTAAAGTATCGAGATTTTCAAAGAAAGTTTTTGTCAGCTTGTAGACGTCATCGTCACTCATATCCGATTTGACGATCAATGCGTTCATGATCGCTGCTGTCGGAATCGCTTCTTCGTTACCGTATGTGTCTGCCGGTATTTCAAGAGCTACAAAATAGGATTTGTCTTCTGCAATTTGTTCAACGTCTGCCGGGTCAATTGACACCATGCGGATATCAAGTGATTGCGACAATTCAAGAAGGGATGCATTCGGCAATCCGCTTGTCAGGAATGCTGCATCGATCTGGCCAGCGCGAAGACCATCTGCCGCTTCCGCATATCCAAGATAATCAACTTCGATATCGTCATATGTGATGCCGTGGCCTTCCAGAAGTGTACGGGCGTTCACTTCAACACCAGAGTTCTGGTCGCCTACAGCGATACGTTTACCGCGAAGATCTTCAAATGTTTCTATGCCTGAATCCGCCGTTGTTACGATTTGAACATAGTTCGGATAAAGTGCTGCGATCTGGCTGATTGTATCTGTCGGCTCATCAAAGCCTTCAGTTCCTTCAACCGCCTGGCTGACCACGTCACTCATCGTGAATGCCATTTCAATTTTATCTTCTTTGATCAAGTTGACGTTTTCAACTGATGCGCCAGTTGTCTGTGTACGGGAGTTAACGCCGTAAACATCACTGTAAGTGTCTGCAAGTGTGGTTCCGATAATGTTATAAGGACCTGATGCGCCGCCTGTCGCAATCGTTACGATATTCGACTCAAGGCTTTCGGAGTCTCCGCCTTCGCCTGAACCGCTATCCGATGATTCTTCTCCTCCACCGCATGCCGCCAATACCAATGCCGCAGCTGCCGACATCATGAAAACGCTTAACTTCTTCTGTTTCATGTCGTTGCCCCCTCTTTTAGTTTTTCTAATTATAGCGTATACATTTGAAAAACGGAAGGAATTTAACGGTATTTTCTTGTTATTCAGTTTTTATTGAATAATTTTACATTCTGAAACTAGTGCTTTAATTTAAATTAGTTTATATCAACATAAGGATTCGACAAAATAATCACTTATTTTTAGCGGTTTTATTGATATTCCAAGATAATAAATTCTTATCCTATCTTTCCAAGTCGGGTCTACTTGAATTATTGCTGCTAAAAAAACCTTGCCACTGGATGGGCAAGGTTTAGAAGTATTTTTGATTAAAGGAATAATAAGCCGAGGCCGATTACAACTCCGCTGACGAATAAGACGATTAAACAGAAGCCCATGATATCCTTTGCTTTCAAGCCTGCAATTGCAAGCGCCGGCAAAGCCCAGAATGGCTGAATCATATTCGTCCAGGCATCGCCCCACGCAACAGCCATAGCAACTTTCGCTGTGTCGCTGCCGAGCATTTCGGCTGCTTCCAGCATGATTGGCGCCTGGACTGCCCACTGCCCGCCACCTGAAGGAACGAAGAAGTTAACGAGTCCTGCGCTAAGGAAGGCGAAAAGCGGGAATGTCTGAGCGGTCGAAACGCTGACAAACGCTTCCGAAATGACAGCTGCCAGACCGGATGCCGTCATCATGCCCATAATCCCCGCGTAAAATGGGAATTGGACGATGATGCCGCCCGCTCCTTTGACGGCTTCCTGGACAGCGACCAGATATTTGCGCGGCGTTCCGTGGAACAGGATTCCAAGGAACAGGAACATGAAATTGACTAAATCGAGCGTCAACGCAAAACCATTTTCGATGAAATAATAAGCGATAAATGCAATACCGAGTACGCCGATGACCATCGACAGAATCCAGCTGTTCTCCAGCCGCTCCGCCGGTGTCTGATCCTTTTTAGCCGGTTGTTCTTCAACTTCCGGTTCTACCAGTACTTTTGGGTCGACGGTGACAGTTTCATCTTTTTTCGGCATCATCAAACGGTTCAATAATGGAAGAATAATGACCAATGCCCCGATGATGATTAAATTATAGCTTGCAAAAATCGTTTCTCCGGTCGGAATAATGCCGATCCGGTCGATAAACGGGTGCCCGTCTGTCGCAATCGACAGCGGAATGGAGCCCGAGAATCCGGCATGCCAGATAAGGAATCCCGAATATGCGCTTGCTATCAGCAACCGATAATCAACGTTTTCAACACGCTTCGCTAATTCCTTCGCAAACAAGGCTCCGATAACCAGACCAAATCCCCAGTTGATCCAGCTTGCCGCAAGCGATACTAAAGTTACCCAAATAATCGCGCTGCCTGGTGACTTCGCGAAACTTGCGAGTTTGCCGAGGCCTTTTTTAAAAATCGGGCTGCTTGCGAGTACGAATCCTGTGACCAGCACCAGCACCATCTGCATCGAGAACGCCAATAGCGCCCAGAAGCCTTCTCCCCAGAAAGCCACCATTTCGACCGGCGATGAACCCGTCAATCCAAGACCCAGCCCGAAAACGACCAGCGTCAGGATGATGACGAATAAAAATGGATCCGGTAAATATCTTTCCATTAAATTATTGGAAAAGCGAATAATCCCCTTCATATTCCATACTCCCCTTTGTCTAAATTTTCTTTTCCTTTCTAATGCTACCTTATTTTTCAGTTTGAATGTATATAAATTGAAAAATTTTGACTACTCGTCGTGGTTTGTTATGCCCCTTGAAATTCAACCAATTCGAAAAAGCACACACAAGGCTCTCCGCCTTGTGCATGCTTCTTTTAAATCTATTTTTATTCTATAAATGCATTATCCAAGACACCAAAACTGAAGCTGGTTTCCGAATGGTAATGCTGTCCCGCCTCCAGCACCGATGAACCGAAATTCTGATGGCGCGATGAATCAGGCAGCTTTTGCGTTTCCAGACAGAGGCCAAGATGATTTCTCGCAGGCGTGCCGCGCAAACTATAAGGGCCACCGAGACCGTTGCCGGTGTAGAGCACAACAGCCGGTTCGGTAGTCGTCACCGAAAGCATGCGGCCGCTTTGTTCATCCGTCAGCAAGATCACCCTGTCTTCAGCTTGCTCGAGCACAAATGGGTGGTCATAGCCATGCCCTGCAAGTCGAGTCTGCGGATCTTCCGACTCGGCGGCCCGCCGTATTTTATTGCCCTCCCGCAGATCGAACACTGTGCCGGCCACCGGCAAAATCCTGCCAGTCGGCAGCAGCTCATCGTCAAGCTCAAGGTAGGCTTCACCCGGAAGCTGCAAATGATGGTCCAGCACGTCGCGTTTCAGATCACCGCTCAAATTGAAATACGCATGATTGGTCGGATTCAGAAGAGTTGGCTGGTCCGAAATTCCGCTATAGGAAATGACCAGTTCATTGACGTCGTGTTTAACAAAATAACGCACGGTCATCTCCAGATTCCCCGGATAGCCTTCTTCACCGTCCGGGCTCATGTATGTAAAATCCACTCCTGCGCCGTCCGTTTCTTCAAAAGGCGCAGCATTCCAAACCACTGAATGAAAGCCACCGGCGCCGCCGTGCAAATGATGGCCGTCTGCGTTCCGCCCAAGCTGATAGCCGGTTCCCGCCAGTTCAGCTGCGCCGTCTTTGATGCGGCCGGCAAAACGGCCGGCCACCGCACCGAGATAATGGACGTCGCGCTCGTATTCTTCAATTGAATCAAATCCCAGTACGACGTTTTCCATTTCCCCTGACTTGTCGGGTGCCAAAATTTCTGTAATGATGCAGCCGTGATTGATGCAGGAAACCTGGAACCCCTGTTCATTTTTTATCGTGTAGAGTGTGACCGGTTTTCCGTCTGCTTTCCCGAATGCCCGTTGTTCCACCGTCATCTGCTATCACTGCCTTCCTTCGTCAGTTGAACGGGCTGGCCCGTAGAAATCGATTCGTAGCAAGCATCCAGCACACGCATATTGCGGATCGTCGAGTCGCCGCTGATCCACGGTTCCCGGTCCTCCAATATCGCGGATGAAAAATTCTCCACTTCGAGCCTGTAACTATCACCGCCCACTTCTTCTGTCCGCTGCTCGTCACCCTCTTTGACGATTACCGTTCCCACACCGCCGACAAAATCCGGCCGGAACGCGTACGGCACTCTAATGGACCCTTCTGTGCCGATCACTTCGTATTCATTGCGCGGAACCATATCGAAACTGCAGTCGAATAAAGCGCGGATGCCGCTCTCGAATCGCAGCCAGCCGTGAGCTGTCATATCGACGCCGTCCACCTTGTCCATTTCAGCGAATGCCTGCACTTCCAAAGGTTCAGCATCCGTCAAATGGCTGAATACCTGAATCGAATAGCAGCCCAGATCGTAAAGGCTGCCGCCCCCCATCTTTTTATCCATGCGGATGTTTGTGTCGCGATCGGCCATATAAAAGGAATGGCTCGATTTGATCAAACGGATGTCGCCGATTTCTCCTGAAGCCATGATTTCCTTTACACGTCCGTGCTGCGGATGCAGCTGGTACATGAACGCTTCCGCGAATTTCACGTTTCGGCTGCGGCAGAACGCCACCATTTCTTCCGCTTCTTCCGCGTTCAGCGCCGCCGGTTTTTCACACAGCACATGTTTGCCCGCTGCCGCCGCTTTCATCGCCCACTCTTTATGCAGATGATTCGGCAGCGGAATATACACTGCATCGATCTCATCGTCTGCCAATAACGCTTCGTAGCTTTCGTAAGCTTTTGGAATCCCATGCTCTTTTGCAATCGCATGGACCTTATCGCTCCGGCTTGCAATAGCGGCAAGCTCAGCATTTTTCGCGCGTCCAATTGCCGGAATCACTTGCGTCAAGCCGATCTTCGCCGTACTTAAGACGCCCCACCTGATTTTCCCCATCTCCATCACCCTTTCTTCAAATAAAAAACGCCGCCAAAGGATGTTGATCCTTCAGCGGCATCCCTATATCCTGCCAGCGAACCGCTCACAGGCAAATCATTTGATGCGGAGTTCTGAATCCTTGTCGAAGAAATGCACTTTATTCATATCGAACGCCATATCGATTGTCTGTCCGGCTTCTACGCCGAATCGGGAATCGACACGCGCCACGAAGTCCTGATTGTCCACGACCGAATAAAGAACGATTTCCGAGCCCATCAATTCAGCCACTTCAATCGCCGCGCGGATTTTTGTTTCCGGTGAATAATCCAGGAATACGGGTTCATCATGGATGTCTTCCGGACGGATGCCGAGAACAAGTTCCTTCCCGTCATATCCCTGTTCGCGAAGCAATTTCAATTTCCCTTCCGGAATCAGCACTCTGATATCGCCCATCACGAATTGATTGCCTTCGAGACGTCCGCGCAGGAAGTTCATTGCCGGAGAACCGATAAAGCCGCCAACGAACATATTATCCGGTTCGTCATAAACTTCTTTCGGAGAACCGACCTGCTGGATAAATCCGTCTTTCATAACGACCAGACGAGTCGCCATGGTCATCGCTTCTGTTTGGTCATGCGTCACGTATACTGTTGTCGTTTGCAGGCGGCGGTGCAATTTCTGGATTTCTGTGCGCATTTGCACACGCAATTTCGCGTCCAAGTTGGACAACGGCTCATCCATCAGGAATACTTCCGCGTCGCGCACAATCGCGCGGCCCAGTGCAACCCGCTGGCGCTGGCCACCGGACAAAGCTTTCGGTTTGCGGTAAAGATACTCTTCTAAGCCAAGAATCTTCGCTGCGTTGTCGACGCGTTCCTTGATATCATTTTTCTTCATTTTGTTCAATTTCAAACTGAACGCCATATTGTCATAGACGTTCATATGCGGATAAAGCGCGTAGTTCTGGAACACCATCGCGATGTCGCGGTCTTTCGGCGATACATCATTGACACGTTTTTCACCGATGAACAGATCGCCTTCCGTGATGTCTTCAAGTCCGGCGATCATCCGCAGCGTCGTCGATTTCCCGCAGCCGGAAGGTCCGACCAATACGAGAAATTCCTTGTCTCTGATTTCCAGGTTAAAGTCCTGAACGGAAACAACGCCTTTGTCATAGACTTTCTTGATATTGACTAAATTCAACCCTGCCATTTTCATCCCTCCGAATATGTATTGTCTTAACATCTATTAGCGGATACTTAATACGGACCTCTAATATTCTCCGCCACTTCTTCTTTATAGAACTGTTCGATTTTCTTCATTTCTTCAGCGCTGTAAGACGCTGCGTTCAATGCATGCAGATTGTCTTCGACCTGTGCCACTGTCTTAAAGCCCGGTATTACGGACGACACCGCTTCGTGCTCCAGGATCCACTTGAGGGACGCTTGCGTCATATTGCCTCTGCCTTCTGCGATCCACGATAATTTATCGGCCAACTCCACGCCTTTATTGAATTCCAGTCCGGCAAACGTTTCGCCGACGTTGAATGCTTGGCCGTCGCGGTTGAAATTGCGGTGGTCGTCTTCTTCGAATTCGGCGTTTTTCTTGAATTTCCCAGTCAATAAACCACTTGCCAACGGCACGCGCGCCAGGATGCCGACATTCCTTTCAGCCGCTGCCGGGAAAAGCTCCATTGCCGGTTTCTGTCGGAATAAATTAAAAATCACCTGCAAACTGCTGACGTTCGGGTTTTCCATGCACAAGAGCCCTTCTTCCACCGTTTCGACGCTGACGCCGTAATAGCGGATTTTCCCCTGCTCTTTCAAACGGTCAAGCACTTCAAACACCTGGCCATCGCGCAGAATTTCAATCGGCGGACAATGGATCTGGAACAGGTCGATCTGTTCACGGCCCAGCCGTTTCAAGCTGTTTTCCGCATATTGGCTGACGCTTTCCAGTGAATAGGTTTTCGGATCATGAATATCGCCAGCGCGTGCAAATTTCGTCGCGATATGGATTTCGTCATGCTTGCCTTTTGTCGCTTTCGCCAAAAGTTCTTCCGCATGCCCGTCTCCGTATACGTCTGCTGTATCGAAAAAGTTTACGCCCGCATCCATCGCGCGGTCCAGTCCGCGAAGAGATTCTTCATCCTTCGTGCTGCCCCAAGAACCGCCGATTGCCCAGGTTCCAAAACTCAATTCGCTTACTTTTAGGTCTGTACTGCCGATTTGTCGATAATTCATCATTCCACGCTCCCTTGTTTGATTGTCCATCGATTTTGCAAAGAAGAGCCTCAACCGAATAGTTGAGACTCTTATTCAATGATTCACTTTCGGAAAGCCAGTAATTTTTCATTCAGTTCTTTTGTTTGGCCATACACTTCAGTATATACCGCAAACAGTTTTTCGTATTGCTCCACGTTGGCAGGGTCTGGCGTAAACTGTTTTCCTTCTTCCAGGAAAACATCCGCGCACGCTTGTAATGAATCGAACCAGCCGCAGCCGAACGCCGCTAGCATGGCCGCTCCCATTCCAGGCCCCTGTTCGCTTTTCAGCCGGACGATGGTCGCATTGAAGATATCTGCCTGCATCTGCAGCCAGTCCTCGTTTTGCGCGCCGCCGCCGATTGAAACGATCGTGTCGATATGTTTGCCGCTGTCACGGAAAATCGCAATCGACTCATTCAGTGAAAACGTGATTCCTTCCAGTACAGCACGGACGAAATCTTTGCGCTGATGCGAACTGTCCATACCGATAAAGCTGGCGCGGATTGCCGCATCCGCATGCGGTGTACGTTCTCCGACTAGATACGGCGTGAACAATAATCCATTTGAACCCGCGGGAACCGTGCCGACTTCAGCCAATAATTCATCAAACGATTCGCCTGCAGCGAAAACGTCCTTGAACCAGGTCAGGCTATAGCCTGCCGAGAGCGTAACGCCCATTGTATAGAAAGCATTCGGTGCCGCATGGTTGAAATAATGCACCTTGCCGCCGAACTCTTTATCATCGCTTGCTTCATAAGACAGTACGACACCGGAAGTTCCGATGCTGCACAATGTTTTTCCGTCTTCCAGAATTCCTGAACCGATTGCGCCGCATGCATTATCGGCTCCGCCTGCAAAAACGCGTGTCGTTTGTGCGAGACCGGATTGTTCAGCGAATTCCGCCGTCAACGTGCCCACTTCCGCATGCGAATCAAGCAGCGGCGGACAAATATTCGGGTCGAGGTCCAATAGTTCACAGATTTCTGTGCTCCATTGCTGTTTCGAAATATCCAATAGCAGCGTTCCCGCCGCATCGGAATATTCCATATGGAGTTCACCGGTCATCCGGTAGCGCAAATAATCTTTCGGCAACACGAATGACTGTGCTTTATTGAATATTTCCGGTTCGTATTCTTTCACCCACAGGATCTTCGGCAGCGTAAAGCCTTCCAAAGCCGGGTTCTTTGTTATTTCAAGCAGACGTTCCTGCCCGACAGTCTCAACAATTTTTCTGCATTCAGCGGTTGTGCGGGTGTCATTCCAAAGAATCGCCGGACGCAAGATTTCATTGCTGCCATCCAGCAGCACCAGGCCGTGCATCTGTCCTGAAAAACTGATGCCTTCAATGTCTTCCGGTGCGCCGCTGAAATTCTGCAGCAGCTCCTGAAGCCCGGCAATCGTTCCAGTCACCCAGTCTTTGGGATCCTGTTCGCTGTATCCCGTCTTTTCATGGAATAACGGATACGGCTTTGAAACGGTCTGCACCACTTCGCCCTGCTTGCTAACCAATAAAATCTTTACTGCACTTGTCCCTAAATCCACACCGATTACATATTTCATAGCTCCAGCGCTCCTAGCATCAAAAAATCCTTATTTGGCGAAAGCCTGCAATAAATACTGGTTGATCGTTGATTTAATCTGCTCCAGGCGTCCTGAAGTCTGTTTGATATTCGTTAAGCCAAAAGCGTATTCCTCAAGCTTGTGGAAGTCGGTTTTGCCGTTGACGATATCAAGGCCGATGCCTTCTGTATAAGTCTGGTAACGGTTGCTGACGATGTTTTCAAGCACTTTATCATCGATCAATTGCTGTGCCACAGTCAAGCCGACCGCGAATGCGTCCATTCCAGCGATGTGTGCATGGAAAAGATCATCCTGCTCGAACGATCCGCGTCTTACTTTCGCGTCGAAGTTCAAGCCGCCGCGGCCAAGTCCGCCGTTTTGAAGGATTTCATACATCGCAAGTGTTGTAGACCAAAGATCTGTCGGGAATTCGTCCGTATCCCATCCAAGAAGCGGATCGCCCTGGTTGGCATCGACAGAACCGAGCATATTGTTAATGCGCGCATAATGAAGCTCATGTTCGAATGTGTGGCCCGCAAGCGTTGCGTGGTTCGCTTCGATATTGAATTTGAACTTATCAGCCAGCCCGTAGCTTTGCAGGAATGCATGAGCAGTCGCCACATCGTAATCGTATTGGTGAGTTGTCGGTTCTTTCGGTTTCGGCTCAATCAGGAATTGGCCTTCAAAGCCGATTTCCTTCGCGTAATCAACTGCCATATGATAGAAGCGGCTAAGGTTGTCCATTTCCAGTTTCATGTTCGTGTTCAACAGTGTTTCGTAACCTTCACGGCCACCCCAGAAAACATAGTTTTCTGCGCCAAGCTCTTTGCCGATTTCAAGGCCTTTTTTCACTTTAGCCGCTGAATAGGCGAAGACATCCGCGTTGCTTGATGATGCTGCCCCGTGCACGAAGCGTGGGTGTGTGAAATTGTTCGCTGTGTTCCAAAGCAATTTCGCTTTGCTGTCTTTCATGTATTTTTGGATCATGCCGACGATTTCGTCGAGGTTTTTATTGGATTCGCGCAAATTGCTGCCTTCCGGTGCAATGTCGATATCGTGAAAGCAGAAGAATGGTACATCGATTTTGTTATAGAATTCGAAAGAAGCTTCAACGCGCGCTTTCGCCAGATCCATGCCATCGTATTTGTCCCAGTTGCGGATCATGCTGCCCGCGCCGAACGGATCAGAGCCGTCCATTGTGAATGTGTGCCAGTAAGAAACCGCATAGCGCAGGATTTCTTCCATCGACTTGCCGCCGACCTGTTGTTCCGGGTTGTAGAATTTGAATGCGAATGGATTTTTTGAAGAAGCACCTTCAAATTTGATTTTTTCGATATTCGGGAAATAAGCCATTATATGTACCTCCAACTGTATTGTTATTTTATTGGTTATTTGGTTATGTAATGAAAAGGCTTTCATCACGATTATAGCAATTACGAATTAGTTTGTCTATTAATTAAACTAAGTTCAGAATGATAGTGTAAGATAATAAAAAAAGGTATAGTTTTTAAGCAGACATAAGATTTTTGTAATCGATATTCCGCAAAACAGCTTCGCTTTCCTGGGGGCTTGCAAAAACCCGTGCTCCTGCATCGCTACGCTAGCTTCGTCGCAAAGAGCCGGCCTTGCAAGCTACGGCCAACTCTTAGCTAACTCGGACTCGTTTCACTTCGCCCGAGTGGATCTCAGCACTTCGCTTGGTCGCCTGGGAGTCTTCGCTGTTTTGCTTCATATCTCTAGAGATTTCTCTCAGCAACGGCGCGCCTATGGAGCAGGCGAATGCCGACGGAGTAATAAGACGAGTGTTCTTCTCGACTTATTACGGGAGGCAAGGTTCGCCATACGAAGATGGCGCATCCTTTGCGACGAGCAGTGCGCAGGAGCATAATCTTCGCACTGTCCTAAGCGCCGAAGCGGTTATAAAAGTGTTATATTCCCTCTCCCACTAACTGATAAGGATGGTCAATATATGAATTCAACCAGCGGTTTTATCTATAATGTTTTGGAATGGATCACTCGTTTTGCTTACGTCAATTTGCTGTGGATCCTGTTCACTTTGCTTGGCGGCGTGCTGCTGGGCTTCTATCCAGCCACAATCGCCATGTTCGCTGTTTGCCGCGACTGGCTGCGCGGTGATACCGGCAAGCCCGTGTTTTCGGCTTTTTGGCAATATTACCGGCGCGATTTTGTGAAAAGCAATTTGCTCGGGTTATTCGTAACAGCAATTGCCGCATTTATCGCCCTTGATATTTTCTATATCCAGACCAGCTCACAAGATCTGTCCTGGACGTATATTCCATTGTTCGCCTTTATGCTGCTGTTTGCGATGCATTTGTTTTATCTGTTCCCGACTTTCGTCCACTTCGACATAAAAGTCGGTCAGGTCATCAAAAACGCATTTCTCATCATGCTCATCAATCCGATCAATACCCTGCTCATTTTCATCTGTCTTGGATCGATTGCTGTCATCATGCAGACAATCCCAGCGCTGGCCGTTATTTTCGGCGGCAGCTCATTTTCATACATTATCATGTGGCTTGCCCTCCGCTCATTTAACCGGGTCAATAAAACCGGTGCTGAATTGGAAAGCTGAGCGCTCATGATAAACAAAAAGCTTCTCCTGCGAGATTTTTCTCAAAGGGGAAGCTTTTCTATTGTCAGCGCCCCGCCACCGATTTCCGGGTGGCGGAACTCTTTTCATTAACCTTTAACTGCACTTGACGAGATTCCTTCAACGACTTTATTGCTGAAGAAGATGAACGCGATGATGATTGGCAGCACACTGATGATCAGTGTCGCGCCGATTGCGCCCCAGTCCGTCATGTATTGTCCGATAAAGTTCTGGATACCGACAGTCAGTGTCTTGTATTTTTCAGAACTGATAAAGGTGTTGACGAAAACAAACTCGTTCCAGTTGTAGATCATATTGATGACCACAGTCGTCGCCATGACCGGTGTCGTCATCGGCAGGATGATGCGGAAGAACATCCGGTGGATCGAACAGCCGTCGATGATGGCCGCTTCTTCGACTTCTTTCGGCAAGGTATAATAGAAGCCAAGCAGGATCATCATCGTGATCGGCAGATTATACGCTGTATACGTCAGCACGATGGACCACGGGTTATCGATCATCCCCACGCCCATGAACATGCTGTACAACGGAATCAATGCAGAGTGGATCGGAATCATCAGGCCGACCATGAAGAGGCCCAATACCAATCCGCTCAGTTTCCATCTCATGCGCGTGATGGCGAATGTCGCCATGCTTGCGAACAGCACCGTCAAGATGATGGCCACTACAGTGATCCAGACGCTATTGAAGAAATAAACGCCGATTCCGCCGTCCCAGACCTTCGCGTAATTTTCCCAGCGGAACTCACTCGGCAGAGAGAACGGAGAACCGGCGAAAATTTCGCGGTTGTCCTTCAGCGAGAAGATGAATAGCCAGATCAACGGCAGGATTTGGAACATCGCCACCACGATCAGTGCCAGGTAAAGAAAAAAATAACCAATGCGATTCATGCCCAAGTCCCCTTCCTAATACTCGATTCTTTCTTTTGTAGCAGTCACTTTGCGGACAATGACGGTTACGATCATCGTAATGATCAGCAACAGGAATCCGATGGCACTGCCGTATCCGAAGTTATAGCTATTGAAAGCCAGTTTGTACATATAAGATGCCATAACTTCCGAGGCGCCGTTTGGTCCGCCGGCAGTCATAACGTAAATCAGGTCGAAGTATTTCAATGAACCGACAATTGCCAGTACGATGGTGACACTCACGACTTCCTTGATCAGCGGCAATTTGATGCGTGTAGCAATCTGGAATGGAGTCGCTCCATCGATGCGCGCCGCTTCAATCAGGGATTCAGGAATATTTTTCAATGCTGCGTAATAGATCAATATGTAGAATCCCGCATATTGCCATAGAATCGGAATGAATATCGCAAACAATACGATGGCCGGATCAGCCAGCCAGTTAGGCGGATTCTCGATTCCGATTGACCGCAGGAATGTATTCAAAATACCGCTTGATGGGTTGTAGACTTTTATCCAAAGCTGAGCGATGGCAACTGAAGACAGAAGCATCGGAATCAAATAGATTTTTCTCAGCAAATCTGCGCCTTTAATTTTTGAAGCCAAAATAATGGAAACAGCCAGATAGATGATCAGGCTCAAAGTTGAAAACACTGCCAGCAGGAATGAATGCAAGGCACTGTCCCAAAACTTGCTGTCCTGGATCCCGGTAATGTAGTTTTCCAAACCGATAAATGTCTTTGCGCCGATTCCGTCCCAATCCATCAGGCCATAATAGCCGGAAAGAATCAGCGGAATAAACACCAGTACACTGACCAATAGCAGGGCCGGTGCAATATATAAAGCGATATGAAGCTTATTGGACATAACTTTGTTCATAGCATTCAACCCCATATTCTGAAAAATAGAAAGGGACAATCCGCCAATCAGGATATGTCCCTTTCTTTTCATCTGATTTAACCTGTTTCAAGTATTATTTATTCTTTTGATAACGCGTCTTCATGCGCTTTCGCGAACTCTTCCGGCGTCATTTCGTTGCCGAACAGCGCCTGGATTGAATCCAAGTGAACTTGCGCAGTATCCGGGCTCATTTGAACGTCCGCGAACAATGTGATGTTGCTTGCGTTGTTCAATTCTTCCAAGATATCAATGTACATTTGCGGAAGATCAAGTGATGCAGCATCCACTTTCGTAGCTGGGATTACGCCCGCTTTTTCAACTGCTTGCTCACCCCACGCTTTTACAAAATATGCAGCGAAATCTTTCGCTTCTTCTTTTACTTCAGATTCTTCTGCTACAAACAATCCAACTCCCGGGCCGCCGACAAAGCTTTGCGTGTCGCCTTCACCGTCAACTGTCGGGAAGTTCATGTAATCAACAGAATCTCTGAATTCCTGTGGCACCGATTCGTTTGTTGTGTAGTTTGGCAGATCCCAAGTAGCGATCAAGTACATCGGAGCCTGTTCGCTCATGAACATTGACTTCGCTTCTTCATCAGCCAAACCGTTAAAGCCGTTTACAAATGCATCTCTGTCAACAAGTTCCTGCACTTTAGCAGCTGCTTCAACCAAAGCCGGATCTTCGAAAGATCCTGAACGGTCAATGGCTTTGTTCAATGTATCAGCTCCGCCAAGACGGTCTGCCAGGTACATATACCAAAGTGATCCTGTCCACGCGTCTCTGTTTCCTAAAGCAATCGGCTGAATGCCTTCTTCATTGAATGCATCGACCACTTCAAGCAATTCTTCGTAAGTTGCCGGCGGCTCTAAGCCCTGCTCTTCGAACATTGCATTATTATAGTAGAGTGATACGATATTCAATTCCAATGGCAAGCCGTATGTTGCGCCATCCATTGCATATGCTTCCGCAGTTCCCGGAACAAATGCGTCGCTCAATTCTTCTTCGATCACATCATCAAGCGGCGCGAACATATTGCCGCCGACATAAGGCTCAAGGAATCCTGCTGCCCATGTCATCCCTACATCCGGAAGGTCTCCAGAAGTCGATAGTACACGTAATTTATCTTTATACTGCTCATTGCTTAATACTTCCAAGTCGATTGTAACGCCTTCATTTTCTGCTTCGAAATCAGCAATGATGTCGTTTACCACGTCATAATGTTTCTTCGAACTGCCTTCTGGCCATAAATGCATAAACTTAACTTCAGTTTCCCCCGACGCTGAAGAAGCATCCTCAGATCCTGAACCTGAACAAGCTGTTAATAACAATGAAGCGGCTAAAGCGGACGATAAAACTGTAAGCGTTTTCTTTCCACCCATTTTTTCTCCCCCTAGTGAGTTTGTAGTTACAACAATTTTCTGATTGTTGTATGCGTTTTCATTGTATCAAATGATTCCTAGTTAGTCTAGTAGATGAACAAAGTTTTTATTTGAGGTATAATGAAGCTATAAACCTGTAAAAATTCCCGAGAAACCCTTTAGCTACGCCGATTGTCAAAGGCTTTCTGTATTTCGGCGAAAAAATTATTATTGAGTTGAAAAATAAAATTTTCGGTATTCCCTTCTTTTTTATAGAGGAATCTCTTACGATATGGAGCAAAACAGCGAAGACTCCCAGGGGATTAGAAACAGAGTTGGTTTTCCAACTCTGTTTCGAGCGAAGTGCTGAGATCCACTCGGGCGAAGTGGAACGAGTCCGAGTTAGCTCAGCGCAAGCCCCCAGGAAAGCGGAGCTGGTTTACGGAATATCTTTAATGTAAATTATTATTTATTCAACATAAATAACAGGTTTAATTTGTTAGAATAGAATAAAAACAGAGAAAGAGCTGAAGCTGATGAAAACCGTGGTAACCAGGACTTTTAACCATCATGTAGTTAAAGAAGGAAATAAATCGTTGGTGCTCAATAAAATCATCGATTGTTCCCCAATTTCAAGGGCGTCGGTCGCCAGCGAAGTCGGCCTGAATAAAGGGACAGTTTCCTCTTTGGTCAATGATCTGCTAGAGGATCATCTGATTTACGAATCCGGTCCTGGCGTTTCAAGCGGCGGCAGGCGCCCGGTCATGCTCTTGTTCAATGAAACGGCCGGCCATTCGATTGGCATCGATATCGGCGTCAACTATCTATTAGGCATCTTGACCGATTTGAGCGGCAATATCGTCTTAAAAAAAGAAGTCACTTTTAAAGATCTTTCATATGAAGAGATCGAAGCGAAAATGTTTGCGGTCATCGATTATCTGCAAGCTTCCGCTCCAGCGAGTCCGCATGGCATCATCGGCATCGGTGTCGGCGTACCGGGAATCGTCGATAACGATGGCAATATCCTCTTGGCACCGAACCTGAACTGGAAGAACTTGAACCTCCAAGCGATTCTGGAACAAAAATACGGGCTGCCGGTCATCATCGAAAATGAAGCGAACGCCGGCGCCTATGGCGAGAAAAAATTCGGCGCCGGCACAGAATGCGATAATATCGTCTACGTCAGCGCCGGCATCGGTATCGGCGTTGGATTGATCCTGAACGGTGAACTTTATAAAGGGTCAAACGGCTTCTCGGGGGAACTCGGCCATATGACCATCCAGATCGACGGGGAAACCTGCCGTTGCGGCAATAAAGGCTGCTGGGAACTGTATGCTTCCGAACAGGCTTTGATCAAACGGGCGGAACCGATGGGCTTGCCTCTCGCTGACCACGAAGAATTCGATTTGACCAACCTGCAGACATTGGCGGCAGACGGCAATAAAGACGTCATTGCCTTGTTTGAACAAACAGGTGATTATTTAGGCGTCGGCATCAATAATATCATTAATACGTTCAATCCCCAGCAGGTCATTATCGGCAACCGGCTGGCATCCGCAAAAGAATTATTGGAAAAGCCCTTAAATAATCGTGTAGCCAACCAGGCGCTTTGGTTCCAGAAAAACGATCTGGAGATTAAATTCTCAGAACTGTCCACGTTCTCGACAGCACTTGGCGTGGCCGCTTTTTCAATCGAAAATTTCCTGCAGGTCAGCATCCGTCAGAAGAACGTCCTCTCTGTCTAGGCTGACCCGCTGCCGGATCTTTTCCGGCCAGAAATTTGTAAGCACTTACATGCAAAAATATACTGCAAAGGATGGATTATTTTGACGAAAATTCTTAACCCAATTTTGCCCGGATTCAATCCCGACCCAAGCATCTGCCGTGTAGGGGAAGATTATTACATAGCCGTTTCCACTTTTGAATGGTTCCCCGGCGTCGGCATCTATCATTCCAAAGATCTGAAAAACTGGCGTCTCGCTTCACGTCCGCTTAACCGCGTCAGCCAATTGAATATGATGGGCAACCCGAACTCAGGCGGCGTCTGGGCTCCAGCTCTATCCTACAGCGACGGCCAGTTTTGGCTCATCTATACAGACGTCAAAGTGACCGAGGGCCAATGGAAAGACTGCCATAATTACCTGGTGACATGCGACACCATCGACGGTGACTGGTCCGAACCTTCCTATTTGAACAGTTCAGGTTTCGACCCTTCCCTGTTCCATGACGAGTCCGGCAAGAAATATTTCGTCAATATGTATTGGGACCACCGCAAAGGACATCATAATTTCTACGGCATCGTGCTGCAGGAATTCGATCCGGAGCAGCGCAAACTTGTCGGTGAATCCAAAATCATTTTCAAAGGCACCGACATCAAATTGACGGAAGCGCCTCATCTTTATAAAATCGGCGACTATTATTATTTATTGACCGCAGAAGGCGGCACGAAATACGATCACCAGGCGACCATCGCCCGGTCGAAAACGATTGACGGCCCGTATGAAGTGCACCCTGAAAATCCGCTGATCACGTCGTTCCCTTATCCGCGGAATCCGCTGCAAAAAGCAGGGCATGCTTCCATCGTCCAGACGCATACCGACGAATGGTTCCTTGTCCATTTGACGGGCCGTCCGTTGCCACAGCAAGATCAGGCATTGCTGGATCCGCGCGGTTTCTGCCCGCTTGGACGTGAAACAGCGATTCAACGGTTGGAATGGAAAAACGATTGGCCCTATGTTGTCGGCGGCAACCAGCCTTCACTCGAAATCGACGGACCGGCAATCGATGAACATGTGTGGGACGAAGACTTCCCGGAAAAAGACGATTTCGATTCCGAGCAATTGAACGCGCATTTCCAGACTTTGCGCATCCCGCTCGGCGAAGAAATCGTCTCGCTGAAGGAAAATCCAGGCCACTTGCGCATCCACGGACGCGAATCACTGACGTCGAAATTCACGCAAGCCTTCGTCGCGCGGCGCTGGCAGCATTTCAACTTCACTGCCGAAACGAAAGTCGCGTTCAATCCGACGACGTTCCAGCAAGGCGCTGGCCTTGTCAATTACTACAACACCGAAAACTGGACGGCCCTCCAGATTTCATGGAATGAAGAAAAAGGACGCATCCTCGAATTGACCGTGAGCGACAATACCGCATTTGACCAGCCGCTGCAAGGCGAAGAAATCGAAGTGCCCGATCATGTCGACTACGTGCATATGCGTGTCGAGGTCCAAACAGGCATCTATCAGTATTCCTACTCCTTCGACGGTGAAAACTGGAAAGGGATCCCTGTTTCTTTCCAGTCGCATAAATTATCGGATGATTACATCCAGGGCGGCGGCTTCTTCACCGGCGCATTCGTCGGCATGCAATGCCAGGATACGTCCGGAGCAGGGTTAGCTGCTGATTTTGATTACTTCATCTACAAAGAAAATAAATAACGGACACATTAAAGCCGCTTGAAAGCATTCATGCTTTCAAGCGGCTTTTTCTTCTATTCTTGCAGTCCAAATGCTTCCGACAACAGACGGATTCCTTTCATCCTATTTTCTGCGCCGGCAACATTCGGTATGACCAAAATTTCATCGGTCTGAAAAACTTCGGCAATTTCTTCGATCTGCCGTTTCACTTCTTCCGCTGTACCGACCAGCATGCGCTTCCGGTTGCGTTCGACTTTCTCTTTTTCGCTCGTGCTGAAACCGCGCTGCGCTGCCGTTTCCACAGAAGGATAATACGGCGGAGGTGTTTCCGACTCGATGAACAGCAGCCATAGGTCGAACGCCCTCGCCAGTTCCTGCGCTTCTTCTTCCGTCTCCCCGACAACAACAAAAACCGAGACCATCGTTTTGGACGCATCCTGCAGTTTCGACGGCTGGAATTGCTCCTCATACGCCCTGAACAATCGGGCACTCGATTTCAGCGGTTTCGCAAAATGGGCATAGACATAGCCTGCTCCAGCTTCTGCCGCCACTTTTGCGCTGCCTTCACCTGTCCCGAGCACCCACATGTCAGGGGCGGTTCCGCTTACCGGAGTAGCGCGGAGTTTCTGAAAGCGATGCTCCGATTCTGTATCGTCCGTGAAATATTTTTGGATATCGGCGATTTGCTGTTCATAGGAAACCGGTATCCCTTTGGACTCGTTCAATGCTTTATTGACCAACCGGTAGCTGCGCGAGCGGCCGATGCCGAGGTCGATCCTGCCGGGATGGAGCGCTTCGAGCAGCCGGAAGTTTTCCGCCACTTTATAGGAACTGTAATGCGGCAGCATGACACCCCCGGAGCCGATGCGGATCTTTTCGGTCGAGCCTGCGAGATGCATCATCAGCATTTCCGGTGAACTGCCGGCCACCGAAAACACCTGGTGATGTTCAGCCACCCAGAAGCGCTTAAAGCCAAGCTGTTCAGCCATTTGCGCAAGTCGGGTCGTCTGATGCAGTGCTTCTCCGGCCGCCATACCTTCATCGATCGGCGAATAATCCAGAATGCTTAATGAAATCATGAGTTTCCCGCCTTTTTTTTCAAGTTGCTACTAGTTTAGCATGCGAGTTGCGGCAGACTGGAATGGTTTGTTTGCGGTGAAATGGATTTATTTGCGCAGATTTGAATTTGTTTGCGGAAAACGAATTTTATTTGCGCAGATCCTGATTTATTTGCGCAAAATCGTTTTTATTTGCGCAGCGGCATTTTTTGTCGAGTCCGTATACACAGAGACAAAATCCATAAAGAAAAGCCCCAGCAGATGCCGGGGCTTTCAACGGTCATTTCTACCGTTTAATCCGAAGTTCCGTTTCCTTGTCGAAGAAATGCGCGCGGTTCATGTCGAAAGCCATATCGATCGTCTGCCCGGCCTGGACGTTGAACCGGGAATCGACACGGGCGATGAAATCCTGGTTATTTACGATCGAATAAAGGACGATTTCCGAACCCATCAATTCAGCCACTTCGATATGCGCCCGGATTTTCGTTTCCGGTGAATGGTCCAGGAATACCGGTTCATCATGGATATCTTCCGGCCGGATGCCGAGCAGCACCGGTTTTCCGTCGTAGCCTTTTTGACGCAATAGCTGTGCTTTGCCTTCAGGCACCTGGACACGGATGTCCCCCATCACGAAATGACTGCCTTCCAGCCGTCCGTCCAGAAAATTCATTGCCGGGGAACCGATGAAACCGCCGACGAAAACATTGTCCGGTTCATCGTAAACTTGTTTCGGCGAGCCGACCTGCTGGATAAAGCCGTCTTTCATGACAACGAGACGCGTCGCCATGGTCATCGCTTCCGTCTGGTCATGCGTCACATAAACCGTTGTCGTCTGGAGACGGCTGTGCAATTTCTGGATTTCCGTCCGCATCTGGACGCGCAGCTTGGCGTCGAGATTGGACAACGGCTCATCCATGAGGAATACTTTCGCATCGCGCACAATTGCGCGGCCGAGTGCGACACGCTGCCGCTGACCGCCGGAAAGCGCCTTCGGTTTGCGGTAGAGGAAATCTTCCAGGCCTAAAATTTTTGCGGCCCGGTCCACCCGTGCTTTGATATCATTTTTTTTCATTTTGCTCAGCTTTAAACTGAACGCCATATTATCGTATACATTCATGTGCGGATACAAGGCGTAGTTTTGAAACACCATCGCAATGTCACGGTCTTTCGGCGAGACGTCATTGACGCGTTTATCGCCGATGTACAAATCACCTTCCGTGATATCTTCGAGTCCCGCAATCATCCGAAGCGTCGTCGATTTTCCGCAGCCGGACGGTCCGACCAATACAAGAAATTCCTTATCCCTGACTTCGAGATTGAAGTCCTGAACCGACACGACTCCCTTATCATAAACTTTTTTGATGTTCACCAAGGTTAAGCCAGCCATTTTATTTCCTCCCGCCATGTGGTTTTGAACTTATCCAATCACAATTTCCTTTCCGCTCTCCAGGAAAAGCGGCTCTCCGTTATGCGTAATATTCAAATCTTCCCCTTCAAGAACGGTGTAGCCCACCTGCTCGCGGGTTATCCGGAATCTCAGTACCCTGCCCTGGTAACGCAGATGAAACTGGAGTGAATTCCACTCTGCCGGAAGAACCGGCGCCAGCGACAAGCCGTCTTCTTTCAGCCGCAGTCCGGCGAATCCATAGACGATGCCGAGCCATGTGCCGCCCATATTGGCCATATGCAATCCGTCTTTCGTATTCTTATGGGTGTTGTCGAGGTCGAGGCGCGCGGTTTCATTGAAATAGCTATAGGCTTTTTCCGGATAGCCGAGCTTCGACGCCATAATGCTGTGGACGCAGGAAGATAAGGAAGAATCGTGCGTCGTAATCGATTCATAATAATCATAGGAATTTTTTATGGTTTCAAAATCCTGTTCATCTTCAAGCAGAAAATGGGCCAGTACGGTATCAGCCTGTTTCAGCACCTGGTACCGGTACAACGTCAATGGATGGTAATTCAGCAATAAAGGAAATTTTTCAGGCGGTGTATTTTTCAGATCCCATCTCGCCTTCTGCAAGAAGCTGTCATCCTGCGCATTGATCTGCAGGGTTTCATCATATGGAAGATACATGCTGTCAGCGGCAATCTGCCAATTGCCCACTTCCGTTTCGGTCAATTCCAGCCTGCTCGCCAATTGTTTCAAGTGGCCGCTGTCTGTTTCATCCAATAAATGATAGATTTTCGCGGCCCAGCTTAAATTGTGCTTGGCCATGACATTCGTATAATAATTATTGTTTACGATGCAGGTGTATTCATCCGGGCCCGTCACATCATCGATCCGGAATTTGCCGTTCTGTAAATGCCCCGTATCTTCCCACAGGCGCGCCGTCTCAAACAGCACTTCCGCCATATAGCGCTTCATGAAGTCTTCGTCTTTTGTCGCCAGATAATATTGGATATAGCTATATGCGATATCGGCGCTGATATGGTATTGCGCAGTGCCGGCGGGGAAAAATGCGGAACTTTCCGTTCCGGTGATCGTGCGCCAAGGAAATAAAGCACCTTTTTCATGTCCCATTTCCTTTGCCCGTTCTCTGGCGTGATCCAAGATTGAATAGCGATGCAGCAGCAGATTCTTCGCAATTTCCGGATTCGTCATCAGGAACACAGGAAATATATAAATTTCGGTGTCCCAAAAATAATGCCCTTCGTATCCTTCACCAGACAACCCTTTTGCCGCAATATTGCTGGCAGGATCCTTGCCGACGGATTGAAGCAGCTGGTAGAGATTAAAGCGGATGCCTTCCTGTACGCGCTGATCTCCTTCAATGACGATATCTGAAATTTTCCAGTAAGCGTCCAAATAAGCTTTTTGGTCTTCCAGAAGTTCATCGAAACTCTTATCCTGAACCTGTCGCAGAAGGATCAATCCTTCATCAACAATATTTTCCCCATGCCTTAAGGTTTCTGTATAGATAGCGTATTTTGTGAAATGAACCGCTTCGTGTCCGGTGAAAACATAAGTTTCTTCCAGGGAAGTGGCTGTCAGCCTGCTGTCGTAATCGTAAGTTTCAGCTGCAATAGCGGAAGAAGAAACGCACGCCACTTCGAGCTCAGTCACGTATGTAGTATCTTTTACAATACCGATTCCATCTTCCAGCCCTGTTTCAGTGACTTGAAGCCGTTTTGCATGCCCTGAAGCGACACGCGGATCGTCTTTGTCCACAAAATTCGTTACATCGCCATTGACCGTGGAAACGATTTTCACCTCTTCGACCGGCGTGATGGTTTCCACTTTAATATCGATTGCAAACAGTTCCTTTACATTGAACGATACCAGACGCCTGAAGTGGATTTTAACTTCTTTGCCCTTAGGCGATATCCAGTGTACAATCCGTTCAGCAAAACCGCTGTCCAGATGCAAATTCCGCTCAAATTACAGAAATTGCCAGCCGAACTGTCCATTGTATTCGACGTGCGCGCCGCCACCCGGTATCTGTTGCAATAAGATTCATGGCATAAATACGATCCGCCGCGCATGGTCCGGTGGATATTTTCTTGATGTGCTTCTTCTGTCTGCTGTGTAAATGGATCCGAACACCATTCCCATACGTTGCCGGCCATATTATGGAGTCCGAAACCGTTCTGCGGAAATGAAACAGCGGGTGCCGTTCCGATATAACCATCTTCCATCGTATTTGTATTTGGAAACGCGCCTTGCCAGATGTTGCAATAATGTTCCCCGTTGGGCGTCAACTCATTGCCCCACGGATATTTCTGTTGTACCAGACCGCCGCGCGCCGCAAACTCCCATTCACTTTCACTCGGCAATCGCTTGCCTGCCCAGTTGGCAAAAGCCAGCGCATCGTTCCACGAAACATGGATCACCGGATGGTCCATTCTGACTTTGATCGATGAACCCGGTCCTTCCGGCTTATGCCAATGCGCCTGCTCTAACGCGAACCACCAAGGAGTCGCCGCCACTTGCCGCACTTCAACCTGAATATCCCAGGCAATAAACTTATAAAACACGAACGACCAGCCGAATCGCTCAGCTTCCGTGATGTAACCCGTTTCTTTGATGAATTGCGCAAACTCCGCGTTGGTCACTGTATGGCTGTCCAGCAGAAAAGGTTTTACATTTTCTTCTCTTACCGGCCCTTCGTAATCAGTTTGAAATCCTTCTTCATCATCAGTGCCCATTAAAAAAACGCCGCCTTCGATACGCACCATCTTTTCGGGAAAGCGCAACTTCTTCTCTGGGTGGATAGGTGGAGATTCGTTTTTTTCGATTGATTTTTCAGTTGCCGCGAAATCCTGCCGGCTGGCTGAACAGCAGCTCGCCTGTTCCCGCTCCATTCGACTCCCTCCTTCCAGGTTCAGGGATTAGTTAGTGTAGATTGTATATCCCTTGGCATAAGAGTTAAAGTTTTATAGATATCAGGTCGTGATTAAGGGATTTTTGGTCGCTGTTGATTGTTTGGGTCGATTTTGAATTCTTTTTAGTCTTGCTGAGAGGTATTGTATAAAGTTTTCCAACTAGTCACTTCCATTTTATGGATTTACTGTCCATTAAAGCCGCAATACTGTCCATTATGGATGAAATACTGTCCGTTACCGACCATTTACTGTCCATTAGCACCCAAATACTGTCCATTAGCAATTCCACTTCAATATTTCTACCAATCGAGACTCTTCAAACGCTCAACTTCCGCGTCCATCCCCATCTTCTTTAGCTCTGACATGATAAATTCTTTCAATGGTGTTTCATTATTGATCAAACCTGCATGCTGCGCGTCGCGAATAAAAGCCAATTTACTTTCCATAGGAGCTGACGCGAAAAATGCCTTCACTTCATCCAGATTAATATCATCATCCTCTGAAACTGTATAAATCGGTAAATCAGCATCGGTTTTATTGAATAGAGCTACACCTATCCCATCGTTAGTAGTCAGCACTATCTGCTTCCGGCGCGATGCCTCCACTTCCTCAACGTATCCATAAATATTTTCAATCCGCTCACAGCCCATATATTCCTTCATCAACGGCAGCACCTGATTACGCGCCTCCGCCAGCTCAGGAGATTCCTCGTAATCTTTATCCGATTCATCTACCATCGCCTGATACTGCTCAGCCGATTCGATCATCATGAAATTATGCAGCATCATCAAATGCCGGTCGCTGTAAAGAAAGTCGACGAATTCCTTTGGGTTGCGCGCCAGCAATTTGAGCGAATCCGGTGCTTCCATCGGATGCACACACACGACAAGCGCTTCCTCCAGATCAGTCACTTTGCCAAAATCCGTCAGCAACCCGACATGAATTCCGTCCACCCCTGGACTCATGAACGGCAGCACATCGTACGGCGTCTGGTCGTATGCCAGCGAACTGTCCGCCCACTGCAGACCTATACTTTCATCTAGCGATAAGCCTTTCTGATGCAATAATTCATCAAACGCCTTCAGCTTTTTCAAAGTCGGCGGCAGAAACTCCATCCCTCTTCATCCCCTTTTCCAAATCGAATCTTTTCCATTATCATACCGATTCCCGCGAATAAAAACATCCTCGTCCCTTAGAAATTATTATCTTTTATTCCATTTAAATTTGCTGATCAGCCCAAAACAAAAACCGCATCAAAAAGATGCGGTTGAATCAGCTTATTTTCTATACTTGATGGCTAAGCCTTTCAAGAAGTTGCGCGCATAGCGGTCGCCGCAGAGACTGTAATTCTTGTGGCCCTGCTTGCGGAGTAATCCGCCCATTTCACTTTTTGAAACCGTAACGCCAGCGAGCTGCATGATTTCCAGCATATCTTCGCTTGTCAATTGCAGCGCGATTTTCACTTTCTTCAGCAACAGATTCTTCGATGGTTCGTTCGTCAGAGGCGGTGTCCCCGTCTGCCCTTCCTGGCGTCCGCGTTTGTGGATGATGAAGCCGTTCAGGAACGACTCAAGCATCGCATTGTCTACAGGAATATGATCTTCGTTCGCACTTTCAGTGAAAATGCTGTCGTCTGCATCTTCATCGCGTTCCGGCGACTTTGTCAGCACCTTCTGCACATCTTCCTTCGTCAGCTGGATGCCGCCGAGTTTAAAAATCTCCACCATATCATTATTTTTAATATCCAGCGCATAGCGCAGCCGGATCAGAATATCGTTATTATCCATCGTGAAACCTCCTGTAGCCTAAGCAAATTTATCTTCTTTCATGATAGCACAGGTCATTGCTGCACCGCTTTTAAAAAGGAAAACACCCTTTCCACAAACGTCCGCTGCAAAGCGAAAACATGTTGAAAGGGTGCTTCCAAAATAAGTTGTTTTATTGATTTACAGTGCCTGCCTCAGGCGCATGCACGCCATGGCGATAGAAATCCGCGTGGATCGGTTCCAATGGCTTGCGTCCGAGTATTAGATCTGCCGCTTTTTCAGCCAGCATCAACACTGGGGCATGGATATTGCCGTTCGTTACGTACGGCATCGCAGAAGCATCAGCTACCCGCAAATTTTCCACTCCGTGCACTTTCATCGTTAATGGATCTACAACAGCCATCGGGTCCGAAGCCGGTCCCATTTTCGCTGTGCAGGATGGGTGGAGTGCTGTTTCGGCATCATTCGCCACCCATTCCAAAATCTCTTCATCCGTACTTACGGAAGGTCCTGGAGAAATTTCACCTGAGTTATAACGTGACATTGCCGGCTGCGACATGATTTTCCGGGAAACTCTTACCGCTTCAACCCATTCGCGCCGATCCTGTTCAGTCGACAGGTAATTATAAACCATGCTCGGGTATACTTTAGGATCCTTCGAGCGAATCTTCAACGACCCCCTTGCATCGGAATACATTGGACCCACGTGTACTTGGAAACCGTGTTTGGTATCTGCTTTCTGGCCATCATAGCGAACAGCTACCGGCAGGAAATGAAACATCAGGTTCGGATATTTGACGTCGTCATTCGAACGGACGAATCCACCGCCTTCAAAATGATTGGTTGCTGCAGGGCCCTTGCGAGCGAACATCCATTGCAATCCGATCCACGGCATGCGCGCTACATTCAGGCTTGGCTGCTGTGATACAGGAAGCGGACAAGAATGCTGGATATAAACTTCAAGGTGGTCCTGAAGATTTTCTCCGACACCTGGAAGGTCCACTACCGGTTCAATGCCAAGTGAGCGAAGGTGTTCCGCGTTCCCGACACCCGACAATTGAAGCAGCTGAGGTGTGTTGATCGCCCCGCCTGAGAGGATAATTTCACCCGCTTTGACTTGGTGGGTCTTTCCGTTTTGCTTATACGTCAAACCAGTGGCACGAGTGCCTTCGAAATCGATGGTGGTGACAAAAGCACGCGTTTTCACTGTCAGGTTCGGACGGCTCATTGCCGGATGCAGATATGCCCGTGAAGCTGACAAACGTCTGCCTTTATAAACATGCTTATCAAACGGTCCGAATCCTTCCTGGCGAAAGCCATTTACATCAGGGGTGCGTGAATAGCCAGCTTCTACACCTGAATTGAAGAAAGCCTGGAATAATGGATTTGTAGCAGGTCCCCGCTCTAATTTGATCGGTCCATCGTGGCCACGGAGATCATCTTCCGGTGAAGCCAAAGCTGTTTCCAACCGTTTGAAATACGGAAGGCAATGCGCAAAATCCCATGTATCCATGCCTTCGTCAGCTCCCCAGCGCTCATAATCCAGTGGATTGCCGCGTTGGTAGATCATGCCGTTGATTGAACTCGAACCGCCAAGGATCTTGCCGCGTGCATGTTTGATGCGGCGTCCGTTCATATGGGGTTCAGGATCCGATTCGTATTTCCAATCATACATGCTTTTTCCCGCAGGAAACGGCAATGCTGCCGGCATTTGGATCAACAGGTCCCACGCATGGTCACTCCGGCCTGCTTCCAGCACTAGAACATTTTTCTTGCCATCTTCACTTAAACGGTCGCCGAGTACAGAACCCGCACTCCCGCCGCCTACTACTATATAATCATATGTTTCACTCATCTTTTGTTCCTCCTTGAATATCGAAAACGGAAAGAGCAATTCAGTTTGCAGCTCCAATTGCTGAAACGCCATACCCTTCAAATTCTTTTCATATTTTATTTACTCAACCTGCTCCCTCGAGCCAACGTTTGGAAACAGTATATTTTCACTAAAATTTCATTATCAATAAAAGATTAGAACCAGTTGATCGTTTCAGGTTTAAGGTTATGGAAAACATGTTTTGTTTCCGTATATTCCTCCATGCCCATTCTGCCCAGTTCACGTCCGATGCCGGATTGCTTGTAACCGCCCCATGGTGCGTGCGGGAAATAAAGATTAAAATCATTGATCCAAACGGTACCCATGCGCATTTTCGCTGCACAACGTTCAGCTTTTGCAATATCGGATGTCCAAACGCCGCCTGCGAGTCCGTATATCGAATCATTGGCAAGTTTCACTGCCTCTTTTTCTGTCTTGAATTTTTCAACAGTGATAATCGGACCGAAAGCTTCGTCTTGAACAATATTCATATCCGTAGTGCATCCTGTAAAGATCGTCGGCAAATAGAAGAACCCTTTTTGCAATTCTGGATCTTCCGGACGTTTGCCGCCGACTGCCACAGTGGCACCTTCTTTAATGCCCATTTCCACATAGTCTTCCACTTTTTTAAGGTGCCCTGCTGAAATCAGTGGTCCCATTTGGGTTTCTTCATCAAATCCGCTGCCCAGCTTAAATTTCTTTACTCGCTCCACAAGGGCATTCACAAACTCATCGTGGATGCTTTCTTCCACAATCAACCTTGTTCCGGCGGAACAGATCTGGCCTGCATGGAAAAACACGCCGTTTAATGCCTGGTCAACTGCCACATCGAAATCAGCATCCGCAAAAATCACATTAGGATTTTTCCCGCCAAGCTCTAGCGCCAGATTCTTCACATTCGCGCTGGCCGCCTGCATGATTTTCTTGCCGGTAGCAAGACCGCCTGTAAATGAAATAAGATCCACATCTGTATTGCTTGATAGCTCTGCGCCAATCGTATCTCCGGAACCCAGTACCAGATTGGCAACTCCGGCCGGCACACCTGCCTCTTCCATCAATTCGAATACTTTAATAGTAGTAAGCGGTGTGATTTCACTTGGTTTCATCACCAGCGTATTGCCCGTCGCCAGGGCAGGAGCCAATTTCCATGACGCTTGAAGCAGCGGATAATTCCAAGGCGTGATCTGTCCGCAAACACCAACCGGTTCATGCACCACTTTGCTGATCGAATTCGGAACAGGTGAAGCGATCAGCTCCCCTCCATCTTTATCCGCAAGTTCCGCAAAATACCGGAAAACGCCAGCGATATCATCCATGTCGCCTTTACTTTCTTCTACTGTCTTGCCCGTATCCAACGATTCAAGATCAGCTAATTCTTCTTTGTCCCGCTCAATGAGTTCCGCTATTCTTCTGACGATTGCACCCCGTTCAGTTGCAGGTGTAAAAGACCAGTCTCCATTATCAAATGCGTTTCTTGCTGCTGCAATTGCTGCTTGTGCATCTTCTTTATCCCCGTCAGGAACTGTAGCAATGACTTCCTGGTTATACGGATTAATAATTTCGCGCGTCTTTCCGGAAGCCGCTTCTACCCATTGACCGTTAATGTATTGTTTTAGTTTTAATTTCAAATTTATCAACTCCAATTTTAATTAAATTAAGTTTGTTAAGAATTTATTTAACGTAAGAAAACCATAACATGCCTTTTCTGGGCTGTCAAAGTTACTTTTCTATAGAAGATAAGCAGATTCAAAGAAATAAATTAGACTTGGCTCATCCAAGACAGCTAAAGGCTTGGTGGATAAAACCAGCTACTAAAACACTGATTCGGCATTTGACATTTAATCTGAACGCGTTAACATAAAGTTTGTTAAGAAGATTTAATGAATATTTAACGCGGTTTACTTTATTTACGAAGGAGCAAGATTATGAGTGAATCTCTCGAACAGTCAAGATCTAAAATAGAAGAAGCTAAAGACAAAGTCATTGGCGCAATTGCAGAAACAATGGATCTGTATGGAGTAACACCTGCCGCAGCGAATTTATATGCGACTATGTACTTTAAAGATCAAATGACTCTTGATGAAATGCGTGCAGAACTTGAAATGAGTAAACCCAGCATGAGTACAAGTGTGCGCAAGCTGCAGGACATTAAAATGGTGAAAAAAACATTTACTCGCGGGTCCAGAAAGCATACTTATGTGGCCGAGAAAAATTTCTTCCGTTCTTTTATGGAGTTCTATTGTTTGATGTGGGAGCGGGAAGTAAAAATGAACATGGAAGCAATCGAAGAGTCACAGAATGATTTTATTGAAATCATAAAAGACTCGGCCAGCACACCGGACGTCGTAGCGGAAGCCAAGCAATTTTATGATCAACTGGAAGAATCCAAAGCTTATTACAACTGGCTGGATGATCTGGTCGAGAGTATTCGAAGCGGCGAGATATTTGAATTTTTGCCAAAAGATCAATCCAAATAAATCGATGAGCATTGGCAGGCAGTTTCAATGTAAACACCTGAAGGCTGCCTGTTTTAATAGAAGCACCCCACTCTTTTTATGGAAAGAGGGTGTTTTGCTCGGCGTATTTGTTAAATTTAATTTTAATACTTTTAATATATTTAATATTGAAATGTATTTTAATAAATATACATACTTATAAAGGGGAGTTTTACATCATGGAAAAAAAGAAAAACGGTATCGGTTTTATTGCAATGATTCTTATTATTGCTTTACTTGCAGCCTGCGGAAACACGGGTGGTGCTTCTGACAGTGAAAAGGAAGAGTCAGCAGCTGAGAATAATGATAAAGAATTAGTCTTCGGACAAATAAACTGGGCTGAAAACATTGCCGTAACAAATATGTGGAAAGTTATTTTAGAAGATAAAGGCTTTGACGTAAAATTAAACATTTTGAATATGGGGACTACCATGAAGGCTTTGGAAACTGGCGACATCGACGCCAGTTTGGAAATATGGCTGCCGGTGCAGGATGCCAACTATTTGGAAAAATATCAGGACACTGTAAATTTCTCCGAAGCTACTTGGTTTGACAATGCAAAAGTAGGGCTGGTTGTGCCAACTTACGTTGAAGAAGTTAATAGTGTCGAAGATTTAAATGAACATAAAGAATTGTTCGATGGCAAAATTGTAGGCTTTGATCCAGGTGCAGGAACAATGGAAGTGACCGAACAATTGATCAAAGATTATGGCCTTGAGTTCGAATTGCAGCAAAGTTCCGAAGCTGCCATGTTGGCTGAAATCAAGGAAGCTGTCAAAAACGAGGAACCAATTGTCGCTCCACTTTGGAGTCCGCATTGGGTGTTTTCCCAGTTTGACTTGAAGTTTCTCGAAGATCCACAAAACACATTTGGTGGTGTAGAAAAAATCCACCATGCCACACGCCAAGGATTTGAAGATGACAATCCGGAAGTCAGTGAATGGTTGAAAAACTGGAAAATGGACGATAAACAAATCGGTGAACTTATCGACTATGTCGAAAATGCCGAAGATCCTTACACAGGTGCTGAGAAATGGGTCGGCGAGAACGAAGACCTGATTGGCGAATGGGTGAAATAAATAATAAAGCTCCGAATGACGGCCAGTTTGTAAATGGCTATCATTCGGAGCTTTTTTATGGCATATACACTTGGCTTTCATGATATCAGATAACAACTGTCCTTTTCTTTGCATCGATAATGAGAAAATTGGGCTCTTTCATCAATCGCTCAAATCGTTCAGGGTCCCGCTCCCTGAAAGTTTCTGTCGGCAGAGGTTCTAGCAAGTTTATAAGCTCGAAATGTGCCAGTGTTCTGTTCAATATCGCATTCAATGGCCTACGGTAAAAAGGCACTTTAAAGGTCTTTCCTTCTTTTTTCCATTCATCTACAATCAATTCTGTCGAAAAATACTCAGGATTATCCAGCAGCCGGATATCAGTTAATGGATGGTGGACAGAAAACAGAAATCGCCCGCCCGGCTTCAGGACACGGTGGAATTCCGTGAAAGTCTCTTCCCAATCCTTCAAGTAATGCAAAGTAAGCGAACTCAGGATGAAGTCGAACGACTCATCTTCAAAAGGCAACGCCTCCTCCAAATCGATGCAAAGCACCTGCGCATGGTCTTCCACCCGCCTCTTTGCAGCTTCAGCCATTTCTGGGCTCATATCAATTGCCACTGCTTTTGCTCCCCTGTTCACCAGTTGAAGTGTATACCAACCGGCTGCACATCCGGCGTCCAGTACTTTTTGGCCCGCTAAATTTTCGGGAATCCGTTTCATCATCGCCGGCCGCTCGTATTCCGAGTTGTATAAATTATTACTGTCTATTGAATGTTCATAGGCATTTGCCATCTGATTGAAAGTATCCCGTACTTTTTCTTTCATAATCCGCCTCCTGATATTGTAGAGCTTGCTTCTATTATAGCGAAATAAAGCCCTCTTTCAGCGAACACAAAAACGCCAATCTCTCTTACCGGAAATCAGCGTTCCTGCAGTCTATTTCTTATTGCGGTACAAATAAACGGTAATCGGTGCAAATATCGCGGTCATGATCACCGAAACAATGAGCACCAATATTACTTGCTGTGTTGTAACCGTTCCGTGCATAGCGCCGCGCACTGCGGTAGCCAGAATCGAAATCGGATTGACATCGACGAAACTCTCCAGCCACGACGGCAAAGTCCGCGGATCGACGAATACGTTACTGACGAATGTCAGCGGGAACAGTACCATAAAGCTGATCATCATCAATGCTTTCTCCGAGCGCACAATCAAACCGCAGACCGTCCAAATCCATGACAGGCTGAAAGAGAACACCAAAATCAAGGCAATTGCACCCAGCACGCCCATCAAACCACCTTCCGGCCGAAATCCGAGCGCAAATCCAAGACTGATCATAATCACTGAAGCCATCGAGTACCGGACGACGTCGACCAGCAGCGATCCGATCAAGGCAGACGGCAGCCAGATCGGCAGCGTGCGGAAACGGTCAAATATTCCTTTACGGATATCATTGTTCAAATCAATTCCGGTGTACATCGTAATTTGAGCAACCGTCATCACCAAAATCCCAGGCAGCAGGAATTGGAGGTATTCTTCCGTTGACCCCGCAATCGCACCGCCGAATAGATAAGTGAACATCAATAAGAAGATAACCGGAAAAACCGTAACATCAAACATTTGCTCAGGAACGTGTTTAATGCGCAATAACGCCCTTGTCGCGAAAGTTAAAGTGGAAGCAGCAGCGCTTGGCGGTTTTGGCCGGTCGCTTGAAGCAATAGACTCATTAAGCCGCAGTTCGCTTGCGTCCTTTTCTCTTTGTTCAATATAGCCCGTCATGATACACCCTCCTCGGATTGTGCCTCTTGTGTGGCTTCATGTCCGGTCAATGTCAGGAATACTTCATCGAGGCTAGGCCGTCCGAATGAAAAATCACTTACGGCAATTTGATTTCTTGCCAGCTCACTTAAAGCATCCGCGACAAGAAACGAATCGTTGATCTGAGCCGTCAGTGAGGTGGCATCAGGCATTAAGCGGACAGCTGTGGAAAGCTTATCTTCCAGAATATCCACTGCCTGGGACCGCTCTTCCGCGTGAACCAATTGAAGGCTCAACGTGCCTGTACCGACCGAAGCTTTTAACTCACTGCTTGTTCCTTCGGCGATAATTTTACCTTGGTTGATGACTGCAATGCGATCTGCCAGCTGGTCAGCCTCTTCAAGATACTGTGTCGTTAGCAACACTGTTGTGCCGCTCCCGACCAGTGCCCGAATGATATCCCACACCTGGTTCCGGCTTCTCGGATCCAGCCCCGCCGTCGGTTCATCCAGGAACAGCAGTTCAGGAGTCACAACAATGCTGGCCGCGATGTCGATGCGCCGCCTCATACCACCGGAATAATTCTTCACTTGGCGTTTCGCCGCTTCCTGCAGCCCGAACGCTTTCAATAATTCTGCGGCCCGCGCCTTTGCGGCAACACGCCCGTACCCCATTAACCTGCCCATCATGACCAAGTTTTCCATTCCCGTTAAATCTTCATCGATAGAGGCATATTGGCCAGTCAGACTGATGCGGCTGCGGATCTCATCTCCTTCTCTACTTAAATCGTGGCCAAATATTTCGGCTGATCCGCCGTCCGGCTTCAGCAAAGTCGCCAGCAAACGGATTGTCGTAGTTTTCCCTGCTCCATTGGGTCCCAGAAATCCAAATACAGTACCTTTTCTTACAGACAGATCTACGCCATCCACAGCCCGATGTTTTCCAAAAATCTTCACAAGACCTTTTGCTTCAATTGCCCATTCAGGTGTTGTTGTCCCTAAACTTACACCTTTCACTCTTCTCACCCTTTCCTTTGAAACTAAGGAATAATCCGTGGAATAAGAGGCAGGTTGACATTCTGCGCTATTCTATCTGCTGGCTATTTATGTGTCTCCGATAAGAACACTTGTTCCGTATATTCTACACCCATCCCAGCAAAAAGTAAATGATTATAGTCTAATTATTCAATCTTTTTATCCAATAAAAAACGCTGATTTCCTTTTACAGAAATCAGCGTTTCTTCTATATAAACTACGCGCCCCGAGGTTCTTTCGGCGGCTGGCAAACATCACATTTGCGCTGGTTGTTCTTGTTGAACTTCGTAAAAGTCTTTTCGAAGTTATTGCCGCATTCACATTTGAACAGCAGCTTTTGTGAAAATCCGTGGTATTCCTTCGACAGCAATGTGCTCGTCGAATTCTTTTCGGTAAACTCTCTTATTTTATCGATCGTCCATCTTTTGTTCATTCCATTACACCTCTATGATTTATTGGTAAGCTCAATTCTTCAGGCATACAGTCTCTTCGGCATTCCTAAGTTCTTCATTATAGCACGGACACACTATCTTTGCTTGCCCCCCACTTTCCCTAGAATAAAAAACGGAATCGCTTGTTTCTGTTCATTGCAGGCACAGAATGTTATAGTTTACTCATTACGAGTTAAATACATTTGGATTCTTCGAGACTTTTTTTAGTCAATTTCCATTATGGAAAGGAGAATTCCGATGAAAATCAATCATATCAGTGATTTGCTAAGTACAATTTCTCAATACAATAACGTTCGCATAACCCAGACTTTTACTTTTGAAGACAAAGACATAATAATTGCACGCTGTGTGCCGAACACAACGACAATCGAGTTAACGTTTCTGGAAACATCTGCAGTGGAACAATTCAATTCAGTTGAAGAGGCTGCTGTCGTTATAGATCTTCAGCTTAACCGCAATAAAGTGACTTAACTCCCATTTTTTCAGGGAGTTTTTATATTTACTTAATTCCCATATCATGGCATACTATTTTAAAATCCATCAGTAAAGGCGGCCATCAAGTGATCTCACCAAATTGGTTTCTTACAGATCGAACGCGTTTCAGCGTTATAGACTATAACGACAAAAAATACATGATTTGCTTTTCAAATACCGTACGCCGGGAGATTATATTTGTTGAAGACGTTTTGACCGGCAAAAGAGCCTTGCCATTGCCGAACGAAAAAAATATGCTCAATGAAACATTGATTGAGAATCTGATTGCAAGAATATAAGACATAAAACAGCGCATTCCCTGAATTCCAGGGAATGCGCTGTTTTTGATTAGCTTTTCAC
Organism: Planococcus sp. RAB007_Raresut; assembly: GCF_057369535.1. Classification (NCBI taxonomy): domain Bacteria; kingdom Bacillati; phylum Bacillota; class Bacilli; order Caryophanales; family Caryophanaceae; genus Planococcus; species Planococcus sp. RAB007_Raresut. The sequence goes on from NZ_JBXYIF010000006.1 coordinate 357,667, forward strand.
TTTGGCCATTGCCTCAAAATTATTGAGCAGTTCCCGTACTTCATCCGTCGTCTCGGTGTACATCAATTCGTTCCGCAATTCACCGACTCCGCGAACTCCTTTAACGTAAATCTTAAAGAAGCGGCGCAGCGGTTTGAATGCAATCGGCTCGATGTCCGTAGAATATTTATCATGGAGATCCAGATGGAGACGCAACAGATCAAATAATTCTTCACTGCTATGCTCTCTCGGTTCTTTTTCAAAAGCAAACGGATTATGGAAAATTCCGCGTCCGATCATGACGCCGTCGATGCCGTATTTCTCAGCAAGTTCCATGCCGGTTTTGTAATCCGGAATATCACCATTGATTGTAATGAGCGTATCGGGCGCGATTTCATCACGCAATGCCTTGATTTCAGGGATCAATTCCCAATGCGCCGGTACAGCGCTCATCTCTTTTTTCGTCCGCAGGTGAATCGACAAATTGGCGATGTCCTGTTCAAGCACATGCGTCAGCCAGCCTCTCCATTCGTCCACGCTCGTGTAGCCAAGACGCGTTTTGACGCTGACCGGCAATCCGCCAGCTTTCGCTGCCTGGATAATCTCAGCTGCGTTATCCGGGTAATTGATCAGCCCGCTGCCTTTTCCTTTTGCGGCAACGTTAGGTACTGGGCAACCCATATTGATGTCGACGCCTTTAAAGCCCTGTTTCGCCATGCCGATGCTCATTTCGCGGAAATGCTCGGGTTTATTGCCCCAGATATGGGCGACCATCGGCTGCTCATCTTCCGTGAACGTCAAACGGCCGCGCACGCTGAAGATCCCTTCAGGATGGCAATAGCTTTCCGTATTCGTAAACTCAGTGAAAAACACATCCGGCCGTGCCGCTTCAGCCACTACATGGCGGAACACAACATTCGTCACATCTTCCATCGGCGCCAATACAAAAAACGGCCGCGGCAGATCCTGCCAAAAATTCTCTTTCATAATTTCATTCCAATCCTTTCGTTCCTGACTCTTTTTGAATCTATAGTTGAAATCAATAAAATCAAAATAAAATACATCTCATTCATTCTTAACCTTATACAGTTTACACGACACAGGCGTTTCTGGAAAGTGAGGTGTTTAATAAATGAAAAAAGCAATCCATTCAGCCGCCGCTCGGGCTGAATGGATTGCCTATCCTTGATTTATTAATACGAGCGCCGCTCCATCAAATTGATGCCGATTCCCATGCAAGCCACGCCGAAGAGCAGCAAAATCGAAATTGGTTCACTCAATTCCTGCCAGCTGCGGTCATAAATCGCAACAGCTTTCAACGCATCTAGTCCATAAGTGATCGGCAGGATTTTAGAAATCGCCAGCAGCAATTGATTGCTTACCAATTCAATCGGCCAGAACGCGCCGCCGATCATCGCCATGCCCGTTGCAATAATCGGCACGACCGCCTGCAGCTGCTGCGGCCGGCTGACCAGGCTCATCACGAGCATGCTGAGCGCTACAATTGCGAAAGTATAGCAGGCGATGATCAGCAATATCGCTCCGAAACGGTCGCCGATATCAAAATTGAAGACGTATTGGAATAATAGGAATATCATCACGATCTGCAAATAGCCGATGGTGAAACTGTACGCAAGATGCCCCAGGTAAATTTCCCATTTTCCGACTGGAGACAAAATTAGCCGATTCCAAGTGCCCTGCTTCTTTTCTTCGACGATTTTCATCAGACTGAACATGATCGTATACACTGAAAAGAATAAGGTCATCCCGAACAGAAGCTGCAATTGGTTATCGTATTTAAACTCATCAATGCCTTCCAACGTTGAAGTGGTTAGCTGCAGCGCGGGTTCTTCCATCTCTGCCGCTGTTGCTGACCGAATTTCACCAGCGCCTGTTTGCTGTTCGAGTTGCTCCAGCCGCAGCTCCTCCCGGTATTTCCGGTCCAGGAATGCTTCAATGACAAAGCGGCTCATATCATCAGCTGCGAGGACAATCCGGTAATCGTCTTCCAGGAGACGCACCGCCAGCGCTGTGTCGCCGCTCGAAACCGCTTCGCGAACCTCCTCTTCATCCAATAATTGAAATTGAAATTCTTCTGCTTCATTGAGCGAAGCCACCCAGTCCTCCGCTTCAGACGGCGCCAACGAATCATCCGCATAAGCCATGATTGCCGGCCGTTCCGCCGGATTACTGCCCGCCAGTGCCCCTACAAAAATAATGGTCATCACGAAGAACGACAAAACCATGAGAGGGGCTCGGCGAAACCTCTGCCATTGCAATAAATACACAGATTTCATGCTAAGCCTCCCCCTTTCTTGGAAACAGCAGCAAGCTCAAAACGAGGAGCAGAATTGTAATCAGCAAGAGCCGCCCAAGCGGTTCCCAAAGCAAACCGATTTCCAAATTCTGAACCCATAGCAGAAAGGCATTCAACGCAGCTCCATTCGGCGTCCAGCCTCCGAGTTCCTGAACAAAAATCGGCAGCCCTTCAGTGGGTGTAAAACTGCCCCCAAGAAACGCGAAAACCGTAACGATTCCACCGGAAAAAACAGTGGTGATCGTGTCGTTATCAAAGCGCATCGTCAACGCCGTCAAAAATGCCGCCACTGCGCCAACACAAATGGCCAGACTGGATGCAATCAGTAGCATCCCCGGCCAAAATGCCCCATCCGTCAAATCGAATGCGCCGAAAATCAGCGACGATAAGAAGAACAGAATGCAGAACTGGAGGAACGTTATAAGCGCTGCTGAAATCGCCTTGCTGCCCAAATAGACAAATGGATGATGGTCTGACAGCAAGATGCGGTTAAAGACAAATTGCTGCTTTTCAACATACGCCATCCCAGATATCGTGGCTCCGACAAATAACGCAAACATGACGGCCATACCGATTGTGTAATATTGGAACGAACTGATCGGCTGCACAGCTGACACACTTTCCACTCCGCCAATCTGCGTTTGCTCCGCTTCCGGCAACGCGCCTTCTCCATTCGCCGCTCTTGCAATGGCACTTTCAAAATTCAGCGACCAGACGAATTCCTCTAAAATGTCATGAAAAACTTCTGACTGCGTTGCTGCATGATCTGAAATCATCAATTGCAGTTCCGCTCCGTCTCCCGAGTCCAACATCATTTTCTGCAGAGCATTGAATGTAAAATCTTCCGGAATCGTGAGGATTGCCACTACGTCTTCCTCTTTCAGCGCCCTGGTTGCCGCTGCCGCGTCCATTTCATGGGCAGTCACCAAGCCGCTTAAGCTGTCATCCTTCAAAATCCCTTGAAGAATTGAAGAAGGGCTGCTTTCTTCAGCTGCCGCCATAATTCCGGTTTGGGCTTCTGCCGGGATTCCTGCACCCTCCAACTCTTCCCCAAATCGGTCGAGCCCCTGTTGTTCGTCATCTTCCTGAACTACGGCTACGTCCATCGACAGGACTTCCGAATTTCCGCTCAGCAATCCGCTGAGTGCAAATCCGAGAATCGCGATTAATATGAACGGCATCGCCAACAGGACGGCCAATTCAGTGCGGTCGCGAATTAAGATCAGTATGTCTTTTTTCAAAAACGCATACATGGAGCTTGCCTCCTCAATCTCTCAGTTTTCGGCCAGTCAAATGCAGAAATACATCTTCAAGGCTTGGCGTCTGGACGTTAACGTTAATGATCTGGACATGATGACGTTCTGATGCCTGAAAAACTTTGTCCAGCACGCGGCTGCCTTTCGGAAGGATCAGCTTGATGCCTTTTTCTGTTTCAATCGCCTGTTTGATCGACTCGAAAGATTGCAGCTCTTTAAAGAACGCCGGATAAGGACGGTCCAATTCAATCCATACTGTTTCTTCGCTCGACAGGATGCTTTTCAACTCGTCTTTCGTGCCGCTGGCGATTATTTTGCCGTGGTCCATGATATAAACCCGGTCACAAAGCCGCTCCACTTCTTCCATATAGTGGCTTGTGTAAAGCACCGTCAACCCTTTTTCCTTGTTAAGCTTGCGGACCATCTCAAGAATGTGGCTGCGTGATTGAGGATCGATGCCGACCGTGGGTTCATCCATGATGATCACTTCAGGTTCATGCATCATAGCGGCGGCAATATTGACCCGGCGTTTCATTCCTCCGGAATAGGTTTTGACGATCTCTTTCTGCCGCTCCACCAATCCCACTAATTCCAACGAACGCTGAATAGCATCTTCCAGCCCTTTTCCTGTGAGCCCGTAAATCCTTCCAAAGAACTTCAGATTTTCATATGCCGACAATTCCGCGTACAACGCGATTTCCTGCGGCACGACACCCAGTACAAGCCTCATGTCAGTTGGGTTCTTAATGACACTTTTGCCGTTCAGCCGGACATCTCCGGAAGTCGGCTTCATTAAAGTCGAAATCATGGAAATCGTCGTCGATTTTCCAGCTCCGTTCGGACCCAGCAAACCGACTGATTCGCCTTTATCGATATAGAGGCTGGCTCCTTCCACTGCCGTCTTGCCTTTGAACACTTTCTTCAACTCTTCGGTTTCAAGCATGCTCTCCTTCTCCTTTCAATCTCCGTTCCATTAAGTTCAGTGTATGTAAAAAAAGACAGTGCTCCCACTGTCTTGCGTCATAACTTTCATCAATAAACATGACCTCCGTCACATGGATTTAAACCAGTCCATGGCGGATGGCGTAAATCGCGATCTGTGTGCGGTCCCGCAGTTCAAGTTTATCGAGAATGATGCTGATATGATTTTTCACTGTGCCGACTGACAACGCCAATTCATCGGAAATTTCGCGATTGCTGCGCCCTTCCCCGATCCGGCATATAATATCCAATTCCCTTGGTGTCAAAGAGTCATCCGCTTTCCCCTGAGTTGTCCCTTTCATTAATTTCGGCAGAATATTGGCTGCCACCTGATCTTCAAGCACCAAACCGCCTTCAAGGCAGCTATGGATTGAACGGATCAACTCTGACGTATCAGCATCCTTTAGCAAATACCCACAAGCCCCGCTTTTCAGCGCTTCCAATGCGTATTCATCGTCATTGAAAGTGGTTAAAATCAGTACTTTGCTCTCCGGACGCCGCGACAGGATGATCCGTGCAGCTTCCAAACCGTCCATCACCGGCATTCGGATATCCATAATGATCAAGTCGAACGCCTGGCTTTCACATAACGCCACCGCTTCTTTGCCGTTTACAGCTTCGCCCGTCACCTGAATTCCCTTATCTGTTTCAATCATCATCCTCAAGCCTTGCCGCACCATTGCCTGGTCTTCGGCCAATAACACTCGAATCATCCCAAATCACTCTCCTTAACGATTAAAGGAAGCGAACCTTTTACGACGAATAAACCATTTTCCGGTCCCGCCTTGAATTCGCCGCCTGCCTGCTCGACACGCTCCCTCATTGAAGACAATCCGAAACCTTCACGGAACGTGGAAGTATCTTCGGTTTTATTGCTTACCGTGAAACGGAAAATACTTCCCCCTGGTGCTTCAAACACAATCTCCGCTTCCCGCGCCGAACTGTGCCGCATTACATTCGTCAGCGCTTCCTGCACCGCCCGGTACACAATCACCATCTGCTCATTGCCAAGCGGCGCGGACAAAGCGCCGTGCTTAACCGCAAATTGGATGCGCAGAAAACTTTCCGCCTCCAGTTTACGGATCAAGCCGATAATGGCGGTAACTCCACCTGCTTCGTCATGTTTCAAAGTTTTCACAGCGCTTCGCGTTTCTTCCAGGCTTTCTTTCGCCAACGCTTTCAAATCCCCCAACTGTCCAGCAGCATCGCCATCCGCCTGCAGCCGGAACACTTCAAGCTGCATCAACAGCGCCGTCAGCTTATGCCCTACCGAATCATGGATATCCCGGGCAATCTGCGTCCGATCTTCCTGCCGCGCCGCCTGCTCATCCGTCAGCAAGCGCCGTTTCATCTTGCGGTATTCACTCAATAACGCCTCATTGCGTTCCTGCAACTCATCCTCCAATATGTAACTTCTTTTGAAAAACAATAAGGCTGCACTATGCAATAAAGCATAAAGCAATATGAAGAATGGCGATATTCCTGAATCTCCGGCCAAGCTATGGAGCAAAGCACCGGCCAATAAAACGAGACCTATCACAATAGCGCCTTTCACTGACAGCCTGTACACCGCTTTACCTGCGATAATCGGAAAAATCAGCAGCGGATAAAGGTTCAGCGCTGTTCCCGGTGCCGGCCAGAAAATCCAAATTGATAATACAGCCATGCCCAATAAATTCAGCAAGGCTAAAACCGGCATCCTTTTCAGCAAAGGCATCAGGAAAAACAGTCCGAAAAATAGTGCACTTCCGAAAATGCGCAACGGCAATTCAGTGATGTCTATCGATAATTGAATGAGCCCCATCGTCCAGGCCACCCCCAGTATTAAAACCCAAAACCAGTACGACCGCATGCTTCACTCTCCTCCCGCCACAACTTTCATTTCTTTATGGTTTCTATACTACGTCATTAAAATTCGATTATCACCATGTTATTTACGAAATATTCTTTCAGTACGTTTCATAGAAAACAAAAAAAAGCGATTCGACAATTTAGTATTGTCGAATCGCCTCTTTATATTTTATTTAGCCAGCCAGCTCAAACCAGTAGTTCCTTCGCCCGCATATACGCCAACGCACACACTGAGCTGCACCACTTCCACTTTTAAATCCGGAAATTCCTGGAGAAGCTCTTTCTTCCAAGTTTCAGCGTCAGCGGCGTTATTGCAGTGAATAGCCGCCACTTCGGTCACGGTGCCGGCAGTCATATCCGCGCGAAGCGTTTCAGTCACATTGTTTTTAGCCCGCTTATTCGAACGCACTTTTTCCTTCATGACGGTCACCCCATCCACAAAAGTAATGACCAGTTTAATATTCAAGATGTTACTCAGGAAATTCTGCGTGCCGGAAACACGTCCGCTCTTGTGCAATTGGTTCAGGCTTGAAGGAATAAAAGATAAGTGGGCTTTAGGTGTCATTTCATTCAGAGCCGCAACCACTTCTTCAACTTCTTTCCCGTTTTCCAAGAGTTCATCTCCGGCTTCAATCATCTTGACCATCGGGAAAGAACCGATTTTCGAATCGATGGGATAAACTTTTAAGCCTGTCATTTTCACAGCTGACTGGGCGCTTTCAAAAGTACCCGAAAGTCCGCTGGATAAATGCAGTGCGATCGCCGAATCGTAGCCTTCTGCTTCTAATTTCTCGTATAAAGCAAGCATCTCGCCGATTGCCGGCTGTGAAGTTTTCGGTGAGGTTTTAGCGACACGCAATTTATCGTAAAATTCTTCTTGTGTAAGATCGATTGATTCTCTATATGTTCCATCGGAAAATACAACACTGAGGGGCAGGACATAAACATCATGTTTTTGGATGAATGCGTCATCCAGCTGTGCAGCTGTATCCGTAATCCAAGCTATTTTTTTCATTAGATAAATCTCCTTTTCAGTCAGAGTCCCTTCAGGAACCATCTGTCGACTATCGCTAATTTACAGTATCGAACAGCGCGAGGATAGTGACAGCTGTCATATTAGGAGAAAAATTCAGACTGGCTGACATAATGTGAACATATTTCATTCACCTGAGGAATCGCAGGCCCTTCTCACAACATTTGCTTTCCGGATAAAGTTAACAGTACGATAGCTGTGTATCATAAAAAATTTCACTGGAGGAATTCTTATGAAATACACCGTCATTACAGGAGCCAGCTCAGGTATCGGATATGAAACCGCGTTAGCTTTTGCGGCACGGAATAAAAACCTCATTCTCGTTGCAAGACGTGAAGCGCAGCTGGGTGAATTGAAAGAAGCCATCCAAGACATCAATGCTGAACTGGATGTCGTCATCAAACCCGCAGATCTTTCCGAAAGTGAACAAGTCCATAAGCTGTATGACAGCCTCAAAGACTATGACATTGAAACCTGGGTCAATAACGCCGGCTTCGGAAACAGCGCGCCTGTTGCCGAGCAGGATGTTAGGAAAATCGAAAAGATGCTCCGTGTAAATGTTGAAGCGCTCACCACCCTCTCCACGCTCTACGCACGTGATTATTCCAATAAAGAAGGTGCACAATTAATTAACGTCTCGTCTGACTTGGGCTACCGGATCGTACCGAATGCCGTGTCTTATGCCGCTACCAAGTTCTATGTGAGCGCCTTTACAGAAGGGCTCGCCCAGGAATTGCAGGATCATGACTCACCCATGAAAGTGAAAATACTGGCACCCTCCATGACGGAAACGGAATTTGTAAAAACCGCCCGTGAGCTGGACGACTTCAGCTACAGTGACAATGTCCAAAAATACCACACCGCAAAAGAAATGGCCCAATTCATGCTGGATCTTTATGATAGCGAGAAGACGATTGGAAAAGTGAACAGTGACAGCTATGACTTCGAATTGATGGATCCTATTTTCCCTTATGTTTCGAAGCGGACAGCTAAGTAATTTAATTTTTCTCCATGAAAAAACTCCTCCCACTATGTGAGAGGAGTTTTCTTTATGGTTGAGCGAGATTACATCATACCGTCCATTGACTTAACAGTTTTTTGGCGTTTTTCCTTCTATTAAATACCGCTTTTTTTCCCATTAAATCAGCATCGTTTTTTATACTTCATTATAAATAATCATTTCATTATTGCCGGATTGTTGCCTTACAGAAAAAGAAGAGTCTTTAATTTCCTTATACACAAATCGAATACCAACTTTTCTAAGAATTTAAAAAGTATTAATGTGCAATGCCTTGTATCCTATAGTAACTCTTAGAAATAAATATTCTTTTTTCATATTTGCTTTGTAAGTTTTATGAGTACAAAATTGTTATCTTTGGTGTATGTTTTATTCTAATAATCACCAAGTCTATGTTTCATAGCAATCCTTAAATTGGTTAACTCTTCTGTCATATTTATAACTATGGACATCGGACTTGGTTTAGGTTTATATATCCCCTCAAGTCGATTAAACAATTTACTTTGTCTACGCTTAGTAGAATAATTTTCCCACTTTGCAAGAAAACCTATACCAGGAATACCTAGCAATACACCTAATAGACCTGTTGATAAATTATTTCCTAACTTCTCTTTCATAGTTAATCTTTGTTGCAATTTGCTAGGGTTATATACTAAAGGATCATATAATATATTTCCTGCAGGCGTAATTACAAACTCACAAAAAGCTAAAATATACCACCATGAAAAAGTAACCGTGTCTCCATTTTTAGTTTTATTATAAGGGGAAAATGCTTCCCATAACTTTACTGCCCCTATACATCCTTCATCAACATCTTTACGAATTTCCAGTTTTACACTATCTTCATTAACATATTGAAAAAAAGATGTAATTTTCACTTTCCAATTCCATGTAATATAGCTGGAAATGTCTTCATCCTTCAACAGTATAGGAAATAACTTTTCTTCCCATTCCACCATTAATTTCATCATTTCCTTCGATTTCTCACCATTAAGATTCATTCTTTTAACCATATGCATATATCTATATCTATCTCCCAAGAAAATATCCCCTTTATTGACTTAGCAGTTTTTTGGTGTTTTTCCTTCTATGTATATACAACGTTTTTCGGCATAAAATCAATGTTCCTTTTCATAGTTCATTTTATCAAGTCATTTCATTATTGCCAAATTGTTGCCTTTTATGTTTACTAGTTTGGGGATACTAATACATATGTGATAAAAGCATGCACTTATAGTAAATTGATTAAGATCCTACTAGAGAGGTTTTCTTATTTACGAGTTTTTATGCATGTTGCTATAAGCTTTCAATTTAGTTGTAACTTCAAAAATATTTACAACTTCCTTTTGAAGATGTTCATTGTAAAGATATTGATGATTCGTTCCATTTTCATAGATTTCCGATATCATAAAGAACATTTCAAAACTTTTTACTAAGTTAAATAGGTCAATTAAAGTTTCTTGTTCTACAACATGCTGTATTTTTAAAATTCTATTTAGAGTTCCATCTACTTTTTTTTCCAAATACTCTGCGGCTTCGCTCCATTTATTAAAATCTACTGTTAGTATATGGAGATTCGAACTACCGTGAGCTGGTGTAAGAGGTGGAAGCATTGGAATAGCCTGTGAACCTCCCGGTGTTACTGGATTAGCATTCAAATTTACTGGTAGTTTATTCAATAGATCATATACGTCTTTATCTACACTACTTAAATTAACAGTAACTCCAGATTTAGACTTAAGCCTAACGGTAAACTCATGGCAGATTCCCCATAAATCGCTTAGCTCTTTATTAATAACAGACTCAAATTTCTTTTTAGTTTTTTTAAGTGGATAGTATTCATGAACAGTAAAAAAGATGAATGCTGCTATATAAGATAATGAAAGACCTTGGAAAAGAATCCCTAAATTATAGTGCCATACTTCTTCCGCAGGAATTAATAAAAGAAATTGATGTGCGATTACAATAATAACAGCACATGCTAAAAACATATAGAAAATTGCCATGGGAATCACTCTCTTTGCGATTTGATTGTTATAAGAAATATTTACTTTTAATAAATTGATTACTTCTACTTTAAAAGTGTACTTTAAAAGCAGGAATGTGACTACCCCTCCTTATGATGAGACATCCTATAATTTATTGAACCTATATTTTGTGTCAAAAAAAAGCGACTCGGTTAAAAGTCGCCTTCCTTGTTACTTATTATGATCGCTGGCGGTATTGATTTGATAAGTTAATACGCTGGTTTCATCATTTGAAATATCATTAATGATACATACATCATTCTGACCTCCCCCCCATTTAACGCTTCCTCATACTCTTCAGGGCTATCAAAGAAATGCGCCTTACTATCTAACCCCCTGTCCTTCACCCGCTTCTCAAAGGCTCTCAACTGGTTTAGTGTACTCAACCTATTACCTCTTTTCTAATGCGCTGAATTTCGTTTAAGCCATATTTAGGAGTTACTTTCTGACTGGCCATATCCCGGAACACTTGAGCAATGGCTGACTGCATCCGTTCCGGGGCATGGGCTTTGAAAATGAGTAAAAATAATTTCATTGTTGCCTTTTTGTTGCCTTCCTCATATAAAAATGGGTAAAAAAATCCCCGAAACCCTGATTTAACAAGGTTTACGGGGTTTTTATTACATCATGCCGCCCATGCCGCCCATATCAGGCATGCCGCCGCCGTTGTTTTCTTCCGGAATGTCAGCTACTACTGCTTCTGTAGTCAGGAACATAGCCGCAACGGATGCTGCGTTTTGCAGTGCAGAACGGGACACTTTAGTTGGATCGACGATGCCTTCGTCAAGCATATTGACCCAAGTGCCGTTTGCTGCGTTGAAGCCGATGCCGACTTCTTCGGATTTCAGGCGGTGAACGATGATTGATCCTTCAAGGCCTGCGTTTGTCGCGATTTGGCGAACCGGCTCTTCAAGTGCGCGAAGAACGATCTTAACGCCTGTCGCCTCGTCGCCTTCTGTTGATTCAAGAATTTCTGCGACGTTATTGTAAACATTGATATACGCTGTACCGCCGCCTGCCACGATGCCTTCTTCAACCGCTGCGCGAGTTGCGTTCAACGCGTCTTCAATGCGAAGTTTGCGTTCTTTCAATTCTGTTTCAGTAGCCGCTCCGACTTTGATGACTGCTACGCCGCCTGAAAGTTTAGCAAGGCGTTCCTGCAATTTCTCTTTGTCAAATTCAGAAGTTGTTTCTTCCAACTGGCTGCGGATTTGCGTAACGCGCGCCACGATGTTCTGTGGATCTCCAGCGCCTTCAACGATTGTTGTGTTTTCTTTTGTAACAACAACTTTCGCCGCACGTCCAAGCTGTGCAATGTTCGTTGTTTTCAATTCAAGTCCAAGGTCTTCCGTGATCACTTCAGCGCCAGTCAACGCTGCGATATCTTCAAGCATCGCTTTGCGGCGGTCACCGAATCCAGGTGCTTTAACCGCTACTGCATTGAATGTACCGCGGAGTTTATTGACCACCAAAGTAGCCAATGCTTCGCCTTCAACATCTTCAGCGATGATCAATAAAGGCTTGCTTTGCTGAACAACTTGCTCAAGCACTGGTAGGATTTCCTGGATGTTGCCGATTTTCTTGTCAGTGACAAGGATGAACGGATTATCAAGAACCGCTTCCATTTTATCTGAATCCGTCACCATATAAGGAGACTGGTAACCGCGGTCGAATTGCATACCTTCCACTACGTCAAGCTCTGTAGTGAAGCCGCGTGATTCTTCCAAAGTGATGACGCCGTCGTTACCGACGCGCTCCATCGCTTCAGCGATCAGTTTACCTACTTCAGCATCGCCGGACGAAATCGCTGCAACCTGTGCAATCGACTCTTTACCTTCGATTTGCTGAGAAACGGATTTCAAGCCTTCAACCGCTTTTTCAACTGCCAATTCGATGCCGCGGCGTATGCCCACAGGGTTCGCGCCAGCTGTAACGTTTTTCAAGCCTTCACGGATCATTGCCTGCGCAAGAACTGTCGCAGTTGTTGTTCCGTCACCAGCGATGTCATTTGTTTTAGAAGCAACTTCAGCCACGAGTTTCGCACCCATGTTTTCAAAAGCGTTCTCAAGTTCGATTTCTTTTGCGATCGTTACACCGTCATTCGTAATAAGTGGTGAACCGAATTTTTTCTCAAGCACAACATTGCGCCCTTTTGGCCCAAGCGTAACTTTTACCGCATCCGCCAATTTATCTACACCCTGCAGCATGAGGGTACGTGCATCTTCACTGAACTTAATCTCTTTTGCCATGTTTAGCTTCCTCCTATATCAAACTGAATTTTATCGTTTATCCCGTATTAACGGTCAGTAAGACTCCCACTTTTCCAAGCGAGAAATCAACTGACCGTAAAAACCCGATTGGATCAACTAACAATCAGTGTGATGAAGTAACTCCCACTGAATGAAGTTTCTCTTTAGCCAATTACTGCTAAAATGTCGTTTTCGCGCAAGATCAAATACTCTTTGCCTTCGTATTTCAATTCAGATCCTGCATATTTTGAGAAGATTACGCGGTCGCCTTCTTTAACATCCAGCTCCGTGCGTGCGCCGTTTTCGCGGATCAAGCCATTTCCTACCGCGATGACATTGCCTTCCTGCGGTTTTTCCTGAGCCGATCCCGGCAATACAATCCCGCTTGAAGTTTTTTCTTCCGCTTCGATGAGTTCAATGATAACTCGGTCTCCTAATGGTCTTAACAATTGAAACACCCTCCTCTGAATAAGTAAATGCAATTATTAGCACTCTCACTCTTCGAGTGCTAACCCATTTCCAAGTTTAATAAAAACAAAGAATATTTGCAAGCGGGAAGGTTAGAACCTTTTAATTTCTTTGCGCTATTTTTTTCAAACCACTACAATAGAAAAGAGATCTGTAAACGAAAGGAATTATGTATACATGGCCAACAAGAAAAATCCTTTGATAGATACATTCTTCAAAAATTCCGGAACCAAAACAAAAGGGAAGAAAACTAAAAAGACTTCATTGTATGTGCTGCTTATTTTCATCGCCATCCAATTATCTCCCGTGCTGTTCATCAACTCCACATATGATTACTTCATCGGCCAGGGAATGGAACCTGATATAGCCCAGGCGGCAACTTCCGGCTGGCTGATTTTCCTAGCCATGGGCATCGGCTTTGCCATAGCCCTCATCGTTGTTTTCCGCGATAAGAAGTTCTTCGATATCTGGAAAGGCAAAAAGCTGAATATCGGCTGGGCAATCCTTTGGGGCTTCTTCGGTTTCCTCCTGCTGATCATCGGGCAATCCCTCGCTGCATTAATCGAACTTGCCATCGGCATTGACCCTGGATCTGAAAACACATCCAATCTGGTAAGCATCGCTGAAGTTGTGCCAGCCGCCATTTTTGCTGTCGTCCTTTTTGGACCGGTTATGGAAGAACTCGTTTTCCGCCGCGTCATTTTCGGTTCTCTGATTCAGACAACGAATTTCTGGATTGCCACAGCTGTCAGCGCCCTGGTTTTCGCAGCCGTCCACCTGGAATTCACGCACCTTCTGCTGTATTTCACGACTGGTCTGATTCTGGCGTTCCTGTACAAGAAAACGAAAAGCATACTGACTCCAATCATCGCCCATATCCTGCTGAACGGCTACGTTATGCTCATCCAGCTGAATATGGACAAAATCAACCGCTTCATCGAACGGATGGAACAATTGGAACAGATCCAATTCATCACCCAAATTTTCTTCAGATAAACAAAGCCCGGCTGCACTTAGCAGTCGGGCTTTTAACGTAATAAAATAAAAACCCTTCAGAGTTTATTCCCCTGAAAGGCCTTGTTGTTGTTCTTCGATTGCCTGCTGCTGTTCGGCTTTCAAAAACTTGCGATAACCGATTTTCGCGATGACAATACTGAATTCATATAATAGGATCAATGGCAGCGTCACGATGAGATGCGAGATGATATCCGGCGGTGTGATAAATGCCGCGATAACCACCAGGATGAAATACGCGTACTTACGGTATTTCGTCATCAGCATCGGCGTAATAATTCCAAGCCTGGTCAGAAACAGCATCAGCACCGGCAACTGGAAAATGAAGCCGAATGGCAAGGTGATCTGGAACAGGAACTGGAAGTATTCATTGATTCCGATTGTTTCCTGTATAGAAAGATTGTCGGAAATGTTCAGCATAAAGCCGATTACATAAGGGAACAGCACCAAATAGGAAAAGGCGATTCCGCCGACAAACAGCAATAGTGAAAACGGAATATAACTTAATGTTGCCCGCCGTTCTTTATCATGCAGCCCGGGACTGATGAAAGCCCAGAAATGATACATGATCACTGGTGAAGTGATGAACAGCGCAAGAATCATCATGACCTGCATATAAATCTTCAACGGGTCTGTTATCTTGAAGGCATTCAATGTCAGATTTTTCGCTTCCTCTGTAAACTGCAGATAGTTAATCAGCGGCTGAGCAAGAAAAAAGCTGGCAATGACGGCCAATAGAAAGAAAACGACTATAATCGTCAGCCGTTTTCTCAATTCACCTATATGTTCAACTAATGTCATATCTTTTTCATTCATCGGATTAACATCCTATCGTAGTTCTTTTTGCTCTTCTTTCTTCTTTGTTGAAACGTCATCGTCGTCATCATCAACAAGCCCTTTAGTGGCATTCTTGAATTCGCGCAGAGAAGAACCGAACGCTTTACCCAATTCCGGCAATTTCTTCGGCCCGAAAATCAATAATGCTACAACTGCAATAACGATCAAACTTAGTGGACCTGGCATAATTGACACCTCCTGTAGTATGCGTCTTATTTTACAGCATCTGTAACGCTTTGGCTATTTCCTTGGACTCTGCAAATGTGAAGATTTTAAGTCATGTTTGCTTGATCAAATAGATCAGCGTCTGCAGTTCAACGGACAAATCGATTGTCTGCACATGGATGTGCTCGGGAACCGCGATGCGTACCGGTGTAAAGTTCAAAATCCCTTTGATGTTCGTGATGGCCAGGCGATCGGTGACTTCCTGGACAGAGCGCGATGGCACCGTCAAAATGACCACCTCGACGCCATATTCCTTGATTTTCTCTTCGATCATATCGGGATGATACGTATCGATGCCACTGATTTTTTCACCTTCATGCGGGCTGTTCGAGTCGAAAGCAAGAATGATTTTCGTATTATGGTTCCGGTGGAAATTGTATTTCAAAAATGCGTTTCCGAGACTGCCGACACCGATCAGCGCAACGTTTGTCGCTTCGTCCTGGTCCAGCGTCTTACGGAAAAATTCGAGCAGCTCCTGAACATCATAGCCGTAGCCTTTTTTGCCGAGAGCGCCCAGTTGGGAGAAATCCCTCCTGATGGTTGCCGAATCTATCTTCATCGCTTCGCTCAATTCCTGTGATGAGATCCTCTTCTGTCCGGCATTGGCGAAATTCTGAAGGAAACGATAATAAAGCGGAAGCCTTTTGGTAGTGGCTTGCGGAATTTTGGATGTTGGTTCCTGTAACATGCAATGTTACCTCCTGGGTCGTGTCAAATCGCCTTTATCTTACATTAGGCGGCCCGATATGTAAAGGTCCGGCCGATTGCGAAGCCCGCTTCTATCGGCTACACTTAGAGAGAATAGAGGTGACCCAAAATGATCGTTTTACAAGTAAACCAAATCCATAAATCGTTCGGAGCAGAGAAAATTCTCTCCGGCGTTAAATTAGAAGTCCAGCACAGGGACCGGGTCGCTCTTGTCGGCCGCAACGGCGCAGGCAAATCGACGCTGCTGAAAATTATTTCCGGGGAAATGTCTTATGACAGCGGCGACATCACCATGCCGAAAGACCTTACTGTCGGCTATCTCGAACAGCAGTCAAAACTCGAATCCGATATGACCGTATGGGACGAAATGATGACCATCTTCAGCGGTTTCCGCGAACAGGAACAGCAATTGCGCCGGCTCGAGGAACAAATGGCCGTTCCCGCTGTCTACAACAATCAGGAAATAAATGAAAAAGTGATGCAGGAATACGACGCTCTTCAGCATGCTTTCAAAGATGCCGGCGGCTATCAATATGAAGCAGATACCCGTGCCATTTTGCACGGCATGAAATTCTATCCTGATGATTATGGCAAAAAAGTGGTTTCATTGTCAGGCGGTCAGAAAACACGCCTGATGCTCGCCAAACATCTGCTGACGAAGCCACAGCTATTGATCCTCGATGAGCCGACCAACCATCTGGACATCGAAACGTTAAGCTGGCTTGAGAATTATTTGAAGAATTATCCCGGCGCGATTTTAGTCGTGTCACATGACCGCTACTTCCTGGACCAGGTCGTCAATATCGTCTATGAGGTTTCACGCCATCAGGTACGGAAATTCACCGGCAACTACAGCCGTTACCTCGACGAAAAGGCAAAACAGTACGAGCTGGATCAGAAGCAGTTCGAAAAGCAGCAAAGCGAAAAAGCGAAGCTCGAAGATTATGTAGCCCGCAACCTGGTCCGCGCCTCAACGACCAAAATGGCTCAAAGCCGTCGCCGTGTGCTCGAAAAAACCGATTGGATGGAAGCGCCAGACGGCAATGAAAAATCAGCGCGCTTCGGTTTTACAATCGCCAAACAAAGCGGCAACGATGTACTTAATGTCCGTGATTTGAAAATCGGCTACAGCGGCAAGCCTGTCTCCGAAAACATCAATTTGAAGCTGTACCGCCAGGAAAGCCTTGCGCTCGTCGGCCCGAATGGTGTCGGCAAATCGACGTTCCTAAAAACGATCATGAAAGAGATTCCCCCCCTTAATGGCGATATCCATTACGGTACGGGCATCCAATTCGGCTATTATGATCAGGAACAGGCAAACCTGAAAGGCAATAAACTGGTATTAAACGAGTTATGGGACGATTATCCGATGGTCAACGAAAAAGATATCCGCGGCATTCTCGGCCGTTTCCTGTTCTCAGGCGACGATGTGCTGAAACCTGTTTCATCCCTTTCCGGCGGCGAGAAGGCTCGAGTAGCTCTCGCGAAACTGATGATGCAAAAAGCGAATGTTTTATTGCTCGACGAACCGACCAACCATTTGGACCTCGACAGCAAAGAAGTTCTTGAAAACGCGTTGCTCGACTACCCCGGCACCATCCTTTTCGTATCCCACGACCGCTATTTCATGAACCGCATTTCCACAAAAGTGGTTGAATTGATGAAGGAAGGTACGACCGAATACCTTGGCGATTACGATTATTATGTAGAGAAGAAGCTGGAAACAGAAGAATTGAAAGCATTGGAAGAAGCCGAAAACCCTTCTATTATCAATAAACCGGAAACTGCCACTTCCACCTCACAAATTGATAAGGAAGCAAAAAAACTGGAACGCCAATTGACGCGCCAGCTCGAAGAAGTGGAGCAGGATATGGAAAAACTGGATTTGCAAATTGCTGAAACAGAAGAGCAATTCACCGACCCTGAAATTTTCCAGGATCATGAACGCCTCCTTCCCCTGCAGCAGCATTTGGAAGAACTCAAAGGACAGCACGAAGAAACAATGGCATTATGGCTTGAATTGCAGGAAAAACTTGAACAATTGAGTTAATGACCGTATACTTTTGTATACGGTTTTTCTTTGTCCATATCTTGGTCAATACCCTTTTGCAAAATATTTGTTTCCACAAAGTTGTGCACATCACTTCTCCTTTAATATCAACTATCAACAGGGTTATGCACATTATCCACAATTAATAAAAATGTTATCCACATAATATACTGCTATATGGTACACAAGATATAGGAAATCACCAAGTTATTCTCGACTTACAAACAGCTTACTAACAAATTGTGCATAAGTACAAATGTTCTCTATTGACAGATTTCGAGTGATTTGTTTATAAAAAGTGGATAAGTCTATGGAATTTTCGCATTTTTTCATTAAGTGTCCAATTTCCAGCTTACTTATGCACAAATAAAAAAGCTCTTTATCCTTTTTGTGGATAAAGAGCTTTTTTGTATTTATTTATTAACATCTTAGATCCAAGAAGCCATTTCCATTCCCGGACGGCCGTTCATAGCCATATTTCCGCGGATTCCTTTTTCAAACATCACTGTACCAGCAGCTGCAATCATTGCCGCATTATCTGTGCATAATTTCAAAGGCGGGATAAAGAAAGGAATTCCTTTCTCAGCAAATTCTTTTTCCAATGAAGCACGCAAGCCTTTATTGGCTGCTACTCCCCCCGCCGCAATCACTTGCCGAACCTTGTATTGATCAGCTGCCCGCAAGGTTTTGGACGTAACTACTTCGACCACACTATTTTGGAATCCGGCAGCCACATCTTCAGGTCTCACCTGATCTCCGCGCTGCGCCGCATTGTGCATATAATTCAATACCGAAGATTTCAAACCGCTGAAACTGAAATCGTAAGTGCCTTCTTCCAGCCACACACGCGGAAAATTGACCGGGTTAGTGCTTTCATGCGCCAAACGGTCAATATGAGGGCCTCCTGGATACGGGAGGTTCAACGTACGCGCCACTTTATCATACGCTTCCCCTGCTGCATCGTCCCGGGTTTCCCCAATGACTTCAAAATGGCCATGTTCCTTCATATATACCAATTCTGTATGGCCACCCGAAATCACTAGAGCAAGTAGAGGAAACTCCATTTCCTGCGCAAGCCGGTTGGCATAGATATGGCCTGCTATATGATGCACTCCGATTATCGGCAATTGATGGGCAAAAGCAAAAGCTTTAGCTGCATTTACGCCAATCAATAAAGCACCGACTAATCCTGGCCCTTCTGTTACCGCTACAGCACTTAATTGCGCCGGAGTCATTTCTGCCTGGTGCAAGGCTTCTTCAATCACCAATGTAATCTGTTCGACATGGTGTCTTGAAGCGATTTCCGGTACAACTCCACCAAAGCGCTTATGGCTTTCAATTTGTGAAGCGACAACGTTGGAGATGATTTCTGTACCGTTTTTTACTACAGACGCAGCGGTTTCATCACAACTTGTCTCTATTCCCAAAACATAGATATCTTCATTCATCAAAATTCACCCACATCACTATGGCATCCTCAAAATTATCCGAGTAATAACTCTTCCGGATACCTCCATTTTTAAATCCAAGTTTTTCATAAAGATTTCGTGCAATAGTATTGCTTACTCTTGCTTCAAGCGTCATCGTTTTAGCGCCATTTTCCTTCGCCGTTTCCATCGCTGCAATCATAAGTTTCTCACCCAATTTTTTGCCGCGCTGTTCTGGCCGAATAGCGATATTCGTAACATGACATTCATCCATGACAATCCATAAGCCGCAAAAACCGACGATTCCATGGGCTGTTTCAGCCAATACATAATATGCATGCCTGTTTTCGATCATTTCATAATGGAAAGCTTCTTTTGTCCATGGCAAAGAAAAGGATAGATGCTCTATCTCAAATACAGCATCCACATCATTGACTGTCATTTTGCGAAAAGTCACTTCTTCGCTCATCATTCTCCGCCGCCTTGTGCCTTAATATAATTTGCTTCCGCTTCAGTAATCCGACGATATTCAGGGACCGCATGATGAACATCCTTTTCAGCTGATTTTTTCGCCAGCATAATCAGGTTCGAAGCCCGCGGCAAGCGGTTCTGATGTGCTGCAAAAACAGCCTGATCTCCAAGAACCTCGCGGATTGCTTCCTTATGAATTTCAATATCCATCCCCACAAATAATACGGGACGTCCCATATCTTTTAATTGGGGAAGGAATTCTCTTACATCAGTGTGCTGATCAGGAATTACCGACTTTAAGCTTTCACCGTCATAAGCACCCAAAAAGGCGGTGCCTCTTCTTGCATCAATTAACGGACATATTATTCCGTTAAAAAATTGTCCATTTGCTGCTAGTACTTTTAAGCTCGACACCATGTGCAAGGGGATTTTTAGCGACCAGGCCAACGTTTTGGCAATTGTAAGACCGATACGCACGCCAGTATAAGATCCTGGGCCTTCCGCAACAGCAATGTGAGTCAGTTGCGATGGATTAACCTTTGCTTTTGCCATTAAATCTTCTACAGCAGGCATTGCAGTCAACGAATGGTTTATTTTAAGATTCGATGTTTCTTCTATCAGAATGGTATCATCTTTCGCCAACGCAATACTTAATGGCGAATTTGATGTGTCAATTCCCAAGTAAATCATGGCATTATCTCCTTGCATAGAGTTTCATAACGCTGTCCAAGCGGATGTAATTGAATAGAACGGCTTTCTTCCGTTAGACGGTCTATCGTGATTTCCAGGCGTTCACCTGGTAAATAATCTTCTATAAATTGCGCCCATTCGACAACAGAAACTGCTTCACTGGCGAATAATTCATCAAAACCGATGTCTTCATCACTGTTTTCTAAGCGGTAGACATCAAAATGGTTCAGTTCAAGATTACCTGAATACTGTTTTAAAATGGTGAAAGTTGGACTGTTAACCATCTTTTTTATTCCAAGACCTTTCGCCAGTCCTTTAGTAAACGTTGTTTTACCTGCCCCAAGGCCGCCTTCAAGCGTCAATAAATCGCCCGGCTCCAGTTTTCCAGCTAATTTTACAGCAAACGCTTCCGTTTCTTCTGGAGAATTTACTTCTATAGTATAAGTCATTCCTTGTCACCTCTATTGAGTCTTAACATAGTTTAGCGAAGATACCGCGGTAAATCAAAATATATTATTCGCATCACTCAGTTGTTTTGAAGTTCTGAAGTTTTGTATTCTTAAATTAATTAAAGTTTATTTATTGCTTTTGGACAAAAAAAATAAACACAGCGGCTTGGCTGTGTTTATCATAAGACGGTCCCGACCGGGATCGAACCGGCGATCTCCTGCGTGACAGGCAGGCATGTTAACCGCTACACCACGGGACCATAAAAAAATCAGACCAGCGACGTCCTACTCTCACAGGGGGAGATCCCCCAACTACCATCGGCGCAAAAGAGCTTAACTGCCGTGTTCGGG
>NZ_JBXYIF010000070.1:0-302 GCF_057369535.1 Planococcus sp. RAB007_Raresut
ATTCGTTTTCATGTTCCTTCTCCAATTTCACAGTAATTTCTTATATTCAGTGCAATTCACCTACCAAGTATATTATACTATTTATAGTTATGGAGAATAAAAGGGGGATTTTTGGATGGGCCTATTATTGATGGTTGGAATCAGCGCCGTCTTCCTCGCAGCGATTTTGACAGCTGGATATAACCGTAAACCTGAGGGTAACGAATAAGAGCCGGGATTCTTACGAATCCGGCTCTTTTTTATTTCAATCCTGCATATCCCTGTTGGCGAAGCGCCTCATATACGATGATGGCTGCTGTATT
>NZ_JBXYIF010000071.1:0-300 GCF_057369535.1 Planococcus sp. RAB007_Raresut
GTAAGCAGAACCTATGCCAATGGGTTCACATGGTTGAAAATTTGGTCTGTATTGGCTCACCGCATCATGGTGCAGTACTTGAACGTTTTGGTTTCATTCTGCAAGATAAACTCGGTGCATTTCCATTTATTAGCCTTATCGGTCAATTGGTCAATATTCGCAGTAATGGTATTTTAGATTTACGTCACGGTAGCGTACGTGATGATGACTGGGAACATAATGATGCACGGATTGGTTTTGAAGATGACAATCGTAAGCCAGCACCATTACCATCACATATCAACACCTTCCTCATCGCCG
>NZ_JBXYIF010000072.1:0-300 GCF_057369535.1 Planococcus sp. RAB007_Raresut
CAACCGCAGCAGAAAGGACACCACGTGGATTATTTCTTAAGTCCAAGACCCCTGCTTTCAATCTTGGTGAACCAAATTCTTCAATTAGTCGCTTAATCTCATTAGCTGTATCTTGTTGAAAAACTTTAACTTTAAGCACTAGCACTTGATTAGATAGCAATACTGTCTCGATATCTGTTTCTACTTTTTTATTTCTCACCAAAATCACAGTACTTGTGGTGTTCTCTGGTAATATCTGTACTGTGCTACCAATCGAACCATACAGCAAACCTTGTACTTGATCTTGATTTAAACTTTTTA
>NZ_JBXYIF010000073.1:0-299 GCF_057369535.1 Planococcus sp. RAB007_Raresut
ACTAAATATTAGCAAAATGTTTCAAATAAAAATAATAAAAATCAAATATTTGCAGTTTATATAATCCATTGTTATCTCTTTCAGCCTTGATTGCTTATCTCTTAGTGCTTGTTTGTCTGCCCTAAATTCGTTTATCGTGGCGCCCATGTATGGCTGTTCGGTATATCTATGATTGAGAGTTGGTTTTTTGTTTTGGCGATGCTGGCGGTATTACTTATCCCTGGTCCCACCAATGCTATGCATGCCAGTGCAACCCACCAACATGGTGTTCCCAAAACGCTTGTTTTTATCCCAGTGGA
>NZ_JBXYIF010000074.1:0-298 GCF_057369535.1 Planococcus sp. RAB007_Raresut
GAGGATAACACGATGGCATCACTCGAAGAAGGGATTGTCACACGGGGCGAGTTGTTGCGGAGCGCGCGCAATATTTGTACGTTCATCTTGAAATCACCGGCGATGGAGCGTCTTCTCGGGATTCATGACGGTTCAGTCGAGGTGCTCGGCTTTGAGGATGAGATGAATCAACAGGATACATTTGAGTTGGATTACCAACATCTCGAAAACGGGGAACATGTGGAATTGTCAGGAATCGATACCTCGACTGGAAACACACACGTCTTCGCTATCTCGGTCGACCAAACGGGGACGTATG
>NZ_JBXYIF010000075.1:0-296 GCF_057369535.1 Planococcus sp. RAB007_Raresut
GGCGGAATTGGCAGACGCGCGGGACTCAAAATCCCGTTCCTTCACGGGAGTGTCGGTTCGACCCCGACCGCCGGTATCATGAAAGGGCCTGCCTGCCCTTTATAAACATCGACTCTGATATCAGAGTCGGTGTTTTTTATTTTTTACGTTAAGTTTTTCTCTGAAAATTGCTTGTCTATTTAATAGGTAGTGTGTTATATTATTTATTGTCGCTTAGACATTTTGCCGGCGTGGCGGAATTGGCAGACGCGCGGGACTCAAAATCCCGTTCCTTCACGGGAGTGTCGGTTCGACCC
>NZ_JBXYIF010000076.1:0-294 GCF_057369535.1 Planococcus sp. RAB007_Raresut
TGAATTATATAAACTAAGTCGTTTTGCTTATCTTGAAAAATTAGTTAATAACGAAGTAGTAAAAAATGGTAAATTTTATAAATTGTAATCATTCTCTGATATTGTTGTTGTTCCAGTTGTTGATGCATTTGAAACTTTGTTTAGACAAAGTGCACAAAATAGCGAGCAAGGTTCTATTTTAATAGGTAAATAACGAAAATTGAAAAAATGGACTATTGATTTTGAATCCGATGCTAAGAAGAGAATCGAATCATATTTATTCACTATTTCTGGAGAACTACGAAAAGAAGTTGC
>NZ_JBXYIF010000077.1:0-292 GCF_057369535.1 Planococcus sp. RAB007_Raresut
GCTTGGTAATTTGCTTCATCAATCGCCTTTATTGCACTTTTAACCTCAATATCATCGGGCAGTTCAAATACTGCTTCACCACGACGATAACTAGACTCAATATTTTTAGCACCTATCTTTTCAAGTGCTGATTCTACGTGTTTTTCACAACCCGTACAAGTCATTCCTGAAATGTTTACCTTAAATTTATTCATAAAAAAGCTCCTTTCGTTAATTAATCTCTCATGTTAATGTTTCTATTATTGGACACGAATGTAATTGCTTTTCATCTGGACATCGTTGTTTTAAGTCG
>NZ_JBXYIF010000007.1:0-220293 GCF_057369535.1 Planococcus sp. RAB007_Raresut
ATCAGTAGATTGTTTGTTGACGTTTTGCTGTTCAGTTTTCAAGGTTCAAATGTTAACGTCGCGCTCATTGGCGACTTTATTAATATATCCCATTTAAGCAGCGAAGTCAATACTATTTTAAAATATTTTTTCGAGCTGTTTTAAGGACATGTATAAATATAAACCCCTGACCGAAAAAAATCAAGGGAAAACTTTAAAAAAGATTTTTTTAATTTTTTCGTAGTCAATGATGAAGAATAGTATCCCCATGATCACTACTGTTCCTCCTATAATTTGACTGGCGCTTAAGTACTCTCCAAGTATGAAGTAAGCTAATATAGCTGCTCCAACCGGTTCAAAAAGTATCGCTATGGAAATGACATTCGTACTCACCCACTTTAATGCCCAATTAAATAGTGTATGTCCAAGTAAATTCGGAATCAAAGCTAAAAGTACAAACCACATCCATTCTTGTGCTGGATAAGGACCGAAAGATTCTCCTTTAATAATTATATAGAAGAATAATGTTATTGTACTCACACCATAGACGACGAACGTATACGTCACTAATGATAGACGTTTACGAATATCCTGTCCGAATAACAAATAAGCTGTTATTAATGCACATGCAATCAATGCTAGAATATCACCAAATAAAGCTTGTCCACTTATCTTAAAATCGCCATAAGCAATCAAAACGCTGCCGCCAATTGCAATAAGCGCTGAAACTATAGTTTTAACAGACAATTTTTCTTTAAAGAAAAAGTATGTACCAGCAAAAGCGAATAGAGGCTGCAACGTTACCAGAACCGTGGAACTTGCAACGCTGGTGTAATTTAATGATTCAAACCATAAAATAAAGTGAAATGCTAAAAAGACACCGGCTATTGATGTAAAGAGCCAATCTCTTTTGCTTAGTTTTTTCACTTCATGGGTATATTTAAAAAAGAATAAAGGACTCATGATCAGAATCGAAAATAACATTCTATAAAAAGCTGTTACACCTGCATCAGCCGATGTCATTTTCACAAAAATTGCCGACATCGCAACTGATATGACCCCAACAATAATTGGAATATAAGGATGAATTGCTGGTTTCTCCATGCTTGCACCTCAAATTTCATTCTATAATGTAATTAAATCATTAAAGTTTAGTTTGCCATTTACTATTAATAGAAGCAACCAGAAATATAGAGCGGGGGTTTCCTCATGGAATTTTTTAGTGCTTTACAGATTTCTTCATTAGAAACATTTCTTAAACTCCTTATTGCAGCCGCACTGAGTTTAGTTATCGGCTTAGAAAGAGAATTGAAGCGGAAGCCTGTGGGATTAAAAACTAGTGTGGTAATTTCCACCTTCAGCTGTCTATTGACTATCATCTCAATTGAATCTGCGTATATTGCTCAAGGCAGTGAATATGAGAATGTAAATATTACAATGGATCCTTTACGTTTGGCGGCACAAATTGTTTCAGGCATCGGGTTCCTCGGGGCCGGAGTGATTCTTAAGAGAGGAAACGATTCAATTTCAGGTTTGACTACTGCGGCTATGATTTGGGGAGCTGGTGGAATCGGCATATCTGTAGCTGCCGGATTTTACTTAGAAGCTGCTCTAGCAGTTTTGATAGTATTGTTATCCATAGAATTACTGCCGCCTTTGATGATTAAGCTTGGACCATCCCGTCTTCGAATGACAGAGGCCACAGTTAGAATTTTCATACTCGATAGAGAGTACATTAAACCTGTTATTGATGAGTTGAGAAAATCTGGGCTCGCCATCGAAGGCATATCCATCACCCACCCTAACAATGAAAAAAGCACAGGTTCAGGATATCATGAACTTTTTATACGGGTTTCATACCTTCAAGATATAGATACTTTGGATTTATATCAGGATTTATACTCCATTAAGAATGTCGAACAAGTGGATATTGAAATTACAAATTAAAAACTGCTTGAGCTGGTTAGCTCAAGCAGTTTTATTTTTATACAGAAGCTTGAAGAATTTCGCGCACATCTTTGTCATTAAGTTTATTGAAGTTGCCGAATTCACCGTAAACCAAAGTTTTTTCAATGATGGATTCGAAATTCGAGTCATCAATCTTGTAATCTTCGAGTTTCGATGGAGCACCGAGCGATGTCCAGAAAGCGGATAAGCGATCGATGCCTTCCAGAGCCGTTTCTTCATCTGACTTCCCTTCGCTATTAACTCCGAATACACGGACAGCCAATTGAGCGAATCTCTCTGGATTTACCTTAACATTATGGCGCATCCAATGCGGGAACAGAATTGCCAATCCACCGGCATGTGGGATATCGTAAACAGCGGATACAGCGTGTTCAATATTGTGCGTCGCCCAGTCTCCGTTATAACCCATTTGCAAGAAATTATTCAAACCCATAGTCCCAGCAAATAAAATCGTTTCTCTGTGCTCATAACTTTGCAGATCTTCCATCAGCTTCGGAGCTGTTTCGATCACTGCGCGTAATACACCTTCGATCATTTGATCCTGCACAGGGGTATTAGACGCATTGTGGAAATACTGCTCGAACATATGGGACATCATATCAACGACTCCATAGACCGTTTGATCTTCAGGAACAGTCATTGTATATGTAGGATCCAGTACCGAGAATTTCGGGAATGAAAGCGGACTTCCCCACCCATATTTTTCTTGTGTTTCTTCATTAGTAATTACTGATCCGGCATTCATTTCCGAACCTGTCGCAGCGAGCGTTAGTACCGTACCGAATGGCAAGGCTTCTTTCGGCTGTGCTTTGCGGGAAACAAAGTCCCAGGCATCGCCGTCATATTTAGCGCCTGAGGCAATAAGTTTTGTACAGTCGATAACTGAGCCGCCACCAACAGCCAATAGTACGTCGATATTTTCTTTTTTACAGATTTCGATGCCTTTTTTCGCTGTGGATAAGCGAGGATTCGGCTCTACACCCGCTAGTTCAAATACTTCCATATTTGCAGAAGCTAAAGTTTCCATAACTTCATCATACAGACCGTTTTTCTTAATGCTGCCCCCGCCATAAACAACGAGCACTTTATTTCCATATTTAGGCAATTCAGTTTTGATAGTTTCTAATTGGCCCTTACCGAAAATAAGTTTTACCGGGTTATAAAATGTGAATTTATTCAATATAATTCAGCCTCCTTTTCCTCATTTATTATGTAGCTTCTTTTTTTCAATTGCAAAAGATTGAATTAGAAAAACCGCCTGGATATTATATCCAGGCGGTTTTCGGCGTAAATTTTACACCCAACCACGGAAGCGCGCAGCTTCTGCTGTTCTGCGGGCTCCTACCATATAGGCAGCGAGGCGCATGTCGATGTTACGGGTAGTAGCAACATTATAAATATTTTCGAAAGCGTCAACCAGTTTCTTGTTGAGCCTTTCGTCCACTTCTTCCTGTGTCCAATAATAACCTTGGTTGTTCTGTACCCATTCAAAGTAAGATACAGTAACGCCGCCGGCACTTGCCAAAACATCAGGCACCAACAAGATTCCCCGGTCAGTAAGCATTTTCGTCGCTTCTGATGTCGTAGGGCCGTTGGCTGCTTCAACTACAATTGAAGCCTTGATATCATTGGCGTTTTCTTCTGTAATCTGGTTAGAGATTGCAGCAGGAACAAGGATATCACAATCAAGTTCAAACAACTCTTTGTTCGTGATTGTATTGTCGAACAGGTTTGTCACCGTACCGAAACTATCACGGCGGTCAAGCAGATAATCAATATCCAAACCGTTCGGATCGTGCAGCGCACCATATGCGTCAGAGATACCGACTACTTTAGCTCCGGCATCGTGAAGGAATTTCGCGAGGAAACTTCCAGCGTTGCCGAATCCCTGGATTACTACACGCGCTCCCTTCATCTCAAGGCCGCGTTTTTTAGCTGCTTCATTGATGACAATTGTAACGCCCTGCGCAGTCGCTTTGTCACGCCCCTGCGAACCGCCAAGCACAATCGGTTTACCTGTAATGAAACCAGGAGAATTAAATTCATCAATTTTGCTGTACTCATCGAACATCCAGGCCATAATTTGTGAATTCGTAAAGACGTCCGGTGCAGGAATATCTTTGTTCGGTCCAACTATCTGACTGATGGCACGGACATAGCCGCGGCTCAACTTTTCAATTTCGTGCATGGACATTTCACGTGGATCGCAAATGATTCCGCCTTTACCTCCGCCGTAAGGAAGGTCGACAATGCCACATTTCAAAGTCATCCACATGGAAAGAGCCATAACTTCTTCACGGTTTACATCAGGGTGGAAACGGACGCCTCCCTTAGTTGGTCCTACCGCGTCGTTATGCTGTGCACGAAATCCGGTAAACACCTTCGTTTTCCCATCATCCATACGAACTGGAATACGTACTTCCAAAATTCGCATAGGTTCTTTCAGTAGTTCGTACATCGATTCTTCGTATCCGAGCTTTTCCAATGCAGTTCTGATAACGTTCTGCGTTGACGTCAACAAGTTCAAGTTTTCAGCCATTTTATTAGTTCGCCTCTTTGTATTTTAGTAATTACTCCGCATACAGTGTAACACAGTTCATTAAGCCTTTGCCATACAGATATTATTTAGTGAATACTTTCCGGATCCGCTCCAAAGCCCAGTCAAGATCTTCCTTACTGATAATCAACGGAGGAGCGAAACGGATTACTGTATCGTGGGTTTCTTTGCACAATAAACCAAGTTCCTTCAATTCTTCACAATAAGGGCGCGCAGCTTCATTCAATTCCATTCCGATGAATAAACCGCGTCCACGCACTTCTTTAATAGAAGGATGTGATATTTCTTTTAACTGGTTCATGAAGTACTCACCCAGCTCCTGTGAACGGTCAGCCAGCTTTTCGTCCTGCAGAACTTCGATTGACGCGATGGATACTGCGCATGCCAAAGGGTTCCCGCCGAATGTTGAACCGTGAGATCCCGGGTTGAAAACTCCAAGGATTTCGTCATCAGCAACAACACAGGAAATCGGGAATACGCCGCCTCCAAGCGCTTTACCCAGTATATACATATCCGGATTAACATCTTCCCATTCACAAGCGAACATTTTACCTGTACGGCCAAGACCTGCCTGAATTTCATCGGCAATGAAAAGAACATTATTTTCGCGGCAAAGTTCTCTTGCAGCTTTCAGGAATCCTGGCGGCGGAATGATGATGCCCGCTTCACCCTGGATTGGTTCAATCAGAAATGCAGCTGTGTTTGGAGTAATCGCATTTTTAAGAGCGTCCAAATCGCCGAAAGGAACAATGTTGATGCCAGGAAGCATCGGGCCGAAGCCTTTGCGGTATTCAGGGTCCGATGACAATGAAACAGCTGTCATTGTACGGCCGTGGAAGTTGCCTTCGCAAGCGATGATTTCCGCTTTGTTTTCTTCAACGCCTTTTACGTTATATGCCCAGCGGCGTGCGGCTTTTACTGCCGTTTCCACTGCTTCTGCCCCAGTGTTCATAGGGAGAGCCATTTCTTTGCCGGAAACTTTACAGATCATTTCATACCAAGGTGCCAGCATATCATTATGGAACGCACGCGAAGTAAGTGTTACACGGTCAGCCTGGTCTTTCAGCGCCTGTATGATTTTCGGATGGCGGTGGCCCTGGTTGACAGCGGAGTATGCAGAAAGCATATCCATGAATTTATTGCCTTCAGGATCTTTTACCCATACGCCCTCAGCTTCTGCAATAACGATCGGCAGCGGATGGTAGTTCGGTGCGCCGTACTTTTCAGTTTGTTTGATAATATCCTGTGTTTTAGTCATTAATAATTCCTCCTTTTGAAAAAGGCAGACCATCAGTCTGCCTTTTCATCAATATTCACTTACCCTTTAAAATGCTGATTAGAACATTTCAGAAGTTGTTTTTGCTTGCATATGAAGAGCGATGTAGTCAGGACCGCCCGCTTTTGAATCTGTACCGGACATATTGAATCCGCCGAAAGATTGATAGCCGACGATTGCGCCTGTGCATCCACGGTTGAAATATAGGTTGCCGACGTGGAATTCTTCACGCGCGTATTCAAGATGTTCACGGTTGTTAGTGATTACGCCGCCAGTCAAACCATATTCTGTGTTGTTGGCGATATCAATCGCTTCTTTGAAATCTTTAGCTTTCATCAAGCCGACAACCGGCCCGAAGATTTCTTCCTGCATGATGCGCGCTTTCGGGTCAAGGTCAGCGAAAACTGTAGGGTTCACGAAGAAACCTTTCGAATCGTCTCCGTCTCCGCCTGCAACCAAGCGGCCTTCACCTTTACCGATTTCGATATAATCCATGATTTTCTTATAAGAGTTGCCGTCAATAACCGGCCCCATATAATTGTTTTGATCAACCGGGTTACCGATCGTCAATTCTTTTGTCAGTTCGATAACACGTTCAAGAACTTGATCGTACGCGTCTTCTACGATTACAGCACGAGATCCCGCAGAACATTTCTGTCCGCTGAAACCGAATGCAGATTTTACAATCGATTGAGCTGCAAGTTCAAGGTCTCCGTCAGAATCAATGACCATCGTGTTTTTGCCGCCCATTTCAGCAATCAGGCGTTTCATCCAGATTTGGCCTTCGTTCACTTTAGATGAGCGTTCCGCAATGCGAAGTCCGACTTCTTTAGAACCAGTAAATGAGATGAAGCGAGTGTTCGGGTGGTCTACAAGGTAGTCGCCTACTTCAGAACCTGGTCCCGGAATATAGTTGACAACGCCTTTTGGCATTCCCGCTTCTTCAAGCACTTCGATAAATTTATAGGCTACCACCGGAGTTGTGGACGCTGGTTTCAATAGTACCGTGTTTCCTGCAACCATCGCTGCAACAGTCGTGCCCGCCATAATGGCAAATGCGAAGTTCCAAGGAGAAATGACAACGCCTACTCCAAGAGGAATATAATCATAGCGGTTGTATTCGCCCGGACGGCTTTCCATTGGCATACCGTCTTTCATCTTAAGCATTTGACGGCCGTAATATTCAAGGAAATCAATCGCTTCTGCAGTATCCGCATCCGCTTCATTCCATGGCTTGCCTGCTTCTTTTGTCAGAAGTGCCGAGAATTCATGCTTGCGGCGGCGGATGATTGCCGCTGCTCTGAACAATACATCTGCGCGTACTTCAGGTTTAACTTTTTTCCATGTTTTAAAGGCTTCGTCAGCACTTTGCATCGCTTTTTCAGCCAATTCTTTGTTTGATTTTGAAACGCGGCCAATAATCTCTTCTTTATTTGCCGGGTTGAATGAAACAATTTTATCATCAGTTCTAACTCGCTCTCCACCGATGATCAATGGATAGTCCTGGCCAAGGTATGCCTCGACAGTTTTCAAGCCTTCCAAATAATCGTTGCGGTTCTTGTCGATCGAGAAATCTGTGAATGGTTCGTGTTTGTAGGGAATCATTATAAATCCTCCTTGAATATGGTTTAAGCGCAAAAAAAATTTGCACTTATAAAGCGTTTCCACTTATAATAATGCAAAAGATCTCTGCATAATTCAAGCATTTTCATTTGAAATATTAAAAAAATTTTGGGGTGGCTAACATGAAGCAAGTGAAAGTGGATCTGAACCCATTTTATAAATTCGCTTCAGAGCATGTGGGAGTAGGTGTACATGCTGTTGATCCGAAAGGGAAAACAATCTTGTACAATAAAAAGATGAAAGATATCGAAGGATTCGATTTTGAGGAATTGGCGGACCGGTCTCTGCTTGAAATGTTTCGTTTTGATCAGGCAGAAAGCACTTTACTGAAAGTCCTGCAGAGCGGATCGCCGGTTCTGAATTCCAAACAGACGTATTGGAACCGCAAAGGCCAGGAAATCACAACGATCAATGACACGTATCCTGTTTTTGACAACGGCCAAATGATAGGTGCCATCGAATTGGCGCGGGATGTTACGACTTTAGAGAAGGTTGTCTATCAGCCGTTGAAGAAATATGAAGAACCTATAACCTTCAACAGTATTACGGCGGTCTCGGCCAGTATGAAAAAAGTGATTGCGACAGCAGAAAAAGCAGCGTTGGCAAAACTGCCCGTACTATTGGTTGGAGAATCAGGCACAGGCAAAGAATTGATTGCCGAAGCGATTCACCGTGCATATTATGAGGGGGCTGAAGAGATGTCGATTCTCTTTTCCCACGGCACCACTGTAGAATCGATCGAACAATTATCTGAGGAAATGAAGAAACGGTCAGGCGGCACAGTATATTGCGAGCGAATTGATATGCTGTCTATTCCTTTGCAATTAAAGCTCCTTGAAATGGTCAAGGAACATTCCGGCAGCGACGTTTATTTTATTGCCAGTGTCGGCGAAGATCCCGTCGAATTGATATCGGGGCAAAAACTATTGAAGGAACTCTATTATTTCTTTTCAGCGATTGCGATTCCAATTCAGCCGCTCCGGAGAAGAAAAGAAGATATTTTGCCGTTTGTCTCCGATTATTTCTCACGGCACCGGATGAAATTTGGTTCTATGGTGCGAAAGGTCGATGGACAGGTTGAAAAATTGCTGCTGTCTTACGATTGGCCGGGGAATTTGAAAGAGCTTGAATTGCTGCTGGATGAAATCACGTCCATGCTGACGACTGAAGAAACGGTTGGCGTAGAGTTGCTCCCCTATCACTTTAAGTTGAAAACCGAAAAGACAGGAACTCTTCAGCCTGAGGATTTCATTGTCCAATCCAATAAAGAATTGCTTCCCTTAGAGGAGTATTTGTTCGAAGCTGAAATCTACTACCTCCAAAAAGCGATGGATCTGCATAACGGCAATGTTACGAAAGCGGCGGCTGCACTTGGCATGAGCCGTCAGAATCTGCAATACCGTTTACGGAAAATAAAAAAAAATGAAGCGCAGACATGATGTCTGCGCTTCATTTTTTGTTTTACTTACTGTCCAGACTCCAGCACCCAACTCTTCGGGTCATAAGCCAGCCCAGCTTTGCGGTCAGGACCGCGCGCTGTTCTAGCTTATGCCTTTCAGAGCTTAACGGGCGCTTTCGCTTTTCTTACTGACCAGAACGCTTGATCCACTCTTGCATTTTGTCTTTCAACGAGTTGAATCCTTCAGAATCATTTTCGTTTACATGTGACTGAAGTGATTGTTTTGGTTTTTCTGTGCGCTGAGCTGCTGGTGGCTGCTCCTGCAATGCACGGATTGAAAGGCTGATTTTTTTCGATTTTTCATCAACTTCCAAAACTTTAACATCAACTTCCTGTCCAACTGACAAATACTCACTTACTTCTTTCACGTAACCGTGAGTGATTTCTGAGATGTGGACCAAACCTTGAGTCTGTTCGTCAAGTGCTACGAAAGCTCCGTATGGCTGGATTCCTGTTACTTTACCTGATACTGTGTCACCTGTTTGATATGTTTTTGTCATGTTCTACCCGCTCCTAGTCTTATCTATATTATCCTATACACCTATTGGCATCTGTATATTATAGCACAGATAGATGAGCTTCGTAAAATTAATAGCCGAACATGTCTAGAATCATCCAAGAATCCTCCACTTTTTCCATTTGCATAAAGCGACTGTCATCCATTGATTTTGATTTCATACGGATATAGACCCCACCATGTATTCCGTTAGAGCCAACACTAATAGCATCTGCAGTAAACGAAATTCCAGTGACTTTTGAATAGCCAACAAAATGGCCGTTCAACCACCTTTCCTTAAACTCTTCATCACTCATGGATTCATCCGTCTCGTTAACCAACAGCCTCATCGTTTTCACATCTTCGTTTTCAAGAGCCATGAGGAAAATGCCAGCAATTTCTGCTGGAGTAGCCAGCTGAACAGCATCCATATTTCCACTCTCTCCAATGTTCTTATAATAGTTCTGTACATTGGCGTCATAGCCCTCGAAATCTTCTTCCTTGGTGTAATGCTCATTTATTTGATGCTGCATCAGCCAAATTTTGTCCCTTTCAGTGACAAGTCTAATGTAATTGGTTCCCATCTGATAATCTATGCCGGCTTCAATATTTTGGATGAACGCTTCGATGTATATTTTTCTTCCTTGACGGTGCAAATTATCACTGTAAATCTCTATATTTCGAACGGTCTCTGTAATCTCCGGTTGCTTTCTCCACTTTTTGGTGTAGTCCTCTAAGGATGGCTTGAGCTCGTCATCCGCTGTCAGATGCCACATCGTTTCGATATCCTCGACTTTATTGGCGTAATGATACAGTTTGATGATATCCATTGGCTCGACCCCAGAAAGGTGCTGAAGATCATACGTTGATGAAAATTCTTCATATAAAGATTGAATATCACTGTAATCGTAATCTTCCATATCTAATCTCAATGTTTCTACCTGCAAGTCGGCATTCGGCAGTTTGGCAGCCAGCTCCCCGTTGTTTTCGAGATCAATCGCATAAAGAATATCCGAATATGCGAGCTGGTCATAATGCGCAGATTTCTTCCAGCCGCTTTCTTCAAATTCCTCCAGAATCGGCAGCATCAAGAAAGTGACTGGATTGCTGTTGAACTGGAGTAAACTTTCCCAGGCAATCTGAAATTCTTCTTTAACCACACCTTGTTGATCAAAAACTTCGATATGCTCGTCCCCTTTCAATAAAGTATAGAAAGCAGTCAGTAATTGAGGTTCAACTTCACCTTTCAGCGTCGGATCCGCAAGCGGATCACTCATGAACGTTGACATAGTTAGAATCGTTTGAGGCAAAAGTTCTACGGGCCATAGCATACCCGTTTCGTCGAAAACAGGCGTGCTCCAAAGAATATCCAAGTATTGCATGCTCACCATATCGGAGCCAAATGGATGAACTTCATAGAATTTAGTGATATCCCTCATAGTACGGAACCGTTCTTCATTGGGATGGACTGAATACTGAAAAGTGTATTCCCTCAAGGATGATGTCAGATTCTCGATTTCTTCCGGATAATCTCCACGGCTGTGGAGGAGTTTTTCAGGTGAAAGCTGGCCATTGACTTCCGCTTTCGCTAAATCGTCTTTATACTTTTCAAGCAAACCATCAGTTATAGTCATCAATTGTTCTGTTTTATCCGTGTAAATCAACAGAAACTTGCTGGTTTCTGAAGTTAATATCCGATAATTTTCAACAGAATCAAGCATCCCTTTCGGCGTATGGATATTCCACATCAGAACATCTACCTGTTCCTGCATCCGCTCCGGATCGTCCTGGAGCTGTTTTACGTTTTGACGGCTTAATGTGCGCTCTTTTAAAGCATCCGCTTTTTTAACATATTCCAGCTGTTCAAAAGTCTCCATAGATAAACCAAGATTTTCAGGTGCTGCTGTACGGATCTCTTCGTACTCAGCTTCCCATTTTTGGACCATCGCTTTAGTGACGGTCGTCGGATTCTCTTCTTCTGCTGCTGACTGCTGCGTTTCGGCAGGCTGCTCGTTGAACAGGAAGGATGCACCGATTACTGCTGACAAGAACAGACTTGCGCCTGCCAACGTGGCTAAGGTTTTCTTATTGACCGGTGCTTTTTCTTCTTTTCTCACTTCAACAGCTGCTTCTTCTTCCGCCGCAACTTCTTCTGGCACAATTTCGTGTTCTTCCGGAAATTCAACCCTGCTGTAGGACTTCGCCAATAAATCCAGCCGTTTCTGAACGCCTTCTTCTCCTTCAATTAACAGAGACTTTTTTAATTGGGATTGCGCCGTCTCTATAGCTGATTGGGCGGAAGTGTCGGATAGGCCGAGGATTGCTGCGATATCATGCGCATCCTTTCTGTGGAACTGAAACAGGATCAGTGAAACTTTTTCTAATGATGATATTTCTTGAATCGCTTTATGTGTCTCTTGATCTTCATCGAACTTCAAAGAAACGGCATTGCTATTTTCTTCATCGTTCAATTGTTCTTTATTCAGCAACCGAACTGCGGCTTCGTAAATTTTATTGTCAGCATTACGACTATCAATCGTATCAATGCTGTTGCCGATATCCTTGATTACTTCCAGTTGAAAACGACGTATATTTTCTTTTGCAATGCCAGCCTGGTATGCAAATTGTGCAATAGCTGGAGCGAAGTTCCTGCTCCAGGCAATCAACGCCTCTTTGTCCCCCGCCTTTGCTCTATTCAATAAATCATCAGTTTGCATTCAAAGAACCCCTTTTAAAATTGAAATATTCAATCTCTTCCTTTATATGTTTATTATACGCTACGAAATCAGTGAAGTTTCAAATTTATCTATTTTTTTGCAGGTTGCTCGTGTAGAATGAAAAAATCTACTTGAAATAGGAGTGAAGACAATGGAGAAACGTGAGCAATGGGCATCAAAACTCGGATTCATCCTGGCAGCTGCCGGAAGTGCCATCGGACTGGGTGCAATCTGGAAATTTCCTTATGAAACAGGTGCTAACGGAGGCAGTGTTTTTATATTATTATTCATCATCAGCACCATCTTCATCGGACTGCCGATCTTGCTCGCCGAATTCGTTATCGGACGCCGCGGACAGGCAGATGCCGTCACCGGTCTAAAAAAACAAGCACCAGGTAAACCGTGGTTTTTAATTGGTTGGTCAGGTTTCATCTTCGCATTCCTGATTCTGTCCTTCTATAGTGTCGTAGGTGGATGGATCTTATCATATCTAGTAAGAGCTATTCTATTCCAGCTTTCCGATTATAGTGACAGCGGATTTGGCGAGCTGTTCACGAATATCATCGCGAATCCTCTGGAAGTCCTGATTGCACAGGCAGCATTCATGTTCTTAACGATTTTCATCGTACAGGGAGGCATTAAATCAGGAATTGAACGTGCCAGCAAGATCATGATGCCGGCATTGCTGATTTTCTTCGTTATCCTGATGGTCCGCTCACTGACTCTTGACGGCGCGATGGAAGGTGTCCGTTTCATGTTCGTACCGGACTGGTCTTTCTTTAACTTCGAAACGGCATTGACCGCGCTAGGCCAAGCATTCTTTTCACTGAGTGTCGGCGTGGCCGGGATGATCACTTATGCATCTTACTTGCCTAAGACAGAAAATCTGGGCCGTTCTGCAGTCAGTGTCGTAACATTGAATATAGTCATTTCAATTATGGCGGGACTCATTATTTTCCCAGCCGTCTTCGCTTTGGATTATCTGCCGGACCAAGGACCCGGACTTGTGTTCATCATTTTGCCTGCGATTTTCAATGAGTTATTCATGGGGCAATTCTTGATCATCTTATTCTTCATCCTGCTTCTTTTCGCTACATTGACTTCATCCATTTCAATGCTTGAAATCACTGTCTCAATTGCAGTTAAGGATAAATATGATAAACGCGGCAAAATTTCATGGCTTGCTGGATTGGCGATTTTCATCGTAGGAATTCCAAGCGCATTATCATATGGCGTTTTTTCAGATCCGATTTTCTTCGGATACACCTTCTTCGATTTCGTCGATATTTTGACGAGCCGAATCGGTTTGCCGATGGGAGCTTTATTCATCTCATTATTTGCAGGCTATGTGCTGACCAAAAAAGACGCACATGCAGAAATGCATGAACAGCAACGGCTTGTCGATGTTTGGCGAGTCCTGTTGCGCTATGTCGCGCCAGTCGCGATCATTTTCGTCTTTGTGCAGGGAATCATCGGTATCTTCTGAAAACTGTTCTGAAAATGACATATTTTCGTAAAACGAAACGCTTGCTTTATGTTATGCTTTATTTAGAAGAAAGTACCATTTAAAAAAGGAGTGTATGAATATGCGTAAAGATTTACACGCCCAGCTTAAGTTCCTGCGGGAAGAGCGCAATTTGTCCCTCGACGACCTTGCTTTAAAAACAAGA
Organism: Planococcus sp. RAB007_Raresut; assembly: GCF_057369535.1. NCBI lineage: Bacteria > Bacillati > Bacillota > Bacilli > Caryophanales > Caryophanaceae > Planococcus > Planococcus sp. RAB007_Raresut. The sequence goes on from NZ_JBXYIF010000007.1 coordinate 13,746, forward strand.
GTCGGTGTGGCAAGACTTCACTCATATGAAACAGGAGAGGAAATCCCTTCTGTGCAGACTATCATGAAGCTTTCAAATGCGCTTGAAGTCCCCGCTTCCAATCTGCTTGACGGAATGGAAACAGTAGAACAATAAAGAAAAAAGAGTTTCCGGTTGAGACAGACCGGAAACTCTTTTTTTATATGATGCTTTTTGCTTCAAATTTCAGCGCCAGCAATTTATAGGAGACAGCCACACATTTCTCGAGCGGTATCCATAATCCAAATGAAATCTGATATATACTCTGGATTTGTTTTGCGAGGCTGCTGGGATCGTCAAGCAACTGCAACTGTTCGAGAACATCCATGATTTCATTGATATACTTACCTCCACCTATGGTGAAAGGATCCCATTCTTCCATTATAATTCCAGCCAGCTTATTCATTTCTTCAGTACCCATAAGTTTTTCACCTAACATTCTGTTGTGCTAACAGCTATAATATCATAGAAACCCTAATAGAAAAGAGGAGATTGTGTTGAGTTTATTCGAAGAAGTACATGAACGAAGAAAAACGCGCTCAGTCAAATGGGATCTGATGGAAATGATCTATGAGGTGGAAGATGCTTCAGAAATATTGCCTCTCTGGGTCGCAGACATGGATTTCCCAGCTCCTCCCCCTGTTACCGAAGCGCTTAAAAAAAGACTTGAGCATCCGATCCTGGGCTACACGTACATGGATGAGGAAATTAAAAGCGCGGTCGCAGCATGGCAATTGAAGCGCAATGACTGGAAAATTAAAGAAGAGGAAATCATGTTCCAATCCGGAGTGATTCCCGCCATCGCCGCAATTTTACAAGTGTTTACCAACCCAGGCGATGCAGTGGTTGTAACACCGCCTGTCTATCCCCCTTTCTTTTCGATTCCGCAAAACCAGGGAAGAAAAGTATTATACAGCGAATTAAATCAGCAAGATGGTGAGTTCAGTTTCGATTTTGAAGATTTAGAAGAAAAATTTTCAAAAGCTTCCTTCTTCATCTTCTGCCATCCGCATAATCCGGGCGGCAAAGTTTGGAAAGAAGATGAGATGAAAGAAATTCTTCGTTTGGCTGAGAAGCATGACGTGTTGATCATTTCGGACGAAATCCATTCAGATCTGGTGTTGAAAGCTCATCAGCATATTCCGCTCGCTAAACTTGCGGGTGACCAGGCCCACCGTATCTTCACGTGCACCGCTCCGACTAAAACATTCAATCTTGCGGGCATACAGGCATCGATGCTGATCGTTACTGATCCTAAAAAACGGATGCGGCTTGAAAACCATGCCGCTGCCAATGGCACAGGCATGATGAACGCGTTCGCCCCTGTCGCTTTAAAAGCGGCTTATGAAGAAGGAGATGTCTGGCTCGATGAATTATTGGAGGTTCTTTCTTCCAATATGGATAGGGTGATCGAAAAACTGAATGACGCCATCCCTGCGATAAGAATTGCGAAACCGGAATCCACCTATCTGATGTGGCTTGACTGCCGTGAGCTAGAAATGGAAGAATCCGAAATCATGGATAAACTTCTGAACGTCGGCAAAGTCGCGCTGGAGCCAGGATCCAAGTACGGCGAAGCCGGCACTGGATTCCTGCGTTTAAATGTAGCCTGCCCTCCTTCTGTTCTTGAAGATGGCGTCAACCGCATCATTAAAGCGCTTGGATAAAAGTTCTCCTATAAAATATAAAAAAGGAAGATCCGCCATGGATCTTCCTTTTTTTATTCCTGAATGATGTCGATGGATTCAATGATTATATCTTCTGCAGGACGATCTCCGTGAATCGTTTCGACTTCAGCGATGGCATCAATGATATCCATCCCTTCGACTACATGGCCGAATACGGTGTGTTTGCCGTCAAGCCATGGCGTTCCGCCGTTTGCAGCATATTCTTCCCTGACTTCTTCAGGAAGATCAGCAGAAGGCAATCCTTCTTCAGGCAGTTCCGGAAGCTGGACGATGAAAAATTGGCTGCCGTTCGTCCCAGGGCCGGCGTTTGCCATAGACAAGGCACCACGGAAATTAAAGAGGCGATCAGAAATTTCATCTTCAAAGCCTTCGCCGTAAATGCTTTCTCCGCCTCTGCCCGTGCCTTCAGGATCTCCTCCTTGAATCATGAAATCTTTGATGACCCGATGAAAGATTACACCATCATAATAGCCGTCTTTTGCATGAGTCAGGAAATTCTCGACTGTTTTTGGAGCAAGTTCGGGAAATAATTTAATCTTGATCGTGCCCATGGATGTATTCATATCCACTAACGCTTCATCTTCAGCTACTTCATCCGTCAATTGCGGATAATCCCCACTGGTTTCTGCAGTAGCGGCTGTTTGCTGTTCTGCCGGTTCTTGGTCTGTTTCTTTCGTTTCTTTATCTGCTTCCTGCGTTCCGCATGCGGCCAGCAGGGCTGTTGCCATAAATATAGGCATCAATAATTTTTTCATTTTGCATTCACCCCGCTTTATTCTAGCACAATAGATTTCGGAATTCACTGGTAATTTATCTTTCTTTTTTCGAGTGACGAAATAATATATAATAGAAGCAGATGCACGTTTCAGAAAGAAGGTATCCGCTATGGATGTGCAAAAAAGAAATTTCATAATAATCATGTTCACAAACTTCCTGGTAGCGGGAAGCACGACGATGATTATGCCTTTCTTATCTCTTTATATAGAATCACTTGGCGACTTTTCGGATGAATATGTCCAGCGTTGGGCGGGGCTTGTATTCGGCGTCACATTTGTCGCCGCTCTTTTCATGTCGCCTATTTGGGGACGCATAGCTGACCGTTACGGCTATAAGCCGATACTCATCATCAACGGTTTCGGTATTGCCATCAGCATTTATCTCATGGGAGCGGCAGATTCTGTCCACGAACTATTCATGATCCGCCTGTTCATGGGGGTTGTGACGGGATTCATCCCCACTTCACTAGCATTTGTCAGTACACAGACACCGAAGGAAATTGCCGGTAAAACGCTTGGCACTCTGCAGATGGGCAGTGTTTCAGGCACTTTATTCGGCCCAGTAATCGGAGGTCTCATGGCCGATTCGTTCGGTTTTGACTATACTTTCATAATTACAGCGGTTGTTATCGGTATTGCGGCATTGCTTGTAGCCCTCGGAATCAAGGAAATTAAAAAGACTCCAAATAAAGACGCACATGTCTATGCACGCAAAACGATTATCCAAGGGATTCTCCATCACCGGCTGCTGATAAACGTCATGATAATCACCTCATTAATTCAAATCGGGAATTTCAGTATCCAGCCGTTGTTATCATTATATGTGGCAGAGCTGACAGTCGACAGTTCACAGGTAGCTTTCCTGGCGGGCGTAACATTCAGTGCCGCCGGTGTCGGCAATCTGCTTTTCGCACGTCGCTGGGGACGCCTTGGCGATTCGATCGGTTACGAAAAAGTGCTCGGCTTTTTATTGCTTCTTTCATTTGTTTTCATCGTCCCACAGGCTTTCGTTACAGAACTTTGGCAATTGATGGTGCTGCGCCTGTTGTTTGGTGTAGCAGTCGGGGGCATGATCCCGACCACCACCGCACTGATGCGCCGGGAAGCTCCTATTGAAATCCAAGGTGAGATTATGGGCTATAACACCAGTTTCCGTTTTCTCGGGAATATAATCGGCCCGGTTTTTGGCGGTATCGTCAGTGGTTTTATCGGAATCTCATCTGTGTTTATTGTTACCGGCGTATTGTTCGTTTTGGCATTTGTCTTCCTGCGCTTCACTCTGGCAAAACCCGACCAGGATTTCGAAGACGTACTGCTTGAGCAGGAAATGAAGTCGATGTAACTTTTACTTTTTAAAATTTTGTCACATTCTCTTTTCGAAAGACGGATTTCCATATGGAATCCGCCTTTTTTTATGCGAAAAAATGATTTTCCCATAAAAAATTTTCGTTATTTCGATCGAGTTTCTTCCTATCTTTATAAATCATTGGAAATGCGTCTGTTTCCTTTCAACTAAACGCCCAACAATGCAAAGCGGCTGAATTTACGTTATAATTTTTTTAGCAACTCATCATGTTTATGCTCGGAAGGAGGATTCAATTGTCACTCGTCTTATTAATTTTTCTGCCCATAATTGCAGCGTTATTTATTCCACTGCTATTTAAAAAAATCGGACAGATCCACACGGGCTGGTTTGTTTTGCTGGTCCCGGCAGCTTTATTCATCTATTACTCCACTTTGCTACCCTCAATTGCAGAAGGCGGCAATCGTGTGTCCGAACTGCAATGGATTCCTTCGCTTGATATTGCATTCATCGCCTATATCGACGGATTGAGTTTATTGTTTTCATTGCTTATCACGGGCATTGGAGCACTTGTTGTACTTTATTCCATATTTTACTTGGATAAGTACCGCGAACAACTACATAATTTCTACGTTTATCTCCTGATGTTCATGACAGCGATGCTCGGGGTTGTTCAATCTGACCACCTGATTTCGCTGTACTTGTTCTGGGAGTTGACCTCCATTTCATCTTTCCTGCTCATCGGTTATTGGTATACGCGCGACCGTTCACGATTCGGAGCGCTGAAGTCAATGATGATCACCGTATTCGGCGGATTGATGATGCTAGGGGGCTTTGTGCTGCTCGGAATCATGGGCAACACTTATTCAATCCGAGAGCTTATTTCACAGGCACCGGAATTGGTTGGCCATGACTTTTTCGTCTGGGCACTCGTGCTGATTCTTCTCGGAGCGTTTACGAAATCCGCACAGTTCCCGTTCTACATCTGGTTGCCGGATGCCATGGAAGCGCCGACTCCGGTCAGTGCTTATCTGCACTCCGCAACAATGGTAAAAGCAGGCCTATACCTGGTTGCCCGCTTCACGCCTATATTTGCCGCATCCGGCACGTGGGTTTGGCTGGTGACAGGAATCGGGTTGTTCACCATGCTTTGGGGCTCATTCTTCGCTTTGAAGCAAAAAGATCTAAAAGGCATTCTGGCTTTCTCCACTGTTTCCCAGCTTGGTTTGATCATGTCGCTGCTCGGCGTATCTGCTGCTGGATTCCATGTTGAAAACGCCACAGAAATCGCTTTGAATTACGCAGGCTTTGCGGCGATTTTCCACCTAATCAACCATGCTGTATTTAAAGGCAGCCTGTTCATGATCGCCGGAATTGTGGACCATGAAACCGGAACACGCGATATCCGGAAACTTGGCGGTTTGATGAGTTTGATGCCGATCAGTTTCACGGTAGCTATGATCGGTGCATTTTCGATGGCCGGTTTGCCGCCGTTCGGAGGTTTCCTGAGTAAGGAAATGTTCCTGACCGGCATGGTCGCTCTAACTGAATTCGATTTATTGTCAATGGATGTTTGGGGAATCATGTTCCCAGTTATTGCTTGGATCGGCTCTGTTTTCACATTCATCTACAGTTTCTATTTTGTATTCCATACATTTGCCGGAAAACATAAACCGGAAGAATTGCCGAAACCGGCACATGAAGCGCCTAAAGGCATGCTGATCTCGCCTGTCTTCCTGGCTATATTGGCGGTCGTCATCTTCTTTATCCCGAATATTGTCGGCGAATGGCTCGTTAAACCAGCCGTCGCCGCTATTCAGCCGTTCATGTATGATTCTCCGCAGGCAGTGGACGTTCATGTCGCAGCCTGGCATGGTTACATTACACCTGAACTTTGGATGACCATCGGTATTTTTGCAGTGGGAGGCCTGATGTTCTGGTCGCTGCGCAAATGGCAGCACCTGTATGAACGCTTCCCGAATACTTTGAACAGCCTTTACGATAATTTAATGTTCCTGAGCGATACAGGAGCCAACCGTTTCTCAAGACTTTATATGACCGGTTTCATCCGTTCGTATCTGGTTTATATGTTCAGCTTCCTTGTCATTATCGTACTCGGCACATTTGTCTTAAATGACGCTTTCGCAATTGACATGAATAACCTGGCACCGGTCGGATTGTATGAGATCATCATCATGCTGGCTTTGGTCGGATCGACAGTGACAATCCTGTTTTCCAAATCCCGTTTGACTGCGATCATCGCACTCGGGGCTGTTGGTTATTCTGTTGCTTTGTTCTTTGTCATTTTCCGTGCGCCGGATCTTGCGCTGACCCAGCTGGTCATTGAAACGATTTCTGTTGCATTGTTCCTGCTCGCTTTCTACCACTTGCCGCAGATCAGCAGAAAAGAGGAACGGATGCGCTTCCGTTTCGGTAACGCTGTGATTGCTGTCGGCGTAGGCGTTACAATGACATTCGTCGCTTTGGCGGCACATTCCGGCAAAGCCCTCCCTTCCATTTCGGAGTTCTACAAAGAAACTGTTTATTCGGAAGCGGGCGGCGGAAATATCGTCAACGTAATTCTTGTCGATTACCGCGGATTTGATACTTTATTTGAAATCGGTGTTCTCGGCATCGCCGGCATCGGCATCATTACTTTGATTAAGCTGCGGCTTACGAAAAAGGAGGGCCAGCATGAAAACAAATGATGTTATGCTCCAGACGGTTACGAAAGTTGTAACCTTCATCATTCTGATGTTTGCTGTCCACATCTTTTTCGCCGGTCATTATACACCGGGCGGCGGATTTGTCGGCGGCTTGCTGACAGCGAGTGCCATCGTATTGCTGATGCTTGCATTCGGGATCCAGACGGTGAAAAAGATTGTACCGGTCAATTACGTCGTCATGACTTCGGTCGGCCTACTGCTGGCAATTGCTACAGCGGCTGCCTCTATACTGTTCGATGTGCCATTCTTTACACACGCATATGATTATTTCGATTTGCCGCTGTTCGGCGAAACTTCCCTGCATTCAGCAATGCTTTTTGATGCAGGAGTCTATTTGGTTGTTGTTGGCGTTACGATGACCATTATTCAAACGATTGGAGAGGATGAATAATGGAAATTATCATGTCGGTTGTCATCGGCTTTCTGTTCATGGCAGCTGTTTACCTAATGCTTTCGAAAAGTCTGATCCGCATCATTATCGGCACCGGACTCCTCAGCCATGGTGCCCATCTGCTCCTGTTGACGATGGGCGGCCTTGGCGGGGAATCTCCGCCGGTTGTCGCGGACGGTGTGTCTGTTTCTGATTATGCAGACCCACTCCCACAGGCTCTAATATTGACAGCGATCGTTATTTCGTTTGCTGTTACATCTTTCTTTCTGGTTGTTGCATACCGCGCTTATCAGGAGCTCGGTACAGACAATATGGAATTGCTGAAAGGAACTGAAGACCATGAGTAATTTATTATTGTTCCCGATCATCATTCCATTGATAATCGCTGCAGCCCTGATGCTGTTTCCGAATAAAATCAAAATGCAGCGGCTGATTGCACTGCTTGGCGCTTTGCTCACTCTTATCTCATCTGTATTCCTGTTGTTCAAGGTGTACAATGACGGGATACAAGTCGTGACACTCGGCAGCTGGCCGGCACCATTCGGCATCTCGATGGTGTCCGACCTGTTCTCTTCTCTGCTTGTCGTTACGACATCGCTGATCGTACTGTTCGTGGTACTCTACAGCTTCCCGACAATCGGGATAAAACGTGAGCAGTCGTTCTACTATCCCGCTGTGCTGTTCCTGATGACGGGTGTAAACGGCGCATTTACTACAGGAGACATTTTCAACTTATTCGTTTTTGTCGAAGTGCTGCTGATGGCATCCTATACATTGATCGTCCATGGCGGTGAACGCCAGCAGCTTCGTGAATCGATCAAGTATCTGCTGGTCAATATCATTTCATCGGCATTGTTTGTTGCCGCTGTCGCGTTTCTCTACTCCGTGACAGGCACATTGAATATGGCGGACCTGGCTGTCAAAATACCGCAGATTGAAAATACCGGCATCCTGACTGTCATTGCAGTCTTGTTCCTTGTAGTTTTCGGCTTCAAGGCCGCGATCTTCCCGTTGTATTTCTGGCTCCCGGCTTCCTATCACGCGCCTCCAATGCCTATACTGGCATTATTCGGAGCGCTGCTGACGAAAGTCGGCGTCTATGCGATCATGCGTACATATACGCTGTTCTTTACAATGAATGTCGGATTTACCCATGAATTACTTGCCATCATCGCCATCCTGACCATATTGGCCGGATGTGTCGGCGCTCTCGCCTATTTCGATGTAAAGAAAATTATCATCTACAATATCATCATTGCAGTCGGAGTCATCCTGTTCGGAGTCTCTCAGCTGAATGAAGCTGGCATCCAAGGTTCGATTCTATATCTGATTCATGACATGATGATTAAAGCCGCGTTATTTTTCCTTGTCGGAATTGTAGCCGTCATATTCGGGACTTCCAATCTGCGTAAGATGGGCGGATTGATGAAAACCTATCCTGTGCTCGGCTGGACTTATCTGGTTGCTGCATTCGGACTTGCGGGTATACCGCCACTTAGCGGGTTCCCGGGGAAATTATTAATTGTGCAAGGCGGCTTTGAAGGTCCTCAATTCTGGGGAAGCATTGTTATTCTCGCAACAAGCCTGATTGTATTGTTAAGCGCGGTTCGCATATTCATCTACGCATTCTGGGGTGAACCGGTTGAAACAAAACCTTTAAAAAAATCAGCATACAACGCTATGTTGATTCCTTCGATCTTACTGGTTGCCATTACAGTATTCTTCGGAGTCGGTGCGGAACTCTTCATGCCATTCGTTTCTGGCGCGGCTGAAGTGCTGCTGAATCCTACGCTTTATATTGAAGCGGTATTTAAGGAGTAGATGATATGTCTTCACAAATCCTATTGAACTTCTTTTTGGCAATCGTTTGGATGTTCATCTCGGTGTCCTTTACTCCTTCCGGATTCGCCATCGGCTTTTTGGTCGGCTTAGGGATCATTATCATGATGCGCCGATTCTTTAAAGGAAGATTGTATTTGACGCGTGTATGGGCGGTTCTTTCTTTGTTCATCCTTTTCCTGAAGGAATTAACGTTATCGAGCCTGCAAGTTTTGCGCATCGTGCTTCGCCCGAAAATGAACATCAAACCGGCGATTTTCGAAATGGAAACCGAGTTAAAGGAAGATTGGGAAGTAACTTTGCTTTCAGCATTGATCACCCTGACTCCAGGCACACTTGTTGTCGGCATATCCGATGACCAGAAGAGGCTTTACATCCATGCGCTCGATTTTGAAGATATTGACGCTTCCGTATCTTCCATTAAGAATACATTCGAACGTGCCATACTGGAGGTGAGCCGCCCATGATGATGTTTTATTGGGTTGCACTGGCTATCGTCAGCATCGCATTTGCAGGTCTTTTGTTCCGATTGGTCAAGGGACCTACAGTCGCTGACCGGGTTGTGGCACTTGATGCAATTGGGATCAGCCTGGTTTCAATCGTGGCTCTCCTATCCCTGATTATCGAAACAGAATTCTTCCTGGAAATCATTCTGTTGCTGAGCATACTGTCCTTTATCGGTACAGCAGCATTCGCTAAATTCATAGAGAGAGGAGAGATTTTCGATCGTGACAACAATCGCTAACATCCTTATCATCTTTCTGATCAGTGTAGGTGTCCTTTTCAGTGTCGTAACAGCTCTCGGACTGGTGCGCTTGCCGGATGTCTATACGCGGACGCATGCCGCCTCCAAGAGTTCCACACTGGGGGTATTGGCCATCCTGTCGGGTACCTTTATCCACTTCTGGCTGGTAGAAGGCATTTTCAATACTCAAATGATCATCGCCATCGCGTTCCTGTTCATCACGGCCCCAGTTGGAGGACATTTGATCGGCCGTGCCGCCTATATTTCCGGCACCAAAGTGGCAGACCAGACAGTACGCGACGATTTGGGACCTGCTGTTCAACGCAAGAAAAAAAGATACGCATTGAAAAAACCTGCAGACAATTGAGTCTGCAGGTTTTTTAGCTTGTTGAGAAAAAGATACAGGTAAACAATCGATATTCCGCAAAACAGCTTCGCTTTCCTTGGGGCTTGCACTGAGCTAACTCGGTCTCGCTCCCCTTCGCCCGAGTGGATCTCAGCACTTCGCTCGAAACGGAGTTGGAAACCCAACTCCGTTTCTACTCCCTTGGGAGTCTCGCTGTTTTGCTCCATATCTCAGAATCGCTTTCTATATAGAAGAAATCTAACTATTTTGGTTTTCCGAGAAAAATATTCACATGATTCTACAGATATAAAGTGTAGCAGCAGGCGGCGAAGGGCAAAGAGGTGCTCCTGCATTGCTGCGCTAGCTTGTAGACATAAAAAGATGTGCAGCGAAATGGTTAAAGCAGATGATGTTTCTCGATAGTCTGAAAAAACCTGCAGACAATTGAGTCTGCAGGTTTTTCTATGGATTTATTTTTCTTCGGCCAGACTTTCGACCATCATCGCCAATGTTCTGACCATTGCACCTGTCCCGCCTTTGGGGCCAAGATCATGTGCGGCCGATGTAAATGATGTTCCCGCTATGTCCAAATGGATCCACGGTGTATCTTCAACAAATTCGCCGACAAATCCGCCACCGAAAATCATATGGCCATCGCGGCCCGGTGAGTTATTCAAATCAGCGACGTCGCTTTTGCGCAAGCGCTTCTTATCATTTTCCGTTAACGGCAAGCGCCATACAAATTCCCCTGTTTCATTGGAAGCTTCCAGGAATTCCTCGAAAAATGCTTCGTCATTTGTGAGTGCCCCGGTTTTGTCCATACCGAGAGCAACAATAACGCCTCCTGTAAGCGTAGCAACATCAATGATGCGGGTTGCGCCTAATTGCTTGGCGTAAGTAACGGAATCCGCCAGTACCAATCGTCCTTCAGCATCTGTATTGAGAATTTCAATCGTTTTTCCGCTTAAAGATGTAATGACATCATCCGGCTTGAATGCATTGCCTGAAACCATATTGTCTGTAGAAGCAATCACTGCAATCACGTTTTTAGCTGGTTTAAGTTCCCCGATAATTTTCATCGCGCCAAGAACCGCTGCAGCTCCGCCCATGTCGCCTTTCATGCCGACAATACCGTCTTTCGGTTTCAATGAATAACCGCCTGTGTCAAAAGTGATTCCTTTACCGACAAGAGCAAGCGGATCTTCAAATGATTCAGTCGCTTTGTATTTCATTACAATCAAACGTGGCTCTTCAATAGAACCCTGGTTTACAGCCAGAATAGCGCCCATCCCCAGTTCTTCCATCTGCGCTTTATCGAGGATGTCCATTTCAAATCCATATTGTTCACCGAGTTCCTGCGCATAATCAGCGAGAGCTGTAGCCGTCAGGATATTCCCTGGCATATTGACCAAGGTACGCGCTTCGTTGACCGACTCACCGAAAACCTGTCCGATTCGTGCGGCTGCCTCTATGTCTTCGCCGTTTTCTTCTGTAAGTACCGATATATTCTCAAGCTCTACTTCCGTTTCGTTGGAAGAAGTCTTGTAATCCGCAAAGCTGTACATCCCCATCCCGATTCCTTCTGCTGCAAGATACGCCGCATCTTCTGCAGTAATGTCATCGTTTTGGAATGAATCAAGGTATATGGCAGCGTGTTTAATCTTTTTCTTAACCAATTCTTTGCCGGCTAATCCAAATGCTGCTCGGATGTCATCTTCATTCATTTTTTTGCGGTCATCCATGCCGATGAACATAACTCTCGGAATGTCCCCCGACAAAGTCGGGTATGTAATGATGTTTTTTTTATCGAAAGACAATTCATTTTTAACCCAATCCTGTAATTTCCCTTCGAATCGTTCTGCGAAACCATCCCATCCATTTGTATTTTCAGGATGACGCGTAAGTCCGACAATCAGAATATCCGCATTGTTTTTCTGCTCGTGGTTTTGTACTGAAATATTCATTGGTCTCCTCCTCATTATCTGTTCTATTTCAGTTTAGCATGGATTTCGAAAGCTTAGTAGTTCGACAGTCGAAATTGTTTCTGACAGGAAGAAAAAAGAGAGTATGCTATACTGAAGCAATAGATTTTATTTTGAAAGGTTGATAATTGAATGGAGTTATTCTCGAATACCCCCTTAATGATTGCCCTATTCGCAATCATCTTTGCCCAGTTCATAAAAATCCCCATTCAATATGCGGTGACACGGGAACTGGAATGGAGGCTCTTCACTTCCACCGGCGGAATGCCTAGTTCGCATTCTGCTGCAGTGACTTCACTTACAACTGCAGTCGCTTATGAGCATGGTGTCGGTTCGACAATCTTTGCGGTTTCGACCATGTTCGCCGTCATCACCATGTACGATGCGACGGGGGTCAGATTCCAAGCGGGTCAGCAGGCATTGACGATCAATAAAATGCGTATGGACCTGCAATTATTCATGAATGAAACCAGAAACTGGCCAAAGAAAAAAGAAGAAGAAAAAATAGAAGAGTTAAAAACACTATTGGGCCATAAGCCTAGCGAAGTATTCATGGGCGCTTTGACGGGTATTGCAATATCCGCTATCGTCTACAGTTTGATCCTATAAAAAAATCCGTGCAGGCCAAATTGGCTCACACGGATTTTTTTAAAACATCTGATATCCCATTTTCCGAAGGACTTTCATAACAAAGCCGGCTGTGATTGCACCCGCAAATCCCGATAACAGAACAGCAATGTCTGTTCCTGTGAGAGATGTGATCGTATCGCCAAGCATACTGAATGATTCCCCGGGATTGGTGAAGTAATCAAAAACGCCAACGTCATCAATAACAAGGAGAATGACGACCGGATAAACGATTGCCATGAGCCAAGTCATGCGCAACAGCATATTCAGCAGAAAACCGATGCCGAAAAACATTACATAGAATAAAAGCATTGAAATAATTAATTGGACAATAGTGAATGAACTATTCATATATATACTAACCTCCGATATTCCTCTAATCAGTTTAACTGAAATATCTGGGGCTTTCAATCCGCTTGCCCATAGTTCATCACATTGACACAAGCCAATGCTTAGTTTGATGCTATTTTATTGTTTGCTCTGTCGTTTTTTCCTACTTTGCGGATATCCGCCAAAATCAATGCACCGATCAACAACAAGCCAAGATAGCCGACTGCTGGATAGAGCCAGTTGACTAGGGATGTAAAGCCGACGAAGCTGAGTGCAAAAGCAATGAGCCCTGCAATGATGACGAAAATGCGGAATTTCTTTGTACCGATTTCCGTAAAACGGGCAGAAAATGATAACAGCATGCTGACCGCTGTATTATAGATCATTGCGAAGATGACAACTGCCATAATAATGCCGAGTACCGGGGAAATATCATCGCCGATGGCAAGCATTGGCAGATCCGCTCCTCCAACGACATCCACTTTCGCAAATATCGCCACATAACTCAACAAGATAAGTAAGCCGAAGCCGAGTCCGCCAATCAAGCCGCCACGGGAAGCCACTTTTTCATCTTGTTCTGCGCCGCCCATGACGAGCGACATCGAGGCTCCCAGCGCGATGGCAAGCGATACATAATTGATTGCTGATAACAGCCAGTTCGGCGTTGCCGACAGCTGCTCTTTGGCCACCGGATCCAGTGAACTGAAACTGCCCTCCATCGTCATAACACTGTAGATGGCGATGCCTACTACCATCAAGATCAAGAACGGCGTAATGCTGGAAATCACAGTTATTACTTTTTTTACATTCATCATGATTGTCACGATGACCAGCACGATCATGATTCCGCGCCCGAATGCTGGCGCGAGATCGAACTGCTGGGAGAAAATGGAGCCGGCTCCGGCAATCATGACGACCAGAATACCGAATAATGTCAAAATCAATGTATAATCAATCACTTTTCCAAGCCATTTCCCACTGATGCGGTAGACGACATCTTCATGGGATGTCGTTTGCATGCGGCTTCCAAGGCTCGTCAGAATCATTCCGATATAGCCGAATAGCCCGGTCGCTACAAGAACACCGCCAAGCCCCCAATAACCGAAGCTTGTAAAGTATTGCAAAATCTCTTGTCCCGAAGCAAAACCAGCGCCCACAACAATTCCGATAAAGGCACTGGCTATTTTTAAACTTCTTTTCATAACACCCTCTCCTTTTTTTGACGATCTTACACTTAGATGATCCATAAAAGCACTTTATATATAGATGCTTTTTCATACCCTTAAAAGAGGGAGCATCAAACAATTCTTTGCTTTCCTGATTGCTTTTCCCGGCTCAAAAAAGAAAAGCACGGCGCAAGTTAGCGCCGTGCTTTTCAGAGTGAGCTATGTTATTTCTTTCCTGATCCCGAGCAGCAAGAGCACGTTTCCGATCCGCCCAAACGCAATTGGAAATAACCTTGGCCTGCGCAATATGGGCATTGGTTCGTTGATTTGACTTGTTTGAAATTCTTCATCCGAAACACCTCCTCCTGCTATTGTTTTTAATATTCTGATAATATAACACGGTGGTTTAAAACTAGCAAGAGAAAGAAAACAATGTAAGCGGATACATTGAAAAAATTTTAACAATATCATAAAATGGACACAATTTTCACAATTATTAACTAATTGAAGGGGCTCTGGACAAAAATAAAGAAGCCTCCAGAAGGAGACTTCTTTTATTTAAGATTAAAGTACGTTGAACTTACCTTTTTTCATGACTAATTTTGGTCCGCCAACCATGTATAATGCACGGTTGTCGATCATTTTCTTCATGAATGACGCTCGCTTGCCAGTTACTTTTTTGCCGAATACAACACCAATAGCATCGTCATCGCCAAGTGAACAAACTGTACCTTTAAGATCAGGAATGAATGCCTGTGTGGTACCGCCTTGGATCAACGCTTTGAGGTTGGCAGCTGTTGCTTCTGCCTGTTGCATTGCAATTTGAGCTGTTGGCGGATATGGACGGTTTGTTTCTTCATTGATCATCAACGCACAGTCACCGATGATAAATACATCAGGGAATGCTGGTGCGCGAAGGTCTTTTTCAACTTTAACGCGTGCACGCATATTTTCGATAGGCGTAGTTTCGATCAATCTGTTGCCTCGAACTCCGGCAGCCCAAACAACAGTACCAGCTTTGATGAATTCGAACTCATCATCGCTCTTCTTGACATTGACGCCTTCAGGAGTCGCTTCTACAACCGGAGTCCCGATCGAGAATTCAATTCCTTTAGATTCAAGATGACCAACTGCATAGTTGACCAATTCAGGATCAAATCCAGGAAGCACCATCGGAGCAGCTTCTACGCAGACTACACGAACTTTTTCACGAGGTACATCAAACTCTTTGCAAAGTTCAGGTACACGGTTCGCCAATTCGCCCAGGAATTCGATTCCTGTGAATCCAGCACCACCAACAACGATAGTCAGACGGCTGTCGTCTTTGACTTCTTCAGTTGACCAAGTGGCAAATTGGAATTCGATATGTTCGCGGATATAACGCGCCGCTTTCACATTCGCAATTGATAAAGCGTATTTATCTAGTCCTTCGATACCGAATGTTTCACCTTCAAAACCAAGGGCGATGACGATATAATCATATGTAAATTCGCCATTATCCGTAAGGACTTTCTTGCCTTCAACGTCGATTGCTTCGACAGTAGCTTGAACGAATCTGACTTTGACAGGATCAATTACCTCTTTAATATCATAACGGACCTGTTCTGGAGTCATTGTTCCAGCTGCAGCTTCATGCAGCCATGTGCTTTCATAATGGTATTCGTTTTTGTTGATCAACGTGATGTCGACTTCGTCTGTTCCCATAAGTTTTTGCAAATTCACTACAGTAGTCAACCCACCATAGCCTGCACCTAATACTAAAATTGACGGTCTTTTCAATCTAATCGCAACCACCTTCGAGTCATTTTTTAAATCGGAAAACCATAAATTACGTTTTGTAATGTTTCCAATTTACTCCTACACTCTATATTAGCCTTTTTAACTAGTGATTTCAACTGGATAGCACCAGATAATCCCCCAGTGTGAGTAAACAGATTATTCCCCATTTTTCATAAAAAAACCTTCTGCGCCACACAACGTGAGCAGAAGGTTTTCTCATTTTAAATTAATCAGCAGCTTTCAGGTGTTCCTGCTTTTTTCGCTGTACGGAATGAAGTGCCGCATCCGCATGAAGCGATGGCATTCGGATTTTCAATCGTGAAACCTCCGCCCATCAGCGATTGTTTATAATCGACGACAGTGCCTTTTAATATCGGTGCATCATCTTTCGCAATAAGAATCGGGATCCCGAACTGTTCATAAAGGTCATCTTCCGCACCTTGTTCTTTTTCAAATCCCATTCCGTACGTCAAACCGCTGCAGCCTCCGCCGTTAACAGCTACACGCAGAAAAGAATCTTCTTCTTCATTATGCCGCATCATTTCTTTTACCTGAAAAGAAGCGGCTTCTGTAATTTCGACTACCTGTTCCATTACCTGTCACCCTTTCCTTTCATTTATCATATCAATAAATCCTTCCAGCGTACAAGAAAGCTGGCTTGCTTACTGCTATTATACAAACAGAAAAAGGGACCTGCAACAGGTCCCTTGGCTTTAAAATACTTGTTCTACCTCAACTATGCCAGGAACTTCCTCCGTTAATGCGCGTTCAATTCCAGCTTTTAATGTAATAGTCGAACTTGGGCAGCTTCCGCATGCGCCGAGCAGACGAAGTTTTACGATTCCATCTTCAATATCGACGAGTTCACAGTCGCCTCCGTCACGTAAAAGGAATGGACGCAATTTATCTAAGACTTCCATTACTTGATCTTCCAACAATGCTTCAGTCATTAATATCGACTCCTTTCATTATAATCATTATAATGTGATTAGAAGGAAAAAGCCACTAATGAATTCACAGGAGGTTCTTTTTTATGACAAAGAATATTGCGATTGAAGTATACGGGGCGGAAGTAATCTGCGCCAGCTGTGTGAATGCTCCGTCATCCATTGATACGTATGAATGGCTGCAGGCTGCCATACCAAGAAAATATAAGGATAAGCCATTTTCAATTACTTATATCGATATTGAGAAAGAGCCCGAAAACGATCGCCAAAAAGACTATATCGAACGCATCCAAAATGATGAATTTTTCTATCCATTGGTGCTTGTGGAAGATGAAGTTGCAGCTGAAGGATACGTCCAATTAAAACCGATTTATAAAGAACTCGAAAAGCACGGATTTAAGGCGGAATGAGAAGGCAATGAATTCGATAGATATTCCCCGCTATAATAAAATTGATATTCATACTTGTTTCAAATATACAAATAGGCTTTATATCTGTAGTAACTTAAAAAAAATATATTATTCTTCATTAAAAAAAGCGCTCATCACTGAGCGCTTTTTGTTTTTGAATCAGTATCAACCGTTATGCCATTTGTACATCCATAATACACCGGATTTCATCAGGCGTGCAATGCGCCCTGTGACTGTTCGGTCTGCAAGGTAGGCGAAGCCTTGTTTCTTGCCTAATGAACCAAGGAAGCCTTTCAGTTTGATCTCAGGCATTGTTTCAGGAAGCTCTTCGCCCTTCCAACGCATCTTAAGCACTTTGACAATCTGTTCCGCCTGCTCTTCAGCAAGCTGCGCAGAAGGTGCCATCGGCAAAGCTGCACAGTCTCCTACGACGTAGACATTTTCATTGGCGGGTAATTGATGGTATTGGTTAATGACTAGACGTCCGATCGAGTCACCTTCCAAGCCAAGATCACGTACCGGTTTAACCGGTTGGATGCCAGCTGTCCAAACAACCGCATCAACCGAAATAGTCTCTTCGTGGTTATAAAGCAGGTTCGGTTCCACTTTTGTGATATTGGAATTCGAAACAACGTCAACGTTATGGCTATCGAACCATTTTTTCACAAAGTTGCTTAAACGTTCTGGAAAATCGCGCAAAATACGCGGGCTGCGGTCAAACAATTTAATCTGTAGGTCTTCGCGGCTTTCACGAAGTTCACTCGCCAATTCGATTCCGCTTAGCCCCGCACCCACTATACCGACAACCGCATTAGCCGGCAGACCTAACAAAGCTTGGTATGTCCGTCTAGACTGTCCGATAGTTTGAATACTATACGTGCATTGATCAGCACCAGGCACATTATGGTATTTATCCTCACAGCCCAGTCCGATTACTAAATCGTCAAAGTCGATCCGTTGGCCGTTTTCCATGAAGATGCACTTTTCTTCAATGCCGATCTCCAAAATTTCGCCATTAACTAATTTAAGGCGGTCATGCTCCGGAAAATCGACTCGGACATCCTGATCAGATTCGGTACCGGCAGCCAAAGCATAAAACTCTGTTTTCATGCTGTGGAATGGCGTACGGTCGATCAATGTTATTTCCACGTCCTGGGGTAAACTGCTGGGCAATAAACGAAGCAATATTCTCATATTGCCGTAACCGCCGCCTAATAAGACTAGTTTTCGCATAAATATCTCCTTTAACTTTCTTCTGTCTACTACTTTCTCACATCAAATTATATAGGATTGTGATAACTTTCACAATATCTTTCAGAAAAGCGTCAGCGCCCGTTTTCCCCGACAAGATCGAAGCTACTCGAGGGGACTGGGCCGCTGGAGTCTAGACACATAAGTGAAGAAATCAAATAATTGACTTTACCCCTGAAAAAAGGTAGGATTTCGAAGTAGCGAGGTGAGCTTAATGAATCCAATTGTTGAATTTTGCGTCAGCAATATCGTCAATGGAGCCCAGGATGCTTTTGAAAAACTCGATCGGGACCCAAATCTCGATGTGTTGGAATATGGCTGCCTGAGTTATTGTACGAAATGCTCCGAAACTCTTTACGCCCTAGTGAACGGCGAAATTGTCGAAGCAGATACTCCCGAAGAACTTACACAAAAAGTGTATGAGTTTATAGAAGAAAACCCATTATTTTAAGCCATCATTCCGATGGCTTTTTTAAATTTCCCAATAACTAAGATTTTCTATCGCATACGTAGGCGGAACGTCCTTTTTAACCGCATCTTCCATCGGCGTCACGCCCGTATTGACATGAATCGTATCGACACCGAAGCGGATACCCGCTTGAATATCAGTGTCGTAATTGTCTCCGATCATGACCATGCCTTCTTTATTGCAGCCGATTTCATATTGGATCGCTTCCAGCATATGCATTTCGGGTTTGCCGATAAAGACAGGTTCTACTCCTGTTGATGAAGAAACCACCTTTGTAAAAGCCCCATTTCCCGGCATGAAACCTTTCTCTGAAGGAAAAGCCAAATCCCTGTTCGTCGATAAAAAGACTGCCCCTTTACGGACTTCCAGGCAGGCGGTCGCCAGTTTCTGAAAGTTGATATTCCGGTCAATGCCCATCAGCACAATGTCCGCATTTTCTTGAACTCTTTCAATCGCTTCACCTTTAAGCGCTTCTTCCACACCATCTGTTCCGATCATGAAAACTTTTTTCCCCGGATACCATCTTTTAATGTACTTTGCTGCTGCAATTGATGAAGTCATAATATGTTCAACCGGCGACACGATGCCGAATGCCTCCAGCTTTTCCGCAAATTGCTGCTGAGTCATGGATGCATTATTCGTTACATAATAAGGTTCAATGCCTTGCTTTTGCAGACGATGAATAAAATCGGCCGTTTCCGGTATCAATTCTCTGCCTCTAAATACTGTGCCATCCAAGTCGAGGCAATATACTTTATAATCCTTCATTTTTTGTCTCCGGGATGAATGCAGATACCGGTCCCAGTTCATGAACAAGATAATGTTCCACCTTAGGGCCGAATGCTTCCAATTCTTTAAAGGCGCCATTCAGAACTTCAATAATATTTCCATGATCCATCTTCATAAAATCACGAACCAACGATTTACGTAAACCGATCACCCGTTTCAAAGGTGCATCCATTTCAGGCGAAATCACTTTTTCGTCAGTTAAGATATCAATGATGTCATCATAACTGCCGGGGTCCCTCATGATGAAACCATCAATCATGCTGTTGCCGACATCTATGATGGATTCGACGATATTATGCGTAAGCCGCTCCAACGCCAATTGGTCTTCAAGACTGTTCCAGCTCGATTTCTTTTTATATAATTCCAATAATGAATTCATATAAGCGATTGTTTCTGTAATTTTGCTGCGATCAATAAAATACATGTATAACCCTCCAACAGGTATAGTTTCTATCTATATATTATCATTACCTATAATAGCATAATGGCATAAAAAAACCCCGTTGCATCATGATTCTGCAACGGGATTTTCCTCTGTCGATTGCTCTGCTGTTTCAATTTCTGTTTCTGTAGCTTCCGGTTCAGCTACAGGTGCTTTGCCAACTTTTTTGATGACGAAATAAGCACAGCCGAAATTGCAGTATTCATATAAATAATCCTGCAGCGTGCTGATTTTGGTGTCGTAGCTCGCTTTATGGTTGGTGTCTTCAAAGAAACCCTTCAACCGCAGCTGGCCATAGCCCCAATCGCCAAGTATGTAATCATACTTGCCTAAAATCTCGCTGTAACGGTTATTGATCGCTTCTTCCTGAAATCCTTCGCGGTAATCGATGACGATTTCATAATTCCACTGGTCTATAGTAATCAAAACATTCACCATCCATTTACTTTAGCCTTCAGGCAAAGGCTTGCTTTTCAACGGCGCATTGCAAGCAATCTCCTTTTGAAAACCTGGAAGCCTGTCAACCATTCTCTTTCCCAAATGTACCATAAAGCCAACAGCCTAACAAGGAACAGTGCATCCAAAATAAAAACTCCGGAAACATAAAGTTTCCGGAGTTTTTCATCAAGCTGCGTTGTCAGCCTTGTTCTTTTTGCCGCTTCGTACTGCATGGAATATGCTGGCAGCCAAGCCGCCCCATAAAAGCACGATACCAATAATCATAACTACGATTGCGCTTACTTCCATAGCGTTAACCCCCTTATTTTTCTTCCTCGAATGCCGCGTGGCTCTTATGCCATTTGCCGAGTGAGAACAAGATTCCTAAGATCAGAGCACCAGCTGCTACAGCGACTCCTCCGAATAATGTGAACATATCGGAATAGCCTTCGTAGTTTCCTGTGTCATTATCGAACTCTTGAAGAATGTTAAGTTTCAGCAATCCGAACATCATATAACCCAATACGATTGGAGTTATGACACCAAGGCTGAATTTCCACCATCCGCCAAGGTGGATGTCAGAAATAGCATTCGCATGAGTTTTAAGGTTATCTGCTTTACGCAGGATCCATACAACCATGACAACTTCCACTAGGCCGACTGCTGCAACACCGAATTGGTTGATGTAGTAATCTGCTAGGTCAAGGAAGTAAAGACCGCCTTGAGTAGCGAACAAAATGGAAATTAATGCAGCCAATCCTCCACCGAAAGCAACCGCTTTGCGGCGTGAAGTTCCGAATTTCTCAGAAATTGCTGCTACATACGTTTCTGTTATTGACATCAAGGAAGTTAATCCTGCAAGAGTCAATGACAGGAAGAACAGGACACCGAAGAGCCCATTCAATCCTGGGAACTGGTTGATGATTTGTGGGAACACCACAAATGCCAAACCGACTCCGGCAGTAGCTACGTCAGCTACTTCCACTCCGGATTGCGCCGCCATGAAGCCGAGTGCAGCGAATACCCCAATCCCTGCAAGCAACTCAAAGCTTGAGTTGGCAAATCCGGTAATGAAAGCGTTATTTGTGATGTCCGATTTTTTCGGAAGATAACTTGAATAAGTTATCATTATGGCAAAGGCTACGGATAAACTGAAGAAGATATGTCCGTAAGCAGCAACCCAAACCGACGGATCCATGATAGCATCAAAATTCGGTTCGAAGAATGCGTTAAGACCCATCATAGCTCCATCCAAAGTAACAGCGCGAATTACTATGATAAGGAAAATGACCACCAATGTCGGGATGAAAATGCGGTTGGCAGCTTCAATCCCTTTCTTGACTCCAGCCATTAAAATGCCCAATGTAATTGCCCAAACCAGCACTAATGGAATGAATACTCCCCATACGATATCGCCGGTTTGCCCCGGGACGTCTCCCAGTTGCAGGAAATCTCCGAATAAGAATGCTTCTGTGTCATTCCCCCATGCCTGATTGACTGCGAATATTGTGTATCGCATTGCCCAGGCGATGATGACTGCATAATAGACGGATATGACGAATGATACAAGTACGGCCCACCAGCCAAGCCATTCCGCTTTCTTGCCGCTCATGCGGAAGAATGACAATGGCGCTGATCCACGGTATTTGTGCCCGATGGTGAATTCTAAGATTAGAATCGGTATCCCTGCGGTTAACAGAGCGAATAAGTACGGTATAAAGAATGCTCCTCCACCATTTTCATAGGCCACATACGGAAAACGCCAAATGTTTCCCAAACCGATTGCCGAGCCGACTGCCGCCATGATAAAACCGGCGCGTGTCCCCCATTGCGAACGTTCCATAATTTCTCCCCCTCTTTACGAACTTCCAATTTCCTTACAGAAAAATGGGAAGTTTGTATATTTTCAGATTATTTTCTAATCTAAAAATAGTATACCGAGCGGGTAGTTCAAAGTAAAGACGATTTCTTATATTTTTTGAAAAAACTATTATTACAATAATAAAAAAGCGGAGAGATATTCTCTCCGCTTTCCTTTTACTGAGCGTTTCTGGCTCTTTCGAGTATTGTTGTTCTTTGTGACCAAACTACGAATAGTATTGCAAGGATAACAACAACAGCAATTATTGACCATAGAAGTGAACCAGTCAAGCCTATGACTAAATACCCTGCAGAGGCGATTGCCGCAGCTGTCAAAGCATATGGGAGCTGGGTAGCAACGTGATCCATGTGATTGCTCCCCGCTCCAGTCGAAGATAAGATCGTCGTATCTGAAATCGGAGAACAATGGTCACCGAAAACAGCACCCGCAAGGACTGCCGACAGCGATGCCAATAACAATTCAGGCGCCGCTTCAATCATGATGGTACCGGCGATCGGCAATAGAATACCGAACGAACCCCAAGATGTTCCGGTCGAGAAGGCCATTACTCCAGCTAACAGGAACAGCATCACAGGAAGAACTGAAACCGGAATATTTCCATCACTCACAACTCCTGCCAGATAAGTACCTGTCTCAAGTGCACCGATCAGGTAAGTCAGAGACCAGGCAAAAATCAGAATCAGTACTGCTCCGATCATCGATTTGATCCCTGCCCAGATCCCTTTTCCAATCCAACCGGCATTCGCAGTTTCATTTTTATTCATTTGCAGCAGGTATAGAACAATGGATGTGATTGTTCCAAGGAGTCCACCAACCAGCAAGGACAAAGGAACATCGGTGTTTTCAAAGATCAGCCAGATATCCATTTGCTGGCCGGCGTTTTGATAGCCCGTCCATAACATTGCGGCGATTGTCCCTGCGACCAATACAAGAATCGGAAGCAATAAGTCAAGAACACGTCCATGGGAATGCGAAGGAAATTCTTCCTTCATTTCTCCAGGGATCGATTTTTCAGGGTCGTAAAGCTGTCCGTTTTCGATTGCGTTGATCTCGTGCTTTTTCATTTCCCCGAAATCGACATCACGGTAGGCAACGAAGAATACGATGGCCAGTGCAGCAATTACATAGAAATTCATCGGCGCCATCCAGAGGAAGGCTTCCAAAGCGGAATATTCCACAAATGTCTGCCCGGCAAGAATCGTAGCGATGATTCCGATGATTGCCGCTCCCCAGCTGGAAACCGGCGAAACCACACAGACAGGTGCTGCAGTTGAATCGATGAAATAAGCGAGTTTCGCGCGGGACACTTTATAGCGGTCAGTTATGGGGCGTGCAACCTGTCCGACTGCCAAAGCGTTGAAATAGTCATCGATAAAAATAACAATACCCAGCGCGACGGTAAGAACTTTTGCCCCGCGGCGGGATTTGACGCGTTTTGAAGCCCAGTCAGCGAAAGCATGGCTTCCTCCGGACAAACTGACGAATGCAGTTATGATGCCCAGCAATAATAAGAAGAGAAGTATAAAGACATTATACGCATTAAAGCCTTCATCCCAGAATATCACCTGAAATGATGTGAGTAATTCCTGCATGGCACCAACCGGCGCGAATGATGTTAAAATGAGCGCTGCAGAAATGATACCTACGCCCAAAGATAATAGTACCCGCCGGGTAAGTAATACCATTACGATTGCGATAATCGGCGGCAGGATCGAGAAGATCGTGTTTTCCATGAATAGTTTCCTCCTATTTTTTGATGGAATAGAATGGAGAAAAAAAGCCGGCTCTATCCAAAGGGACAAGTCGGCTTCCTACAATTCGTCTGTGCGGTAAAACATCAAACAACCCTGTAGCTCTCCATTTATGCAAGCATAAATGACAGTGACATCCCTATTAAGGATGACCCCAGCCTCACTTCCCGGTGACAACGGAAAATGGACTTCGGCAAAATCGCCTTTCAAATATGATCATCGCTGTCACGCTCACATATTTTACTTATCGGTTTTGCAGCCTCTACCCATCGATATACAATTCTTTGTTAGCATATACTAAAATTGTTTTGAAATCAAGGTCAATTTCATCCAGTTTGCTTACCGTACCGTGTTTCGCGAAAAATAATCACTGAATACGTCCCGGATAAATTCAGGCATAAAATAAGTTTTCGGAGAGCGTTTAAACTCCGGAAAGAAATAACCGAAAGTGAACATATCCAATGTGATGAGTTTATATACACGGTCACTGTCAGCCAGCTGGCCATTTATATATAAATGATGATTGTCCATGTCCATTCCTGTGCGGATCATCTTCCCAAAAACAGCTCCCCTGAAACCTAAGCCTTTCAACTCAAGCTGCGGCCATTCGGAATTCATCGACTGAAGATAAATTTCCTTTAATTCTGCGCCTGTCAGCTCAATCATGCACGGATTGATGGGATGTGGAAGCATCCGGTGGAAATCGTAACGCGTAATTTCGCCTAATGGCATATCTTCCATAAACAGGCCTGCGTTGAATAGCGCACAATCCGCTTCCGAAAATTCAATCATGGCCTTGCCGAATAACTGAGCCAATTCCGACTCCTTAAACCACTCGGCTTTAAGAGCTGAATCATTGTAGAATACAGCATCTCTCATCAATTCCTTGCCACTTTCCCGCAGCTTTTGGTCGTAGCTGCCATCCGGATTCTCCAATTTCTCTGTCTCAATCAAATAAGCTTTTTTCTTCTTCAGATCTTCTTCAATGATAACGTGTCCGAGATAAGCTCCGAATTTGCCTGCCGCTCCGAGCAGCACATCGCCGATCATCTTTCCTTCGTGAAAAATGTGATGCGTATGCGCGCCCAATATCAGATCAATTTCGGGACAGCTCTCAGCAAGGATTTCATCTTCTCTGATTCCGAGATGAGACAGACAGACAATAAAGTCTGTATCCGCTTTAATCTCATCCACTGCCTGAATAATCGATTCGCGCGCCGCAGTTATTTTCCACCCCAGCCTTTCATAAAACGGAGTGAATTCTGCAGTCGCTCCCACCAGACCGATGCGCTTGCCCTCAGGTGTCCGAAGTATTTTATGCGGCTTGGCCCAGGGCGGCTGTTCCCCATTTTCACTTAATAAATTGGAAAGGATGACATCAAAATCCGCTTCATTGTACAGTTCATCCAACTCTTCCTTGGACAAAGTAATTCCTTCATTATTGCCTATGGTCACAGCATCATATCCTGCTTGGTTCAGCAATTCCACATTTCCTTTTCCTGCTGTTCCTTCAGTAAATGGATGCGAACGGTCCACATGGTCGCCAATGTCCAATATAAGGCAGAAATCGCCCATTTCGGCGTGCCAGCGCTTCCGTTCAGCCAATAAAGCATGGATACTCGGCCAATTGCCAAAATGGCTGTGCAAATCATTTGTATGATATATATGAATGGTTTCAGCCATTTTACAACACCTCTTTATAACCTAACGTTAAAATTCTCCTTCAAAAAGATCCAGTTGTTTGGGAGCAAGATCTTCGAAGGTCAAATCATTCATTTGCTGAAATTGTTTGGCGTCCCCAGCCGCATGGCCGCCGGAATTATTATTGAATATGATGTAAACATTGTCAGCCTGTTCCGCCAGCTTATTTGCCGCTTTGCTGATTTCCGTTAACTCTTCACGGTTATAATCATATAAATAACGGACTTCCCGCCATTTCTTTGAGTTCCCTACATTTTGCCACCCATGAACGTTGCGGCCGTGAAGCCGGAACAGGACTTTATCTTTTCGGGTCGAGACAGGTACCAGGGGAATCGAACCATCACCCGCCTGGGGTTCATCACAAACCGAATGGATCAAATTGTGTTCCCGCAGAAACTCGAAGGTTTTTTCTCGGAACCCTTCGGCATACCAGGACTGATGACGGAATTCGATCGCCAAATCAAATTCACTCAGCTTGTCCGTAATACGCCTGATTTCATCTACATTTTCTTTTACACAATCAAACCACGGCGGAAATTGCAGCAATACCATCGCGAGTTTTCCGGCTTCCTTCAGTGGCCTGATGGATTTTATATATGCCTCATACATTTCCTCTTCTGTATCAAACGGATTTTCTCCGCGTAAATGTCCGGTCATCGCCTGATATGCTTTAACGATGAACTGAAAAGAATCAGGTGTTTCAGCAATCCATTTCCGGATATTCCTTTCGGGCTGCACAGCATAAAAAGAAGAATCCAGTTCCACGATTGGAAAGTGTCCTGTGTAATCAGCCAATCTGTCTTTTTGCTTCGATCCCGGACTGTAAACATCCGGGTGATCGCCCCAACCCGTTAATCCCGCATAAATCATTACGCCACCTCCGAGATACTGTTAGTTAAATGATAGCACAGAAAAAATAGAACGTCCTACCTGAGCTTTACCCATTAAACGAAGAAAAAATCCCCATTGCAGTTAAGCAATGGGGATTCGCAGGCTGTTGAGAAACTGTCGATTTCTTCAACCCTTACGCTCTAGCCGGAAGCTTTCCGCGGGGAGCGGCTTGAGCCTCCTCGTGCACTTCGCTCCCTGCGGGGTCTCAGGACTCAGTCTTTTTCCCGCAGGAAAGACATTGACCGGAGCTTGCAAGGTCAAGTCTTTGCGACGAAGCAGCGCAGCGATGCAGGAGCACATCTTTGCCATTCACCGCCTAGCGCTTCATTCTGATTTCATGCGGAATCAATGAAAATCTTTTTACTTAGATCAAGCTATTATGCAACTCCATTTATAGAAGGTAAATAGAGATATGGAGCAAAATAGCGAAGACTCCCAGGTGAGCAGAAACGGAGTTGGCTTTCCAACTCCGTTTCGGGCGAAGTGCTGAGATCCACTCGGGCGAAGTGCAAAAAGCCCGAGTTAGCTCAGCGCAAGCCACCAGGAAAGCGGAGCTGTTTTGCGGAATATCGTTTGCACATTTTCATAAATTAAAATCCCCACTGCAATTAAGCAGTAGGGATTTGTATAAGAATCTATTAACCGATTGAACCTTCCATTTCGAACTTGATCAAACGGTTCATTTCAACCGCATATTCCATCGGAAGTTCTTTTGTGAATGGTTCGATGAAGCCCATAACGATCATTTCAGTAGCTTCCTGCTCAGAAACGCCACGGCTCATCAAGTAGAACAATTGCTCTTCAGAGACTTTTGAAACTTTCGCTTCGTGCTCCAAAGATACATTGTCGTTAAGAATTTCATTGTACGGGATCGTATCAGACGTGGACAGGTTGTCCATGATCAACGTATCACATTCAATGTTCGAACGGGCTCCGTCAGCTTTACGGCCGAAACGGACAATCCCGCGGTACGAAACTTTACCGCCCTGTTTCGAAATTGATTTCGAAACGATGGAAGATGAAGTATTCGGTGCCATGTGGATCATTTTAGCGCCCGCATCCTGGTGCTGGCCTTTGCCTGCGATTGCAATCGACAACGTCATACCGCGTGCGCCTTCACCGCGAAGGTAAACTGCAGGATATTTCATCGTCAATTTAGAACCGATGTTGCCATCGATCCATTCCATTGTGCCGTTGGCATCAACAAACGCTCGTTTTGTAACAAGGTTATAAACGTTGTTTGCCCAGTTCTGGATTGTTGTGTAACGGCAATAAGCGTCTTTTTTAACGATGATTTCAACTACAGCAGAGTGCAGTGAATTCGTCGTATATACAGGTGCTGTACAGCCTTCCACATAATGAACGCTCGCGCCTTCATCCACAATGATCATCGTACGCTCGAACTGCCCCATGTTTTCCGAGTTGATACGGAAATATGCTTGCAGCGGAGATTCAACTTTAACATTTGGCGGAACATAAATGAATGAGCCACCTGACCAGACAGCTGTATTCAAAGCCGCGAATTTATTGTCAGCAGCCGGAATGACTGTCTGGAAATATTCACGGAACAAGTCTTCGTTTTCACGAAGTGCAGCATCTGTATCTTTAAAGATGATACCCATGTCCTCAAGTTCAACTTTCATGTTGTGGTAGACAACTTCTGATTCGTACTGTGCAGAAACACCTGCAAGGTATTTTTGTTCCGCTTCCGGGATACCCAATTTATCAAAAGTCTGTTTGATTTCATCCGGCACTTCATCCCATGAAGTTTGGCTGGCTTCCGATGGTTTGACGTAATAAGTGATTTCGTCAAAATTCAACGGTGCCAAGTCGCCACCCCATTGCGGCATTGGCATAGAATAAAACAATTTAAGAGCTTTCAAACGAGATTCGAGCATCCATTCAGGTTCGCTCTTGATATTGGAAATTTCTCTGACGATATCTTCAGTCAGACCGCGTTTTGAGCGGAAGATCGAGACATCTTTGTCATGGAACCCATATTTATAATCATCGATTTCGGGCATTTTTTTAGCCATCATCGTTCCTCCATTCTTGTGTTACGATTTTTCTTGCTCGTGCACGCCTTTTTCCATGGCTTTCCAAGCTAGTGTAGCGCATTTGATCCTTGCTGGGAATTGAGAGACTCCCTGCAGCGCTTCAATATCACCCAGGTCCA
Source organism: Planococcus sp. RAB007_Raresut (assembly GCF_057369535.1). Classification (NCBI taxonomy): domain Bacteria; kingdom Bacillati; phylum Bacillota; class Bacilli; order Caryophanales; family Caryophanaceae; genus Planococcus; species Planococcus sp. RAB007_Raresut. Next base: position 42,609 of record NZ_JBXYIF010000007.1, read on the forward strand.
CAGAATCGTCGTAATCTTTGCCGAGCATCATATCAGAAAAAGTTTTGGACAGCCCAAGAGCAGTGTCCACATCTTTCCCTTTTACTGCCTGCGTCATCATTGAAGCTGAAGCCATCGAAATTGAACATCCTTCACCATCAAATTTTGCATCTTTTACAATACCGTCTTCAACCTGCAAGGTCAGATGGATGCGATCGCCGCATGTCGGATTGTTCATTTCGATATTAATGCTGTCATTTTCAATAGTGCCTTTATTCCGTGGCGTTTTATAATGGTCCATAATCACGGACCGATACAATTGATCTAAATTTTTAAAAGACATCGTTGAAATACTCCTTTGCAGAGCGTAATCCTTCTACAAGGCGGTCGACATCCGATTCGCCATTATAAAGGTAGAAGCTTGCACGGGCCGTAGCGGATACTTCCAGCCATTTCATCAACGGCTGTGCGCAATGGTGTCCTGCACGGACAGCGATTCCGCTCATATCTAGCACCGTCGCCACATCATGAGGATGGACATCATTCAAGTTGAATGTGACAATGCCTGCCCGCTTGGCCGGATCTTTCGGACCGTAAATTTCAAGGCCGTCGATTCCGCTCATTTTTTCCATGGCATAAGCTGCCATTTCATGTTCGTGCTTTTCGATTTCGTCCAATCCGATTTCGTTAAGGAAATCGATGGCTGCGCCAAGTCCGACTGCGCCGGCGATTATAGGTGTACCGCCTTCAAATTTCCATGGCAGCTCTTTCCAGGTTGAATCGTAAAGACCGACAAAATCGATCATTTCGCCGCCGAATTCAACCGGCTCCATTTCATTCAATAAAGCTTTCTTTCCATATAATACACCGATTCCTGTCGGTCCGACCATTTTATGGCCTGAGAAGGCGAAGAAATCACAGTCCAATTGCTGGACATCGATTTTAAGATGAGGAGCAGCCTGTGCACCGTCAACCACCATCACCGCTCCATTTTCATGGGCGATGCGTGCAACTTCCTTCACCGGATTCATGGTTCCAAGGACATTTGAAACATAGACCATTGAAACGATTTTAGTCCGTTCGGTAATTGCCGCTTTCACTTGTTCAAGTGAAATGGTGCCGTCTTCTTCAAGTTCGATATATTTCAGGATCGCTCCACGCTCTTTGGCCAATTGCTGCCATGGAATGATATTGGAATGGTGTTCCATATAAGTGATGATAATTTCATCGCCTTTCTCCACATTGGCACGCCCGTAGCTTTGTGCTACAAGATTGATAGCCGTTGTGGTTCCACGAAGAAAGACAATTTCTTCTGTGGAACTGGCATTGATGAATTTTTGCACCTTTTCACGGGCACCTTCATATTTTTCTGTGGCACGGTTGCCAAGAGTATGGACGCCGCGATGCACATTCGAATTATCGAATTTATAATAATTCTCCAGCGCTTCAATTACCTGCACCGGTTTCTGTGAAGTCGCAGCGCTGTCCAGATAGATAAGCGGATTGCCATTGATTTCTTGGTTCAATATAGGAAAATAGCTTTTTATCTCTTTATTGATCATTAGCGGACTTTCCTTTCGATAACCTCCGTCAATTGCTTTTTAACGCCTTCGATTGGCAGCACATTTACAACTGGTGCCAAGAAACCGTGAATAACAAGACGTTCAGCTTCTTGTTTAGTAATGCCTCGGCTCATCAGATAATAAAGTTGTAGCGGATCTACACGCCCAACAGATGCTGCGTGGCCTGCTGTAACATCATCTTCATCAATTAACAGAATCGGGTTTGCGTCGCCTCGAGCATTCGGGCTAAGCATCAATACGCGTGATTCCTGTTCCGCATTCGATCTGGTTGCGCCATGTTCAATCTTGCCTATTCCATTAAAAATAGCGGAAGAAGAATCTTTCATAACGCCATGTTTTAAAATTTGGCCATCGGAATCTTTACCCCAATGCACAACTTTCGTTGTAAAGTTCTGTTTTTGGCTGCCTCTGCCGACTACTACAGTTTTTGTATCGCCGATAGAATTATCACCGATCAGGTGAGTCACGTTTTCAGAGATAGTGTCGCTGTCATTCATCAGTCCAAGCGCCCACTCTATTTTCGCATCACGCGCGGCAACACCGCGGCGATTTACGTAAGTAGTGAACCCTTCTGCAAGAACATCAACTGCACCATAAGTGATTTGTGCGTTATCTTCAGCAAATACTTCTGATACGATATTTGCCAAACCATTTGATTTTGCAACAGTTGAGAAGTAGTTCTCTACATAAGTAACTTTACTGCTTGTGTCCGCTACTACGATTACGTGATTGAATAATGAAGCTTCTGCATCGTCATGATAGAACACAACTTGCACCGGCTCTTCAACTTCCACGTTTTTCGGAACGTACAGGAATGCCCCGCCGTTCATCAATGCCGCATGCAAAGCAGTCAGCTTATGCTCATCGGTTTTTACGCCGTTGGTCATGAAATATTTTTTCACCAGGTCACCATGTTCACGAAGTGCTGTGAAAATGTCTGTCAAGATGACACCTTTAGCAGCCAAATCTTCTGAAACACGTGAAAACGCAGGTGTATTATTGTGCTGGATGTATAGATTTTTTTGCTCAAGATCTACGATAGTTTTGATATCTTCAGTCAAATCTTCGATCGAACCGAATGTAGAGCTTTTCACTGTGTGAACCGGATAATCTGTGAAATTCCAGTTCAGGATTTTTGTTTTATCTGGTTTTGGAAGCGGCAAAGTTTCCGCTTCTGCAAACGAGCGAAGGCGCAACTCGGTAAACCATGAAGGTTCACCATTCATCTCTGAAAAGGAGCGCAGCTCTTGCTCGGTCATTTTTAAATTTGTTTCAACCGTCATGCCAGTCTCTCCCTTCAATTATGCTTGTCCTACAGTCTCGTCTTCAATTCCAAGTTCTTGCTTGATCCAGTCGTAACCTTCAGCTTCCAATTTATGCGCAAGTTCTGCTCCGCCAGATTTAACGACGCGGCCCTGCATCATAACGTGGACGTGGTCCGGCGTGATGTAATTCAACAGGCGCTGGTAGTGAGTGATGATCAGGCAACCGAAATCTTCGCCTTTCATTTGGTTGATCCCGTCGGAAACGACTTTCAATGCGTCAATATCCAAACCGGAGTCAATTTCGTCCAAAACAGCGATTGTCGGTTTGATCATCATCATTTGAAGAATTTCATTGCGTTTCTTTTCCCCGCCTGAGAATCCTTCATTAAGATAACGCTGAGCCATATCCTGTTCCATATCCAAAACTTCCATTTTGCTGTCAAGCTCGCGGATGAATTTCATCAACGAAATTTCATCGCCTTCTTCACGGCGTGCGTTCATGGCAGAACGCATGAAGTCAGCGTTTGTTACACCAGAAATTTCACTTGGATATTGCATAGCTAGGAAAAGACCTGCGCGCGCCCGTTCGTCAACTTCCATATCAAGAACATCTTCTCCATCCAAAGTGATGGAACCAGAAGTTACCTCGTATTTAGGGTGGCCCATGATAGCGGAAGCCAATGTTGATTTACCTGTACCGTTCGGACCCATGATTGCATGAATCTCGCTTGTATTAATAGTTAAGTTTACACCTTTTAAAATCTCTTTACCTTCGATTTCAACGTGTAAATCCTTGATGACCAAAGTTGACATGTAAATACCTCCATATAGTTAATGTTGAACGGATAACCATTCTTAATTAGTATCATTCTAATCTTAACCGATATCGACTGCTCTGGCAAATCATTAAACCGAGTTTGGAAACTGTCTCTAAACAATTTAAAACTCAGTATTTTTAAAGTGCCGAGCGGTTTTTTCATAAAAAATTAGTTTTTTTTCATTTTCAATGAATGTCATTTAATTGAGAATGGATTTCAGTGAGAAGTCCCTTGTCCTCTCAGCTTCAGACTGCTGGTCCACCTGGAGAAAAAAGGGCCGTCCTCTCATAAAAAAAGCCGATGCACAAGGCACCGGCTTTACTGTTAGCTTTTAACTGTTTAATTTTTATATATCACGGTGTACTTGACGTTCTAACTGAGATACGATTCTTTGGCTATCATTATAATCTTGATCTCTTCGTTGTTCCACTTCAATAATTTTTCCCGGATCGTTCTGATACTCATTGATTCCAAATCCATGTGCATTTCTAAATGCCTGTTCCATTTTCTCAGTATGCTCGATACCGTTTGACTCGATAATAAATCATTCCTTTCAGATTATCTTACAATATCCATTATACCCCAATAAAATTCGGATAAACGCATATCACTTCAATTTGTCTGAAAATAGACCTATCGTCATAGTTTATGGAAAATACAAGAAAAAGCCCACCAAATGAATGGTGGGCTTTTCGCTATATCTTAATTTACTTCGTTTTGAATGCTTGAAGGAATCAATTCATGTTCTTCAAGAATTGAATTGAAGATTTCATCCGCTTCCGCAAATTTGGCATTGGCAGCTTCAAATGATGTCTCTTCTTCAGCAAGCGCTGCTGCTTTCATATCATATGATTCTGAAATCATACCAAGTGCAGACTGGATGTCTTCTTCTTTCTCACTTAGAGTTTCCGGAATTTCGATTCCTTCAACAGCTTGGGATGCTTCTTCTGCAGAACTTGCAGCCGCCTCTTTCACAGCTGCCAATTCGTTGCCTTCAGGCAGAATCCCTTCAGCCTGCTGCTGTTCAAATGTGTTCAGATCGCCGTCCACTTCGTTGATCGTGTTAGGCACTGCCATATAAAATCTCATCAATTCTTTTTTCACTTCGGCATTGTCTGTTGAAGCTGTTTCGCCATTTGATGAATCTGCCGCTTTATCTGTATCAGCAGAATCATCAGAACTGCAGGCGCCTAAAAAAAGTAAAGATGATAATCCAATTACGAATAATTTTTTCATGGTGTTTCCTCCTTATTCTCAATACTTCGATATATTACCATAGCTTTATTGAAGAGTATAGAGAATAGAAAATAGCCGGAATACACTGAATCAAAAAATTATTTCAAACTTTTCGTCCGTTTGTAAAACGGTCGACAATATTGGCCAAAGCACCGTCTCCTGTAACGTTGGCAGCTGTTCCGAAACTGTCTTGAGCCATATATAGGGCAATCATTAAAGCGACCATGGTTGCATCAAAACCGAGCATGCTTTGCAATAAACCAATTGCCGCCATGACAGCACCACCCGGCACCCCAGGGGCAGCAATCATCGTAACGCCAAGCATAAGGATAAATGGAAAGAATGATCCGAAATCAGGAGTCTGGCCAGTTAAAAGAACCACTCCGATCGCACAGGATACTAAAGTAATCGTACTGCCTGATAAATGGATTGTCGCGAACAGTGGAACCGAGAAATCAGCGATTCGTTCATCCGCTCCTGTTTTTCGGGTTTGTCTTAGTGTTACAGGTATAGTCGCTGCTGAAGACTGCGTGCCAAGTGCCGTAAAGTAAGCAGGCATCATGGTCTTCAGCAGGCTGAAAGGATTCCTTTTCTTTAAAGCACCAGCTGTGCTGTACTGAAGCAGCAGCATAAGCCAGTGAAGGATGATGATTAAAACAAAAACAATACCGAACAACGACAGAATTTCCATAACTGCTCCGCCGTATGCCATGTTGGCAAAAATACCGAAAATGTAGAAAGGCAAAAGCGGAATTATGATGACAGAAATTGTTTTCTCGATAATGGCCTGGAATTCATCAAAAAAGGCTATCATGGTTTTACTGCCCGTAGACGCCATTCCGATACCAAGCAGGAACGCCAGGATCAATGCAGACATCACGCCAAATAGCGGAGCCATTTCAAGGTCGATGAATGTTTTGGCAAGTGCATGCTCAGGGTCGTCCAGACTTGTCAGAGCGCGGCCTTCCATGAATCCAGGAAGTACTAGCATAGCTGCCCCGAAAGCAAAAACCCCTGCAATTACGGTGGAACTGTAAGCGACAAGTGTAGAAACCCCCAGTAATTTACCGGACCCCTTGCCTAATTTCGCAATACCGGGTGCGATAAAGCCCAGGATAATCAATGGCACAACAAAGTTTAGGAAATTGCCAAAGATAGAAGTGAATGTAGCAAAAATCCTCACGATGTTTTCCGAAGCGATGGAACCAATTAAAACTCCCAATACAATAGCCACAATAATTCTGGGTAATAAACCGAATTTAAACTTCATTTCATGTCCTCCCTATGTGTACAAATGTTTTTTCATAATAGATATCAAAATACCATAGATGACAGAATAAGATAAGCTTTTCGGAAATACACGGAATATTTTATTAATTTACTATATCTAAATAATCATTTACTGCTGGTTTAAACTCCCCATCATTTTGTGTACTTTTTACCAATAGCTCCATAATTAAGAAAAAGCATCCCGAAGGATGCTTTTTTGAGTCGCTTTTCTTATTGCACTGGTACTACAGAGCCGCCCCACTCTTCAAGAATGAAATCTTGGATTTCTTCTGATTTAAGTGCCTCTACCAATGCTTGTACTGCTTCATTGTCTTCATCGCCAGAACGGACAGCGATGATATTTACATACGGTGAATCTGAATCTTCAAGTGCAATTGAATCTTCCTGCGGGTTGATGCCTGCATCAATCGCATAGTTTGAGTTGATCAACACTGCATCGCCTTCACCTTGCTCATACATTTGCACCAATAACGCTGCTTCATAATCTGTTTCAAATTGCAGATCTTTAGGGTTTTCAGCAATATCACTTACTTCAGCTTTTGTTTTATCGATGTCTTCAGCTAACGTGATCAACCCCTGCGCTTCTAACATTGAAAGAATACGTCCGTGGTCAGCTACTGAACTGCTCATTAAAATAGTAGCGCCTTCCGGAAGCTCTTCAAGTGAATCGTATTCCTGGGAGTAGACACCGATTGGCTCTATGTGGATACCGCCGGCATTTGCAAAATCATAACCGTGCTCTTCCATCTGAGCTTCGAAGTAAGGGATATGCTGGAAGTAGTTGGCGTCGATTTCGCCTGAATCCAAATCTTCATTCGGGAAGATATAATCCTGGTAGGTTTCAATCTCCAATTCAATTCCCTGTTCTTCTAGAATCGGTTGAACTTGTTCCAGAATTTCTGCGTGCGGCACATTTGAAGCACCCACTTTAATCGTGCTTGTTTCGCTTTCTCCAGATCCGCCGTTGCTTGAGTCAGTGCCAGTTTCATTGCTGTCACTACCGCATCCTGCTAGTGCTAATGTTGCCAATAAAGTTCCTGTTAGAAGTTTTTTCATAATGTGTACTCTCCCTTTTCTCTGTAGTTGTAATTATTATGTCAACGGAATTTCCGTTATCAACGCTTGTCTGCTTTTTTGGTTAACGCGTCACCGATAAATTGGATGATGAATACGATGATCAGGATCAAAATGGTTGCCATTAATACGACATCCGGCCGGCTGCGCTGAAATCCATCCAGGAATGCCAAAGTTCCGAGTCCGCCGGCCCCAATGACTCCAGCCATAGCGGTATATCCGACTAATGCAATCGAAGTGACCGTGATTCCTGAGATCAAAGCGGGTTTTGATTCCGGCAATAAGACTTTCCGGATAATAGTTCCAGTTGTTGCGCCCATGGAACGAGCGGCTTCAATGACCCCTTTATCGATTTCCTGGAAAGCGATCAGGACCAGCCGCGCATAAAATGGAGCCGCTCCAATAATCAGCGCTGGCAATGCAGCATTCGGTCCACGAATCGTGCCGATCAGGAAGCTTGTAAAAGGAATCAGCAAAATGATCAAGATGATAAACGGTATCGAACGGAAAACATTCACAAATACCCCAGTAAGCCAGTTGACGATTTTATTGGCCCATAATTGCTTCGGAGCTGTCAGGAATAAAATGATGCCAAGCACAAGGCCGATGACGAACGTGAAAAGTGTCGACATCGCTGTCATATAGATGGTTTCGATTGTTGCTTCCCACATCTTATCCCAGTCGACATTTGGAAATAATGACTCAATCATTTGCCATCACCTCCGCCTGTACATTTTCTCGGACGAGAAACTCGAGCGCCTGACGGATATCAGCATCCGCTCCTTTTAGCTGCAGGATCAAAGTTCCATATGCGCCGCGTTGTGTATGGGATACTTTCCCCTGGACGATATTCACTTCCACCGGAAACTTCCGGATCAACTGTGTCAGTATCGGCTGTTCTGCCTGTTCACCAACGAATATCAGCTTCACCAGTTCTCCTGTTGGATATAATTCACGGAGATGCTTGATGGTTTCGCTTGAATCCTCCGACTCGGTGACTTGAGCAACAAAGCGTTTGGTGATTTCCTGTTTCGGGGTTTGGAAAATCTCAAGTACATCTCCAAGTTCCACCACTTTGCCGCCTTCCATAACTGCCACACGATGACAAATTTTCCGGATGACATGCATTTCGTGAGTAATCAGGACGATGGTCAAACCAAGGCGTTTATTGATATCGACAAGCAGGTCCAAAATAGCGTCCGTCGTTTCCGGATCAAGGGCTGACGTGGCTTCGTCACAAAGCAGGACTTCCGGATCGTTCGCCAATGCGCGGGCTATGCCGACACGCTGCTTCTGGCCACCTGATAATTGGGAAGGATAAGCATTTTCACGGCCAGCCAATCCCACTAATTCAACCAATTCCTTTACCTTTTCCACTCTTTTTGCTTTTGGCACACCAGCAATTTCAAGCGGAAATTCAATATTCTCCTGCACTGTCCGGGACCATAAAAGATTGAAGTGCTGGAAAATCATGCTTACTTTTTGGCGGGCTTTACGGAGCTCTACGCCTTTAATGTCCGTTATTTTTTGCCCATTGATATCGACTGTTCCGGATGTCGGTTTTTCCAAACCGTTCAATATGCGGATCAGCGTACTTTTGCCTGCGCCGCTGTAACCGATGATGCCGAAGATTTCTCCGTCAGCAATCGTCAGATTTACATCATCAACAGCTGTCAAGGCGGTTTTTCCGACATCGAATGTCTTCGTAAGTTGCTTTAACTCAATCATTGATACACTCTCCTACTTCAAAATAAAAAACCCTTCTGCTCAGAAATGAGCAGAAGGGCACACGCAAAAATATATACGTTAACCGTTCTCTCATCTTCCAAAGCTTTCGCTTTGTGTGACTTGGCACCATTTCATTTTCATGACGGTTGCCGGGCTTCACAGGGCACTTCCCTCCACCACTCTTTATAAGAGTTACGTTATTAAGTTTGTTGTTCAGGATATTAATTTATCACGGCTTGATTTATACGTCAACCGTTTTCAACTTTTCATAAATATATGGCACAGAATGAAAGGCGTAAACCTTTTCTTTCAGCTTGCCATTTTCTGTTATCAACAGGCACGGCACGCTTTCCACTTCATATAAAGAAGCGATCTCCTGTACGTAATTCAAGTTGGCTTTGCCGATTGGCAATTCCGGCATTGCCGCAACTACGACTTCAAGCATTTTTGATGCCAATTGGCATGTCCCGCACATAGGCGTATAAAGGTAATAAGCCGCCACCTTATTGGTGTTCTTGGCTTTACTCCATTCTTTATGGTTCCATTCTTCCATGGTTCTTCATCCTTCGGCTAATAGGTTATTGACTCGGACATTTGCTGCTATGAGGACATCAGTCAGAATACGCAAAGGAGTTGTCGCCACTTCCTTGTAGCTCCGGTCGATATAAAAATGGCGGGCTTCCGGAAATTCACGCTTGACCAGTTTTCTGAGCTTTTCACCCGATTTATCTGCATCTACTAAAATAATGATATCCTGCCCTTCAAATGGCAACAGCAGTTCTTCAAGTCTTGTGGCACTCACTGTACCATTTGTGCAAAGAATCGTCACGGATTCTGCAATGAGCGGCGCAATTCTATTTTTATCCGATATTCCTTCCACTACAATCACTTTGTCCATCATCCAACACCCCGCTGATTAATTGGAATAGAGAGCATGTTGTTACCTATTTAGTTTATATAGCCATAACACCCTAATCAATTGATATGCTCGGCACTGCGATTCGCCTGAAATAAATGCTTATTAAAAAAAGCGCCGAAAAAGGGCGCTTACTGTTTCTTACTCGTTAGTCATTTCTTTGTATTGGTCAGCATCCATCAAATCGCCCATTTCATCTTCAGAAGGCGCTTCAATGACAACCATCCATGCCTGTTCATACGGAGATTCATTGACAAATTCCGGGCTGTCTTCCAGCTCAGAGTTTACTTCAACCACTTTCCCGCTGATTGGCGCATATAATTCAGAAACCGTTTTAACAGACTCAACGCTGCCGAATGGTTCGTTTTTCTTAAGTTCGTCACCGACCTGCGGCAATTCGACAAAAACGATGTCTCCAAGTTCAGCTTGCGCGAAATGAGTGATTCCGATGCGTGCTTTACCATCTTCAAGTTTGACCCATTCATGTTCTTTTGAATAACGAAGTTCTTGTGGTGTGCTCATCCAAACGCCTCCAAAATATGTAGTAGCTTCAATTTCAGTTTGACATATTAACCACTCAATTACAAGATTGCATATTCCTTAAGCCCAGGTATTTTTATACGTCTCTTCCTTAAAGCCAATTGTCGCTTTTGAACCGTCCCATGCAAGCGGACGCTTGATCAGCATGCCGTTTGATGAAAGCAGTTCCAGTTTTTCATCTTCGGACATTCCAGCAAGCTTATCCTTTAACTGCAACTCGCGGTATTGCTGTCCGCTGGTATTGAAAAACTTCTTCAATTCGATGCCGCTGGCTACTACCATTTTCTTCAGCTCATCTTTTGGCGGCGGGTTATCGACGATATGTATTTCCTTAAAATCCACCCCGTTTGCGGTCAGCCACTTTTTCGCTTTTTGGCAGGTACTGCATTTCGGGTACCAATAAAAATCCAACATATTTAAAACCTCCTTCTTTTACTATTCTAGCAAAGCCATGGAATGCGGGCGAATAAAAAAGAGCCGCCAAAAAGATGGCGGCCTTCAATTAATCTATTAAACTACGTATTTTTCAACATCGATCAACTTAACAGCAGCTTCGCGTTTTTTAGCGATGACATTGTAAGGAGTTGAACGAGTCAATTTGCGTAATGCTGAAAGCATCATGCGTTGGTTGTCGCCTTCAATTGCAGCGATCAATGTTTCCTTCGCATCTTTCTCGATTTTATCGAATGCTTCCTGGCAATAGATTTGCGTATAAAGAAGTTTCTGTTTCGCTTTTTCTTCACCTGAAGCAGCGATCGCTTTTTCGGTACGCAGAACCGCAGATTCCATTGCAAATACATTGCTGACGATATCAGCGATGTTCACAAGAACTTCCTGCTCCTGTTCCAATTTCGTACCGTAAGTTTGAGCAGCTAGACCAGCAGCTAGGATAGCGATTTTTTTCGCGTTTCCTACCAGGTATTTTTCCTGAGCCAATGCTTCAGTGCCGATTTCTTCCGGCATCATCATCAATAACTCTTCCTGAAGTTTTTGTGCGTGCTGCAATAGTGGCAATTCGCCTTTCATTGCTTTACGCAGCAAAGTACCCGGAACCAGCAAACGGTTGATTTCGTTTGTTCCTTCGAAAATACGGTTGATGCGCGAGTCACGGTAGATGCGCTCGATTTCATATTCCTGCATGAAGCCATATCCACCGTGCAATTGAACGCCTTCATCAACGATAAAGTCCAATGTTTCTGTTCCGAAGAATTTATTCATTGAGCATTCCACAGCAAATTCAGCGATTGAATCCGCAACCAATTTACCGTTCGCATGTTCTTCATCCGTAAAGCCGCTCATGCGGTCCTCGAATAAACCAACAGTGCGGTAAACAGAGCTTTCAAGTGCGTACAGCTGTGAAGCCATCGTCGCAAGTTTTTCACGAGTCAAGTTGAATGATGAAATCGGTGTTTTGAACTGCTGGCGCTGGTTCGTGTAAGGAATCGTGATTTCCATTGCACGTTTAGAAGCTCCGATCGTGCCTACTCCCAATTTGTAACGGCCGATGTTCAGGATGTTGAAGGCGATGATATGCCCGCGTCCAGCTTCACCCAACAGGTTTTCAACAGGAACTTCCGCGTCTTCAAGGATCAATGTACGGGTTGAAGATGATTTAATCCCCATTTTCTTCTCTTCAGGTCCTACAGAAACCCCTGCGAATTCACGCTCAACGATGAATGCAGAGAACTGCTCTCCGTCGATTTTCGCGTAGACTACAAATACATCCGCAAATCCAGCGTTTGTGATCCATTGTTTTTCGCCGTTCAATACGTAGTGTGTGCCTGCTTCGTTCAGCTTAGCAGTCGTTTTAGCTCCAAGTGCATCCGATCCAGAGCTAGGCTCAGTCAATGCATATGCAGCGATCATTTCGCCAGTTGCAAGGCGTGGCAGGTAGCTTTGTTTTTGCTCTTCGTTACCGAAAAGAACGATTGGCAATGAACCGATACCAACGTGGGCACCGTGAGTGATTGAGAAACCGCCTGCTTTGGACATTTTTTCAGCAATTAAAGCTGAAGCGATTTTATCGAGGCCCAAACCGCCGTATTGTTCAGGTACATCTGCACCTAAAAGACCAAGGTCTCCTGCTTTTTTCAAAAGTCGTACGGAATGTTCGAATTCGTGGTTTTCAAGATTTTCAACTACAGGCATTACATCCGTGTTTACGTAATCCTCCGTTGACTTGGCGATCATCTTATGTTCTTCTGTGAAATCCTCCGGTGTAAATACGCGTGAAAGATCCGCGTCTTCAATTAGGAAACTTCCGCCTTTGATCAATGTTTTTGATTCTGACATTTTATATTCCTCCTATTTTTAATCTGCTCGGAAGATTTCGCTGCAGGCGGACGCTTTCCGCGGGGAGCTGCCTGAGCCTCCTCAGTCGCGTTGCTCCTTGCGGGGTCTCAGGACTCGCTCTTGCTCCCGCAGGAGTCGCCGCCTTTCGCTTCATCTTCTTGCAAATCTGTGTTCTATTATTCCGGTGTTGTTATTTGAAAATGTCCTACAGCATTTCAAAGACGCCTGCTGCACCCATTCCTCCGCCGATACACATTGTGACTACGCCGAATTGTTTGCCTTGGCGTTTCAGTTCACTCAGCATACGGATTGTCAGGATTGAACCGGTTGCACCCAGTGGGTGTCCAAGCGCAATTGCTCCGCCGTTCAAGTTGACTTTATCGATGTCGATGTTCAATTTTCTGATGACTGCTAGTGATTGTGAAGCGAACGCTTCATTCAATTCCCAGACATCAATGTCCTTGATCGACAGACCAGCTAGTTTCAAGGCTTTTGGAATCGCTTCAATCGGTCCGATTCCCATAACTTCCGGCGGCACGCCGCCTGTAGCGAATGAACGGAATTTCGCAATCGGTTTGAGGCCCAGCGCTTCCGCTTTTTCACGGTCCATTACAAGCAAAGCTCCTGCACCGTCAGATGTTTGGGAAGAGTTACCCGCTGTTACTGAACCGCGTGCTGAGAATGCCGCGCGCAATTTGTTCAATGTCTGAACAGTCGTACCATGGCGGACGCCTTCATCCATTTCGAACATGAATGATTTTTCCTGGTACTTATTGTTTTCATCAACATATCTTTTAGTTACTTCAACAGGCACGATTTCTTCATCGAAATGCCCTTTTTCAATAGCAGCTGCCGCTTTTTCATGGGAGCGCACCGAGAAAGCATCCTGATCTTCACGGCTGACGCCGTATTGAGTCGCCACTTGTTCAGCTGTGTGGCCCATGCTCATGTAATACTGAGGAGCTGTTTCAGCCAGTTTCGCGTTTGGGCGGATGACATTCCCCATCATCGGCACCATACTCATCGATTCAACACCGCCGGCAATGATCGCTTCCGCGTGTCCAACCATGATGCGTTCCGCTGCATAGGCGATTGTCTGCAAGCCTGATGAACAGAAACGGTTGACTGTTACAGCAGGTGTCGTATCCGGCAACCCTGCCAATGCTCCGATGTTACGGGCGATGTTCATGCCCTGCTCGGCTTCCGGCATTGCACAGCCCATGATCAAATCATCTATCGGGCCGTCGTATCCGCCTGCCCGTTTTAATGTTTCCCGTACAGCGAGTGCGCCGAAATCATCCGGTCGCACCGATGCAAGAGAACCTTTTTTCGCTTTTCCGACCGGTGTTCTGGCACTGGCCACGATTACTGCTTCGCGCATATTTTTTCCTCCTTTAATATCTTTGGATCAGTTGCGTAACGGTTTGCCTTTGACCAGCATATGCTGCATGCGCTGCTGCGATTTCGGCTGAGCGACTAAGCTCAGGAATGCCTGGCGTTCAAGGTCCAGTAAATATTGTTCGTCCACTTTCGTGCCGTATGGAACTTTGCCGCCCGAAAGGACAAACGCCAGTTTCTGGGCGATTTTCAAGTCGTATTCGCTGATATAGCCTGACAGGAACATTCCTTCTGCTCCAAGCAATAAAGTCGCATATCCCGGTTCACCGGTAACAGGCACTCCTTCTCGTTTCGGCGCTTGGTAGCCATTTTCATACAAGGACAATGCCGCCTGTTTTGCGTCATAGATCAGGTGGTCGCTGTTGACGCTGATGCCGTCCACAAAGTTCAGGAAGTTATTTTCACGCGCTTCTTCGGCAGAAGTCGAAACTTTTGCCATCGCGATTGATTCGAAAACTTTGCTTGCTACATTCTGTAAGTCGAAGTCGATGCCATTCGGCATGCCTTTCAAATGCTTCATATAAAGTTCCTTGTTTCCGCCGCCGCCAGGGATCAGCCCGACTCCTGCTTCTACTAAGCCCATATAAGTTTCCATTGAAGCCTGGATATGTGCAGCTGGAAGAGCTACTTCCGCCCCACCCCCAAGTGCCATTCCAAATGGTGCTGCTACTACAGGTTTTGAACTATATTTGATTTTCATCATCGCGTTCTGGAATGTTTTGATTGTGAAATCAAGTTCAAAGATATTATCATCTTGAGCTTCCATCAGGATCATGCCCAGGTTTGCACCGACGCAGAAATTCTTGCCCTGGTTGCCGATAACAAGCCCTTTGTAATTCTTCTCGACTTCATCAATCGCAAAATTGATCATTTGCATGATATCCAAGCCAATCGCATTTGACTGTGAGTGGAACTCAAGAAGCGCAATGCCGTCTCCAAGATCGATCAGGCTCGCACCTGAATTTGATTTGATGACACCATGTTTTTTCTTATAACGTTTCAAGTCGATCACTTTTTCATTGACCGGAACAGCTTCGTAATCTGAACCATTGAAGAAATGAAGATCGCCGTCAACTTCCTTGTAGAAGGTTTCGTTGCCGCTGTCCAGCAGGCTTTGTGCGAAAGCAGGAACGTCATGTCCTTCTTCTTTCATTTTTGTGACAGACTTCTCAACGCCGATTGCATCCCAGATTTCAAATGGTCCCTGGTTCCAGCCGAAGCCCCACTTCATGGCATTGTCGATAGAGACAATATCGTCAGCGATTTCGCCATTCAACTCTGCTGAGTAGCGAAGAACCGGAGCCAGGATGTTCCATAATAATTCACCCGTGCGGTCATCCGCGTAAACAAGCGTTTTCATCTTCGCAGAAAAACCTTTCTGTGCTTTGGCCATTTCCTGTGAAGGCGTTTTCAATTTGCCGGCAGGGCGGTATTCCAAAGTTTCCGGATCCAGTTCAAGAATTTCTTTGTCTTTTTTAAGGAAGAAGCCTTGGCCTGATTTAGCGCCGATCCAGCCGTTTTCCACCATTTTTTTCATGAATTCAGGAGCTTCGAATACTTTTTGCTCTTCGCCTTCGGTTTTATCGTAGACGTTTTTCGCAACGTGCATGAAGGTATCCAGGCCAACTACGTCCAGTGTACGGAAAGTCGCCGATTTTGGACGTCCGATTAAAGGTCCGGTTACGGAATCCACTTCACCGATGGAATAGCCACGGCTCTGCATTTCACGCAGTGTAACCAATAAACCGTAAGTTCCAATGCGGTTAGCGATAAAGTTAGGTGTGTCTTTTGCGATTACAACACCCTTACCAAGAACATCTTCGCCGAAAGCAGTCATGAACTCGACCACTTCAGGTGCAGTCGATGCCGCTGGAATTACTTCCAAAAGTTTCAGATAGCGTGGCGGGTTGAAGAAATGCGTCCCCAGGAAATGCTTGCTGAAATCTTCTGAACGCCCTTCAGCCATTGCATTGATTGAGATGCCTGAAGTGTTTGAAGAAATGATTGTGCCAGGCTTTCTTACAGCATCAATTTTTTCGTACAAAGATTTTTTTACATCAAGATTCTCTACGATAACTTCAACGATCCAATCAACGTCTGCAAGTTTTTCCAGATCGTCTTCAAGGTTTCCGGGTGTGATAAGGTCTAAATTCTTTTTGGCTGTCAGAGGAGCCGGTTTCTGTTTCAATAGTTTCTGGATTGAAGTTGTTGCGATACGGTTGCGAACTGCATGATGTTCAAGCGTCAGGCCTTTCGCCTGTTCCGCTTCCGTCACTTCACGCGGAACTATGTCTAGTAATAATACTGGAATTCCTATGTTTGCAAGATGCGCTGCAATCCCTGATCCCATAACTCCAGATCCGATTACTGCTGCTTTTCTTATTTGGTATGCCACTAGCAAACCCTCCTCATAATTTTTGAATGAATCCTCATTCATTTTTGAGCTAAAAAAAATAGAACGTTCTCTATATCCATAAGTGTAAGTTATTTTCCTTTTTTTCGCAATATTTAATCCTCAATTTTTTAAACCGATAAGTTTCTTTTCTTTTCGAAAATGCGGATGAACGGTACACTATAAAAGTTGAGTCAATGAATTGAGTTGGCCATGATCTTATTAACCATCAATTCATTTCTTTCATAATAGAAACAACAGGAGGAAAAATCTATGAAATCGCTAACTACCAATGAAGAATTCCAACAAGCCATTACAGGCGATGAGCCCGTAATCGTCAAATTCCAGGCTGGATGGTGTCCGGATTGCACACGCATGGACATGTTCATCGATCCCATCGTCGCTGAGTACGATAAATACCAGTGGTTCGATTTAAACCGTGATGAATTGCCGGAAATCGCTGATAATTATGAAGTCATGGGAATTCCAAGTCTTCTAATTTTCAAAAACGGAGAAAAAACTGCGCATCTTCACAGCGCAAACGCAAAATCACCTGAAGATGTCATTGACTTTTTAGCCAACCAACCCGAATAGGCGCCTGCCTATTCTTTTTTTTTGCTTTTAAGACTGCGATATTTTTGTACCCGGATGAGCAGGAAACCATCATATTGTGAGCAGATTCCCAGTCGATAAGCCATTTTCACATCTTCATAAGCACTTCTGCTTTTAATACTGTATACTGGAATTACCAAATTTAATGAGGTGTCACCATGGATCCCCAAAAAGAAATAAGTGAATTGAAAGACCTTGTAAAATATTACGAAATGGTCATCAAAAATATGTCTGCCCCCATCATTCCGTCAATTGTTCCAAAAACAATCCTAATGCCGATTGCCGGATTGATATCAAGTGACCGTTTTGAACTGATTCGCAGCAAAGCTTTACAGCACGCAGGTGAGCATCGCGAAACGGAATGTGTCATTTTCGACTTTACAGGCGTCCAGTCCGAAGATATCCAGACATTCGATTATAATGAACTGGCAAATGAACTGACGGCGCTGAACAGTGCTCTGAAATTGATGGGTCTTCGCCCTATCTATGTTGGATTTAATCCGCGTTTTGTCCGTGAAATTGTACATGCCGGCATTCAAGTGGATTTGGAAGTTTATCAGACCTTCCGCGCTGCATTAAAAGAATTGCTCGATGAAAAGAAAGAAAGCCTTTCTTCGAAATGATGTAAATTCAGTTTGGAGGCGAACGTCTTGAAAATCCTTCTGCCATTCGAAGGAATGTCACAATACGATGCGGCGATAGACAATAAAAAACGCAGCTCCGCCTGCGGACCTGTAACAGCAGCCGCCATTTTCAACTACCACGAAAATGTGTCACTTGGCGTCAACGACGTATACCGGTTGCTAGGCACTACAGCGATCGGCCTCTTTACCTGGAGGCTTGTACGGAATTTCCGCAAAATCGCTGGCAGCCAATACGCCATCCAAAAAACCCGCTCACTCTCCGAAATAAAACGGGAACTGCGGAATGGCAGGCCGCTGGCGATGAAATTCGACCGCTATTTCACATTCCGCTGGTTTTCAAAACCCCTGTTCAATTACCACTGGGTGCCGCTTATCGGTTTTGAAGACAAAGACGGCGATGTGATTCTCTATTTCCATGACAACGGAAAAAGAAACCGCCCGAGTAAGATCCGGACAGTTTCCTATAATGAACATCGTTCTGTATTGAGTTTTGTAATAATCATCCCGCAAAAACCGGGATGATTTTTTTATAGATTTTTTTCCAATTGCCTAGCCAATAAATTCAATTGCTGATCTTCGCAGATGCGGATATGTTCTGCGGTATATTGCGGAACTCCGATTTGGTCCAGCGGAATATCAAGGTCAATATCACATTTAATCACGGCAAGTTCTTTGGATAGGAGAAGCATCTCTTTGTTTTCTTCTATCTTTTTCTTTTGTGCTGGTTTAAGCTCATCAATCGCCTCCAGAACCCCGTCAGTTGAACCATATTTCTGGATCAGCTGTAATGCTGTCTTCGGTCCGATTCCTTTAACGCCCGGGTATCCATCGCTTGCGTCTCCCATGAATGCTTTAACATCTGCAAACTGGTTCGGCTCAATGCCGTACTCTTCTCTGAAACGGTCATCTGTATATACGTCATAAATATGAAAGCCTTTTTTCATGAAAGCGATTTTTACAGAAGGCTTGAGCAGCTGAAGCATATCTTTATCACCTGTGATGATAGTGAAATCGACTTCATCTTCCCATTGTTTCGTAAACGATCCGATAAAATCATCCGCTTCAATGCCTGCTTCCCCGAAATTTTGCCATCCCAGTTGCTCTGAGACGTTTTTTGCCATGTCGAATTGATGCAGCATATCTTCAGGCGGCGCCGGACGGTTTGCTTTATATCCATCAAACAGATCCGTGCGGAAAGTGTGGGCGCCCATGTCCCAGCACACCGCCATATGTGTCGGTTTCATCATGGTTTTAGCAGCAAGTACGTGGCGGGTGAATCCCTGGACGCCATTAGTCGCAAGTCCATCAGTTGTTCTGAAATACTGGCCGACTGCTGAAGTCGCGAAGAAAGAACGGAACAATAAAGCCATTCCATCAACCAATAATACGTGCGGTTTTTCCATAAAAATTATTCCTCCATTCAATTAATCCCATAATCCATTATACGCTCTTAAACAGAAAAAAACCGCCTGTTCGGCGGTTTTATCCCGATTGGATCAACTAACACTCGATGGGGATTCCCCATTCAATGAAGTTTCTCTTTATCGTTTGCGTTTAATTGCTTTGTATTCCAGATTTAAAGCTTTATAGAACGAAGCCATCATTAGCAGCATTATGAATGAGAATGGAAATGCTGAAATGATTAACGCTGTCTGAAGCGCATCCAGTCCACCGGCTGACAGCAGGATGACTGCAATTGACGACTGCGCGACTCCCCACGTCAGCTTGACTGCATTTGCAGGATGCAATGAACCATTTGTCGTTTGCATGCCCAAAACAAATGTCGCCGAATCCGCAGATGTAATGAAGAATGTCGTCACCAGCAAAATGGCGATAATCGACAAGACCACACCCAGCGGTATTTCATTGAATACGCCGAACAGAACTTCAGAAGTTAATAATCCTGTTAAATCGACCCCGCTGTTTTGAACGTCAATAGCGGTTGACCCGAATGCAGCAAACCAGATGAAACTGATCAGTGTCGGAATCATCAATACACCAAATAGGAATTGGCGGATAGTACGTCCCTTGGAAACACGTGCGATAAAGATCCCCACGAATGGCGACCATGAAATCCACCATGCCCAATAGAAGATTGTCCAGCCGTCGATCCAGGCACGGTTTTCTCCATCAATAGGTGCAGCACGGAAACTCATTTTCACGAGGTTCTGGAAGTAAGCGCCAAGACTTTCAGTGAACATGTTCAGGATTAATAAGGTCGGCCCCAAAATTATGACTAAGACCAGCAAACTGATTGCAAGCACCATATTGGTATTTGATAAGTATTTAATCCCTTTACTCAATCCACTCCAAGCGGAAATCATGAACAATATCGTGACTACTGCAATGATGATCATTTGGACTGTGAAGTTATCACCTGGAATTCCGTCAAACAGGAAAGCCAGACCTTCATTAATTTGGATCGTCCCGAAGCCTAATGTTGTCGCAACACCAACCGCTGTAGCGAAAACGGCAATGACATCGACAAGTACGCCAAGTGGCCCGTTCATCCGATCGCCGAACAATGGCTTTAAGGTAGCGGAAATAAGTCCCGGCTCTCCTTTTCTAAACTGGAAATAAGCTAGCGGCAGAGCTACTACTGCGTAAATTGCCCAAGCATGGATCCCCCAGTGGAAGAATGTGAATCGCATCGATTCACGGAATGCTTCAGCCGTTCCGGGATCTGCGGTAGCCGGATCGATTGCAAAGTGGGAAAGCGGTTCAGCCGCACCCCAGAATACCAGCCCGATTCCCATGCCTGCTGAAAACAGCATGGCAACCCATGTAGCAAAAGAAAACTCCGGTTTATCGGTATCTTTCCCTAATTTGATCTGCCCCATCGGACTGATTAGGAAGAATAGGCAGAATAGAACCATGACAGAAACGATCAATAAATAATACCAGCCGAACGAAGTTGTCAGGAATTCTTCAATGTTGCCTGTAACTTCCGCAAAATTAGTCGGTGCAAGTGCCCCATATGCAACTGCAAGCAGCACAAGTACAAGAGCTATCCAAAAAACATTGGTAACTTTTTTCATTTAAGCGTCCCCCTTTTCAATTCTCTGTTTGAACGATTGATAATTTCACAGCCATACCAATCAAAACAGAATCTCAGATTTATTCAACAATATTCAAGACTACGGAAAACAGAAGTTGAAGTCAAGCAAACCAACCAGACTCTGAGGATCTGTTGAAATATGTATACCAGTTTTTATGAGTCCACTGTATTAAATACCCTAAACGTTTTTCATCAAAACCAGTAGATTTCAGTCTTTACAAACGCATTTTATCCATCATTATGCGTTTCTGACTTTATGGATTCCCTTATACTTTCACTCTGATTATGTAACGGGAATGCGTGATTGGAAGACCTTTGCTGACAGCTTCCTTCTCAAATATGCTTTCTATTCTATGGAGACTCTCTTTTTCTGCGGCAGAGATAAGATTCAAAGACTGTCCAAAACAGCCATATCGGATAACGTCCAATGGCTCATGAAGATATTCTGTCGTTTCCATAATTTCGATTTCTGTGTTATCAAATGAACAATTGTGCAGGACCCCTTTAATCTTATCAAGGATGGGCGTTCCCGCTAAGCGATTAAAAAATCCCGGAAATAAATCAGCCAGCTCTTTTCCTGAACCGTCTCCTGGATGAAGACCAATCACATGGCCATCGTTTTTTACAACCCGTTTCAAATCCCCGTAAGCAGACGTCGGCCCTTTTCGGATATAGGCAATGTCAAACTCATTATCATCAAATGGCAGCCCCTTTTTTGTATTTCCTAAAATAAATTTCAAATTATGCTTTTGTTTCATTATCCCGTTTTCTAAAAATGATTCGATTGCATCAAATCCAGTTACTTCTTCAGCAAATTGACTGCACTTTAACGCAAACTCTCCGTGCCCGCAGCCGACATCCAGCACTTTCTTATCCTTGACCATCTGCAGCACTTAAGTATCAAAAATGGTCTCTCCATTTGGAACATCTATCGAAGACTTCCATGGATATGAATAAACCTTTTCGCTGTCTCCGAGCTGCTGATACCACAGGAGGGAATGCGGCTCAAGCCATTCAGGATGTTTTCTGGGGTTGAATATAATATAATTCTCTCCTTTGGATTCATTTTTAAGCTGCTCATTTGAATTTCGAATTTATATCATTCCTTTTATATCTGCTACAGCCCGGATAATTACCTCAGGTCGGTCAAGATATATTGAATGCCCCGCAGCTTCTGCAAAAATTAGTTTGCTGTTTGAAGACAAACCAGCTTGCTCACTTACCAACTCTTCCCAAACGCCTTCCAGTAATGCCAATTCCCCTTCAGGCAAGCCTTCTTCTACTCCCATTTTGACCATATGCGATTTATCTCTACCGATTACTATGAGCGGCAATTGTTCCAGACTTCCAAGAGCTTTGATGCGGGCCGCGTCTTCCACCCAATTCGCAACTTCCGATTTCATCGCTTTGTATAAATTCGGTTGATACTGGAAATCGATTATCTTCTGTTGTATAGATTCAGGAAGTCTTTCTTGCGAAATCGACAAGGTTGTCTGCAAGAGTGCCGCAAGTTCTTTTTCATTCATGCCCTCATAGATTCTGCAGCTTTCAATCCATTCTTCGTCTGATGCACCCTCATTCAGAACTGGTAGATCCAGATTGTTTAATTTCTTCAAATCTTCCGAAGTGGAATCCACCAGAATCATTCCGTCAATCTGCTGAGGATTCAATTTCGCATAATGCTGTGCTATCAGGCCGCCATAGGAATGGCCAATCAGAAGTATGGGCTCCGTTATCTTCAGCCTATCAAGTAAAATATTGATTTCCTTGCAAGCTTGGGCAGTTGTCCGCTCTTCATCCCCAATGTCGCTCGCTCCAAGTCCCGGCCTGTGAAACATAATTATCTGGTCGTTCAAGCTCAATGCTTCGCATATTAAATGCCATTCCTCGAAAGAACAAGCCATGCCGGTCACTATTAAAATAGCTTTGCCCTTTTGGCCTTTTTGAAAGAATTCCATTTGTTTATCATTTATTTCCAAAAGGTTTTTCATATTTCACTCCCTATATTTGTTTAGAGAATTTCACCGTTTTATTAACTATAGCAATTGACATGTCCAACTTCCATCTGAGTACTGTATATTCTTGTATAATGAAATCACGAACAACTGGCAAGAGATTTCCATAGACTCAATAATCGGAGGCTTGAAAATGGAGAAACGCGAAATCAATACGCATTCAGGAAAAGTAAGTTATCTCGAGTATGGGGATGTAAATAAGCCGGCCATCCTTTGCCTGCACGGTCTAGCTGGGAACGCTTTCTATAGTTTTGCAGAACTGGCGGATCACTGGAGTGATGATTTCCATCTCATCCTTTTAGATATGCCTGGGCATGGGAAAACCAGCACTCTCCCCAACGAGGAAGATTATCTCTTTTCAAATTTGGCGAAGTGGCTGAAACAAACACTCATTCAGATTATCCAAAAACCTTATTTTATCATGGGCCATTCCTGGGGAGCGGATGTGGCATTGCATTTCACTCAACACTTCCCTGATGAGGTTCAGGGCTTGATCCTGCTTGACGGCGCATTCACTTTCCCGCAGAACCAGCCTGAAATGACTTTTGACTATGCCTATTCCGGATGGACCGACTATATGGACCAATCAATCTATCAATCTGAAATCGATATCTTTAATGAATACCGCAGTTTCACCCGAAATTGGGATGCCCGGAAAGAACAGTATGTCCGCTCCATTTTTCAAAAAACGCGGGACGGCCAATATGAATTGATCGCATCGAAACACACAGTGTTGTACATAATCAAAGCTTTTTTCGAAGAACCTTTTGCTGAGGCCTACCCGTACATAAAAATTCCCACAATCCTGATCCATGCAGAACTTCCAAGAGAATTAAACAAAGCACGGAATAAAGGAATCGTTCAAATGAAAGAGTCGATCGAGGATGTGTCAGTCTTTTCAATTACTGACTCTTCACATCTGCTGCAATGGGATCATCCAGATCAACTGTCAGTAGTGATTCAAAAATGGATTGGTGAAAAACCTTAAAAAGTAGAACATCCAAAATTAAGACACAGCCGCACTCCCTTAAGGAATGCAGCTGTGTCTTTTATTCGCGATAGAAAGTTTAATCGTCGATTCCCATCGACTTTTTATAAGCCTGCAAGTACCCGATTTCAGAAGGGCTTCCCATCTGTGGAGCGCTCATGGCCCGGTGCCAATGCGGATAGATCGGTGCAGGACGAGCGACTGACTCGATCTTGTCATGCTCTTCTTTCGTCAATTCAATATCAAATGACGCAATATTTTCTTTCAGCTGTTCTTCATTTCGCGCTGCGATTACAATCGGTCCGACGTTCGGACGGTCTTTTACCCACGTATACGCGATTTGCGGCACGGAAGCATTGTGGTTCGCCGCCACTTCTTCAAGCGCGTCAATCACCTGGTAAAGCCGCTCCTGATCCATCACCCAAGGCTCCGGCCATCCGCCGCCTTGACGCGTATCTTCAGGTGCTTCCTTTTCCCTGCCGATTTTGCCGTTCAATAATCCTTCACCGAGCGGACTCCAGATCATGGAACTGACACCCAGCTCAGTACCCGCCGGCAGAAGTTCATACTCCGCTTCACGCGCTTCCGGCGTATAGTAGATCTGCTGTGTAATCGGCGGAATAAAACCGGCCTGTTTTGCGTAAGTATGGGTCTTTGCAAGCGCCCAGCCGCTGTAATTTGACACACCCCAGTGGCGGATCTTCCCTGATTTCACCAGGCTGTCCATCGTCTCGACCGTTTCTTCAATCGGCGTCTGTCCGTCCCATAGATGCACAAAATATAAATCCAGATAATCCGTACCCAGACGCTCCAATGACTGGTCAATGGAAGTCAGAATGTTATTGCGTGAAGCTCCCTGGCCATTCGGATTTTCACTGAGTGGAAATCCGGTCTTGGACGTCAGCAGCACTTCATCCCGCCGTCCCTTGATCGCTGCACCAAGCACCTTTTCCGCGTCACCCTGCGAATAAAGATTTGCGGTATCAAACATGTTGATGCCCGCTTCCAGAGCGATATCCACCATCCGGCGAGCTTCATCTTCCTTCACATTGCCCGCTGCCTCAAAACCATTTGTTCCACTAAAAGGGATAGTTCCCAGTATATATTTAGGAACCCGGAGACCTGAGTTGCCAAGATAAATATATTCCATCGAATCCTCCTCAAATATTCTATTTACTAATTGTTGACAGTAGTTATCTACCCGTCATTTTCATCAGTAAAACGGAATAGATTATTTTGGGATGAGTCTGCTCACGATAAATCAAATTACCTTGTACCATATCTCCACCTGCCGGTCAGTCTCGATCGTTTTTATTTTTTCCAGTTCAATCTCAAGGTCATCCAGATGTTCGAAAAAACGGAGCCCTTCGCCAAGAAGTATCGGAGCGATGGCAATCTGCAATTCATCCACCAGCCCTGCTTTCAACGCTTGTTGGCCGGTACTCGCGCCTAAAACCACCACGTCTTTATTGTCAGCTGACGTTTTTGCTTGGCGTATGGCATTCTCGATGCCTTCAGTCACGAATGTGATTGTCAGTTTTTCGTTTTCTTTCGGATGCCTGGCAGGCGGGTGATGAGTCAATATAAACAGCGGCACCTGAAACTCATAATCATCTGCATAGGCATCCGTGTCTTCCGTGCTCTCAAAGCTATTGCGCCCCATTACTACCGCTCCGGTATTGCCCATCGCCGCATTGATCTCGTCGTTCGGCTCAAAACTGGCATACAATTTACCCAAACTGCCGTGCCTATCATTGATGAATCCATCAACCGACATGATCATTCCCAAGACCACTTTTGCCATTCCTATCACTCCTCTGGTAGAAAGTTTTTCTTCTGATGAATCTAATTCCTTCTATATAATAGGAATTCCTTCTTTTCGTTGAAATGAAAAAACGCCAAAACCCAGGTAAAGGTTTTGGCGTTCTTATGTAGCTCCATAAAATCTATGGAGACGGCGGGAGTCAGACCCCCTCCCTTTAAAAGTGCAGTAATACCAGTGTTTTCAAGGGTTTTGGCATACCCTTTTAAATCACTGACCACGGTTTTGACTAGGTTTATAAAAATTGCTTACGGAGATGAGAATTACCTATTCAAAGAGACGCTTTATGTTAAACACATAAACTGTATTTCTGCATTTCGATTAAAAGTGTTTCTTCTAGCAATAAGAGCTTAATTCGTTCTACATATATAGTAGAAACTCGAATCACTATCATAATGATTTAGTTCCGTATAGAAACTATAGGTTAAGAGTAACTTCTATCTGGAATACTCTTAATACCTTTAGTTTTCTTTTAAATTCGTTTGTTCATTTTTTACTCTTTCCACTTGTCTTATATCGACTTCAAGTATTTCAGCAATACTTTCCACTGTCATGTCTGGCATGTTTTTTAAAATATTTTTAATTGCTATTTCCATGCCTATTTTGTAGCCTTCTTTTTTTGCACCTTCAAGGTTTGTATTTATATCGGAAAGATATTTATTTTTCAATTCTTTTAGACGAAGTTTTTCCTTGTCATCATTGAGGCTTTTAAATTCTTCATCTATGCTCCCCAAAGTCATCCTCCTCTACTTCTAATATGCCCCTAAAACACCGCTTTCATTTTGCTATCCCTTTAATTTATTACTTCGAAGTGAATTATTCATTTACACAAATATTTTACGCTCTCGGAGCGGCACTCTTATTGTGCCGCTTCTTTATCTTATCTTATCTGCCTTTTATTATTCACATACAATAGTCCTTCTCTTTCTGAAAAGCTAGCAATCACATCCATACTATCTAACTTATTTAACAACTTTGTCATAGGTGTGGAATACATAAATTCAGTATTTCGCTTGTTAGGAATAATTAAAAGGGAAAATGGTTCTGGCAGCTCCGATAATAGATTATAAATCTTCCTCTTTTTGTATTGATATTTTTCTATACATCCTAAGAAAATAAGAGCTATATTCTCTTGGCTTCGTAAAGACATTAGAAAATCATCTTCTATTATTTTTCTTTCCAAAGAGTCGCTAATAATTTCAAAGCCTTCTTCTTTAAATTTATTTAAGAGCCAATTTATTATCTCTGAATTAAGTTTTACCTTCAACTGTTTGAAAGTATTAATCATGCTGAACTTTGTATCAGCCATGACATTTTCATCCTTTATTATTTCTTCGTAAAGCAATGAATTACATTCTATTTCCATTAATTTTTCAATGAATTGCTGTTCTTCAAAAGAAATTAAATAATTATATGCGAATAGCTCCTCTTCTTTTTCATCAAAATAGAAATAGATATTTTTGTCCCAAGGCAATTTTTGGTTACTAATTAAAGATTCGATTTCCTCGTATGATAGAGATTCTCTAATCAAGTGAAAATACATGGTAGCTAATGTAGCGTTCGTTTCTCGTAAGTGTTCTAGTATATTCTCTTGCCATGAAAGTAGCTTCATTTCTAATAACATCATGTATCTTCTTTCAGAAATTTCACTAGGAGAATCTATGATTATCTCTTGATCTATATTTGCTAAAAAGTCATTAATTTTTTCATCGGAAACTTTATCAGAACTAATTACTAATTTTATAACATCTTGAAAACATGCTTCTTCAATCTCTTGACTATTTACTTTTTCGGTTTCTTTTATCAAGTTATCAAAATTCGAAGAAATAGTTATAAAATCCTCTAATATTTGCAATTCTTCATCCACTTCTAATGTAGAATAATAAGTTCTAATATTTAACCAACTAACTTCTATCTTGTTTTCTTCTAAAATCTTTGAATACAACTCTATACTCTCAACTTCTTTTAGATCTCTGATTGTACCATCCCATTTTTCTAGCAGCTCTAATTTCAACTCTTTATCTAAGTTTTCATGGTTTAGAAGATTTATAAACATGTCCTCTGTTTCATTATAAGAAAATTGATCTAATAGTATTTCTGATACAAATACTCCAATTTCATCTTCAATTCTTCTTCTCATCATTATTGAATTCTGACTGTGGATAACCTCATAATTTATAGTTTCAAAATTATATAACAGTGTAGATAAAACTTCTTTCTTTAATTTATAAAAGTTATTCTCGATAATCAGGTCAATAATATCTGCTGAATCTTCGACATATTGCAAGTCTGAGAATTGTACTTCTAGTGTTTCCAAAGTTAATCTCAATTTTTCTATATCATCATCATCTAACTCATTTTCACTCCACCAAGATAAAAATTCTCGACTTTGTTCAATATAATGAGAAAGGCTATCAGATCCATTTAATTTCTTTAATTCTGAAAGAGTAACTGTGAATATTAATAACTGGATAAATTTAATTTCCTGGCTTTTGTCTTTAAAACTTCCAAACATCTTATCCCATAAGTTTTCATTTCTTTCAACTAGGTCATGGATAAGTACTTTTACTTTTGGGGTTAAATCCATATTATATTTCTCTAAAAAGTCTAATACAAAACTAAAATTCTCTATTAGATCATTACTAATATAATCTATCAAATAATTTCTTTTTTGTATTGATTCATCTTCTACAGCATTTAATAAAAAACTAAGCAAATCATAATTTAATATGGCTGGACTATAGAAATGTTCTTTACTCAATTTCTTTTGAACTTCATTTATATTTTTTAATTTATAGTCGAAACCTTTGGGATTGCTTAGCCTTACACTCTTCAGAAAATTAACATCTTCCTTAAACATTGATCCTTCATAAAAATAAGTAATATATTCATCGTAATCTTCATCAATCCATCCTTGCAGGATCAGTACCCTTAATAAATCCCTCTCCTTCAAATGTTCATCTATTAAAGCATGCGGTTTTCTAATCACTTCTGAAAAGCTACTAGTATTTAATTCTGATATAAACTTCTTTAATTCTTTTATTTTACTTTTAGTTATAGGTACCTTATCTTCATCTCTTATAACAATCGCTTTTGCTCTTATTAGAATGTCTGGACTCGTGTTTTTAGCTGTACAAAAATCTTTAAAGCTAATAGATGGAGGATTGTGCCTACCCGTTTGAATTTTCAAAGGCGGTTCATTAGGAGATAGTTCAAGCAATTTTTTCAAAAAGTCAGCCATACTCTTACTATCATTAATACTATAATTAGTTCCAGCTAGTTCAATACTATGACTTGTATTCAAATTATTCATTTTTCTAAGATGTGTTATTACTAGTTCGTCTAAAGACTCCACTGTATCTGATTCAATAAATGCTACTACTTTTTCTAGATCTTCCAATTGTTTTTCATATTCTGATTTATGTATACTAATTAGATGTTGCTTTATATTGAAAAGATTGCTTAAATGCCCTTCATTGTTCAGTAAGTCCGAAAAATCTTTAGGATAAATGTTTTTATAAACAATTATCGCAAATAGCTTGTCTTGTAGAATTCCAGACTGATTTAAAGCTGATCGATAAATAAAATATTCGTTACATATATTTTTCAGTACTCTCATGTCACTTATAAATAAAGATACATCCGTTATTAATTTTTTTGAAACCCCGTCTTCTTCGCCATGTGCATTTTCATCTTTGATATATCTTTTCAACTTACTTAAAAGTACACTTTCTGAATTTGAAGAGTGCATTATTTTTACTGTTGGAATGATAAAATCAAAGAACTTTGTGCGATTCTGAACTTCCTGAAAGTTATCATTTTCCGAAAATATATCATCCTTTAAAGCATAAACAAAAATTATGTTTTCTCCTTTAAGCTCTTCTGACTGGTTTAAAATATGATTGAGTCCTCTTAATCTCTCAAATATATTTAAATTGTTGAAACGATCTAAATCTTCAAAAACTACAACATTAATACCTGTCTGAGAGAAGAAATAGATTATCTCGTCTAAATATTTATTAAAGACTGTATTATCCTTGTCTGCTTTTAATTCAAAGGTTGCGTTTCCAATTCCAAAAGTACTTAGACGTAAGTTTTTTGCTACTTTGACTGCTCTAAATATTGCAAATGAGAGGATTAATATACCAATTAATAAAAGCACTATAAATATAAATAAATTCATAGAATTGAAATTTTCACTGGTATTATATGTGAATAGCTTTGTTAACCATTCATATTTAATAGAAAAGTAAACTAAGAGGAACGAAAACAAAAATAGTAACGTATTCCAAAAAGTCTCCCAACTATTCTCGTTGTGTATTCGAGTAAATCTAGATAGAGGAATCTTTTCTGGCTTAACTTTGTAAAACATTTGTTGCGTAATGTGTTGTTCTAAGACATTCTCAACACTAACATAGTCTCCCGAACTTTCTTCTGTTTCTTCATTTCCCTCTGGGTTCCGAGAGAATTCTTTTTCTTCACTAAATGTTGCTGCAGAAATCTCTAGAACTTTTTCTTTTTTATCATAAGCATTCCAAAAAGTTTTTAGAATACTACTTTTCCCAGATCCATAGGTACCAGTAATCGCTAAATTTTTTATATCCTTATTTTCCAATGCCCATTTTAGTGTTTTAAGATAAACTTTTTTGCTTTCTGTCTCTTCAGTATCAGGTAATAGTGTTTCTAAAGATTCCAGATTTATTTGTTCTTCTGACATAAGTATTCACTCCTTGTGTTATATAATTGAGACATGAAGCAAAAAGATTGTTTAACTGCCCAATATTTCTTAGAGAAAAGGTGAATGCAATGCTATTTAAACAGAATTCCGATATATATCGAAACGCTTTTCCTAATTGGCAAAAAACCTCTATACAGAATGATGAGTTCTTTAATTTGTACGCTAAGCATTTTAAAGAAGCTGCTGACAAATTAATTTTGTCTATCGATTCTAATCATGGACATATAGCTGATACACTAATTAATCCAGCAATTTATTTGTATCGCCACTCAATTGAACTTAGTTTGAAAGCAATACTATTTAAAAATTATTGTGATCAAAAAATAGAGATGGAAAAAGTAAAAGAAAAACTGGAAGGTCATAATCTTAAAAGTTTATGGGACAAGGCTAATAATGAAATCCGCGCTAATTATAGCTTTATTAATACACAAACTCATAAAAACGAATTAAAAAAAATAGGTAAATTAATCTCAGAATTAGATCTTACTGATACAGGTTCTATGAATTACAGATATCCTTTTGATAAGGAATTAGTAGAGTTTATTTATGGAGATGGAAAAGAAAGTTTCGGAATAGATTACATTAATATGATGCATGAATTTGACTACCTTTACACTCGCTTGAACGATTGGATTTATGAAAGTCTTATATTATCATCTAAGAACGAGGAATAATTTTTGGTTCTAAATGAATTTATTAAATGATAAGGAACCGAAGCACTTTTGCCTCGGTTCCTCTTTTCTAGTAAATCAACATCAAGAGTAATCATCTATAAGATTGAAAAAAAGCAATCTACTTCTAATTCTTTTTAAATTCTTAAGCTAATGTAACGTCTATCATAGTTTAACACTCTCAGCCATCAACTCAGCCTGCTCAACAACGGTCTCTACCGCCAACTTCTGTAAATCAGGCGGATAACCATATTTCTTCAATAACCTTCGAACAGTAATTCTCATTTTCGCTCTGGCCGACTCTCGTAAGTTCCAGTCAATGCTCATATTCTCTTTAATTGCCTTTGTAAGCTCGTGTGCGATGACTTTTAGGATATCATCACCTAATACCTGTTCTGCTGTTTCATGAGAAGCTAAAGCATCATAAAAGGCTACTTCTTCTTTAATCAACCCCGAAGCTTCTCCTGCCTTCACAGAATCATTCATTTCTTTTGCAAGCTGAATCAATTCTTCAATAATTTTTGAAGTTTCAATGGCCCGCTTGTTGTATTTTTTGATGGCATTATTCAGCATCTCAGTGAATTTCTGTGCTTTCACAAGGTTCGTTCGCTGTACATTTTTCACTTTCCCCTGTAATAAGCGATTCAGCAATTCCACTGCCAAGTTTTTCTGCGGCAATGCCCGGACTTCGTCCAAAAATTCATCCGATAAAATCGAAATGTCTGGATTCTGAATGCCAAGAGAAGTATAGATATCAATTACTTCATCTGAAATAACCGATTTTGATATCAGCTGATTCAATTGAGCGTCCACTTGCTCAGGCGTTTTTCGGGTACCATCATCAGGAATCAATTTAACCAGAGCGGCTTTCACAGCTTTAAGGAATCCAATCTCTGCATTTAACTCTTGCGCTTCCGGTTCAGTAGCACATAAAGCAAAAGCTTTTCCAAGTTCAGTTACAACTTTCATAAAACGCTTCTTCTCTTCTTCTCCTAAGCCGATCACGAAATCCATCGTTTCAGTAATCGCTCTCATACGCTCAGAAGCTTTCTCTGAATTAAAGTTGTCATAACTATGCTTGTACAACATATCTTGAATAATCTCGAATTTTTCTAGCAATACATCTACTGCAACCGCTGTATCAATTCCGGTGTTGCCTCGATCACTATCGGTGTATTGCTTTAATGCTTCTTTTAAGCTGTCCGCAATTCCAATATAATCGACAATCAATCCACCTGGCTTATCTCGAAAGACACGGTTTACTCGTGCAATGGCTTGCATTAAGTTATGCCCTTTCATGGGCTTGTCGATATACATCGTATGCATAGAAGGTACATCAAATCCGGTCAACCACATATCGCGGACAATGACAATTTTGAGTTCATCATTAACATCTTTCATACGACGAGCCAAATCATCCCGCCTTTTTTTATTGCCGATGAAAGGTTGCCAGTGTTCCGGATCACTCGAAGTTCCTGTCATTACGATTTTGATAACGCCTTTCTTATCATCTTCTGAATGCCATTCTGGACGCAATTTGATGATTTCCTGGTACAGATCGATGGCAATCCGGCGGGACATGACGACGATCATCGATTTCCCGAACATGGCGTTTTGTCTGGACTCAAAGTGATTCACCATGTCGGCAGCCAACTTTTGAAGTCGCTGTTCAGCACCAACCAGTGCTTCCAGGCGTGACCATTTAGATTTCAACTTTTCTCTATCCGATTCTTCCTGGAATTCAGTTATTTCATCATACTCCGAATCTATATCCAAGCCTTCTGGCAAATCAAGTTTCACGATGCGGCTCTCATAATAAATCTTTACCGTCGAACCATCTTCAACCGCCTGAGTCATATCATAAATATCAATATAATCACCAAAAACAGCCGGCGTGTTTTTATCACTTGATTCTACAGGAGTTCCAGTAAATCCAATAAAAGAAGCATTTGGCAAGGCATCTCGCATGTATTTTGCATAGCCATATTTAGTAGCCACGTCATCTGTTGTCTTGGTCACTTGCGCTTGGAAGCCATATTGCGTCCGATGAGCTTCATCAGCCATTACAATAACGTTCCGACGAGTAGTTAAAGCATCCATATGGGTGAATCCTTCTTCAGGAGCAAACTTCTGCATTGTGGTAAAAATAATGCCTCCAGATTCAACAGCCAATAAATTTCTTAAGTCACTACGGCTATTTGCTTGTTTTGGTGTTTGACGCAATAATTCATTGGAAATTGAGAATGTATTAAAAAGTTGGTCATCAAGGTCATTTCTATCCGTTAAGACAATAATTGTTGGATTATTCATCTCTAAAACAAGCTTACCGGCATAGAAAACCATTGATAAACTCTTCCCTGATCCTTGAGTATGCCAAATAACACCGATTTTCTGGTCTCCGGTTTCGGCAGCAGCACGTTTTGCCTGTTCGATAGCTTTATTTACTGCATAATACTGATGATAGGCAGTGAGGATTTTAAATGTCTTTTCACCGTCTGTTTGAAAAACAATAAAATGGCGGAGCAGGTCTAGCAAAACTTCAGGCTTGAACATCCCTTGAATCAACACTTCAAGCTGCGGCATCGTCGAAGGAGCAATTGACTCTCCATCCACTGTGCGCCACATCATAAACCGTTCTTCATCTGCAGTGAGTGACCCAGCTCTAGCATTTATTCCATCACTTGTTACCATAAAGGCGTTGTATTGAAATAAAGATGGAATCGTTGATTTGTAGGTTTGAAGCTGATTAAATCCTTTTGAAATCCCCACTTGTTCGTCTGTCGAATTCTTCAATTCAATCACAACCAACGGCAAGCCATTCACAAAAACAATCACATCCGGACGTTTGTTGTTTTGTCCTTCAATGACAGTGAACTGATTCACTGCCAGAAAATTATTGTTCGACGGATTTTGGAAATCGAACAACCACAATTTTTCTGTCGCATTACGCCCATTTTCTTTTCGGACTTCCACGTCTATGCCATCTGTGACATACTTCTGGAAAATCCGATTATTGACAACAAGATTTGGAGACTGCACCATGGTTACCAACTGAACTGCCCGCAATACGCTTTCTAATGAGGCATCGGGATTAATTTGCAATAATGCCTCTTCAAGACGGCCGTTTAGAACAACATCAGCATAGCTATCACGTTCAGGCGTATCTCCATCTACAGCGATACTTGGCCCATTTTCTATTTTATATCCTAAGTTTTCAAGCCATTCCAGAGTAGCTTGTTCAAGATCGTCTTCATGAAATTGGTACATGTTCGATCACCTCTGTTTCGTCAGGGAGTTCGATTTCTCCAGAGATAAGTTTTGGAAGAAGCGTATCTCTAATGTTTATTAAGGTGTTAATTTCATTGCGCATATTGGATATCAATCCCATTATTTCATCAACTATCAACGCAAACTTTTGTGTAATATCTTTTGGATATATAACAGAAGGATAATTGCTTAGGGTCTGATGGTTAACACGTTGTCTTCCAGAGCTACCATTCATATTACTTATAGCATATTTTTTAAAAGCAGGATTTGAAGAAAAAAAGTACGTAAGTGTCATTGGATACTCTTCTTTACTTCTAATTGTTATAAACTCAGTAGACCCCCATCCCATTTTATCTTTTTCCATAAAGTCAACATATCCAATTTTTCCGTTTTCAAGACAAGGCGTAATTCTAGCAAGTAATGTATCCCCATTAATAAATTTACTGCCTGATCCACTAAACGCTCTCTTTTTCCAAGAATGAATCATTGCAGAATCATTTAAATCTTTCATTTCAATATAATCTGCTACGTCCCCTTTTTTCAAAGAAGTTTTAGGAGAAAAGTAAAACATATCTGAAGCTTTTCCAACTTTCCATTCTACTGGAATTAAACCTAATTCACTCTCCATCATTTCTCCGCCACTTGATTTATATGGTTGTCCATCTTCATTTAAAAACTCAAAATCAATAAACCAACGCTGAAAGAGAGTTTGTGCTATTTCTTCAAGAATAGAGATACTTTTATGGCTAATTATAATACTCTTATCTAGAGAAGAAAGAATTTGTGAAATTTGATTTTGAATTGTTAACGGCGGTACTTTTATTTTCATTTTCCTAAGCGAAACCATAGTTAATGCTTTTTGTGTAGAACCAATTGTAATAGCATCAAGTTCTTGTTTCCCTATCGGAGAAACTAACCAGTAATAAAGAAAACTAGGATTGATATCTGACGTAAAGTTGTTAAACCACGTTAAATTTCCATCCTTAAAATAAAACTCTTCTTCTTTTTGTACAATATATGGTACGCCTAGTGTGCCAACAGAAGTTAATAAGATATCATTTTCTTGTGGCGCTCCATACTTTTCTTTAATTTCTATAAATTTATCTTTAGAAATATATAAGGGATCCTTTATCTTTTCATTCTTATGTTTTAATATGATTTCCTTTGATCGGTAGAAAGGAATACCTTTAGAAACATAGTCTTTTAAAAAGATTCTTTTACTCGAACGAATATCACATACTTCACCAACTCTATATTCATTCCAGTTGTTAAACTCCATACCCAATCCCCTCCAACGCTTTACGGATTTGGTCTTCAATTTTTTTCGACTTTACAAGTTGTTCTGCCAATTCACCAGTCAACCGCTCCATCTTTTCTTCAAACGGCTCAGTGTCTTCTACTGCAGCCTCTAACCCTACATAACGGCCAGGCGTCAAGATATACTCATGCTCACGCACTTCATCAAGTTTAGCAACTTTGCAAAAACCTGCTACATCTTCGTATTCCTGCTCATTTGTTCCGCGCCATGCATGGTATACGTCTGAAATTTTATTGATGTCTTCTGTTGAAAATTCTTTCAATGTCCGCGAAGCCATATGACCTTGTTTTCTGGCATCGATGAAAAGAATTTCTCCACAGCGTTCTTTTTTACCATTTTTTGCTTTATTACGTGTAATAAACCACAAACAAACCGGTATTTGTGTGGAGTAAAATAATTGTCCCGGCAGTGTAACGATGCATTCGACAAGATCTTGCTCAATCAGATTTTTACGTATTTCAAGTTCTGATGTTGTACTTGTCGACATAGACCCATTTGCAAGCACAAAGCCTGCTGTACCAGATGTTGCAAGTTTTGAAACCATATGTTGAATCCATGCATAGTTGGCATTTCCTACTGGCGGCGTTCCAAATTGCCATCGGACATCTTCTTTCAACTTTTCTCCACCCCAGTCACTGATATTGAAAGGTGGATTTGCCAGGATATAATCAGCTTTTAACCCTTTATGTAAATCGTTATGGAAAGTATCCGCATTGTGATCACCAATATTCCCATCAATTCCTCGGATAGCCAAGTTCATTTTCGCTAATTTCCAAGTTGTCGGATTTGATTCCTGACCATAGACAGCAATATCTCCTAGACGCCCTTGGTGTTCTTCAACAAACTTCTCACTTTGAACGAACATGCCTCCCGAACCGCAGCAAGGATCATAAACTCGGCCTTTATACGGTTCCAACATCTGTACAAGTAACTTAACTACAGAACTTGGCGTATAAAATTCCCCACCATTTTTCCCTTCTGCGCTTGCAAATTTAGAGAGAAAGTATTCATAGACACGGCCCAACATATCTTTGGAGCGACTTTCTTTATCTCCGATTTTAAACGAGAACAAATCGATTG
The DNA here is from genome assembly GCF_057369535.1 of Planococcus sp. RAB007_Raresut. Taxonomy (NCBI): domain Bacteria; kingdom Bacillati; phylum Bacillota; class Bacilli; order Caryophanales; family Caryophanaceae; genus Planococcus; species Planococcus sp. RAB007_Raresut. The sequence goes on from NZ_JBXYIF010000007.1 coordinate 79,333, forward strand.
TTTCTCCAAGTCTTGTTTTATCGAGAGCCGGACGTGCATAGTCTTTCGGCAAAACCCCCCGCAAGGATTCATTCTCTTTTTCAGTAGCAATCATTGCATTATCTATAATCTGACCAATTTCAGGTTTTTTAGCGTTTTCTTTAATGTAAGTCCAACGAGCTTCTTTCGGCACCCAGAAAATATTCTCTGCTAGGTACTCGTCTTTATCTTCCGGATCTGCCCATTCGTCTTGCGTAAGTTCTTCATATTTCTCTTCAAAAGAATCCGAAACATATTTAAGGAATAGAAGCCCCAATACCACATTTTTATATTCAGAAGCGTCCATGCTGCCACGGAGCTTATCTGCCATTGACCATAATTTTTCTTCAAAACCAATATTTGCTGTAGACATTTAAATTCCCTCTTTCTGTTAATACTCTTCAACGTATGATAAACCTAATTTTACCAATGTTTAAAGGGTTTCACAATAAGACCTATATAGTTAATCTTATTTTACCTATGAGATATAGCAAAAGAGTTTAATATCGAAAATTAGACTCGGTTTTTAAAAACCAATAAAATTCTAATCTAAATAAAATAAGGGGCGGGAAATATTCCATCTCTTATTTTGTAGCTCCCTCTCGTAAATGAAGCGGCCTGCAATACACATTCCACATTTGTTCCTTCAATGCTTAGAATAGCTCTATCTGGAATGGTTTAACTGGTACTTAACTATTAAAAAAAAAGCCATTCAATATAAGGTACAACTTAACGTTGTCCAAATTTCGAATGACTCATTTATATATCAGATATTTGAATGTACTACTTCACAATTCTGAGAGGATTATTCTAATTCTTCTCTCTTCTTAGATGAGCTTCCAACTCATAAACTTTCATCGGATTGGCTAATTCGTCAATAATGTAGTATCCACTATTTTTTCGATCCAGAAAAACTTTACCGACTGTTACAAGGTTGTTTAATGATTCTTCAATTTCTGTTTTTCTTTTTCCTAGTTTACGGGATATTTCCTTTTTTAGCGGTTTTACTTTACTGTCATCAATCGAAAAGGCTAGTAAGCAAAGATATATATAAACGAATAAATCAGTTTTACTAATTTCCTTATCTCTGTATTTAAAAACTATAACAGTAGGTACGTAAAATTTTTCTTCTTCTTTAAGATTTTTTAAATCCTCAGCCATCCTCTTATCAAGAATTTCGATTGCTACATAACCATTGTCATTTAACTGTACAAGCATATAGTAGTCTAATTCCAATTCTAACTCTTCGATACTTAAAGATCTGTTGAAAAAATTCATGGGCAAAACAATTAAGCTGATCATTTTCTCTCTGCTTTCTTTATTGAAATTAATATAATCCACACAAATTATAATTAAAGATTTCGGTCTTTAGATGTTTACATTAACATCTCGTTATCTTTAATCTATCTCGCATGTAAAGTCATTAGCTTTATTATATACACTGTTTATTTGAAGCTTTGCTTGATCCACCTCAGATTTAATGAGCTTTACATCATTTTCCGTTGATGATTCCACATGCTCTAAATTCACGCCAATAATTCCGGTCATATAACCTCTATTCCCTAACAGAATTCTTAATTCTGTAAATAGTTCAGATGTAAAGTTCTCATGAGCTTTGTTTTTCATATCTTCTCCTTCTGAACACTCTACCAAAGTTGACACATCAATATATAGTCTTCCATCGAAAACTTCCATTTATCCCTCTTCCCCTTTCAAACTATATTTTTTTTGGCGCCATCAAAGTGTCAACCGCAAATATCAAAGCGTCATTAAAGGCAGTTTTGTAGGCAATAGTGCTTTGTAGATAAACTTGTTCAAAGATATTGTCTTTGAAGTCACTTATAAGGGTCAACTTGTCCACATCATCAGCTAATTGGGCTAGCTGTTTGAGTTTCTCTTCCAAGTCGTGTTCAATCGCTTCAGATATTGAAATAAATTCAGTACTATTAATAATTTCTTCTATCCTTCTCTGTACTAACTCTTCCATTACCTGCTGAAATCCTTTAACCATCATACGTCCTCCTTCTTTATTCCTTTAAAATCAATATTCCTTTAAAAGGAATAATTATATCTTATATTACCTTTGGGTATTTGTAAAATCAATAAATAATGCGATAGAATCAGTTATAGTAATTCGAATAAAATTAAAATAGTTTAGATTAAAATTTTTATTTTCAGGAAGGAATATAAAATGGATAACCTTATTGCTGGAAAACTTATTAAAGAATATAGGAAAGAAAAAAACATTAAATTAATTGAGTTTGCAAAAAAAATTAACATGGCTCAATCTTCCCTCTCTAGAATAGAAAACGGTACACAGGAGTTGTCCATTTCTGTTCTAACAAACATCTGTGAAGGATTAGACATTTCCGTAAGTGAATTCTTTTTAAAATTAGAAGGAAAAAAAGAATTTTTAAATCCTAACGTAGAATTATCTGCAGCAAGTTCCGCCGAAATTAATGGTGATTTGGATTCATTATTGCATTCGGCTATTGCTTCTCTAACTATAGAGCAAAAGAAAGGCCTCTATATTCTTTTATTTCCTTACTCTAAATAATTTTATTAGTGCTATTACAAATAGACTGATGGATAACTATAAAAACTTCTTATTACCGTCCTTAATTATCATTATCTGTATGGGAAGTAAATATTTTTACACGGCTTGCTGCACTGCCTAAACAATTCATTTTTGTTGCTACTAAATATAAAATCCTTTCAGATTTCGTTGAACCTTAGATTCGATTTAATTAATATTCTTTGGCAGCTTAATAATTCTTATCGATGTTCAGCTAACTTTTTTCAAAAATATTTATACTTTTAAGATCATATTTCTCTTCATTTGCAACTCTCATTCTGAAACCAGAAGATAAAAATTTCTTACCTCATATTCCTACTGTTTTTTTGTTATATTGTTCGCCTTCTAAGTAACCTACTACTTCGGTGATTAAAACACTAAGTAATACAGACGTTCTAAGTAACAGGTTTTATTTCATTGTTAAAACTATTATTCAGGACCATGCAAACTACATTACTTCGGAACAATACATTGCTTTCCGTTTGAAAAATTTTTTTTTGAAAAAGTTACGGATTTGAATTTGTTTCAGTAAATCATTCTTTAAGTATGAGGATATCGGAGTTTTGTAGAGTAAGTAATTCTATACACTCTATCTCGAGTAAATTAACAAGAATTATGTTCTTAATAAATCTGACTTATTGTTATATTGACTGTAATCGAAGGAGACGTAACGAGGTAAAGATCCGAATTTTTTAATAGCAATTTTAATTTACCTATTTGATATATACTCCTGCAGTATTGTTACCAATTAAACTAGAAGAAGTTCTTCGAAATCCTAAAAATAGAAGTGGGTCAATATTCAAAATGACCCTTCTCTTTGACATTTCCTATTTATACCTGCGATGAATGGCGTATTTACTTTTCAAGTTCGTTCCAGGAAATTTCGTTCGTTATCAATATTAGATACTAATGTTGACACCTCTAATAGTTACTATGTTATTTTTCATTATTCATCTTCTTAGAGTTCTAGCAAAAAGCCTTTCAGATTAGGCTTTTTTGTAGTAACTAATATCAGTACCTATATTAGTTACTAATAATGATTTTCAGAAGGATTATTATCTTTAAATGCATTATTTTTAGTTTTAATATCTTTTTATTCTTGAATTGACTACTAAATATCCTATTAGTAACTAGTATTAGTTACTAACGTTGATTCTTTTATTAGTTACGATATTCCTTTTGCGAATTTTAAACTTAATAAATCTAGCTAGAAGCCTTTCATATTGGGCTTTTTTATAGTGTCTACTATTAGTAACTATTAGTGGGGCTTTCATTAGTCCTTACGTCTTTACATGAATTATTCACTCGATGAATCTACCACGAATAATTTTGCATTTACTAAGTAGGAAAGCAATCTTTATGAAGTCTTCTCTTAATATGAAACATCATGAATTGGCTTGGATTGTTCTGGTGTAGTTTATTCTCATGAGACACAAGGGCGAGGGTAACTATCGAGCTGGTGGCAAACTCAAACCTCGCCATTGTTGCAGAAAATACTGAAACCAAGGAGCAGCTTTAATTTTTGCAAGAAGCGGCTAATTTTAAAGAGTTGTTATAAATTATGCTTTAAGGGAAAGAAGCAACTTGAAAAGCCGCTTTAAGGCTAACTAAGGCCATATTCCTTCAAATATTGCTCCATATTCCTAACTAAGACTTCTAGTAGCTCTATGAGCTTTTTGGCAGTGTTTTTCTGTTATGTATACCTTTAGTAAAACGTAACAAAAGGCGCCTCCTTTTATATTGGAAATTACCAATATTTTATGGAGACACCTTTTTGCAAATACAAGATTTGATTAAAACCATAGGAATTCCTTTAATGAACCACTTACAGGACTGATTTAAACATCAAATAATTCGTTAAAAAGTTTGGTGTTTTTTTCAATAGACGCCTTTTCACGAACATCTTCCTCTGGCATGTCTATTGGAAAAGTCATATAATCTATTCTGCTTTTTATTCTTCCCTTCTTATATGTTAGCGATAATTCCTCAATTTCTATATTTGAAGTAATGATAGTTAACTTACGATTATTCATACGTTCTTCTAATATTTGCGTGATAATCCCTTCTGACCAGACAGAATTATTCTCAACTCCTAAGTCATCAATTATAAGCAATTCTACTTTTTGATATCGATTTAAAATTTGTTGGGCTGTATGCTCACTTTTGCCGTCGAAACTATTCTGGAGTTCAAATATCGCATTTGCAGACGAAATATATAGTAGATCAATATTTAACCGCTCTACTAAATCATTACCAACACTTATTGCCAATCTGCTTTTTCCGCTGCCTGTTACTTGACTGTAAAAATAAAGCCCTTTTCCTCGCTGCTTGCATATTTCATAGTTTTCAACAAACTTTGAAGCTATCTGTTTTGCTAGTTTGGCTATCTCTCTATCTTCCTCCTCCTCATATACATCTATTGAAAAATCAGCTACTGTGCAGTTCAGAAATTTTTCTGGAATTTTAGCAGTTTTAAGTTTAATATCTATTTCCTTTCGCTTGTTGCAATTACATTCTCGCATAACTGTGTTTTTATTTTCATCAAGTAATAGAATAAAGCCGGAACCGTCACATTTATTGTAAGCACATCTTTCTGATGGCTTGGTATAAATGCCTGGTTCACTTTCTCCATATCTTTCGCGCAGATTCTCAATTATTTGGTTTAGTCCGTCTTGTAAAACTTTCACGTTTTTTTACCCCCTGTTTTTTATTAGAACTTAAAGTTGATGTATTTTTATTCTTGTACTCCCTAAGAACATAGTTAGCAAGATAAGTGAAAGAGCGTATTGATTCACCTGCATGCTTTTCTTGAAAGTTCTCGTAACATTTATCGAATAAATCTTTTAACTGTGAAAAAGACAATTCCAGCAGCGCCACTTGCTTTATTGCAGCCTCTTCTTTACTTGTAAGATAAAACTTATTGCTTTTTTCTAAATAATATTCAGTTATTTCTCCGACTTTTTTAAGATCAATCTTTTCTTTATTTTTTTTAATCACATCTTCACCAGATAGAAATTTGGATATATTTTTTGAAGTATTCTTTGAAGTAATCTCTGGTATTGCTGCTTCATTTTGATTCACCGTATAAACAGAATGATTACTCGTATGTTCATTTTGCTTATACGGGTGGGCATTTTGATGATCCGTCCTACTAATATATTCTTTTTCATTGTAATAAGTGTCAAAATCATTTAACTCGTATCCCAGTGTTTTTAATTCCATCCTGATTTTATTTAAGTTAACTCGATACTGATAAGTTTTATCGTACCGGTATTTTGGGTTAGGATTTCTTCTTTCGAAAATAAACTCACATTTGACCAATTCTTTTAAATATCTTCTCACCGTTGTCTGACTCCCGAGCATAACTTCCTGGGATAGTTCTTCAGAAGTTTTATATATCCAGCCATACTTTATACTTCTTTCCGTACAAAGCTTCTGTTCTACTTCTTCCCGAATGAATTCTTCTTTATCCTTAATTCTTAAAGACCAATACAATAACTGATTCAATGTAATAGCTAAAGTATGATTACCGGTTAGTTTAACTAATTCCTCTTTAATAATGGCTCTCTTAGGATTATTCTTTTTCATTATTAACTCTCCTTTTTAATACAGAAAATCCCCAATTTTAGTCTGCATGTAAAGCAGCTTTAAGCAGCTTTTTGCAGACAAAATTGGGGATTTCCCTTATGATTATTAACTTTTATTTAATCTTCCCTAAAAATCTCCGGCTCTAAAAAGCTAGCAATTAAATGGTCGATTTTTTTTAAAGATGCAAAACGCACCTGCAACCTAACTTCTTTTATCCTCTCTTGAAGCTTAGTGTCACTGTTTAAACTGTTATTCATATTCTGTAATCTTTGGCTTCTATCTCCATATTTATTTCTTAACGAATAAGTTTCGTCTGGCATCACGATTACCACTACATGATTAGTATCTTTATTTTCCTCTGCAACATAACAGTATCTCCAGACTTTATCTATTATTTGCGGCCATTGTTCTGTCCCTGTATCAAGTTCAATATTAACGACTCTTGGTTTATTTCCTGTTCCTTCAAAAGTTCTTTTCATAATCCAGTCGGGTTTTATCATCGTAGAGGTGTATCCCATTTCACTTTTAGAACTAGAACTCCTCGTATAGTTTGCTGCTCTTGCATGTGCAGCTCCTTTATTAATTCTGTTGAATGTTCCATTCCCTTTTGGTACCCATCTATCGTAAGGATGTTCAGCAGGAGATAAAGATATCATTTTTAATGATAGTCCCTTTGCTTCATACCTAGGCATAGACAATCTTGCCATTCCACGCAACATAACTCTTAAAACAACTTCTTGTGTCATAAGAAAATGCTGGACATTTTTCTTATTTAAAAGTGGGTACATTCTATTCTTGTTATAGTTATCAGGTAAATGACCTTTTTCTTGCAATAGCTCAATACCCGCAGATCCCAGTGTGTAATACTTAAACCTATCACCATCAAATCCTTCCGCAAATTTAGCTGATTTAATGAGCTTAAAATCTTCAAACTTTCTCATTCTATTTTTAAATGCATAGGAATGACTTTTACCAAAACATAATTCAGTATAGTATCGAAATAATTGACTGGTTGATAATAGATGCTGCCTCTCAAGAATTATTAACATCTCAACTTCATTTGGCTTCACCTCAATTCTTGATCTGCCTTTTCCCTTTTTAATGATTATATTTTCCATCTTGTTCTCCTTTTCCATTATGATTTTTATAAAAAGCTGTCTTTTCCTTTTATTACGGTTTTCAAAATTATCAAATTCCTTTGTCGGCATATTGACGCGGTAATCATTTTCTTCTACGTAATACAGTATTCTATCTTAACAACACTGTTCATCTCAAAGCGCAAAATTATCAAAAATATAAGAAAGAGGCTTTTTACTTAGTACATCATATCTTCAAAAATCTTAATTTCTAGGTATTTTCATTTTTTTATTCAATTAAATTTTTTTTATTATTATCTTTTATTACTAAATTAGTTCAATCTATTCCGATGTGGTATGTGATATTTTAGAAAATGCAAAAAGGACAACGCTAATTACGTTGTCCTTCTTACATCTAACATCTTACTTAACCTACATTTTCAAAACTAAATTTAACACCCTATTATATTTTGGGTGTCTCCTAGTTCCGTTTAGAGCGCGTTATTTATTCCATTAAAATTTTTATTAGAATAAGATAGATTGAGGTAATGGTTATTTTAGAACTCATATTAATGTTGAATTATTCCTTTAGTGCTTATTATAAAATATTTATTTTATCACTTTAATTTATTTTCACATATACAAGGAGTTAGCTTTTTATTTCCTACACTTTTCCAACCCGAATTATAACTTAGTGAGATAAGTTGGTACTCACTAGAACACGTACCACCACGTGAATTAATGTTCCATCTTCTACATCTAGTACAGTAAGTCTTTCCTAAACTTCGAACACTTTTAATAAATGCTTTCGACATTCTAATACGATAACTATCCCCTCGAATAAATATTGGATTTTTACCATTAGATGTATTAATGCATTTGTTTATAGCCTCTTTGTTCGATTCCGAACCATGATGCGCAACAGTTATTAACATATTTTCTGCACTAGGAACAAATTCAATCTTTTCAAAATCAGAATCTGATGAAAATATTATAAGTGGATTTTTTTTTGTTTCTTTCGAAGCTAAAACTAGACTTGTTTTATTAGGATCGTGTTTAGGGAGCATTTCCAAAAGAGATTCAGATAATCCTTTGCGGGTATAAGTAGCTACTTTGCGATGACATAAGGGAGTTAACAACCCTTGTTCATCATAAGCATCGAAGTTTTCTTTAGTCATTGGATCTTCAACTAATTCAAGCCATGATATTTTAATCTTTTTTTTAATTACTTCATCTAACAATGCTTCTAGCTTACCGTACTTTTCCAAAGCCTCTCGAAAATCATCAAACTGAGAATCTGTAAGTTCGTATGTATCATGTAGATGTAAAACTAATTTTCCATCTATAATACTCATATTGTTTAGACCTTTAATTATTTTTCCAGGCTCAAGCTGACTCAGTAAGTATGTCTCAAATTGCTTGGGACTAGTTTCTACATAATCCATACATTCTTTTATTTCTCGACAATATGCGATTGAATCAAAATTCCCCTTTATTGTCGCACTGTCTTCAAACAATTTATCTTTTGTTTTTGATTCAAAAGTTCTCTCTGTATTCTCAACTAATTCAACATGACTTTTACCATTTGAATCAGACTGAATCTCTTGAGTCAAATCTAATATAAACTTCATCCTGTCATCTTTGATTCTATCAATATATCGCTGCCATTTAGCCGGTATCCAGATTTCTTTGCAAGTCAATTTAACACTTGAACGCAATAAGTTTATAATACCTTCAGTGTGATCAGCATCGGCATGAGTACATACTATTAAATCCAACTGTTCGATTCTAGTCCTAGAAAATTTTTCAACAAAATTATTTCTACTATCTTTTCCTCCATCTACTAATATTTTCTTCTCATCCTTTTCAAGTAGAAAAGCATCTCCTTCAATAACATCAAAGGCTGTAAATGTCAGCATTTAATATCTCTCCGTCCCACATATTAAGATTTTTGAATCGGACAATTTATATACTTCAATTTTATAGATTAATACACTTGGTATAAAGAGTGCGGTAATGGTAATTTCCGCACTCTCTTATTGTTGTCAGTTTCTAATTTTAATTTGAGAAGATTTGTAAAACGCTAACTAAATAACCTCTAAGCATTTACTTAGTAACAGGAGCTGACTTAAAAATTTTATGAGCGTACCGCACTAAAGTAACGCCTCTCTGAACTAGATCGCTCTCTTGTAAAGTTTCATCATACTTTGTTAATTCCTTCGTAATTCCATCATCACCAGTACTTTTCCATTTTCCGGTTGAAATATCAAGCTCTACATTAAAGCTTGTTACTAAACTACTCTTGTCACTTAGACGAACAGTAGAATAAGCATAAGAGCAAATCTCTTCATCATGAATTTCTTCGATAACAGCAGCATAAAACGGGTTAATATGTTCTGCTTGAAGATTTACACCTGACAAACGTTCAATAGCATATGTATTTTCATCTTCATATGCAAATAACAACTTACTTCCTTTTAGTATCGCTGGGTATTTAACAAAATAATAAGCCCAATGATTTTTTTGCCAGGTATTATTATTGTCAATTATATAGTTTAATTTTTCTTCAACAGAGGAATCAGGTGCTGCGATAAGAAGCTCAAAAGTTTGCGTAAAAATATCGGTTAAGTCATTATTGGTCCATATAAATTCCTTATAGTAACTTCCTCCAAATACAAATCGTGGCCCTAAGTTGCTCCAACCAATACGAACGGCATAATCGTCAATAGTTAACATGGCTCTAGCAATCAAGGAATCTGGAAGTTTTAGTAGTGCCTTAGCAAACTTTACTGTTTCGTTAGGATAGCGTTTAAATATCGGCAGCAATTGATGTACTGCACCTTTAAACACATATATATCTTCTAATTCCCATAACAATTTTTTGAATTCTGGATGCTTACTTATAAATTCTGCCTTCTCTCGTTCCTGTTTCCAACTAGAATCTGCGAATCCCTCTACGCTATCAAACGTCAGGATTGCATTATATATAGGCTTGCCAGTTGCGATTAATTGATCAATAGTGCGGAAGATTGGTCCGAGTGTATCATATCTTAAGTTACTATTGATTTGTCCATTGTTTATTTGGCGAATTCTCTGTACCAAATTCCGTATAACACGTAAGGTATCTACTACATCCAATTCCTGGCCGTTTAATTTTTTTTGAATTATTGTATATAAATATATACGTTCTACTAAATTAAGATTCGATTCTCGACTAACACAAGTATCGAAAATCTGCGTATCTGCAGAGAATAAGGAGATATTCTTAGAAATGAAATTAAAGTATTTGTTTATTTCTTCTTTACTTTTCCATAATGATAGAGAAGCAAAAAGAAATTCAACATTTTCTTTTTCTGAATAAATCCGCTTTAACTCTTCTGGCCTAACAAAAGGTTCTGAAAAAATCCGTGGATTCTTAAGCGTTTTTTCCTTGATTGCAACAGAAGATGTGAGAAAACTAAATAACTCCACAAAAGATTGATCGATGGTGAAATCAGCAGCTCTGTACTCCCATAACAAATCAGTCCAATCTTTTTCTAACATTAAAGAGAAATCTTTGCTTTTTGCTGCAAATCCTGCTTCTTCTAAAATTTTCTCGAATTGAGCCTTGAAATTTTCAAAAGTAGATAAAGATTTTCCACGGGCATTCATTTTAATGTATAAATCATCGCCTAATCCAAACTTTTCTAATTCCAAAAAGTTAAAAGTGATAGGGGATTGCTCACTTGTTAGGAGCGGAGCTACTTCACCCTTAAGATTTGCGAATTTAATATGGATCGCATCAAGCATTACAAGTATTCCCTGTACTGTTGGATCTAATAGCCAGTGAGAATGAAACCATTTTTTGTCAATAAGGATATTGGAAAGAGACTGATTTTGTATATCTTCATAAAGAGGAGGATTCTCCACTAACGCTCTAATAAAGTCTCTTGAACTGACTCTTGTTTCATAGGAGAATTTCATTAAAACGCTGTCTAAATTCGCACTTTCTTTTATATTCACATACCAATGCAAAAGAAATAAAGTTGTTAATCGTTGTTGTCCGTCAATTGGTAAGAGTATTCTTTCATTGCCATCTAAATCTACCGTGCCATATACGAAGTCAAAATCAACATGACGATTCCCTTCCAAAGCCTCTTTTAGATGGTCCAATAAAAGATTACGAACATCTTTTGAATGCTCGTCTTTACGCCCATGGGCGTAATCTCGTTGTATAATTGGAATTTTTATCTGATAATTCTCAAGTAACTCCCAAAATGTTTTCATTATATTCCTCCAAATAATAAAATCAAAACGAATTCAAAGCTTCTCTAATAGCCTCGATGTAATCATTTCCGTCCTGCTCTGACCAAAGCTGAAAATTATCTACCTCTTTACTGTAGTATTTCATAAATGTATTACGCGTGCATAAAGGAATAAAGCTTCCTTGTTTATCGTATTCTTTCAATTTCATGTATTTAATCGGATAGAAATGATTGCTAAGCGCACTATTTGTATCCCTATCTAGTAATACAAGATTTTCTAATCCATGAATATTCGACCCGAATTGATCTTCTGTCGCTTCCAACACTGCCTCAAAAAGTTCTGTAAACTTTTCTTTAGTGATGTTTTCTTTTAGGTTACTCTCAAGAGATTCAATAAGCTCTGTATATGATAATTCCGGACTTATTTTTTCTAATTGATTTAGTACATATACTGCGTCTTTAATCCACGCTAACCATTGCTCTTTCGTATTAAGACCTTCTGTATTCTGAGCATGTATATGTTCAATACTCCAACGTTCTTTTACATAACGATCATAAGGAAATCTGGCTTCATCGTTTTTTTGTTTTAATGTTGTAATAATATTGAAGAGTAGTAATACCTTTTTTATTTTTATATTGTCTGGTCCTCCGTAGTACAAATCTTCTAATCTAGTAGCATCGATTTCTTTATTGATGTCTTTTTTTAATTTGCGACGAAAATCTTGTTTTTCAAGAATGTCTTTACTATCATATAAATCCATATAAATCGTAATCGATTTATACTGCGTTAAATAGCCAAGTAAGTGATATAATTCTTTATCTTCATACCACTCCTCAAACCTTGCTAAGTATGATTTTATCGTTAGCCAAACTCTTTCAAAACTTTCTTCTTTAGCCATCTGATAAAAAGTATAGAATGGATCATGATGACTGCTAGTGACATTTTTTGTATAGATATCAAATAAAAACTCAATCCGATTTGTGTAGATTTTGGAAGGTTGAATAAAATACCATAAACGATCTTGACGAAGTTTCCGCTCTATTTGATCCCATTCACTAGCAAGTTCAAATCTCTGATTTTCTGGTGTATTCGATAGAATTAATGCTTTAATCAGTTCAGCATTTGTCAAAGGAATTTTGCCAATGTTCAAGCGGCTAAAGACTTCTCGAACCTCTACATGCGGTTCAACTTCGTACCAGATGACTTTTACCGTTTCTCCTAAAGCAATTAAAAATTTGTTTTTTAATGTACGACGATTTTCTCTAGGTTGTTGAAACCATTCACCAATGGTTAAGAAAGCTTGTTTAAAAAAGTGGAAATCGATATTTTTCAAATCATTTCCTTCATTAATCTCTTGTTGGATATTCTTTAAAAAGTTATTACTATCTAGGCGAGTCTCGTAAGTGAGTTTATAAGGCTCTTCATTTAGATAAATTAAAATTAAAGCAATTGTCGTTAAACGTTGTTGTCCATCTATCACTTCATAGAGAGGTAGACCATTGTCTTCTTTTTCAGAGTTCCTGACTACTACTGGTTGTAAGCAATAAAACTCTGACGATCCAGTACCTGCATTTACCATGAAATCATAAATGTCATCAAGTAAATTTAGAACTTGTTGTTTATCCCATCGATATCCTCTTTGATAGGATGGTATGAAAAATGAGGCAGATTCTAATAATTCATTAACTGTTTTTAACGTTATTGTATTTTCCACTTACCCAACTCCTTTTTCTTATCTCGCTTCTCAACATCTATTTAAATTTTCAGTCGATATATCATGAGCGTTCCGCTTAGTAATTTAAAAGTATTAATTTAATGAATAGATTATATTCTCTTCAAATAATTACTGGATTTTTGCTGGAGTAATTTTAATTCGTTTTGATAGTGGACTGGATGAACTTTAGTTTTTACAATGGTTGCCATTGTATTCGGAAGTATATCTAGAATGGATACAGACTTGTTTTTTAATGCTAAGGTAATTGCTATAAGCTCTTCTTTTTTATTTATTAGATAAGCTTTCTCTTTATGAAATTGATGGTCTATTTCCGCTTTAACTTTATTATTGGCATCTGAATCAATTAATTCTCTTTTTATATCATCTATTTTTTTCTTCTTAATAAGTATCTTGGCATCGATTTGAGTAATCACTTTTAGTAGTAACTCGTTCATATTCTCAACCAATTCATACTCATGTTTTTTATAAAAAGTTCGTTTAATGCCAGTCGAGAGTCGTCCACCTTGGCTTGTCCCCATGTATGCACCCAGCATTGCACCAGTAACTCCTCCTGCAGGGCCGAATATCATAGTTCCAAAAACTATTCCCGCTTTTTGTCCAAGCGCTCCTAGCATAACTCTAGACGATGTATCACTCACAACATTAAAAACTGCATGATTAATCAAAACTTCATCTTTCCATACTCGCTTGATATTGGATACTGAACTAACTCCTGCTGCAATCCAAGGAATTTCGAAATCTAAGAGATCTCCAGCATGAGACAAGGTTGAAGATGTTGCTTCTAAAACATCTTCTCTAGAAGTGTTTGATATATACACATTAGGATTGCCTTCAAAATGAGGTGCAAGCTCTTCATTAACATATACCGGTATGTCTGGGTATGTATTAAGATGTTCTCTTACACCTTGAGGATCCGCTAAACTCTTTACTTGAAAAGGCTGCCCATCAATTAATAAGTCCCATCCAGGGTTGTTTGAAGTTTGCGGAAACTCTACTTCATGACCTTTAGCCTGTAACTCGGCAGCAATCATTTGTTCTGCAACATATCCCTGTAGCTGTGCGATGTCTCCAGTGATCACAGAAGTATCAATTCCACTAGAAAATTGGCTAAGTGTAAAAAGAGAAGAAAAATCTTCAGTTCTTGCAAAATCCATGCCTTTAACTACGCTAGGATTTATCATGACGTAATCATAAATAAATTCTCCGACACTAATTGTCACAATCGCCCCTGTTTGTTTCAATTGTTCAGGATTTCCAAAAAGCATAGTTTGCAATCTGTTCTCCTGCTTTTGTTCCTCCTCTACATTACAAGACAAAGCTTTTTCATACTCTCCCTTTTTCCAATAATTCCAAAAGTCTCTATTTGAAATATTCATACCTTACTCCTCTTTTTCGACTGGCTAAATAGTTTTTAGATCGGCCATGCCATAATTTTCTTTTTCGTATTGTTTAATTTCCTGGGTAACAGATATGTTATTTTGGCTCAAAACCGCTAAAACGCCTTTTAGATTATCTCGATCTTTTACTTTTCCGTTTTTTTGAATGGTTAAATCTTTTATATTTTTTTCTTTGTTTTTAATATTTTCTCTTTCTGTCTCTTTGAAATTACTATTTGAATGTAAAACATCTTCAACCATTTCTTTTAATAATAAAGTTCTCTTTTTTTCTACATCTGCTATATCTAAAGTAGTGGCAAGATTTGTTACACGTTTGCCTATGTATGAAAAAAAACCATTTTCATTTTCTCTGCTAACCTTAGAAGCTTTTAGATTGATAATTTTGTTTGAAAGTTCCTTATATTCGTTTTTATGTAACGCAAAAGGAATAGAAATGGATAAAGATTCGAGATTTGAATCCTTTAAAGAAATTTGTATATTTTCTTTTTCAAGTCTAATATTTTCTTTTTCTTGTTGAATCATTCTTTCACTTTTTTTAATTTCTTGATTTATTAGATTGATATCACTAGTTTTAGCGCGTTGTTCAATCTCTGTATCTTTCAACTCTTTACATAAATCACTATAGTGGTTATAACGTTTCTCCCACTCTTTGATAAAATTAGTGAAAGATAAGTTATTGCTTCCATTACTCATATAGGGAAGAGCGATTTGCATAATTATAATCGGTAGTAATTTCTTCTTTAATGAATTATTTTGATAGTTAATAAGAACAACCCCTCCTCCAAGCAATAGAGGAATTATAAAGAATGGGCTAGCAACTACTGCAATTGTGGAGGTTAATCCTGTGTATATTCCAAAAGGTAAAGTTATACCAAATAATCCAGCAAATGTGGCTAATAAAGAAGTAGCTGTTGTATAGAAAGCAAATCCGCTTACTTCGACAATAATTGCAAATACAATACTTGTCCCACTAGTTGCAATCGTTTTACGAACCATCTCATCCGTAAGATCATTTATTCCAAGCTTTTCTTTAATTTTTGTTTGCTTTTCTTCTGGTAAACTCTGAATATATTCGTTTACCTGAATGGCAAACTTTGTTTGATCCTCTATTGAAAAATCTTGAAAACTATCATCTAACTCGTTAAATATTTTTCTCATCTGAAAATTAATTATTTGCTGTAACTTTGTCGAATCAGATTGATTGGTAGTGAAAGAGCGAAATTGCTTGTCTTGCTTTTGATACTGCTGGTAAACATCGTTCACTATAGCAGAGCATTGATCTTCAATTTCTTTTTCAACCGTATATTTAGTACCACGAATTTTTAATAACTTCGTTAATTCAAGTAATAAATTGACTTGCAATGTTTCATCAGCTTCTGCTTCAAGTGTGATTACTTCTTTTTCTAAATGAATTGTAAAGTGGTCTTGCTCTTCTTTTGAAAAAATATCTTTAGTTTTGGAAGATAAGAGATGTCCTATATTTGTTTTACATAACAGTGCATATACCATTCTAAGATCTGTTCCTTTTAATGAAACTAAGCTATTTGCAAGGATTTTACCATCCATTATAACCACTCCTTTATTTCCTTTAATAGTAAAATTATACTACAAGAAAGATGAAGAGAATTTAGTTAAATATATTTTTTAGAAATTTTCCATATTTATATTTTTTCTTTTTTTCTTTAAGTATTTATTAATGAATCTGACTATTTTAAATTTATTTTGTGTAGACTTTTATTGAAAATAAAAAAGACCATAACATGACTTCTCGAGTCACTTTAAGGTCTTCTAAAGTATTTTATTCAACATTGTTATAGACATTTTATGGATTATTATTCTCATACAAGAAGAGTACTATCAATGATTTTGCCAGTATTCATATACATCTGAATAATCTTCTGTATCAACCTCTGCCTCAATATATTCGTTTCCTGGAGATACCATAAGTTCTTCTGTAGTTTTAAAACTTTCATTACTCAGTTCTTTATTTTTTAAATACCTTTCATTTTTCCTCCAATTCAAAGTAAATATCGCTCCTATGATTTTCTCCTTTATTTCTTCATTTCTATTGTTAACAACAATTATAGATTTTCTTGCTATATCTTCTTTAATTTTATGTTGTTGGCTTTTTTCTTCTAATATTTCATCCATCTCTTGAGAAGTAAGTTCTTTCCAAATAACGACTGTCATTGATAAATCATCATTGAAAGAACTTATGATGTCGTCTGGAAAATGGTGTTTTTGAGAATTGAAAGAATTATAGAAACTCCATTTAATTTTTCCAAATTTATTAAATATAGTGACATGAAAATGAGAATATGCTTTTCTAATAAGATGCAGTTCAAGTACCGAAAGTCCATTTTTCCATAAAGGCTCTGAATGATTTCTATGTGGCAAGCTTTCAAAAGGTAACAAATTATATATTGTTTTAGAACTTACACTAATGATGTTATGTAACTCCCTATATGCGTGATTATAATTTCCATTAGCCTCGTTTAACAAAATTTTCACTGAATATAACGGCTTTGAAGACGATGATACAGATTTAAATAGTTTACCTAGAAACTGTATTCTTTCTTCTTCGTTGTTAAAAAATTTTGTATCTCCTACCCAATCTGCCACTAATAATACTTCTTCAAATAGTATATGTTTACTTGACCTCAATAATTGTTCTATTTTTAGCTTATTTTTTTTATCTTTAAATCCATTTTCAATTTGAAAAAATTTCAGTATGGACTCTAAAAATAGAGAACTAAAAATACTTTCAGGTGATTGGATGGTGCAATCAGAAGCTTTGATCAAACTTCCATCATTAATATAAAAAAAAACTTTTTCTATATCATAATCATACATTATTTTGAACCCTTCGTTATGAAGGCCAGTAACCTCGTATTGTTGACCTATTTTATTTTCGTACCAAGCATTTGGCAAGGTAACTCTCTTAATTTCAATTTTCATTTTGTAAATCTCCTTTATTTTTCCCTCTGATTTTTCAGTCTAATCATCATAGATTCTAAAACAACCATTAACTTTAAAGCCCTTTTTATGTGTCCAGTTGCAATATTTCCACGAATCAGAGGAATTAAAGTTTCTATAGCTTCTATCTGATTTCGCTTAGAATTTTGTTTTGAAATACTTGCTTGGAAAATAATTATTTCATTTTCCGAATCACCGAAAAAATCTTCAATTTTTTTCTCTAATAGCATTTCAACTATCATTGCCTGACTAAGTTCTAATTCGTTAATATTCATCTTAATTACCTCATTAAGCGTTGTAAAATATCCATATCATTTTTATTTAAGTTAGTCATCTCTTTGAATGCACGTTCTAACATTTTAGCAGTAGTTTTAGTTTCTTCTGTTTGTGCATTTAATGATTTTAGTACATGTTGATTTTGCTCAATTACACCTTTAGAATCTGTCAATAATTCATTCATAGCCGCACTGTGCATATCTGAAGTACGTGATGCTTGTGTGATTGCTCGCTCAAGTTGACTAGACGATTCATCTAATAAATTCGTAACTTCAGACTGTAATTGTTCGGTAAATTTAGTACTTTGCTTTTCTTGACTTTCAATACCTTCTAAAAATTCATTTAAAAATTCTTCAAATGATTCCTGTGATATCGCACGTTGATCTTTCAACTCCTGAATACCTGACACTAAACTTTCTTTTGATGCAGTAAGTGTATTTGTATACTGATTCAATGTATTGTCTAAAGTTGATGCAATCGAATCTTTTATTGATTGTTGTGTATCTATAAGTTGTTGGTGATGTGCAGCCAAGGTTATTTCATGTGTCCCAAGTTGATTCGTGTACATTTTAATTTGTTCGTACGTATTTTCCCAGAATGATTGAGCCGATGTAAATGTTTGCCGTTGGTCAACTAACGTCGTTAACATTGCTTCGTTTGCTTTTTCAACTGATTGCAATAACGAAGTTGAATGCTCATTTTCAAGTTTTCGTAAATCTACTAATGAGTGACGTGTCGTTTCCCATCCAGTAATAATTTTATCGTTTAAAGCGGTTGTGTTCGTATCGATTAAGTTTGTTACAGTTTGTTGTGTGTCCATAATATGTGCATGCTCTTGTTGCCGTAGTCGTAAATGCTGTTCGGCTGTTTCTTTCCATGCAATTAATAATGCATCATGTGAGTGCTGTGCTTGCGCTTGTAACAATTCTTTTAATTGTTGCTGAGCATTTTTGAAAATATCACGCTGTTCATTTAAATGTAGACTGTAAGCCGCTTCTTTTGCTTCTATAGCTGCTAACACATTACTAAATGTTTGCTGCTCTTGTTCACGAATCTGAAGATACTTTTGTTGATGTTCGCTCCACAATGCTTCAATCTGATTATTCGATTGCTCTGTAGTCTGTAACAAAGACTGATGTGCTTGCTGAACTGCAGCAAATGTTTCTGTTGATATTTTACTTTGTTCAACAAGCCATTGCTGCAAGTTTTGTGCTGTATTTTTAGCAAGCTGATCTTGTTGTTGCTGCAGTGCTGCTAACTCTGACAGCAAGTCCGTTGATTTGTCTGCCATTTGCTTTGTTTGTTCCGTTAACTGTTGCTGTGTTGCAGACCAAACAGACATCAATTGCTCATTCGTTTGTTTAGCTAAATCAGATGCATTTTCCGTCAATTGCTGTTGATAACTTGCTAAACTGTCTACAATCGACTGCGTTGATTGCTGCATAATCTGGTGGAACTGCTGTTGCTGCCTTTCTGTTTGCTGAACTTGTTTCTGCTTACCTAATGCGACGAAACAACCAGCAGAAATTCCTGCCACAAGCGCTACAATAATAGCAGTTGTTCCTTCATATAAAGGGAAAGCTAATGTAGCCACTAAAACGAATGTTGCTAACGATGGAAATAGATTCATATATTTATCCTCTTCCTAACTTAATACTAAATAACGTTGGACGGTATTTTCTAAATAACCTGTTATTTCTTGTGGTAAATGACGTTGTATCGAGTCATTTAAAAATTCGTAGCACTTCTTCTTCATCTGACGCGTTTTCAATTCATATTCTATTCGATCTGTATATGATGTATTTAAAACTTGTTCTTTTTGTATTGTTTTTAACCGATGTTCCAGTTCATCCCATATTACTTGAACAATTGATTGCAATTCTTCTATTGTTTTTGTCTTGCTTTGAATTTGTTTTAAATGATAAGTGTCCAGTAATTCCCGTTTCAAGATAGTAACGAGCAATTCATGATAAAGCTCTTTCAACTGTTCAATCCAAACATTTAGTATTAACCGATTATTTTCAACGTATACATAAGCAAAGCAATCTTCTAATTTCATTGCCCATTGCTCATTTTCTAAAGCAAATTGCAAGTCATCTTTGATAAAAATAATACTTGCACGTATGTCCTCTAATACATCTATTTTTCTTGATACAATTTGTTGAGAATAATTTGTTTTATGCTGTATCGCTTCTAATAATAGCGAACGTTGCAGTGGAATGTCGGCATGTTCTTTTAGTATGCGGTAGTCTTTTTCTAGAAAATAATTTCTAGCATTGAGAATACCCAGATCTATATCACCAATATCACTAATGACAAATTCGCGTTTAATTTGTGTAACAGCAATTGATATTTGAGATTGAGAAATGCCTAAATCCTGCAAATAACGCAACTGCTGTACTGTATCCGCCTTACCGTAAGGAAAACCTTCAAACCAAACAAACGTGTTTGATCTTGCTAAGAGCTGACTTTGATAAAAATATTGTTTAAATTCATGTTCAGACGTTGAATACGGTGGAAAAACTAGTTTTACGTTAAGTGGTAATTGCCCGGGTGAAACAGAAATAAAATATGTTCCACCTGCAACTACACTTTTCAAGTCACGCAAGCCATTGTCCTTCCATTCATAACAAAGTGCTTCCTCTGCAGAAAACAAAACCCACGTACTTCGTTTAAAATTCACTTCTTCGGGATTCCAAAACCTTTCTAAGTTCGCACTATTGGAAGAGTAGTTGCGAAATAGGGCATATCGCTCCGATCCAACATCTCCTAAAACAAATAGCGATCGTTGATATGGCAATATTTCTTTCATATCCATATCAGCTAACTCCTAACTATTTAAAATTTGAATATATTTAAACAAATTTACTTCGTACGCCAGTTGTTCGTCTTTATTTTTTTGACGCGTCTTAATTAATTGCACTAATTGTTGCTTTTGTGTATGCAGTTGCTTTTGCAGATCCATTGAAATAATAGCTGGCATATGCATAATAAAACGTTCCAAATACATTTGTACGTTTGAACGATAACTTATTAATAAATTTTGCATCTGCTGTTCAAAATTACGTACTAGCTGCTGACGATATGCAATAACCTGCTGTTCACGTAATTGTTGTTCATGCCGTTTTTCGGCTTCATACATTTGCAGCTTTAATTGTTGTTCGTATTTTTCTTGGAGACGCTTTTCTTCACGCAATTTTTCCTCATATGTTTCTAGTAAATTTACTTGTTGCATACGTAATAGCTCTAATTGCTTGGCATGTTCAATTTTCGCTTCAATTTCCGCTTTTTCACGGAAGAAAGCGTCCTTATATTGTTTGTCTTCTACAATTTGTGGTGGCCCGTCAACCATTTTTCCAACTTGACCAAACCAGTACTCTACCGTTATTAAGTTCAGAACATTAAACTTACTTTCTTTACGGGATTCTTTTTGGGAATCTTGTGCTGTTTCAACCATTTTTGTAATATCTTTAAATTTATCAGTTTTGGCTAAAACTTTTCCTGTTTTCTCAACTGCCGCTGCAACTTTGGCCACCTTTTCAACATACTTTGTCCCTTTTGCCACTTTATTGATCATGCCGGCTGCCTTAGTAGCACCTGTCGCAAATGCTTTACCAGGAATAAATACCATCGCCCAGTCCACTACATTTCCTATTGTACTTAACGTCTCCTGTGTTGAGGTATTATACTTTTCAACATACTGTGCTTCATAAGCACCCAATTCATTTATTTTACCTGTCGCTTCTTGCATTTCACCTGATATTTCTATGCCTTGAGCTTCCATTTGCGCACGCTTTCGCTCAATTTCTTGTAAGCCTTGTTCATACGCAGACAAGTTGTTCTGAAGCTTTTCCTGAATGAATTCACCCTGCACAAAAACATCATCCACAGTTGGCACTTCGACTTGTAACTGAATGTTCGGCATGTCTCCCAACGAATAAATCTCAATATTTTTTTGTAATGCTGTATTCGTATCCGCTGCAGACTTTTGTAAAAACTCATTTAATTTATCATTTGTGATTATTTTAAGCGCTTCTGCTACTTTTGTTATTTGTTGCTCTCCCTGTACTTCCGCTGCTTTTTGTAGAGTTTCCACCGTATTGAATTGCCGTATTGACTGGTCAAAGCTCTCAACAGCTGCTTTAAACTGTCCATCATATGTTGATAAAATCGCTTGTTGCGTGGCTTCAAATGTCAAACTAAAGTTATTTTTCTGCTTTTGAACACGCTCGTCAACGTAACTAATATCTTCTTGCAACTCTTCTATCTTTCTTTGAATATCCAAGTCTGTAACACTGCGGCTTACTTCTAGCTGCTGCTTTCGTTCATTTAAATTTTGTTCAAACTTCAATTTGATTTGCTGCATTTGGCGTCTAATGCTTTGTTTGCGTTTATCTTCAACATTTTGCACAAATTGTACTTGCAAGAAATC
This sequence comes from Planococcus sp. RAB007_Raresut, assembly GCF_057369535.1. Lineage (NCBI taxonomy): Bacteria > Bacillati > Bacillota > Bacilli > Caryophanales > Caryophanaceae > Planococcus > Planococcus sp. RAB007_Raresut. The sequence goes on from NZ_JBXYIF010000007.1 coordinate 101,651, forward strand.
ATTAAACTCATCCAGCAATGTTTTCCAGTTTGGAAATATTAATAAGTCTTCCTCGTTTGACACACCGAAATACGTTGCTTGTCGACCAATTGCCTCTTCTAGCTGTTGCTGGTCTTGCTGCATAATTTTTTTCGGCGTGTCATTTTCATCTCTGCGCAACTGATCAATTTTTGTACGGATAAAAAGCAAATCGATTCCCATTTGATCAATCATAGATACTAAACGAACATCAGCTGCTGTCAGTGATTTCGCCATAACATACATGATGGCATGGGCTTTGGGTAAAATATCTATCGTACGGTTTTCATGGTTTGAAATAATTGTATTTAATCCCGGCGTATCAATAAAAACAATACCTGTTTTAAATAATGGATGCTGTAAATACACATTAATATTAATTATTTCCGAATTGTGCATCTGTGGAATACCTAAAATTTCACTTATTGATGTATCTGATTGTAAATTTTGTTGACTTAAGTTCATCAGCTTTTCAACTTCAAATTGAATCGTTTTATCATCTGTTACTATTTCAGCATATTCAGTTTCACCATAGTAAAGAAACGTCGTATAGGCTGTCGACTCACTTAACATCGTCGGTAAAATACGACGGCCAATTAAATTGTTAATTAGGCTTGATTTACCAGATGAAAACTGTCCAATAATCGGAATATAAAAGTGTTTCTCGTCCAATTTTTCTTGTAATACTGAAAGCTTATCTAGTGAAATTCCATCTTGCAATAATTCCCCAATTTCAATATATTGATTGATTTGCTGTTGCATGTCCATGTCCCCTGACTATATAGAAGTAACTTGACTTGAAGCTTGCTCAATGACGTCAATTTGAATTGATTCCATTTCGGAAATAAATTCATTAACGTCCTTGGCAATTGCTTTTAACTGTAGTTGTTCTAGTTCTAGCTCTTTATGCTTTTCTGCCCGTTCGGTTTCACCAGATTGTAAAATATCCATTAACTGTTGCAGCTCATTTTTCTTATCAATAGACTGTTTTTCAAATTGTTGTTCCAATGCTTGAATCATAATTTTAGCAATCATTTCTTCCTTGCCTTTGATATTTGAACGAAACATTCTCGTAATGTCGCGGCTGATTGTTGTCAGGTAATCTTCAAATTCATATCGGACATTAGTCAATACTTTTTGTTGTTCTTTTCGAATCTTGTCACTATATTCTGAAATGTATTTTTCACGTTGCTGCTGTAAATATTGCTGTTGCTTAAGAATTTTTTGCTGCTCATAACTATAAATTTCAGGGTCTACATTTTCCTTTTCATATAAATTTTTCTTCGCTGACTCAATTGCATCTTTACTATTTTTTATCTCGGTGCGTAAACGTTCCTGTTCTTCATCATATTTAACCTGAGCGCTATTGTCATATTCAATTTGAGTATCATCTACTGTACGTTTTCCTATCAGTAAATCACCAACAAAACCTAAAAGTCCTCCACGTTTTTCTTTACGAGTTCCATTGATTTCAAGTCGTTCTCCACTAGGTCGTGTGCCTAAAAAGTTTATTTTCATTTGTTCTTCTTGTTGTAGATTTATCAATTGCTTATCTAATGTTTCAAGTTGCTTTCTTACTTTCCGGGCTTCTAATGCTTTCATTTCAGTATCATCTGATTTTTTGCGGAGTGCTTCCATCTCTTGCTCGATTTCTTTAGTCTTATTATCATAAGAATCCATATTTACATGCACATCGGTATTTACTTCAAACTCGATTGTACGAATCGGGCTTTTAGCTTCATCGGAATGTCCGATTTTACTATTCGCTAAAACTGCAATTTCTTTATATTTTATATTCATTTTTTTTCGAATAGAAGAAGTGAATTCTTCGTCTAGCTGTTCAACGATTTGTTCACATTCACGATTGATCTGTGTATTAATCCGTTCAATTTGTATTGGAATCGTTTCCAAATCTGTAAACGACTGAATTTTCGCTCCTAATTTCGAACGTAAAAATTCAATCTGTGCTTTTACATTATTTTCTAAATCTAATACAAGCTCTTTTATATCTGATTGAATTATGTCTTTTTGTTGTTCTAATTTTTCCCTGATTGCTTGCAAATCAGTCTCTACCTCTTGAATACGGGCAGTAATCTCATCCGTACCTTTTGCATCTTCTAGCGTATTTAGTGTTTCTTTAATCACCGCGCTGCGTTTTACTAATTCATGATGGATCTTTTCACTTGGTGAAAGTAGTTCCTGAACCGTTTTTTCGCCGTCTGTTACAAACTTCCATAACCGTTCTTCAAATGATTCAATACGTGAAATCTGTAAAAAGCGAATACACGCATCTTCATCATGGTCTTTTTGCATAGAATTGTCGGGATATTCTAACTGCTCATTCGTACGTGCAACTAAAGCCGGATAAGCTGCAATGGGATAAATTTCAGGCATTTTATGGTCTGGGAAGAATGTTAAATAGTTCTCACGCAAACGCCCTACAACAGATTCAACAGTTTCCTCCGATTTTTTAACCTTGTCAATTTGGTTTAGCACTAAAAATATATTGTCAAATCGTTCTGATAGCTTCGCAAGTACTTCAAAGTCAGATTTTGAACCTGGTTGAGATGCAGCAAACATGTAGATACATGCATGCGAACGTTCAATTTGACGCTCTGTAACTTCTGCATGGCCTTTTGCAACTCCATTTAAACCTGGGCTATCCACTAATGTTATACCTTGCTCCAGTAATGGCGAATCTAGATAAAGCGTTACAGATTCAATATTTTGAACTACTTGATCGCCACCTAATGTCGATACATTTTTAGCTATAGCTTCTTTCGTCGCTTCTGAAAATTTTGTCGGTGTCGAAGGATTTTTATAATCGATTTGTAATGTATGCCCATTTGGTGATTTCGTCTTATGTTTTAAAAAGTTAATTGTTGCTGTCGTTTCACTTGTAAAAGAAGGCAAGTAACGATCACCCATAACAGCATTTAAAAATGTAGACTTACCCGCACTAAACTCCCCTACAATAACAATAGAAAAATCTCCATTTTGTAAATCTGTTAAAAATTGATTTAGACTCGAAACTTTTCCTTCTTCCCCAATACCATCAAAATATTGAATTGAACGATTTAATAACGTCCTTAATGTTTCTTTCCGTTTTTGATGCTGTTGTAAATGTTGATTCATGACAAAATCCCCCTATGCTAAAGCTTCGACTATTTGCTTTAAATTTTTTTGCGCCTCTGTTAATTCCTGTGGTTTAGCTTTTTGAACGACCTGCTTTTTTAATCTTTGCAATTTTTCTATATAAGCTTTGTATGACTGAATGTAATATTTTTCAATTCCTTCATCGACTTTCGGAATTTCTTTGTTCAAAATCGTATCGATTTCTTGACGGTAAAATTTCGTTAAGTCATTCATTATATACTGCTCCAACGCATATAAAATTTCCTTTTCTTGACGTGAATAATAAAGACGCTTGTTACGATCATAAATTTCCTTTTTCTCACGCTGTAAACTGTTAAGTTCTGCATGTAATGACTCAAGCTTAAATTCTAATTGTCTTAGTCGAGTATTCGTTTCAAGCACACTCGTTTCATACTTTTGCGCCCTTTGTTGTGCAACATTAATCGTTCGTATCAAGTCATTTTCTTTACTTCTATATTCATCGCGAATTTGTTGCTCTTTCTGATCCCAAGATTGTCGTTTACTGTCGTCCTTGATTGTACGTGACTTAGTATCATATCCACCTAGTCTTGTTATTCTGGCTGCCCACCCAATGAGACCACCTTTTCCAACTTCATAATACTCTGTAAGTCGTTCAACATCAGGCCTCCTTCCTAAACTTTGAATTTCACGTTGACGTTGATTAAGAAGGGAAATTTTATTTTCTTGTAATGAATTAACATCGTGTCTTGCATAGCTTTTCTGTTGCTCTACTTCGCTATGTATTTCAAGAACTGAAAATTCTTCATTTCGAAGCTGTTTTAGCTTCTTTTCCGTTTGTTCAATCTTTTTAAGCGCACTTATATTATCCAAGTTAGATTTTTCTAACTGGACTGTAAAGTGAATTTTTTTCTTTGAAATAGAAATTTTGGGATAGTGACTTTCAATTCGCAGTACCGCACTTTCATATAATTCTGTTAAAAACACAGTCAATATGTGCATGTATCCATCTGATAAAGTTCTTTCTTCTCCATGGATTGCCTTTTCTACATGTTCTTGCAATTTCTCTAAATTCTTTTCAGGATTATCTTGTATTTCCATATAATGAGCTATTTCACTTTCAACGTTAGCTCGTATCTTTTCATAAATATCTGTTAAATCCTTTTTTACACGTTCAAGGAGTATCGCACGAATATCAGCTTTTTTAGCCACTGTAAAATTACTTAAATGATCAAGATTATCATTTTTCGACTGATTAGCTAGTTCCATCCGCAACTCAATTTCTTGTAATTGCTTTCCATCGATTTCTACTTGATTAATTTCTACCTGTTCCTCGAATTCTGTTTTAATATCTTTAATTAGCGCATGCACTTTTTGTTCAATATTTTTTTGCATTAATCTCACTTTTTCACTGTTTGTTAAACGATTCCAAATTTCCGTTTCAACTTGACCGAAATTCGATTTCTTTAATAGTAATTGACGTCGTTCATGTGTCATAGAATTTGTGTCGTCTTCGTATAATTGTGTAATCGTTGGATCTTTTGCAGTTAGAGCTAGCAAAGATGAGACGCCTATAATCGTTGAGTCATTTTGCACACCAATGTCAGCTAATTGCTTTCGTAATTCGGAAATTTTTAAATCGGTGGTTTCACCTTCAATCTCTTTTAACGTATCAATAGCATTAATAACGAATACAAAAGATGTCTGGTACTGCTTTAAAAGTTCATACATTTGAACATTCGATTGTGATAAGCCTCTAGTGTGCAATAAGTAAATACTTGTATGCGCTCGCTGAATTTCATAGCGCGTTCGTTCGTAATGTCCTTCCGCCACACCATTTAAACCTGGTGTATCAATAAATATGATCGGTTCATCTGTATATGGAAAATCGACATGTAATGTAACAGAGGCTACATCTTGAACTACATTTAACTGTTTGGCCATTGTTGTTACATATTCGGTTAATCCTTTTGAATCTTTTGGCATATCTAATACAATTGATTCTTTTACTCCAGAAAATTCAACTATTACTTTATTACATAATGGATCGCTAGACTTTACGTTCTTAATATATGTAACCGCTGCTGTAGTTTCATTAACTGAATGAGGCAAAATATCTTTCCCGATTAATGCATTTAAAAAGGTTGACTTTCCTGCACTAAATTCACCAACTACTGTAATACGGAAAGATTTGTCATTCATTTGATTTCGGATATCTTTTGCTCTCTGAATAAAGTTTTGATAGTACTCTTTATTCAATTGAGGTAATGAAATGATTTGATTTAATTTTTGTTCAGTATCAAATGTTTTTGTCACCATATATACCGCTTCCCCCAAAAAAATGCTATTGAATTTCAATTAATTTACGATAATAAAATTTCTTTTAATTCTGAGACATATTTATTCTCTCGCTATTTTAATTGGCTCCTACATCGACTAAAGACAATATATATAATTCCTTTTTTATACACTATTTGATCTCTGTAATTTAATATCACTAATTCGCAAAAAAATATCACACAACTATTTAATTACAAATCGTTAATTTTGTACCATGATTATACCATTATTTACAATTTATAATTGAAATATTATTTGGAAGAGAATAAGAATATATCGTCACTGAAAAGAATACAATCATAGCGGAAAACTTTAAAAAGTGGTAAATTCCCAAACGCTATGGCATATAAAAAAACAGAAAAGAAGCGGCAAAAATATTACGCCGCTTCTTTACATAATTATTCAGCTACTATGCTGCTTAGCTGGTTCATTAATATAAATTTAAGTATTTTACATATAAAAAATGAACAATATAGCAATTGGAATTTGATCCAGTTAATCATTCTGTTTTTTATAAATTATTCTATAATATTCATTATTTCAATAAATACGTCATTAAAACTCTCAATAAAAATTGTATCTTCAAACTCCAGTTGTTCCTCTAAATAATACTCTAAGTGACCATATCTATAAAGAAGATGTGCTAAATCCAATCCATTTTTCACATTCGGACTTGTATAGCTCTTGTAATGACTAATGATTTCATCTAGATTTGCCTTGTGAAAACCGATATTTAGTTCTTTGCAAATCGCTTCAAGATAGCCGCTTTTTTTCACTTAGCCATTTTCAATTCTTCTAATCATTCTGACGTCTGTTTCTACTTTTTCAGCAAGTTGATCTTGGGACATTCCTAATTCTATTCGACGACGCTTTAACATTTGATATACAAACTGGTCCATAAGAACACCTCCTAAAACTAATATAAGTTACTGCCATTATTTTGAAAAGGACAGGGAGCGGACATTCTAATTAAAAAAATTTTTATTTATTTATATTTTACTATTCGAATCCTCAAATCTTCCTGCTAGTATATTAAAGCTTTTAACTACTCAACTTTCAAGAGGTATAAACCCCATCAAACAATATAAAGGAGATTAAAAAATGCAGAAAGTATCAGCACAACAAGAATTAGAAACAATTTTGAATGAAATAGCTGCAAGAATGATTGCTAAGGAATGGATGACTCTGAAGGAAGGAGCAAAATACGCCGGAATTTCATACAATACTTTAATCAAATTTAGACAAAAAGGATTAAAAGTTGCAGAAATCGATGGTGTAAAGCGAATTTCAAAAACAGAAATTGATAATTTTTTTAAAGAATACAGTTTTTAATAAAAGGAGACAGAGAAAAAATGCACTATAACCCAGCAATTAAACCATACAAACTCAAAAATGGTGATACACGCTACATGTTTAAAATTTATTTAGGTGTTAATCCTCTTACAGGAAAAGAAGTTAGCACAACGCGCCGGAAGTTCAAAAAGGAAAAAGAAGCTCAAAAAGAATATGATAGTTTAAAAAATGCCTACAGAGAAGGCACGTACAAAAAGAAGCAAACTATAACATACAAAGAAATTTATAATCAATGGACTCTTACGTACAGGAAAACAGTAAAGCCTTCGACTTATCTGAAAACTACAGGGCTATTTAGAAATCATATTTTGCCGGCTATTGGTAGTTTACGAATTGATAAAATCAATTTCAAGATATGTGAGCATCATGCTTTTAACTGGGTGGAACAATTTGTGAAATTCAAAGCTGTAGTTTCATATGCTTCTAGGGTGATGACTCATGCTATTAAACTTGGTTATATTCAAGCAGATCCATTTAAGTTAGTAGATACTCCCAAACAAAAGAAATCATCTAAAGGAGATAAGTATTATATGCGAGAAGAATTGATAAGCTTTTTAGAAGCTATCAAGAAAGAAAGAAAAACTAAGATTCATACATTCTATCGTCTTTTAGGATATACAGGCATGCGAAAAAGTGAATGTTTAGCTCTTCATTGGGATGATATAGATTACGAAAACAAAGAAATCCATGTTACCAAAGCAATTTCTATAGATGAGGATAGCAAGATACATTTAGGTGATACAAAAAATGGGGAAGCTCGTATAGTTAAAATTGATTTAAAAACTGCAGAAATTTTAAAGGAATGGCAGCAGGAACAAGACATAACATTGAGCTTATTGGATCAACATGTCGAAAAGCAATTGATTTTCTCCAATACTAAAAACCAACTTATTCAACCTTCATATACATGGAAATGGGGTCGAGCTATTCAAGATCAGCATCATTTAAAGCATTTATCGCCACATGGTTTCCGGCACACACATCCTACTTTATTAATTGAAGCAGGAGCTAATCTAGTAGGCATTCAGCAACGTTTAGGACACTCTGGTAGAGATACCACAACAAAAACTTATATTCATCACACCGATAAAATTAAGGATGATACCCTAAAACTATTTGTTGAATACATGGATTATTAATTCCTGCCTACCTGAGGAAGAAAAAAGATAAGACCGCATACATTTGAAATCTCAGATGTATGTGGTCTTATTTATATTTCCAAAATACCATCTTCTCATTTTTTAAATCCAGTAAACATTTATTCTTTACATGCTTAATTTACCGAAGTGCTATTTGTGTACTGCCAGGCTTCAATATAAAATAAAAGAGTAGTTAGTTTAACTACACCTCCCAATCTTATCTCCGTAAGCATTCAGGAGGAACAGGATGAGTAAACAAACAACAATTAAAAGCTATAAACTCAAGAGCAATGCAACAAGGTATATGTTTCAACTTTATATTGGTGTTGACCCATTAACCGGTAAAGAGCTAAGTACCACACGCCGAGGATTTCTAACTAAAAAAGAGGCAAAGGATGCTTTAGCAGCATTGAAAGTCGAAATCAGTAAAGGTACATTCCGAAAAAAACAGCTGGAAACATATCAAGATATTTATGACCTCTGGGTTAATCACTATGAAAATACAGTTGAAGAAAGTACTTTTGTCAAAACAACACGCATTTTCAAAAATCATATTCTTCCTGCCATGGGCGTATATAAGATTGAAAAAATCGATGTGGCCGTTTGTCAAAAGCACGTTGATGAGTGGGCTAAGAAGCTTCAACGTTTTCGAATGGTAAAAGCGTATGCTGCAAAAGTACTCGACTTTGCAATTAAGCGCGGTTACCTTCAAGTCAATCCTTTTTCATTAGTAGAAGCCCCTAATAAGCTACAGAAAGTCAGTATAGATGAGGACGAGGCAGAAAACTTTTACGATCGTGAACAGCTAGTTGAATTGCTTGCATGCTTTGAAAAAGAAGATTACTTCAAGGTTTATACCCTTTTCCGTCTACTCGCTTTTTCCGGTATGCGTAAAGGAGAAGCTTTGGCTCTTACATGGAAGGATATAAATTTCGTTAATAATGAGATTCGTATCAACAAGGCACTTTCGCGAGGAAAAGATAACAAACTCTATGTAAAACCAACGAAGACCGGAGTTGTTCGTACTATAAAGATGGATCAAAAAACAATGGATCTTCTTAAAAACTGGAAAAAGCAACAGAAGAAAGATTATTTTCGTCTGGGTTATAATACAATGCAATTTAAACAACTTGTATTCAGCAATGAATTCAACGACTTTCTACAGCCGACGAAAACTCGAAAATGGCTCATGCATGTGATTAAAAAATACAATCTAAAAATGATTATTACTCACGGCTTACGCCATACCCACTGTTCCCTGCTTTTTGAAGCGGGAGCAACCTTAAAAGAAGTGCAAGTACGGCTAGGTCATACAGACGTTAAAACGACGATGGATATCTACACTCATGTAACAGAAAAAGCGAAGGCAGGAACCATTGAAAAGTTCGAAAACTATTTAGAGGATATTCCAATACGTGACGAGGTTTTTGACTAGGTTGACTAGGTTTTTGACTAGGTTTTTTTGATATTACATGAAATTCCATGACATCAAAAAACGCCAAAACCCTTGGTATATCAAGGATTTTGACGTTCAATGAAACTCTATGATATCTCACTATGGAGACGGCGGGAGTCGAACCCGCGTCCAGAAACTCAGCTACTTGAGCATCTACGCGTGTAGCTTATCCATTTAAGTTTCGCGCAGCATTATGCCGATAAGCAGGCGTCATGTGCGCTAACTTGAAAATCTCCTGCCGGCAGCTCAAGTTGCACTGCCGACCGTATCCCACTAAAGTTGAGCTCTACATAGCCACATGGGCGATGGATACATAGAGCAGATCCGAGCTTACGCTGCGAATGCTAGGTTTTGGTTTGTTTTGCCAGTTGTTATAAGTGCGTTGATGACGAAGCCGACCCTCCGACGCGCAACCCAAGCCCTGGCCATCCCTGTCGAATCCGTAACGTCCCCTCATTATAAGAAGACACGGAGAGAGTATGACTCAATCGTGCTTGTGTTATAAAACCATTATAAGACAAAGATAGTCAGACTTCAAGCCTAACGGCTGCGTTCTTTCATCGCACGGTCAATTTCCCGTTTGGCGTCTTTCTTCTTCAGATCTTCACGCTTATCATAGTTTTTCTTACCTTTACCCACACCGATCAAGACTTTGGCGAAACCGTCCTTCAAATACATCTTTAATGGAACGATCGTGACACCTTGTTCTTTTGAATGGGATTCCAGTTCCCGGATCTGCTTTTTATGAAGCAGAAGTTTCCTCGAACGGGTAGGGTCATGATTAAAAATATTCCCTTGTTCATACGGACTGATATGCATATTGGAAATCCAGGCTTCTCCGCCGCGTATGCGAACGAAAGCATCCTTCAATTGCACTTTGCCGTTTCTTGCAGATTTAATCTCCGTGCCTTGCAGCACAATCCCGGCTTCCATCGTTTCTTCAATAAAATAATCAAAGCCGGCTTTTTTGTTCTGGGCAATTACATTGCCTGATCCTTTTGCCATTGATTCCACCTCAAATTAGTTGAAAAGAGCGGCTCGTGAGCCGCTCCTTGCTCATTTCTTTTTGCGCTTGTTCTTCTTGGCGGCGCCTTCATAAAATTTCTTCTTCGGATTCTTGCCCTTACGGGTCGGCCCGTCGTCTTGTTTCTTACCATCACGCCCTACTTTGCCTCCGCCTTCTTTTTTGGAAGCACGGATCACTTTCGGCGCGTCTTTTCTTGTGCGGCGGACATTTTGAGTCATGCCGACAATTTCGAAGTCGATAGCCGACTCTTCCGGTTTGACGCCGATCACTTTGATTTCAACTTCATCACCAATTCGGAACTGGCGGTTGCTGCGCTCGCCGATCATCATCATCTGGCGGTCATCGAAACGGTAGAAGTCATCCGTCATATTGGAAACATGGACCAGACCTTCTATCGTATTCGGCAATTCCACAAACAAGCCGAAATTGGTGACTGAAGATATAATACCGGTAAATTCCTCACCGATTTTATCAACCATAAATTGAGTTTTCTTCAATGCATCCGTATCCCGCTCAGCTTCCACTGCACGTCTTTCGCGTTCTGAAGTATGGGTTGCAATATCATCCATATTGGCTTCCCAGTGCATCAGCGTTGATTTCGAAAGATCTTTTTCAATCAGATAAGTGCGGATTAACCTATGGATGACCAAATCCGGATAACGGCGAATAGGTGATGTGAAATGCGTATAGAATTCAGTTGAAAGACCGAAATGACCCAGACTTTCCGCTGAATACTTCGCCTGCTGCATCGAACGCAGCAACATCGTCGAAATCACCGGCTCTTCCGGAGTGCCTTCAATCGATTCCACGATTTCCTGCAGTGCACGCGGATGGATTTCATTGCCGGTACCTTTTACAACGATACCAAAATTCGTAACGAATTCAAAGAATCGCTGCAGTTTCTCGGGTTTTGGGTCTTCGTGAATCCGGTAAAGAGACGGCACTTCCATGTGATGGAAATGTTCCGCCACTGTTTCGTTGGCTGCCAGCATGAACTCCTCGATCAGGCGCTCTGCAACCGTACGCTCACGAACGACAACATCTGTCGGATTGCCGTCTTCATCCACCAATACTTTTGATTCTTTAAAATCAAAATCGATGGCGCCGCGGCGCATGCGTTTTTCACGCAGGATACTTGCCAATTCCTTCATCAATTCGAACATCGGCACTAATTCACTGTATTTCTCTTTCAATTCCTGGTTGTCCTGTTCCAGAATTTCGTAGACATCGGTATACGTCATACGCGCTGAAGTCCGGATGACACTCTGGAAGATTTCGTGCGACAAGACTTCCCCTTGGTCATTGAATATCATTTCACAGGATAAAGTCAGACGGTCGACCTGCGGGTTCAATGAACAAATGCCATTTGACAGGCGATGAGGAATCATCGGAATGACGCGGTCAGTCAAATATACGCTCGTCGCGCGGTCATAGGCTTCACGGTCCATTTCTGAACCTTCCGTAATATAATGGCTGACGTCCGCAATGTGAACGCCGAGTTTATATGTGCCATCATCCATTTTTACCACCTGGACGGCATCATCCAGATCTTTCGCGTCTGCACCATCAATTGTGACAATGGCCTCTTCCCGAAGATCTTTTCTCCCGACGATATCTTCCGGATCGATTTCATCCGGAACACGGTTTGCTTCATCAAGCACAGTCTGTGGGAATTCGATTTCGATGCCATGTTTGTGGATGATTGAAAGAATATCCACGCCCGGATCGTTTTTATGTCCTAAAATCTGTTTGACCATACCGGTTGCTGACTTTCTGCCTTCCGGCCAGCCTGTAATTTCCACAACCACTTTATGGCCGTCTATCGCACCAAGCGTATCATCTTTGGCAATGAAAATATCCATGTTCATCTTTTTATCATCTGAAATGACAAAACCGAAACCGCGATTGTCCTGGAAAGTTCCGACAACCTGAGTTGTGCCGCGTTCCAAAATACGGATGATGGCACCTTCACGGCGATCTCCGCCCGATGACTCAGAAATCCTTACCATGACTCTGTCTCCGTTGATCGCACCGTTGACTTCTGTCGGCGGGATGAAGATATCATCATGTCCGGCTTCATCATAAGCTACAAAACCGAAGCCCCGTGGATGTCCGATGAACTTGCCGCTCATCAGGTTCATTCGTTCAGGAACCCCGTATCGATTGGCGCGCGAACGCACCAATAGTCCTTTTTCTTCTAATTTCACTAAAGTTTTTACCAATTCTTTAAATTCGTCAGCGTCTTCAAACCCGAATTGCTCTTCAATTTCTTGAACAGTCAGGGGTTTGTATGCATCTTCTCGCATAAAAGCCAATAAGCGCTGGTCCAATGACATTTCATTATTTCCCATTAAATTTCCTCCTTCTGGCGTTCTCACACGCTCCAATCGAGCGATTCGAGAAATTCCAATACATCTTCGTGCAATTGTTCTTTTTCTTTATCAAGGGTGATTACATGCCCTGATTCCTCGTACCACTTTATCTTTTTATCAAACGATTCCACGGCATCATAAATGATATTCGCCGAATCGGTATCAATAACATTATCCAAAGAACCCTGCACGACAAATGTCGGCGCATAAACATGATCCGCATGGTCCCGTACATCCTGGACCAATTCCCGCAAGTCTGACAGTGAATCCATGCCATGTTCACGAAGGGCCTTTATTTCTTCTTCTATAACATCGTCTTCTTTTCCTTCAAGTTTCTTATAATTGCGGGCGTAATTGATGACACCTTCGAATAATAAATCCGTCGTTTTCATAATCATAGGTGAGCACATCGTAAATATGCCCTTTACAGGGAATGTATACCCTGCTTTCAGTGATAATACGCCGCCGAGCGACAATCCCCCGACCGCAATTTCCGAATAGCCTTCGTCTTTCAATTGCTGGTAAGCCTGTTCAACTTCCCGCCACCAGCCTTCCGGTCCACTCTCCACTAATTTTTCAGGCTCAACGCCGTGCCCTTCCAAATGAGGGGCAATCGATGTATACCCTTTCTTTTCAAGAAAACGGCCCATCATCCGCACATCAGCAGAGTTGCCGGTAAAGCCGTGCAGCAAAAGAACCGCACGCGGCCCTGCTTTGAAGAAAAATGGTTTTGGTGGTGTAATCCTCATGCAAATCCCTCCAGAAATTAATATCATTATAATTTTCGTTCCAGGCGGACGCTTTCCGCGGGAGTCGCCGCCTTCCACTATAATTAATAATAAAATGTCTATTCAAATTAGATATATATATTTAGCTAAGATATGGAGCAAAACAGCGAAGACTCCCAGGGGATCAGAACCGGAGTTGGCTTTTAAACTCCGGTTCGAGCGAAGTGCTGAGATCCACTCGGGCGAAGTGCAACGAGCCCGAGTTAGCTCAGCGCGAGCCCCCAGGAAAGCGAAGCTGTTTTGCGGAATATCGATTATAATTACACTATAAAAGAAAACGCCCAACCAGTTTATTGGTCAGGCGATTTAGTCATCTACATTATACTTTCGTTACGGCGATAGCCAAAATAAAGAATAAGGCAGCAAGTACAATCGTTACACGATGAAGGACAAGATCAAGTCCCCGTGCTTTTTGCTTGCCGAAAAGTTGCTCAGCTCCACCGGAGATGGCTCCTGAAAGACCTGCACTTTTTCCTGATTGTAATAATACGACAACGATTAATGCGAGCGATACGATGACGAGTAATGTCATTAACAACGTATGCATAAATTCCACCTCCTGAATAAAACCTTCACAACAAGAATAAGTTTACCAAAAATTGCGACCTATGACAATAGCAATAGAAAAAAGAGGCAATGCCTCTTTTATTCTATTTATTCAAGTTGTAGAAAGTTTTCACACCGAGGTATTTAGCAGTATCATGCAATTGATCTTCGATGCGCAATAATTGGTTGTATTTCGCAACGCGGTCCGTACGTGACGGTGCACCTGTTTTGATTTGTCCGGCATTTGTTGCAACTGCGATGTCCGCAATCGTAACATCTTCGGATTCACCTGAGCGGTGGCTGATGACAGCTGTATAGCCAGCACGCTTCGCCATTTCGATTGCATCGAACGTTTCAGTCAATGTACCGATTTGGTTCACTTTTATCAGGATTGAGTTGCCAATACCTTGCTCGATTCCTTGAGCAAGTTTTTTAGTATTTGTTACGAACAAGTCATCTCCAACCAATTGAACTTTATCACCGATGCGGTCCGTCAATAATTTAAAGCCGTCCCAGTCGTTTTCATCCAACCCGTCTTCGATTGAAACGATCGGGTATTTGTTTGCAAGCTCTTCATACCAGTCGACCATTTCAGCTGAAGTTTTCGTCGTATTATCACCGGCAAGAGTGTAAATGCCTTTTTCTTTATTGTAGATTTCAGAAGCTGCCACATCCATTGCAAGAAGTACATCTTCTCCTGGCTTATAGCCCGCTTTTTCGATAGCTGTCATGATTGTTTCCAGCGCTTCTTCGTTCGATCCAAGGTTCGGTGCGAAACCGCCTTCGTCGCCTACAGAAGTGTTATAGCCTTTTTCTTTTAATACTGTTTTCAAGTTATGGAAGATTTCAGCTCCCATGCGAAGTGCATGGCGGAACGATTCAGCTCCTACCGGCATAACCATAAATTCCTGGATGTCTACGTTATTGTCGGCATGTTCGCCGCCATTCAGGATGTTCATCATTGGAACCGGCAATTGCTTCGCATTGAATCCTCCAAGATATTGATAAAGCGGAAGGTCCAGATAATCTGCAGCGGCATGTGCCACAGCCATCGATACGCCAAGAATTGCGTTAGCGCCCAAACGGCCTTTGTTTTCAGTGCCATCAAGTTCGATCAATGCCTGATCGATTGAAACCTGATCCAATACTGAGTAGTTCCCTTCAAGTTCTTCAGCAATTTCATTGTTTACATGTTCAACTGCTTTTAGAACGCCTTTGCCCAAGTAACGTCCTTTGTCGCCGTCACGCAATTCTACTGCTTCGTGTTCACCGGTAGAGGCTCCGGATGGTACGATTGCGCGTCCAAAAGCGCCGCTTTCAGTGAAAACTTCAACTTCTACTGTCGGATTTCCACGTGAGTCAAGAACTTCGCGTGCTAAAATATCTGTAATGATTGGCAATATAAACAGCTCCCTTTAGAATAATGGTTTTCCGGTCATTTCTGCCGGTTGTTCGATATCCAGTAATTTCAATACGGTTGGTGCAAGATCGGCAAGAATGCCATCTGGTCTCAGTTCCAAACCTGATTTGGTCACGATGACCGGCACCTGATTGGTTGTGTGCGCCGTCATCGGCAAGCCCTCAATCGTCAGTACCTCATCGGAGTTTCCATGATCGGCAGTAACTATTGCCGTTCCGCCTTTTGCGTGCAATGCTTCGATGATTCGTCCGAGGCATTCATCCACAACTTCAATCGCCTGGATGGTCGGCTCCAATAATCCGCTGTGCCCTACCATATCCGGATTGGCAAAGTTAAGGATGATCGCATCATGAGCCTCTGCTTCGATTTTTTCTACAAGTTTATCAGTAACTTCATATGCGCTCATTTCCGGTTGCAGATCGTATGTCGCCACTTTCGGTGAATCGACAAGAATCCGTTCTTCCCCTGGGAATACATTTTCCCTGCCCCCGCTCATAAAGAAGGTGACATGAGGATACTTTTCAGTTTCCGCAATTCTTAATTGCGTCAGTCCGTTAGTTGAAATCACTTCACCAACCGTATTCTCGAGATTCAGTGATTCAAAAGCGATTCGTGTCGGAAGAACATCACTATAGGAAGTGAATGACACAAACGTCAATTTGTCAGGGTGATTTGAACTCAAAGGGAACCCGTTAAATTCATTTGTGATTAATGTCGATGTCAGCTGAATTGCGCGGTCCGGCCTGAAATTGAAGAAAATTAGAGAGTCCTCCGATTTGATCGTCGCGACAGGTTCACCGTTTTCTTCTATATAGAAAGGCACTACGAATTCATCCATCACACCTTGATCGTAAGAATGGACAACGCCTTCGCTTGCAGTGGAAGCCATAAGACCGATTCCATCTACCAACACACGGTAGGCAGTTTCTGCACGGTCCCAACGCTTATCACGGTCCATTGCATAATAGCGGCCGCTGATCGACGCAAATTTGCCTACACCGATTTCAGCCATTCTTTCTTCCGTTTTTTCAATGTACTGCAGGGCGGTTTGCGGCCCGACATCTCGGCCATCCAAGAATCCGTGGACATAAACCTCTTCCAGTCCCTGCTGCTTGGCCAATTCCAATAAAGCGAAAAGGTGTTCATAGTGGCTGTGTACACCACCGTCAGATAATAAGCCCATTAAATGGAGAGCAGAGCCATTTGCTTTCGCTTTGGCGATCGCTTCCAGAAAAGCGGGGTTTTGGAAGAAATCCCCGTCTCTGATTGATTTATTGATGCGGGTCAGGTTTTGATAGACGATTCGGCCTGCGCCGATATTCAAATGCCCCACTTCCGAATTTCCCATTTGGCCATCCGGCAGACCAACAGCTTCACCCGAAGCAGTCAAAAGTTCATGCGGATAATTATTCCATAATTTATCGAAATTCGGTTTTTTCGCCTGTGCAACTGCGTTGCCAAATGTTTCTTTTCGGCAGCCGAAGCCATCCAGGATGATTAAGGCCACCGGGTTTTCCGTATTACGCATTTGCACCAGCCTCCAATAATTTGAGGAACGACTCAGCTTCGAGGCTTGCTCCTCCAACCAAAGCACCATCAATATGCTCCATATTCAAAAGCTCTTCAATGTTTGCCGGTTTAACGCTGCCGCCATATTGGATGCGAATCGCTTCAGCTGTTTCTTCATTGTAAAGAGATTCGATTTTTTTGCGGATGATGCCGCAAACATCGTTGGCATCTTCTGATGTAGCCGTTTTTCCCGTTCCAATCGCCCAGATCGGTTCGTATGCGATCACCAGTTCAGCAGCTTGTGCAGCCGACAATTGAGCCACGCCTTTTTCCACTTGCGCTTCAACTACATTGCCAGTATCTCCACTGTCACGCTGTTCAAGCGATTCACCGACACATAAAATCGGTTTCAAACCGTGCTCAAAAGCCGATACTACTTTCTTGTTAGCCGATTCATCAGTTTCATTGAAGTATTGACGGCGTTCAGAATGGCCAATAATAACGTATTCAACACCCAAATCCTTTAATTGCACTGGGCTGACCTCTCCGGTAAACGCCCCTTCTTTTTCTTCGTGCATTGTTTGCGCGCCGATTTTCAAATCGGTGTTTTCAGCGGACTCCACTAAACCTTGAAGAAATAAAGCAGGTGCGCAGATAACGGCATCAACTTTCTCAGCCGATGGCACTGCTGTTTTGACTTCCTCAGCAAACGCTTTTGCTTCTGAAGCTGTTTTGTACATTTTCCAGTTTCCAGCGATAATCGGTTTTCTCAAAAAGACACTCCCTTTCTGATTTTGATGCTGACTATTGTAAAAATATTTTTATTTTTTATCAGTAAGTGCAGTTACACCAGGCAATTCCTTACCTTCCATAAATTCAAGCGAAGCTCCGCCGCCAGTCGAGATATGGTCCATTCTTTCGGCTACATTGAACTTTTCCACTGCAGCCGCGGAATCTCCCCCACCGATGACAGTGTATGCTTTTGTTTCGGCCATGGCTTCAGCAACCGAACGTGTGCCGTTTGCGAATGGTTCCATTTCAAAAACACCCATTGGCCCGTTCCAGATCACCAATTTCGAGTCCTTGATGACATCCGCATATAATTTTGCGGTTTCAGGTCCGATATCAAGGCCCATCCAGTCGGAAGGAATTTCTTCAATCTTGACTTGTTTGGTTTCCGCGTCTTTCGAAAACTCGCTGGCAACTGTAGCATCGATTGGAAGGTAGAATTTCACACCTTTTTCTTCAGCCTTTTGAATAAAGGATTTCGCCAGTTCCAATTTGTCTTCCTCCACCAGCGAATTACCGATTTCATAGCCCTGCGCTTTAATGAACGTGTAAGACAATCCACCGCCAATTAAAAGATTATCCACTTTATCAAGCAAATGATCGATGACACCTATTTTGTCCTTCACTTTAGCACCGCCAATAATTGCGGTAAATGGACGTTCTGGTTCTGACAATGCTTTTCCAAGCACATCCAGTTCTTTCTCCAGCAAAAGTCCCGAAACTGACGGCAGGTGTTTTGCGATTCCCGCTGTAGAAGCATGCGCACGATGTGCTGCTCCGAAAGCGTCATTAACGAATACATCTGCAAGTTCAGCAAAGGATTTCGCTAGAGAGTCATCGTTCTTTTCTTCTCCTGCATGGAAACGGACATTTTCCAAAAGAATAATGTCTCCTTGCTGCATTTCCCCAATTTCTTTTTCAACCGTTTCACCGATTGATTCTTTCAGGCTTTTTACTTCTTTATGTAGCAATTCACTTAACCGCGATCCAGCCGCGGCCAGTCTCATTTCTTCATTGACTTCGCCTTTCGGGCGCCCCAAATGGCTTGCCAATATTACTTTTGCCCCGTTTTCAACCAAATATTCGATGGTCGGAACAGCTGCCCGGATCCGTGTATCATCCGTCACTTCTCCGTCTTTCATCGGTACGTTGAAATCGACGCGGCAAAATACGCGCTTTCCTTTCAAATCCAAATCTTTCATGGTCATTTTCTGCAGCATGAAAATACCTCCTATTTGTATTCAAAAAAATAAGGGGTGGGGTAAATTCCCCACCCCTTTTACCCTCTTTTATTATAGAGGTTCATTGGTAATTAAGCTATGATTTTGGGATTAAAGCCCTTTGTTGTACATATATACAGCCAAGTCTACACAACGTGCAGAATAGCCGGATTCGTTGTCATACCACGCAAGAACTTTGACCATGTTTCCGCCAAGTGCCATTGTAGACAACCCGTCAACTGTCGCTGAAGCTGTGTTGCCGTTATAGTCGCGTGAAACAAGTGGAAGTTCGCTGTAAGCCAAATAGCCTTTCAACTCGTTTTCAGTCGCTTCTTTAAGCGCTTGGTTCACTTCTTCAACAGAAACATCTGTATCAAGTTCAGCTACCAGGTCAATTAATGAAACGTTAGGTGTTGGTACACGGATTGCCATACCATCAATTTTGCCTTCAAGTTCCGGCAAAACTTTTGCAACTGATTTTGCTGCGCCAGTTGTAGTTGGAATCATTGACTCTGCTGCTGCACGTGCACGACGGTAGTCGGAGTGAGGAGCATCAAGCAAAGCTTGGTCATTTGTGTACGAGTGGATTGTCGTCATCATGGCTTTCTTGATGCCGAATTTATCATTCAGGACTTTAGAGATACCAGACAAGCCGTTTGTAGTGCACGATGCGTTCGAAACGACATGGTGCTCTTCAGGGTTGTACGAATCTTCGTTGACGCCCATAACTAGCATTTTCATGCCGTTTTTACCAGGCGCTGAAAGGATAACTTTCTTAGCTCCAGCTTCGATGTGTTTTGAAGCTTTTTCTTCAGTCGTGAAGATTCCTGTCGACTCCAGTACGATGTCGATTCCAAGATCTTTCCAAGGTAATTGCGCTGGATCTTTTTCAGAGAAGACTTTAATTTCTTTGCCGTTGACAACAATATTTTCGCCGCTTGCTGAAACTTCTGCATCCAAGGTACCGTGGATCGAATCGTATTTCAATAGATGAGCAAGCATTGCTGCATCTGTTAAATCATTTACTGCAACTACTTCCACTTCAGGGTTTGCCAATGCTTCACGGAATACTATACGTCCAATGCGGCCAAAGCCGTTAATCGCCATTTTTAAAGTCATATTATTTTCCTCCTAAGTTTTCTATAAGGTTAAGAATTTCTGTTGCGGCACCTTCATCAGTCACAAGTACTGACCGTTCAGGTGCATTTTTGAAATATGAAATTATCGCTTTCGCTTTCGAGTGCCCGCCAGCTACTGCAATAATCGCAGGGGCTTTTTGCACTTGTTCCAATTGGATTCCCGCTGAACGGATGCGGTAAACAACATTGCCATCTGCATCGAAGTAATACCCGAATGCCTCGCTGACAGCGCCGCCTTCCGTGATCATCTGAACTTCTTCAGCAGTCGACTGCCGCCTTAGCGCCATTTCTTCGGCATTGCCGATTCCATGGACAACAAGATCCGTTTGTTCATAAAGGTCCATCATTTCCTTGATAAGCGGTTCTTTCATCATCATGGCATAAGCTTCTTCACTTAGATGATCCGGCAAATAAAGCGTTTTAAATGAACCACCGGTTTTTTCAGCAAAAGCTGAAGCAATCGTATTCGCCTGATGCAGAACATCTTCACCCAGGCCACCGCGCGCAGCAATGAATTGCAAAGGGGGATAGGCTTTATCGCCTTTCAATTCTTTGGCGATTGCCGCCATCGTGCTGCCTCCGGTCACGGCAACTTTGGTTTCACCGATGAAATTCGCTTCCAGAAGACGAGCAGCTTCTTTACCGATCCCTTTTTTAACTGTGACTGCTTTGTCAGAATCCAAAGGAACTACAATGACATCCGATATTTTCAAATGCTTTTTCAATCTTTCTGCAAGATCTGCAATCCCAGTCAGCTTTTGCATAAAGGATTTTAAAGAATCGAGAACTTCCTCGCCTTGCCTGGTAATCACCATGCCGGCGGATTTCATCTCGATCAATTGCTGTTCCCGCAGAAGATCCGTTTCTTTTCGGATATCGCGTTCCGTCATTCCGGAAAATTCACTCAAGGTTCTCCTGCCAATCGGCTGTTCCTGATTGATTGTCTGCAGGATTTGATAACGTTTTTTCAGGAGCACGGACATTTCCGGCAACAGTTTATTCTGTGCTGAAGATAAAGCATCCATAGATTCACTCCATTCCAGCTGGACGAAATTTATCCCACTAGGTAATTTTCTGTCCCACTAAATTCATTCTACCTAATAGTAATTCTGATTGCAACAAAAAAGAAGCGTCAGTAATTCAACGCTTCCAGAATTTCGGCATACCCGATATTGCCATAGATCAATACTTTGTCATCTTCTTCAAGTACCGGAATCATCAGCATGTATTTTTCATGCAGCCGGTCATCCTCTTCTATATTCACTTCCTTGAACTCCACCGGAAAATCTTCTTGTATCAGTTTAAGCATTAGTTTCGCTTCTTCACATAATGGACAATTAGGACGGGTATAAAGTGTCAGCATGGCCAGCCTTCTTTCTTTAAAGAAATTATTATCTCAGCAAATTAAAAATCAGTTAAAATAATCACTACGGATCAATCAACAGGGAAAATTTTATGAGTTTTCTTATATATATAAGAAAACCCGCTCCGCCAAATACTGGCAAGCGGGTCTCATCATATGCCCTCGGAGGGGATCGAACCCCCATTACAAGAATCGGAATCTTGGGTGTTATCCATTACACTACGAGGGCGAATCGTCATTAGCGACTTTACCAGTATACAAAATATGGCGGCACTTATCAAGTTGATATTTTCAATTCGTTAGATTTGACCTTCATTGACCAAGATGTGTATGATAATAATACAGCTGAAATGTATTTCAGTGCTGAATGTTATCACTTACACAAGGAGGATTTTCTATGAATTTAATTCCAACAGTAATTGAACAGACGAGCCGAGGCGAGCGCGCTTACGACATTTACTCGCGTTTATTGAAAGACCGTGTCATCATGCTCGGCAGCGGCA
Organism: Planococcus sp. RAB007_Raresut; assembly: GCF_057369535.1. Lineage (NCBI taxonomy): Bacteria > Bacillati > Bacillota > Bacilli > Caryophanales > Caryophanaceae > Planococcus > Planococcus sp. RAB007_Raresut. The sequence continues at coordinate 123,747 of NZ_JBXYIF010000007.1, forward strand.
TCGACGATAATGTTGCAAACTCAATCGTTGCACAGCTTCTGTTTTTAGAAGCCGAAGATCCTGATAAAGATATTTCCATCTATATTAACAGCCCGGGCGGCAGCATTACAGCCGGTATGGCTATCTACGATACGATGCAATTCATCCGTCCAGATGTTCAAACGATCTGCATCGGTATGGCAGCGTCAATGGGCGCTTTCCTTCTTGCAGCAGGTACAAAAGGAAAACGCTATGCGCTTCCGAATGCTGAAGTTATGATTCACCAGCCACTTGGCGGTGCACAAGGCCAAGCAACTGAAATCGAGATTGCAGCAAAACGGATCTTGTTCCTGCGTGAAAAATTGAACCAGATTCTTGCTGACCGCACTGGCCAATCGCTTGATGTCATCTCAAAAGACACTGATCGCGATAACTTCATGACAGCTGAACGTGCTCTTGAATATGGTTTGATCGATCAGATCATCACTCGCAGCAAATTGCCTAATGAACATAAGAAAGAAGATATTTAATATTTAAAGCATGAAAGAACCCCGCAGCGAATGCTGCGGGGTTTTCTTATGCTTCTTTTTCGATTAGCGCAGCCAAAGCTTCAACCGCAGATTCTTCATCAGAACCGTCTGCTGAAATTTGTACTTCAGTGCCTTTGCTGATCGCCAGGCTCATAATGCCCATGATACTTTTAGCATTTACTTTCTTTCCCTCTTTTTCGAGGTAGACGTCTGAATTATATCTGTTTGCTTCCTGAACAAATAAAGCCGCCTGTCTGGCTTGTAAACCTGATTTCAATTGTACACTCACTTGTTTCTCAACCATGCATATCCTCCTCAGAAAATTGACTGTACTGTAATATGATTCTATTGATTTATATGAAAGAACTGCGGCAGTTAACCGCCGATCGTTTCGCCTTTTCTCAATGATTCAGCGATTTCGTCAATCTTCCGAAGTCGGTGATTGACACCGGATTTGCTGACTTTCCCGGTTGATACCATTTCACCGAGCTCCTTCAGTGTAACATCCTGATACTCGACGCGCAGCCTGGCAATTTCACGCAAACGCTCCGGCAGCTGTTCCACGCCAATAACCGAATCGATAAAGCGAATATTTTCCACTTGGCGAAGAGCCGCGTCGATGGTTTTATTGAGATTGGCGGTTTCACAATTGACCAATCGGTTGACGCTGTTCCGCATATCCCTGATAATCCGAACATCCTCGAATTTCAATAAAGCTGAATGCGCACCGGCAATGCTGAGGAAATCAGAGATTTTTTCAGCTTCTTTCAAATAAGTGACAAAGCCTTTTTTCCGTTCGATCGTCTTACTGTTCAAATGGAAAAAGTTCATCAATTCTGTGAGGGAATCCGCATGATCTCGGTCAGATGAGTATATTTCAAGATGATAGGATGAAGTTTCCGGGTTATTGACAGAACCTCCAGCCAAAAAAGCACCGCGCAAATATGCACGTTTACAGCAATTTTTCTCGATCAGCTTCTTATCAATTTCCTGCTGGGACTGAAAACCTTCAGTGATGATCAATAGGTCTTCTAGGATATGTTTGGAACCATCCCGGATCCGGCAAATATAAACGTTATTCTTTTTGAGTCGCATCTTTTTCCGCACCAGCAACTCCACTGGATACGGCGGATAGAAGCGTTTTAAAAGTGTGTAGATCCGGCGGGCAATCGCGGCATTCTCTGTCTGTATATCCACGCTCAATTGCCTGCTCGAAAACGACAGCGTGCCATTCATCCGTATCAATGCCGATAACTCGGCCTTGCCACAGCATTCATCCACTTCAATTTGCGTCATTTCTTTTTTTGTTTCCGAAGCGAACGACAATTCATTCCCCTCCTTTCAACCCTTTAAAAAAACCGAAGTTTCGGTTCTTCTTTCATTTGGCCGCCAGCATAATAGAACAGCCATTCAGCCACTTTCCTCGGTTCATGGCGCACCGCATTTTCAAATATATTGGCAATGTCTTCCCGGTGAATTTCCAAACCGAATTCTGCCAGGCGCTCTTCATCATAAGCCACCGGCCTTGCCCGTTCCTGCTCATAAAGCTGCACAACATTGGACGGCATCTCCGCTTTGTCCAATAGAACCGCATCCAAGAAAGGCTCTCCGACATGATCATACAAAGCTTGTATGTGATCCGAAGCAGAATACATATACGTTTCTCCGGCTTGGGTCATCAGATTGCAGATATAGATTTTCTTGCCTTTTGCTGCCAGCAATTCTTTCTTTATATCCTTAACCAATAAATTCGGAAGAATGCTCGTGTAGAGTGATCCCGGACCAATAACGATGATATCCGCCTGGCGGATAGCAGTTATGGTGTCGGGCAACGTTTTCACATCGACCGGTTCGATGAATACGCGTTTAATCGGCTGTAAATAGGCTGGAATCTTTGATTCTCCGCTGACAATCGTACCATCTTCGAATTCAGCATTCAGCGTGACAATTTGATTTGCAGCCGGAATAACTGTGCCATTGACACTTAACACGCGGCTCATTTCCCTTACTGCATGGGAAAAATCACCCGTCAAATCAGTCAATGCAGCCAGCATAAGATTTCCGAGTGAGTGGCCGCCAAGGTCGATTGATTTGCTGAAACGGTATTGGAACATCTCCGCTACTAGTGGTTCCGCATCAGATAACGCAGCCATGACATTCCGGATATCCCCTGGCGGCGGAATATTAAGGTCATTGCGGAGCCTGCCTGAACTTCCTCCATCATCTGCGACTGTAACAATGGCAGTCAAATCCAACGGGAGCTTTTTCAGTCCCCGAAGCAATGTGGATAATCCGGTTCCCCCGCCAATAATAACAAGCTTTTTTCGTTGGGTTTCTTTTTCCATGCACTCAGACCTTTCTCGTTTTGACATCGCGGTGAGTAATAATGGTTTTATTGTTTTCAGCAAATAATTTTCCATAATACTCCGCTAAGGTGACTGAACGATGTTGGCCGCCGGTACATCCGAATGCTATGACCAATTGGGCCTTGCCTTCGTTTTTATACCGGGGAATCATAAATTGAAGAAGATCGGTTAACTTTTCGATCAGCATCTGCGTTTCATTCCATTGGAGTACATAACTTGAGACCGGTTCATCAAGACCCGATAACGGTTTTAACTCTTCTATATAATATGGATTTGGCAGGAAACGGACATCGAAAACCAAATCGGCATCAATCGGGATGCCGTGTTTAAATCCGAAAGATATAACGTTAACCGTGAAAACATTGCTCGTATTTGTGGAAAAGTCGGAAATGATTCTTTCTTTAAGTTCGCGCGGACTCATTTGTGAAGTGTTGTAGATGTATTTAGCACGACCTTGAAGGTCAATCAGCATATCCCGTTCTTTCTTGATGCCGCCGAGAACCAGTCCCCCTGGCGACAATGGATGTGAACGGCGCGTTTCTTTGTAGCGGCTTACAAGCGTCTGGTTATCCGCATCCAGGAAAAGGATTGTAACAGAAACTTTTGGTTCTTTTGAAAGATTGTCGATGGCGTCCACAAGGCTGTCGAAAAAGTCGCCTCCGCGAAGATCCATAACAGCTGCAACCCGTTTCATCGATTTCCCCGAATCGCGCATCAACTTGATGAATGTCAGGAGCAAAGCCGGCGGCAGATTATCAATTGTAAAAAAGCCTAAATCTTCAAAGCTTTGGATAGCCACCGTCTTGCCGGCACCGGACATTCCGGTGATGACGATCAATTCTGTTTCTTCTGTTTTATTGTCCATATTGGCGGTTCACCTCTTCTGTTGAAGTTTGTATCATTTCTTTCAGCAGTTCAAATTCCATCGTGTAATGGAAGGTTCCGTATTGAACTCCCGGCTGGCTTACCGCGAACATCAGATTTGTGCGGTCGCCTTCTGCCATCGGCAATGTAGCCAAGCTTTCAATCGGGTGCCATTCCAGAATACCTTCTCTTGTTTCAACAAAAGGGGTTCCGTTTAAATCATGGGCGACAAATGTAAAGAGCATCCATTCATCGACCACTTCACCTTCATCTTCGATCATCATGGTGTAAATTCCTTTTACATGCGTATCCAAAGGTTCCGCATTCGTTTCTTCTTTAAATTCCCGGATCGCCGCTTCATATACGGACTCCCCAGCTTCCATCTTTCCGCCGGGTGCAACGTACCAACCGCGTCGGGGTTTTTTCAATAACAGGACTTTGCCATTTTTTATAACTAATAAATTTGCGATTCGCTGCACACTCGACACTCCGTATCTATTATAAACTTTCTCCATTATACAACTATCCTGGCGTGTCATGCAAAAAAAGAAAAGGAATAAAAATTAGCTAGTTGAGAAAGAATAAATGAAAACCGATATTCCGCAAAACAGCTCCGCTTTCCTGGTGGCTCGCGCTGAGCTAACTCGGGCCATCGCCCGAGTGTGGTTCTGTAATTCGCTAGCTCTCAAAGAAATCTCTCTTGCTGTTTCTTGTCGAGAAGTTGACTCCAGAGAAGGAGCGCGGCCGGACGGAGCGGAGCAATAAGACGAGTGTTCTTCTCGGCTTATTGCGGGAGCTTAGTCCAAAGCGACGAAGCGATTATAAAAACTGACTTCTTTACTACATTTTGTTCACTCACTTTTATATACACAAAAAAGAGGCTGCTTTCCGATGATTCGGAAAACAGCCTTTCAAAACTTCTATAAAAAGGGGGTCAATTTACTATTCTTACTATACCTCTTATACATGTCAAATGTATTACAGCTACATTAAGAAAGCATTAAATTAAACGTTTTGACCGATTTTTTCAACCAATTCTTCAATATAATGCTGTGCAGCTTGCGCTGCAATGCTTCCATCACCTGTAGCAGTGACTACTTGGCGCAAGGTTTTATCGCGAAGGTCACCTGCAGCGTAGATGCCTGGTACTGAAGTTTCCATTTTTTCGTTGGTCACGACATAACCTTCGTCGTTAAGAATGCCCAAATCAGCAAATGGTTTCGTCAACGGCAACATTCCGATGTAGATGAATACGCCATCGATTTCTTTCTCTGTTTCTACACCGTCTTTAGTGGATACTAAAGTTACACCGGCGACCTTGCCGTTTTCACCTTTGATTTCCTTCACCGTATGGCTCCAGATAAAATCGATTTTGTCATTAGCGAAAGCACGATCCTGAAGGATTTTCTGTGCGCGCAACTCATCTCTTCTGTGAACAATTGTTACTTTATCAGCGAAGCGTGTCAGATAGACACCTTCTTCTACAGCGGAGTCTCCTCCACCGACTACTACAAGGTTTTTCTGTTTGAAGAATGCGCCATCACAAACAGCACAATAGCTGACGCCGCGGCCGCCAAGTTCTGTTTCACCAGGAATGCCCATTTTTTTATATTCAGCACCTGTTGTCAGGATAACCGCTCTGGCTTTGTATTCTTTGGAACCAGCTGTTACGGTTTTGTACTCTTCACCGTCAACAATCCCTTTTACGTCGCCATAAGCATATTCTGCGCCGAATTTCTTGGCATGTTCAAACATTTTTGTCGATAGGTCAGGTCCAAGAATATGGTCAAAACCTGGATAGTTTTCAATTTCTTCCGTGTTGGCCATTTGGCCGCCCGGTATTCCACGCTCGATCATCAATGTGGATAAGTTGGCTCGAGAAGTGTATACAGCTGCTGTCATTCCAGCCGGCCCAGCCCCGATAATAATTACATCATAAATTTTTTCAGCTTCAGTCATAGTCAAGTCCTCCTAACATTCAATAGCTAAATCGTATAAGATTCCGCCAGTTGCATCAACTTTTATGCCTATGACTCAAACAAAGGCAGGAATTCAATCATTTCATTAATGTATTTTGTCAGAGTGGCTGTTGAAATGCCGTACTTTTCAGCAGTCGCCTTTTTGGTAATGCTTTGGTCTCTAGAGGATTTCACCATAAAATCCACTGCAGCTGCCAGTGCATTGGGATTTTTAAAAGGATAATTTTTTTGGAAGGCGTTATCCACCAGCATAAACCACATCTGAAAAGCATATGATCCTTGCTGGGTTACCATCCCTTCTTTTTCATACAGAATTTCGGTCGCTTTCATCGCCCGCAGAAATGCCCGCTCCTCAGAAACAGTCTCCTTAAATGGGTGTCCCAGGGCATAGCCCAGCATAAACGTTTCAATGAGGGTCGGCTGTTCACTCTGCAACCATTTCGGATGAGCAATGATTTCCTGTTTATGTGATGATTTTCCGAGTAAAAACATCCCGTACAATCTTTCGCTTCTATGTGAATGGTCCAGCTTTTCGATCAGATAATCCCGGTCATGTTCTAATGCATCCGAATGCGGCATCGTCACATTTTCCTGCCACGGTTCATATCCTTCTTTGCCAGGGTCCATTGCGGTCAATTGTTTCCAGGCCTGCCTTGCCACATCTTCGTGATTCGAATGGTATGCAGCGTGTGACAGCCAGAAGTAAAATGCCGGATCTCCGTCAAATCCCCTTTTTTGCAAACTTCTCAACCAGCGGTATGCTTCTTTATACTTACCGACAAGCGCAAAAGTCGCCCCTAATTTATAGCGGTGTTCAAACACGTAAGGCTGGATTTTTTTAAGCAGGTCCAATATATCATCCAATTCATCGTTTTTCTCATAATAATGAAAGACAGCTAAATTGCATAATGCATGTAAATTCCCCGTATTTCTGCGCAATACATCATGCAGCAAAGCCTTCGCCATTTCGGTTTCTCCTATATAGAAATAGGCAAGCGCCAAATTATTATGCGCTCCCCAGAAATCCGGCTTTTCAGCAACCAAGTCTTCCAGCATTTTAATCGCGTCAGTGAAATTCCCCTGCTCCATCAGGCGCCGCGCTTTTTCTTGAAGATAGAAGTATTCACTGTCCTGCGCTTCTCCTTCATCGTCAAGAAGCTGCCAGTCTTCCTGTTCCGCAAAGTCGATAATTTCCATCGCTTCCTCCGCGTACTTGCCTTGGACATCGGCTTCTACATAGCGCTTGGCATATTTCCGTGCATCAAGAAATAAACCCATATGGGCATGTACTTCTGACAGGAAAAACAAGATGTCCGTTTCTTCCGGATCCAGCTCATGAGCCGTCCGAAGCACGTCCATTGCTTGTTCGAATTCCTGCATCTCCATCAGTACAATACCAAACTGCATCATGATCAGCGGATCTTCCGGACTCAATTCCGTGGCCCGCTGCAGATACTTATGGGCTTTCGGGTAATTATCGCGCTGCAATTCCTTGAGCGCTTTCTTATAGTAATATTCACCTGTAGGAATGAATGACAGTACATTCTCGTGGTTGTTTTTCTTTTTATTCTCCAAAATAAGCCTCCGAAAAAGTTATAGGATCGATAATGATCGCCCTTCCCTTTAATATCCTTTAATTATAGCATATCCGGCGCTTATTTACTTGCGGTTTTTGTCTGGTGGCGCTCCTTTAAAACAGCTATTACCTGGTTCAAATCCACACCCTGTTCCTGCAGCAGGACCATTACGTGATAAAAGAGATCGGCTGTTTCCATTGAAAGTTCTTCTGCGTCCCGGTTTTTCGCTGCAATGATCACTTCAGCAGCTTCCTCGCCTACTTTTTTACAAATCTTATCTACACCTTCTTCAAAAAGATAAGTTGTGTAGGCGCCTTCCGGCATTTCGCTCTGGCGGTTGCGGATCAAAACTTTCAGCTCTTCAAGCATGTCTCCTGCTGTCGCTTTGCTTTCTCCGTAAATCGTTTCATTGAAGCACGACTGCTCGCCCGTATGGCAGGCAGGTCCGTTCGGAATCACTTCATAGATTACAGCATCAGCGTCGCAGTCCACTTGCACAGAAATGACTTTTTGAGTATTGCCGCTGGTTGCTCCTTTATTCCATAATTCCTGGCGGCTTCTTGAATAGAGCCAAGTTTCACCATTCTCCATCGTCTTTTCGATCGCTTCCTGATTGGCGTAGGCCAAAGTCAGCACCTGTTTTGTTTCACTGTCCTGCAGAATTACCGGCACTAAACCGTCCTGATCGTATTTCAATTGTTTCATCTGACATTCACTCCTTCTGTACGCAGAAAGTCTTTCACTTCTGCAATGCTTGTTTCTTTGTAATGAAAAATCGATGCAGCAAGTGCCGCGTCGGCATCCACTTTTTCAAAAACCTCTTTGAAGTGCTCACGGTTTCCAGCGCCGCCGCTTGCGATGACCGGAACTTCCACTGCGCTTCTCACTGCATCGGTCAAAGCCAGATCAAAGCCGTTTTTAGCACCATCCTTGTCCATGCTTGTCAGCAACAATTCGCCCGCACCGAGTTCAACGCTGCGTTTTGCCCATTCCACGGCATCCCATTCTGTTTTATTGCGGCCGCCGTGAGTATAGACATCCCATCCTTTCCCGTTCCACTTGGCATCTATCGCAACGACGATGCATTGTGAACCGAAAAAGTCGGCACCTTCTTTGATCAATTCCGGACGGTCAAGTGCGGCTGTATTCAATGAAACCTTATCTGCTCCAGCTCGAAGCATACGCTTGATATCTTCAAGTGTCCGAATGCCTCCGCCCACTGTAAATGGAATCGATAATTCGCTGGCGACGATTTTCACGACTTCAACCATCGTCTCTTTTCCTTCATGTGAAGCGGAAATATCGAGGAATGTCAGCTCATCTGCTCCTTGTTTGTCATAAAATCTGGCGAGTTCGACAGGATCTCCAGCATCTCTTAAGGAAACAAAGTTCACTCCTTTAACCACTCGCCCCTCTTTCACGTCGAGGCAGGGAATAATGCGTTTCGTCAGCATGACAAAGCCTCCTCCAATGTAAAGCGCTCTTCATAGAGCGCTTTTCCGATGATGACACCGGCAATCGCACTGCTTTCTGCCGCCGCTTTGACATTCACTACATCTTCAAGAGTGCCGATGCCACCGGAAACGATGACTTCCGCTGAGCCATCCTCGACCAATTGTTTATTGGCTTCAATATTCGGCCCTGCCAATGTACCATCAGTCGCTATGTCGGTATAGATAAAATGACGTGCCCCTTTTGAGACAAAAAAACGCGCGACGTCAGTGGCTGGCTGCACAGATGTTTCCGTCCAGCCTTCTGTGGCAGCCAGTCCATCTTTTGCGTCGATGCCGATCACAATGCGGTCTGCACCGAACTCTTCAATGAAAGAAACAACCAATTCCGGTTCACGAATTGCCAGGCTTCCGATAATGACGCGGGACACCCCGTTATCCAAATAATAACGGATATCTTCAGCTGTCCGGATGCCCCCACCCACTTGAACTTTCAAGCCCAGTTTTGCGGCTCCGATTACAGATTCATCATTGATTCGATGACCGGCTTTTGCACCGTCCAAATCGACCATATGCAGCCATTCCGCTCCCGCTTCCGCGAATTTTTTCGCCATCTCAACAGGCGAATCGCCGTATACTGTTTCCTGTCCGTAATCCCCCTGGAACAGGCGGACACATTTACCGCCTCTCAGGTCAATTGCCGGATAGATTTGAAAGTTGCTCATTATTGTTCCCCCTGACATTCGCGATCCATTGTTCCAATAAATAATGGCCAAAATCACCTGATTTTTCCGGATGAAATTGCATACCCGTAACAAGTCCCTTGCCGACAACTCCCGGAACATTGATATTGCCGTATTCGGCTGACGCAAAAATCTCTGTTTCCTCTGCTTCCGTAACGTAAAATGAATGCACAAAATAAACATGCGTATCGACTTGCAGACTTTTCAGCCAAAAGGGCATTATTGTAAATTCAAGGCGGTTCCATCCCATATGCGGGATGCGGTAAGTCCCTTTTTCAAATCGCCGTACATTACCCTTAATGAGACCAAGACCTTTTGTCAGCCGCACTTCTGAACTGTCTTCATATAATAATTGCATTCCCAAACAAATTCCGAGCAGCGGTATCCCCTTTTCAGGCAGCGAACGGATAAATTCCGACAGACCTTTTGAATCGAGCAAATCCATCGCATCGGGAAACGCCCCGACGCCTGGCAAAAGAATCGCTTCCGCTTCCAGCAGCGTTTCCGGGTCATCTGAAAGAATGACTGTGCAATCAAGTTTTTTCAAAGCCTGTTCAACGCTAAAAAGATTGCCCATGCCGTAATCGATGATGCCGATGATCATGTTAACAGCCCCTTTGTCGAAGGCACTCCTTTGACCCTTGGGTCTATTGAAGACGCTTCATCAAGTGCCCGTGCGAGCGCTTTGAAAACAGCTTCGATAATGTGATGCGTGTTCTTGCCGTAATGGATAATGACGTGTACATTCATGCGGGATTCAAGTGCGAATTTCCATAAAAATTCATAAACCAGTTCCGTATCAAAAGTTCCTACTTTTTCATTTGGAATATCGCCTCTGAACTCAAGGTGCGGACGATTCGAACAGTCGATGACCACTTGCGCCAGTGCGTCATCCATCGGAACAAACGCATTACCGTAGCGGCGAATGCCTTTTTTATCTCCAAGTGCTTCTCTGACAGCCTGGCCCAGCACAATACCGATATCTTCAGTCGTGTGATGATCATCGATATGCGTATCGCCATCCGCTTTGATGTCCCCATCAAATAAACCGTGTTTGATGAAAAGATCCAGCATGTGGTCCATAAACGGCACACCCGTCTCGATATTCGCCTTGCCTTCGCCGTCAATTGAAAATGCGATATCTATTTTTGTTTCATTTGTATTCCGTTTCAGTTCCGCTTTTCTCATGATTGATTCTCCTTTTTCCATTGCCTTGATTCCACTGCCCTCGCATGGGCTTCCAATCCTTCAAGCCTTGCCAGCCGGGCAATCTTATCTTTATTGTCCTGCCATGCCTGCTCGCTGTAATGGATGATGCTCGTCCGTTTTAAAAAATCATAGACCGACAAAGCACTTGAAAACCTTGCTGTGCTATTGGTCGGCAACACGTGATTGGTGCCAGCAAAATAATCGCCAATCGGCTCCGATGAATAGCGCCCGATGAAGATAGCGCCTGCATGTTTAATCTTTTCAGCATCTTCCACTGCGTTCGCTGTCATGATTTCAAGATGTTCAGGTGCCAATTGATTGGCCGCATCTATCAGTTCTGCCATTGTTTCTCCGAGATAAATTGCGCCGAAACCTTCGATAGCTGCCCGGGCAATCGACTGCCGCGGCAATTCTGTCAATTGTCTCTCGACTTCATCTGATACTTCTTTTGCCAATATTTCATCATTCGTCAACAGCACCGCACTCGCCATCGGATCGTGTTCTGCCTGCGACAATAGATCTGCTGCAATTTCATCGGGATAAGCTGTTGCATCGGCTATAATGGCGATTTCACTTGGACCAGCAATCATGTCGATCGCCACGTCTCCATTCACTTCGCTTTTGGCCAGTGCCACGAAAATGTTTCCTGGGCCTGTTATCTTGTCGACCGGCGCGATGGATTCTGTACCGTATGCAAGCGCTGCGATTGCCTGCGCTCCACCGGATTTATAGATTTCATCAATACCAAGAATATGAGCAGCCGCTAATACACCGTCGGACAAGGAACCGTCTTCTGCAGGAGGTGAAATCAGTACAATTCTTTGGACGCCTGCTGCCTGTGCGGGAATAACGTTCATCAGAACCGAAGAAGGATAGGCGGCTGTTCCGCCCGGGACGTATAAGCCAGCGGAATCGATGGCTGTTACACGCTGTCCGATATAAGAACCATTTTCCTGGGTTACTTTATATCCTTCCTGCTTTTGATTTTCATGGTACTTACGAATATTTTCCGCAGCTTCTATCAGGTCGCTTAATAATTGTGGATCGAACCGCTTTACTGCCTCATCAATTTCTTCCCATGAAACCCTCAAATCGGATAAGTCAGCGTTATCCCATTTTTTCGCAAAGCGGATCAGTGCAGCATCCCCTTCTTCACGCACAGTCTGAATAATTCTTTTTACAGCATCTATTTGTTCCGTTGTGGCATTTCCGCCAGTTCTTCTGATGGAAACTGCGGACGACAATCGGGTGATTTTCATCATAACGCCTACTTTCTTAAACGCTCCACGATTTCATCTATCCTTTTCTGTTTCAGCCGATAGCTGACCGGATTCGCAATAAGCCGTGAAGTGATATCTACAATTTTATCGTATTCAACCAATCCATTTTCTTTCAAGGTTTTGCCTGTCGAAACAATATCAACAATTCGTTCTGCCAAACCGATCATCGGAGCCAGCTCAATTGAACCATTCAATTCGATGATTTCAACCTGCTCCCCTCGGCTGCGGAAAAACTGCGAAGCAATGTCCGGATATTTCGTAGCAATCCGCGGAGTCATTTCATCCATTTTCGTATCCGGTAAACCTGCAGTCGCGATATAGCAGCGGCTGATTTCAAGATCCAGCAGCTCATGGATATCCCTCGCCTGCTCAAGCAGCACATCTTTTCCGGCAATGCCGATGTCGGCTACACCATGCTCCACATAAACAGGCACATCCATCGGTTTCGACAAAATAAAACGGAAACCTTCATTTGGCGCTTCCACAATCAATTTACGGGAATCGTCCAATTCCTCTGGCAAGTCAAAACCTGCCTTTACCAGGAGTTCATAGGCCTCTTCAAAAATCCGGCCTTTCGGCATCGCAATTGTCAGATTATCCATTTTCTTCACCGTCCATTCGAACAACTTTAGAGAACAGTGAACTGAATTCTTCCTGGGCTTTCACAGCAGGAGCGAATTGAAGCGTCACTCTCTCACCCGCTGTTCTTAGTGTATTCGCTTCATTATGAGCATTTTCTTCATTTTCTTCGTTGAATAAAATCAGGGTATGCTCAATACCTTCCTGTTCAGCCGGCATTGCTTCCAGCAGTCGATCGACGCGAAGACCGAAACCGGTAGCTCCAACATGCAACCCGAATTGCTTCATCAAGCCGTCATAACGGCCGCCGTTGCCGAGTGGAAAACCGCTGCCTTCTCCGTAGATTTCAAAAACCATGCCGGTGTAATAAGTCATGTGGCTCGTAAATGAAAGGTCATAAGTGACGAACTCATCTAAACCGTTGCGGTCCAAAAGGGTTTTCAGTTTGCATATATCCTCATAGAGCGACCGCTGAAAGGGATCTGTTTGATCGATCCACTGCTCCCAGTCTTCGAGACGAGTTGTGTTCATGATCTTTTTAAGAGAACTTTTCACAGCGGCGTCATCAACCAGGTTATCGACCATATTTTCGTAAGCGACTTTGTTTTTCGCCACCATTTCAGCACGCAGCTTCTCCGCCAGCACTTCATCAAGCCCATATCCCCGCAATACTTGCTGCAGCAATTGGGTATGGCCAATGACAATGCGCCCTGATTCGACATTCAGACCGCGCAGAATTTCTGTCGCTAAAAGAATGACTTCTGCATCGGCGTAAAGCGATTCATCACCGATCAGCTCGACACCCATTTGCTCGAATTCCGCAGGGCGTCCGCCTTCTCTCAATTGAGCACGAAATACATTTGAGTAGTAACCGAGACGTACAGGCATCTTCTCTTTTAATAATTTGGATGCGGCTACGCGTGCAATCGGTGATGTCATATCCGGCCGCAGCACTAATGTCTGCCCTTGATTATCCAGCAATTTGAATAATTGATTGTCAGCAATCGCCGAAATCTTGCCGATTGTTTCGTAGTATTCCAAACTCGGAGTCTGCAGCATCTCATAGCCGAATTGCTCCATTATCTTTATACCCACTTTGCTGAGCTTAGACTTCCTTTTTACGATTGAGGGAAAATCATCACGCATGCCCAGCGGTTTTTCGAACATTTGGATTGTCATAAATTCACTTCCTATTTATGGATATTTTACTTTAGTTCACTAATGTAATAAAGTAATTATTATTTTATCGTATATTATGGTTGAAGGTCAAGAATAAGGCAAAAAAATCCCGGAAGCTATTGCTCCTAGGATTTTTGGCTTGTTGAAAAAATAAAGTGAAAACCGATATTGCTCAAAACAGCTGCGCTTTCCTGGGGGCTCGAGCTGAGCTAACTCGTGCTCGTTCCACTTCGCCCGAGTGGATCTCAGCACTTCACTCGAAACGGAGTTGGAAAGCCAACTCCGTTTCTATTCCCCTGGGAGTCTTCGCTGTTTTGCTCCATATCTCAAATAGCTTTCTTAAATGAGAAACATTTAACTTCAATATCCGTTTAATAAAGTAAGCACTTAAACTCTACGCTAATCCAGAACGAAGCGGAAAGCGTCCACCTATAGCGTAATGTTTAAAGAGTTCTTCGTTTTCTCGAAAATTTTAAAAATCCCAAGAGCTACTGCTCCCGGGATTTTTCCTCGCGTTCTGCCATCTGTTCAGCTGTGTAAATGATTTGCATCGGATTGCCTCCGACAAACGCTCCGGTCGGCACATCCTTGTGCACAAGTGTAGCGGCGGAAACAATTGCTCCGTCACCTATCGTTATACCTGGCAGAATCGTGCTGTTTGCACCGATCATCACGCGGTCCCCGATAATGACATCTCCCAGACGATATTCTTCGATCAAATATTCATGTGCAAGAATCGTGGTGTTATACCCGATCACTGAATTTCTGCCGACAGAAATGCGTTCCGGAAACATGACATCCAGCATCACCATCAACGCGAATGATGAATGCTCTCCTATTTTCATGCCGAGAAAATTCTTATACAGCCAGTTTTTCATCGGCAGGAACGGTGTATAGCGGGCCATTTGGATAACGACGAAATTTTTAGCTACTTTCCAAAACGGTACAGTTTTATAAACATGCCAAAGTGAATTCGGACCGGTCACAAAATGCCGCTCGGTCTTTCTCATGCCGATTCCTCTTTCACCAATTCAAGAAGATCACTGATATGCTGCAGCATGTAGTCCGGGTTGAAAGAAGAGAGGAAATCCTCGCCTTTTGCGGACCAGGCAACTCCTGCCGTGCGGACTCCCGCATTTTTACCGCCTTCTATATCGTGGGAGTTATCTCCGATCATCAGGGATTCCGCTGCACTTGAAGACAATTCTTTCAAAGCTTTCAAAATCGGTTCTGGGTCGGGTTTAGGATTTTCGACGTCATCAAGACTGATGACCGTATCAAATAATTCCGATACCCCCATGAGTCGGAGTCCGTGAAGGATCGTGTCTCTTTTCTTAGTCGAAACAATCGCCATCTTCATTCCTCTGTTTTTGAGAAGGTAAAGCGTTTCTTCCACACCGTCATAAACCGAAACCATCTCGTCATGAAGCGCCAAATTCAGTTCGCGATATTCTTTGATCAGTTCCTCAGTTCTGGACGGCGCAATCGTTTCAAAAGTCTGTTTCAGAGAAGGCCCTATAAATTGAAGAATATCATCTCTTCCATAGCTATTCGGAAAATGCTTATCCAGCACAGTTGAAAATGTATGGATGATCAATTCATTCGTGTTCAGTAATGTTCCATCGAAATCGAATAATAAAGTCGTTATATTTTTCGTCATGCAGAAAACACTTCCTTCCGATTTTCTTCAGCTTTGCGCCATAGATACGATACAAAGATCGTCAAAGCAAGCGCGGTAACAACACGTATTGCGAGAAGCGGCCAAATCGGAATGCCGAGTGGGATGAAAATCAGCGTATCTTCTACAATCGCGTGGCAGGCCACAAGAAAGATAAAGGCCAACGTTGCGTCTTTCTTACTGACTCCATCCTCCTGAACCGCTTGGATCATGACACCCGCTCCCATCGCCAGTCCAAAAATCAGACCAGACGCCAATGTCAACGAAGTGTTTTTCTGAACGCCAAGCACTCGTGTGAGCGGCCCCATCATATCGGAAATACGGTTAAGGTATTTCGTATCTTTTAAAATTTGAATTGCAAGCATCAGCGGAATTACGATGATTGCCAGCTGCAGAACGCCGAATCCCGCTTTTTCCAATCCCAATAGGAATATAGCAAACCAGCCTTCTGGCGCAGCCACGGCTTCAGGTGTAAATCCGTATTGCGCAATTTCACCACCGCCAGGCCAAGCCAGGTTGATAATGATGCCGGAAAGTGCCGCAAGCCCGAAACGGACCACAAGGACTACCCAAAGTTTCACGCCAACCTTCAAAGCCACTCCGGTTTCGATGAACATATTATGGGAAAAGGACAACATGACCGCAAGGATAAATACTTCCTTCACTGTCAGTTCAAGTGACAGAATGCCAGCAATCCCCGCATACAAATTTAACGCGTTCCCTAAAACCAAAGGAATCGCTGCGTCGCCACTTAATCCGAATATGCTCATGAATGGCGCTACCAGATCAACGATAAACGGCAAAACGGGTGTAAATTGGAGCATTGTCACCAAAAGTGTTATCGGAAAAATGATTTTCCCCAATGCCCATGTTGTTTTCAAGCCTGCCATCAGGCCATTTTTCAAAGTCGACATTCGTTTATCTCTTCTTTCTATTCGGCAAGTTGAGTTGAGTCTTTATTTCTTTTTCGGCTTTTTATTTGATTTCTTTTTTGGTTCCGCCGGTTCATCCAGATATCTTGGCGGATTTTTAAGCGTTACTCTGCGATAGATGATCAGCACGACTGCGATGATAATCGCTAGAATGGACACGAGCTGCGCTGTTCTTAACCCTTCTATCCCAAATACATAAAGGCTGTCTGTACGCATTCCCTCGATGAAGTAACGGCCGACAGAATACCATATCATATAGAAGAAAAACATTTCCCCGCGGACAAGATTGACCCGGCGCAACAATAATAGAATGATGATGCCGACAAAGCTCCACAAAGATTCATAAAGAAATGTCGGGTGATAATAGGCTCCATCTATGTACATATGATTGATGATCCAATCTGGTATGAAGAGGTTTTCAAGAAATGCTCTTGAAACTTCGCCGCCGTGCGCTTCCTGATTGATGAAATTTCCCCAACGGCCGATTGCCTGTCCAATCAGAATACTAGGCGCAAGAATATCCGCCACTTTTAAAAATGGTGTATTGCGTTTTTTCGTAAAAATATATGCGACGATAACCGACATGATCAAAGCTCCGTGAATGGCTAATCCGCCGTTCCAAATCGCTATAATTTCTCCTGGATTGTCTTTATAATTATCCCATTCAAATATTACATAATAAATTCTCGCTCCCACTATCGCCAAAGGCACTGCCCAAATCAGCAGATCCGTCAAAAACTCCGGATGCATTCCGCGTTTGACCATTTCGCGCTGTCCCACTAAAAATGCGATAACGATACCGGTGGCGATGATTACACCATACCAATGAACACTGATTGGCCCCAAGCTGAACGCAACCGGATCAATCGACCCTAAAACTGAAAACATTTGCCGCACCTACCCATTCCTTTAATTTGTATCCATCGAAATTACATCATCCAGGCGTTTTGAAAACTCTTCGGCTGCATTGACACCCATCCGTTTCAGACGATAATTCATCGCAGCAACTTCGATTATAACCGATAAGTTCCGCCCTGGACGGACAGGAATAGTAAGCTTCGTCAAATCCGTATCGATGATGCGCATTTTTTCTTCCTCTAGTCCCAAACGATCATAAGTTTTTTCCGCATCCCATAGCTCCAGGTCAATGACCAGTGAAATCCGCTTGAATGTACGGACGGCGCTTGCACCGAATAAAGTCATGATGTCAATGATGCCGACACCCCGAATTTCCAGCAGGTGCTCAATCAATTTCGGCGGATGGCCAACAAGTGTATTTTCGCCTTCCTGGTGAATTTCGACGCAATCATCAGCTACCAGGCGATGGCCTTTTTTAACAAGTTCCAGCGCAGTCTCACTTTTACCGACGCCGCTTTTGCCGGTGATTAATACCCCTACACCATAAATATCCACCAGCACTCCGTGGACTGCGGTTGTAGGCGCCAATTGGCTTTCCAGATAATTCGTCAGCAGACTTGAAAATCTGGTTGTCGACATTTTCGTGCTCATGACCGGCACATGTCTCTTGGAAGATGCATCGATCAATTCCTGCGGCACTTTCTCATCATGGGAAACAATAATTGCCGGTGTATCATCGGTGCATAATTTCAGCATCCGGTCTTTACGGTCTGCAGCATCCAGCATCGCGAAGAACGATAGTTCGGTCTTCCCGAGCAATTGCACCCGGTTTGCAGGGTAATGAGTAAAATAACCCGCCATTTCAAGACCCGGCCGTGAGATATCGCTGATTGGTATATGGCGGCCAATGCCTTCTTCGCCGCTGATCAACTTCAAATCGAAAGTTTCCATTACTTGTTTCGTTGTTACCTGGCCCATCTTTTCCCCTCATTTCATCTCTATGAGAATTCCGATACTTCACGGGTTCCCTTTGTTTTCATGCATTAATGATATTATTTTAACATGGAAATATTGAAATTAAAGCAAACGCGCCCCTTTTCCCGTTCTTTCGATTATATCCAAGTCAAATCTGCTAAACTGTAAGTAACAGAATCTTAAGTTTTTCAAATTAAAAACGAAAAGAGGAATGGCTGTGTACGAGCAAAAAACAAAAGAAACAGACGCGGATGTTTTGGAGTTTATTGAAAGTGTCGACAGTCCCAAGAAGCGGGAAGATGCCTATCATCTGCTTGAGATATTTGAACAAACTTCAGGTTATGAAGCGAAAATGTGGGGAAACAGCATTATCGGTTTCGGTTCTTATCATTATGTATATGCGTCCGGTCATGAAGGGGATGCGCCACTTGTCGGCTTTTCCCCCCGCAAGGCGAAAATCAGTCTTTATTTCGCAACAGGTGATCAGGAACGCCAGGAACTATTGGACGATTTCGGCAAGCATACATCGGGCAAAGCCTGCGTCTATATCAATAAAGTCGATGACATCGAGGTGGAAGTACTGAAAAAGCTCATTACCCGTTCGATTCATTTTTTGCAGAACCTATATCCGCCCAAATCTTAAAAACCTGTGAGCAGTTTGTCTGCTCGCAGGTTTTCTTTTAATCGTTTTTTTTAACAGCTCCTGTTTTCTCCCAATACCGTATGGTACAATTTTACATATAGAGAAGGATTGCTTAAGGCCATTAAGAAGATACTCAAGGGGGATAAAAATGAAAACAAATCCTATACTATCAATTTGGACACAGCCTAAAGAAACTGTCCGGCAACTTATCGAAGAAAATAAAATCGGTTTGTCGGTGCTGCTTGTCATGATTGCAGGAATCGGCGGAGTTATAACCACACTTCAGGATTCCGGCTGGTTTCTTGACCTGTCTCCTGTATTATTGTCACTCGGGATATTGACTACCGGCCTCATAAGTGGCCTGCTGAATTTGGGAATCAGCACTCTTTTATATACCGGCATCGGTAAATTATACGGTGGCCACGGGAAACTGCGGGATATGGCGATTGCCATAGGTCCCATGATGATTCCACAAGTATTTGTCGTACCTGTCTTGATCATTTTCGCACTTTATTACGGTGAAAGGTTTTTCATGGTGCCTGAAGCTTTCGGTATAACTTCCATATCTCTCGGAGCTTACTTATTCTTGACGCTGCTCACGGCGACAGCTTCCATCTGGTCAATCGTCATTTCTTCCAAAGCGATTGGAGTGGTTCATGGCTTTTCGAGCTGGCGCGGTTTTGGTGTTCTTATGACCCTGCTCGGCATTGTCATTCTAGTCACATTGATCATTGTGATCGGTGTCATCATGTTCATGTTTTGACCTTATTTTAGTAAATTGAACAGAAAAAAGCGGATGCCCTGGAGGCATCCGCTTTATTTATTTTATTCGACTGTCAGATAGCGGACCAAAACAGATCCTGTTTTCGTTTCGCCATAGACGAGCATTGGTGCCGCTGTTGCTGCTCCGTCTTCTTTAGAGAAACGGACCGTTTTCTGCATAAACTGCCCTTGCTCGTGGGTATGGTCGACGTCTGATAACAGCACGTCCATTTTCCCAAGGTTGGATGATACTTGACCCTTCAATGGCAGATGGGAAGGGATATATAATTCCACATTGCCGGCCAGGGTTTTCGCTTCCACTTTCCGCGCTTCCTTACAGCGGGAAGTGACTACGACATTGCCGTTAAGCGACTTCGTCTCAATCGTTTGAATATCGCCATCCACATAAATTCGGCCGTTCAAGGTCTCAGTTTCAAGCACTTTCCCTTTAACGTCCTGAACTTGAATTGCACCATTCGCAGTTTCAAGTTCCGCATCATCAAACTCGCCGTTCTTCAGTTCGATTTTGCCGTTTGCCGTTTTCACTTTCAATAAAGACGCATCGATGCGTTTCATCGAGAATCCGCCATTGAACAGACGGACTGTTATCTGATTGAATTGCTTCGCTGGTACATAAAGAACAACGTTGACTTGCGTCGTTTTTAGCTCGCTGATGATTCGCAGCTTATTATCATCCGCGATAAACACAAACTTATCCTGGAAATCACGTTTCGCCTGTTCTTCGGATTCAGCCCGATATGCTTTTACGCTGCATTCGGCGCGCAGCATGCCATCCTGCGAAGGATAGATTTCCAGCTGCCCATTTGCAATATCCGCAATCACTGTGCTGACTTCTGCGCCTTCTTCTGCAAAAGTTTCATTAAATTGATACGCTTCACCGAAAGGCGAATCGAATTCCATCGTTTTCAACTTGCCGACGGACGTCTGCATGAATTGCATCATGCGATCGCCAATTTGGTTGATATCATTTGAAACGTTTTTCGAAAAATCCTTAGAAAAGTCTTTAGAGAATTTCTTGACCATGTCTTCAGGTCTGAAGAATCCGCGTTTTCCGCGCTTTTCCCGGCGGCCATAATCTTCTCGGCCATAAGAGGAATCTCTGCCAGAAGCCCCTCCACCGTCAATCGCTTTCAATAACTCGACTGCTTCACGTGCCGAAATTGTGCCATTTTCAACCATATCCAATATGCGTTCTTTTTCACTTTGCATGTAGTGCGGCCTCCTCATCGTTCGTTTATGAAAAATAATTTCTTATCATTGATACGTTCGGTGCCTAAAAAGGTTTCATTTTACTGTTTTTTTCCGGCGGCTTGCTTTATTGACTTTTGCTTCCATTCTTGCCCGGTCACGTTCCAGAATCGGTTTCAAATACTTCCCGGTGTATGAATTTTTAACCTCGGCGATTTCTTCCGGGGTTCCAGTAGCGAGAATAGTACCGCCTTTGTCGCCGCCTTCCGGCCCAAGATCGATAAGATAGTCGGCTGTTTTGATGACATCCAGATTGTGTTCAATCGTCAGAACAGTATCGCCGTTATCAACCAGTTTCTGCAGCACTTTCAGCAAGCGGGAAATGTCATCCGCATGCAATCCGGTTGTCGGCTCATCCAGAATATAGAAGGATTTGCCGTTTGATCGTTTGTGAAGCTCTGATGCCAATTTCACACGCTGAGCTTCACCACCGGATAATGTGGTTGCCGGTTGGCCCATCGTAACATAGCCAAGGCCCACATCGACGATTGTTTTGAGTTTGCGGTTGATTTTCGGTACATTTTCGAAAAATGAATACGCATCCTCAACGGTCATCGCCAATACATCCGCGATGCTCTTATCTTTATATTTCACTTCCAGCGTTTCCCTGTTGTAACGTTTTCCGTGGCATACTTCACACGGTACGTAAACATCAGGCAGGAAGTGCATTTCTATTTTAATAATACCATCTCCACGGCAAGCTTCACAGCGACCGCCCTTGACGTTGAAGCTGAATCGCCCTTTTTGGTAGCCGCGCACTTTCGCTTCATTCGTTTTGGCATAGACATCGCGGATATCGTCAAAAACCCCTGTATATGTCGCGGGATTTGAACGAGGCGTGCGTCCGATCGGTGACTGGTCAATATCGATGACTTTTTCCAGCTGTTCGTATCCTTTTACCGATTCAGTTTTGCCTGGTTTGATCTTCGCTTTGTTCAGCTTGCTAGCCAGTGTCTTGTAGAGGATTTCGTTGACCAGCGTACTTTTACCGGAACCAGATACGCCGGTTACGGCTGTAAATACACCAATCGGTATATCGACATCCACTTTTTTAAGATTGTTTTCGCTTGCGCCGCGGATCGATATGGAACGTCCATCCGGTTTTCTGCGTTCAGCCGGAAGCGGTATAAATTTTTTGCCGCTTAAATATTGACCGGTAAGCGACTTTCTATTTTTCATCACTTTCTCGGGAGTTCCCGCAGCGATGATTTCACCGCCATGTACGCCTGCGCCTGGACCGATATCAATCAAATAATCCGCCGCCAGCATCGTGTCTTCATCGTGCTCTACCACTATCAGTGTATTGCCTATATCCCGCATATTTTTCAGCGTATTAATCAGCCGGTCGTTATCACGCTGATGGAGTCCGATGGATGGTTCATCCAATATATAGAGGACACCTGACAGACGGGAGCCGATTTGTGTCGCCAGACGGATACGCTGTGCTTCTCCCCCCGACATGGTTCCGGAAGCCCGGTTCAAAGTCAGGTAATCGAGACCCACATTAATCAGGAAGCCCAGCCGCTCTTTGATTTCCCGAAGAATCAATAAAGAAATTTGCATATCTTTTTCTGAGAGTTCCAGATTTTTGAAGAAACTATCCGCTTCAACAATCGAGAATTCCGAAACTTTGCCGATATGCAGCCCATTTACTTTCACTGCCAGCGATTCCGGTTTCAGGCGGTATCCCGTGCATGCCGGACAAGCCTGCTCAGCCATATATTTTTCCATTTGTTCCCGCGTATAGTCAGATGAAGTTTCGCGGTAACGGCGGTCCACATTCGATAAGACGCCTTCAAAATTGATGTGATTGTCCCGGATTTGCCCATAATCATTTTCATACCGGAAACGGATTTTTTCACTGCCCGAACCGCGCAGAACCAGATTCATATGCTCTTCAGGGAGTTCACTTACCGGCACATCCATATCAATTTTATAATGTTTGCACAATGCCTTCAGTAATTGCGGATAATACTGGGAACTGCTCGGTTTCCACGGTGCAATGGCATGGTCGTTTAATGACAAGCTCCAATCCGGTACGACGAGTTCCGGATCAACTTCCAGTTTATGGCCGAGTCCATCACATTCCGCACAAGCTCCGAACGGGGAGTTGAATGAAAACATGCGGGGTTCCAATTCGCCGATTGAGAATCCACAGATCGGACAGGCATGATGTTCGCTGAACAGTAATTCCTCCTGTTCCATGACGTCCACCAGCACGCGCCCGTCACTCAGGCGCAAAGCGGATTCAAGCGAATCACTGAGACGCGGTGCAATGCCTTCCTTCATGACAATGCGGTCAATAACAACTTCTATTGAATGTTTCTTATTTTTATCAAGTTCAATATTATCGTCGAGGTCGAATAATTCGCCGTTGACTCTTACACGGACATAGCCCTGTTTTTTGATGTCTTCAAATAATTTGGCGTGCGTCCCTTTTCTGCCTGAGACGAGCGGAGCCAGAATCTGCATTTTAGTACGCTCCGGATAAACAACCAGCCGGTCCACCATTTGCTCGATGGTCTGCGAAGAAATTTCGATGCCGTGGTTTGGGCAGATCGCTTTGCCGACACGGGCATACATCAAACGCATATAATCGTAGATTTCCGTGACGGTCGCAACCGTTGAACGGGGATTTTTACTCGTCGTTTTCTGGTCGATTGAAATCGCCGGCGACAAACCTTCGATCAGATCCACATCCGGTTTGTCCATCTGTCCCAGAAATTGACGTGCATAAGAAGACAGCGACTCTACGTAGCGACGCTGTCCTTCCGCATAGATCGTATCAAAGGCAAGTGAAGATTTCCCTGATCCCGACAAGCCTGTCATAACGACCAGTTTATCGCGAGGAATGGTTATATCAACGTTTTTTAGGTTATGCGCCCGTGCGCCCTGTATCTTTATCTCTTGATTTCTCAATCCGATCACCCTTCCGCTTTCAGTTCAAGCACAGTATCGCGCAGCTCTGCCGCCCGTTCGAAATCGAGCGCTTTTGCCGCTTCTTTCATTTCTGTTTCCAATAAAGCGATCAATTTCAGGCGGTCTTCTTTGTTGAGTTTTTTGCCTGATGTCGCTTTTGACACGTATTCTTCCGCTTCTTCCGATGCCACTGTCGCTCGGATAACATCGCGGATTTTCTTTTGTATTGTAATCGGCGTGATGCCGTGTTCTTCATTATATGCCGCCTGTATCGTGCGGCGGCGGGTTGTTTCATCCATCGCTTTTTGCATTGAATCCGTTATTCTATCAGCGTACATGATAACCTGGCCGTTTGCATTTCGGGCGGCTCGTCCCATTGTCTGGATAAGAGCGCGTTCGGAACGCAGGAAGCCTTCTTTATCCGCATCTAAAATTGTCACGAGAGAAACTTCCGGAATATCAAGTCCTTCACGCAGCAAGTTGATGCCGACAAGTACATCATAGACACCCATCCGCAGTTCGCGGATAATTTCAATTCGTTCGAGCGTTTTGATTTCCGAGTGAAGATAATTCACTTTGACTCCCGCTTCTTTTAAATATGCGGTCAAGTCTTCTGACATTTTCTTCGTCAATGTTGTAATCAATACGCGCTCATCCCGTTCCGCGCGTTGGCGGATTTCGTCCATCAGATCATCAATCTGCCCTTCGATCGGACGGATTTCGATGGTTGGATCCAGCAATCCTGTCGGACGGATGATCTGTTCGACCATTTCCGGTGTGTGTTCCAGTTCATAGGGACCCGGCGTTGCCGAAACAAATACCGCCTGGTCGATATGCTCTTCGAACTCTGTAAAAGTCAGCGGACGGTTATCCATTGCTGAGGGCAGACGGAAACCATGGTCAACCAGCACTTTCTTTCTTGCCTGGTCACCATTGAACATGCCCCGTACCTGCGGCAATGTAACGTGGCTTTCATCGACCACCAGCAGGAAGTCATCCGGGAAATAATCGATCAATGTATAGGGCTGCGCACCCGCCGGACGCAAAGTCAGGTGGCGGGAATAGTTTTCGATTCCTGAACAAAAGCCCATTTCGCGCATCATTTCAAGATCGTAACGTGTACGTTGCTCCAGCCGCTGTGCTTCCAACAGCTTATCTTCAGCACGCATCTCTTTCAGGCGTTCTTCCAATTCCGCTTCGATATTTTCAATTGCCTTCACCATCTTCTCTTCACGCGTAACAAAGTGGGACGCCGGGAAAATCGCGACGTGTTCCCGCTCTCCAATGATTTCCCCTGTCAAAGCGTCCACTTCCCGGATACGGTCAATTTCGTCTCCGAAGAATTCAACCCGCAAACATCTTTCATCTCTTGATGCCGGGAAGATTTCAACAACGTCTCCCCGTACACGGAATGTTCCGCGGATAAAATTAATATCATTGCGCTCATATTGAACATCTACAAGTTTACGCAAAAGCTGATTGCGTTCGATTTCCATCCCTTTACGCAGGGATACTACGAGTTCCCGATATTCTTTAGGAGAACCCAAACCGTAAATGCAGGATACCGAAGCAATGACGATTACATCGTCGCGCTCAAACAGCGACGATGTAGCAGAGTGGCGAAGCTTATCGATTTCATCGTTTATGCTGGCATCTTTTTCTATATAAGTATCTGATTGGGGCACATAAGCCTCCGGCTGGTAATAATCGTAGTAACTGACAAAGTATTCAACCGCGTTGTCCGGAAAAAATTCCTTAAACTCACTGTATAGCTGCCCGGCCAATGTTTTGTTATGGGCCATGACCAGCGTCGGTTTCTTCACTTCCTGAATAACGTTCGACATCGTATATGTTTTCCCTGTACCGGTGGCTCCGAGCAAGGTCTGGAACCGTTTGCCATTGTAAATTCCCTTGGTTAATTCAGCAATCGCTTGCGGCTGATCGCCGGCAGGTTCATATGGAGCTTGCAAATTGAATTCCTGTTTCATTTATATAGTCCTCCCGTTTTTCAATACCTCTATTTTATCATATGCCCTAAAATTCCCCTAACAAAAAGCGAACGTATGTTTTTTCTGTTATTTAATTGAAACAAAAAAAGAACCACTCCGGAGAGCGGTCCTTTTTTCAATCAGGATTCTTCACATTTTAAAGCCTGCAATTGCTGGCTGTATCGATCGAATGCATTACGGTCGTTAGTGTCCAGGGCTTCATCTATAAGATTCATGAGTTGTTCTTCCTGCTGCGAGCGGTGTACATGCTTAAGGAAAAGATCGAGATAAATCTCGTTCAGCAATTTTTCCGCTTCAGAAATTTTCTTTGTTTGAGCCATCGCCTTCATGAAATCAGCATAAGAATAATAGTTTTCCATTCTACCTCACCCCGAATGCTTTTCATTAGTATACATGATAAATAAAAAAAGAACAATAATTATTTTGAAAATTCCAACGATAATTAATAAGTACTATTTTTAAAAATTAAAAAGATTGTATATTTTCCAATTATTATTATAATAGGTAGAGTAAAGTAAATTTTGGGGGTGTTTTAGCATGGGCCGAAAGATTTATAATCCCTTTTCCTACACAGTTTGCAATAATACATACGCGCTGATTCCACATATGGAAGGTTCACGCCTGGTGACTCGGGTACTTGAAGACCGCAGTGAATTTCTGGTCGAACAAACTGCTTACAAGACAATTACAGGTTCCTGCTCTTTTTATCGCGGCTCCCTTGAAAGTGCTACCTTATACGCCCAAAAAGCTGTAGGAGTTAAGCACAAACCGCCCATCATCATCGGGGAATATTATGGCAATCCTTTAATATTCTTTCCCACTCATTCACCAAAAAACAAAGAATCTGTCTGGTTCAATTATGATGCCATCGATTTGATCGAAAGCGATGATCGCGGAGGCAGCGTAGTCTATCTTGGAAATGGCCAATCCGTCTGTTTGGACGTTTCACCCATTGCCCTTCGAAACCAGCATTCGTTTGCCGGATCTTTGCGGCGATATTTTAAAAAAGCGCAGAATCAGCATAAACAGCAGCTGACCTACGTCACCAAACGGCCGATGCCCATCCGCACCCGGCATCCTTCTGATTAAACTTTCATTTCTGCCATTGATAAATAGATGCGTATCAGCTCTTCCACCCGGTTGCGCAAGCGCAGGTTCAAGTAACGCCGATGATCTTCATATCCGCCATGATAAAATACATATTCGGTAAAGGTATCATCTCCTGCGCCGCGCATCACTTTCATCTGGCGCTTCCGCATATGTATTTTGGTTTCTTTCAATTCTTTCTGCACCTGGCTGATGGCTCCCTCCACTAATTCCAGATAGGGACGCTTAAGTTTAAAAGAACCATTTTCAAATAAGCTCCTGTCACGTTCCAGGACAGTCAACACCATGGGCAGATAAATCATGTTTTCAAAATGGACGATCTCTTCCTGCGGAATCAAAGGCATATCCTCACCACCTTCACGAATTAGCCTTGATGTACAGACCACTGGCATGTGGCTTCAGCAATAAATATAAAAGGGAACACTTGTTCTTATTACTAATTGTACTCCCTATTTCCGGAATTGCAATACACTAAACATAAAAAACCTCCGCGCACGATGCGCGGAGGTTCTATTTTATGGAGCGGTAAACGATCAAAGATGCTACAAAGGCTCCGGAAGAAACCCATAAATAAGGTTCATGTGAAAACCATACGGAAATGGAAATCCCCGTGAAAGACAAGATGCTGAATATGCCAGCGAACATCCGGCTTTGCAGATCCCGGCGATATTCGCGCATTCGCCCATCACGGTTTTCAAGATAATTGCGCATCCGTTCCGGTTCCTCGAGATAGTTGATGACTTTCTGAGGAAAGACGCGGAGCGGGCCAGTCGAATTTAGCACCCAGCGCAAAACGTCCCCTCTGCCAAATACCTTTTCCCCTTCTTTTTGTGACGATGCCCATTCCAAAATGCGCGGCCGGGCCAGCGCCATCAGATCCACTTTCGGATTCAGCACATGCAGAACACCGACAAAAATCGAAACAGCGCGGCCGAAAAAGGCAAATTCGGATGGAAGCTGCACCGGCTGTGTCCGCACAATCTTTTGAAGATCCTGCAACAGCCTTTCTACGACAAAACTGTCCATTTCCATTAATTCATTAGACTCATAAGCAGTGACGAGCCGGGAGATCGTATCCTTCAAAACTTCCCGGTCAGCATGCGGCAAAAGAAAACGAAGTTCTTCCAGCCCATCCAAGACCTGATCATAATTTTTAAAGATGATGCCTTCGGCTATCCGCAGGACCGACTGGGAATCGGATTTCCGGATAACCCCGGTCATTCCGAAATCAATCAAAACAATGGTGCCGTCTTTCTTCAATAAGATATTCCCGCCATGCGGATCAGCATGGAATTGGCCGCCGTAAAGCACCTGTTCCAAAAACAGAATGAACAGGCGCTCAGAGATTTCAAAACGGTCCAATTCATTTTTTTCAATAAACGCGAGATCGGTGATACGCGCGCCTTCGATCCAATCCATAACCAGCACATGCCGTGTGGACAAATCATCAAAATAGCGCGGAAACTCGATACCGTCCATTTCATCAAAACGTTCCGCGAAGCTCCTGCCATTTTGCAGCTCTTGCTGAAAATTCAATTCAGCGCCGATAGTTTCTGTCATTTCTAAGTATAATTTCGTGAAATCGACTTGCTTTGTAAAGCCCGTGAATCTTTTTGCCATCCAAATGACAATGCGAACCGCCTGGAAATCCGCGCGCAAAATGCGGCCTGTGCCCGGCCGTTGCACTTTTATCGCCACTTCAGTTCCGTCTTTCAGAATACCCTTATATACTTCCCCGATTGAAGCGGAAGCGATCGCCTCTTCAGACAGGTGCGTTAAATAAGTAGTATGGGGCGTATTCCATTCCGATTCGAGAACGGCGACAATTTTCTCCCGCTCCACTGATGGCACGCGGTCCGTCAGCCCTTCCAGTTCAGCCAGGAAACTTGGCGGCATAATATCTGCCCGGGTCGACAGGAATTGTCCAAGTTTAATCATCAGTCCACCAAGTTGAAGAGCAAGAATCTTATATTCCTTGGCCATGCCGGTAACAAGTTTGTTCCATTTTTCTTCAACAAGCGGATTCCAATTGCCGCGGTGGCGTTTTTGGAAGAACGTTGCCCGCATAAAGAATTTTACAGCCATAAAAACTATTCGGTAAACACGTATAAATGTAATCTGATTCATAAGCGGGGTCCCTCCTTGAGTTCATTATAGGGACTGATGGCGGAATAGTCCAAAAAGTGGTATGTTTTTATATGGATGGCAATTAGAAAAAGGGGGATGGAAATGGAGACAATCCATTACGAACAAAAAGGAAATCTGGCTTTCATCACATTGAACCGCCCGGATGCGATGAACGCCTTTAATTACGATATGCTGACGGAGCTTGGTCAGGTGGTCGAAGCAATTCGCATCAATCCTGATATCCGGGTAGTGGTCTTTACCGGAGCAGGAGAAAAGGCATTTAGTGTCGGAGCGGATTTAAAAGAACGTAAAACGTTGACAGATCAGCATGTAAAACGCAACATCTACAAAATCGGCGAAGTTTTCTCTACTATAGAAAATCTTCCACAACCCACTATTGCAATGATCAACGGTTTTGCGTTCGGTGGCGGCATGGAGCTGGCACTGGCCTGTGATTTCCGGATTGCCGCAGACAACACACTGCTTGGCCTGACAGAAACAAGTCTCGCCATAATCCCCGGCGCCGGCGGAACGCAGCGTCTGCCGAGGCTGATCGGCGAATCGAAAGCAATGGAGCTGATATTGACTGCACGCCGCCTGAAACCGGCTGAAGCGCTCGATTACGGACTTGTTACACGTATAGCGCCGCTTGAGGAACTCGCAAAAGTAACCGGTGAATTTGCCGATTCGATGCTGGCAAATGGACCGATTGCCCTGCAGCAAGCAAAATTCGCCATTAAAAATGGAATGAATGCAGACCTTCAAACGGGACTGCACATCGAAAGGAAAGCTTACGAATTGACGATTCCAACAGAAGACCGCGTCGAAGCATTGCTTGCTTTCGGTGAAAAGCGCAAACCTGTGTTTAAAGGGAAATAAAAATACTTAGGTAATCAGTAAAAGCCATCCGTCAACCGGATGGCTTTTTACGCATTCTATTGTGAAACGGTCAGCTTCTGTTAATCATTACGCTTTAGGTGGACGCTTTCCGCGGGGAGCGGCCTGAGCCTCCTCATCGCTGACGCTCTTGCGGGGTCTCAGGACTCGCTCTGTTTCCCGCAGGAGTCGCCACCTGCCGCTTCATTCTCGAATCATCTAAAATTGAAGTCCCTGCTTTTTAAAGAGATATTGCAATTAACTGTTTCTCTATATAGAAAACGTTTAGAGATATGGAGCAAAACAGCGAAGACGCCTTGGGGAGCAGAACTGGAGTTGGCTTTCCAACTCCAGTTCGAGCGAAGTGCTGAGATCCACTCGGGTGAAGTGCAACGAGACCGAGTTAGCTCAGCGCGAGCCAAGAGTTGGCCGTAGCCTGCAAGGCCGGCTCTTTGCGACGAAGCTAGCGCAGCGATGCAGGAGCACGGGTTTTGGCAAGCGAAGCTGTTTTGCGGAATATCGATTATTATAAACTATTAGTTCAACCTATATAGTTTTATTACAAATACTTTTCCATCCAGCCGACAATCTGCTCCAAACGGGCAAAGCGCAAGTTCGGCTTGCCTGTGCGGGACAGGTTGTGGTCGGCCTCAGGGAAACGGACGAACTCTGTTTCTTTCCCCATGCTCTTTAAGGTGATATACAATTGCTCTGCCTGTTCGATCGGGCAGCGGTAGTCATTTTCCGAATGCAAAATCAACAAAGGCGTTTCCACATTCTTCGCATATTTCAAAGGAGAATGCTGCCATAGCTTATCAACGTCCGTCATGTCCGCCTGCATCTGCCATTCAGAGAAATAATAGCCGATATCGGATACACCGAAGAACGAAATCCAGTTGGAAATGGAGCGCTGTGTAACAGCTGCTTTAAACCGGTTGTTATGTCCAACAATCCAGTTGGTCATGAATCCGCCGTAGCTGCCGCCTGTAACGCCGAGACGGTCCGTATCGATCCAGTCATTGGCTTCAATTGCACCGTCGAGTGATTTCATAATATCTTCGTAATCACCGCCGCCGTAATCTCCGCGCACCGCATCGACAAATTCCTGGCTGTAGCCATGGCTGCCACGGGGATTGACGTATAAAACACCGAAGCCGCGGGCTGCAAGCAATTGCATTTCGTGGAAGAAAGAATTTGCATACATAGCGTGCGGACCGCCGTGGATATTCACCACCAACGGATATTTCTTCCCTTCCTTGAATCCATGAGGCTTCATCAGCCAGCCGTGGACAGCCCAATCTTTGGCGCCATTGGCAATGATCAATTCCGGAGCGATCAATTCTGTTTCATCCAAATAAGCTTTATTGAAATGAGTCAAAGCTTTCCGTTCACCTGTCGCAATCGTCAATAGATACAATTCGCCCGGCTCCACAGGATTGGAAATCGTCGCAAGTGCAAACTCGCCGCTACGGGCCACGTTGTAGCCATAGATATGCTCCATATCCGGTGAAGCCGGATAGACTGCGCCATCCAGCGATGCAAAATACAGGCGCACGTCGCCCATTGTTGAAACCTGGAAATAGAGGTGGTCGTCTTTTGTCCAAACAACACCAGGAGCATTCGCGCTCTGCTGATGATCCGCAACGACGTAATCACCGACAGGAACATCCATGCCTTCTGTCAGGCAGATGGACGAATTCGAATCAAGTGTATGAACGTAAAGTTCTGTATGCGTCGCATTTTGAAATTGGCGTGAGCTGCCGATATAAGCGATATATTTGTCATCGTGCGAAAATGCCGCATCACCGAAATAGCCTTCTTCATCGACAAGGGCTGTTTCTTTTTTGCTCTCAACATCATAGATGAACAAAGGCTGGCGGAATACAAAATCCAGATTCTCTTCGCGGGTCACTCCATAGACAAGCTTGCTGCCATCATGGGAAACAGCTTCCAATCCGTGATGGTGTGTACCTTCCGTAATCTGTTCCACTTCCTGCGATTCGATATCAATGACGCCGATATGCCGATGAAATTCTTTCGGCAATAGTCCCATGCCATCCATCTTGTACTTCATTTTATCCACAACATACGGCTCCGGCTGTTTCTTTTCTTCTTTTTCTTCCTTGTCCGTGAACGTCTTTCCTTCCTTCACCATTGCATTAAACCAGATTTTCTTACTGCATGGAGACCAGCGGAAGCTGTTGACGCCTTTTTCAAAATCGGTCAGTTCGCGCGCTTCCCCGCCTTTTGCGGACAATACGTATAATTGGTTTTTCTCGTTGCGGTCGGAGAGAAATGCCACAGCTTTACCGTCTTCTGACCATTGTGGAGAAGAAACGCGCTGCTTGCCATGTGTCCATTGCGTCAATTCCCCACTCGCAATGTCAACATGCCAAAGATTTGTTATGTATGTATTATCTTCTTCATCGATATGGGTTTTTACAAATACCGCTTCTGTTCCGTCCGGCGAAATATGCGGATCCGCTACCGATATCAATTTTGTTAAATCTTTCACTTCCACTGCTTTTTTAGCCACATTGTTTCCTCCTCGAAACTATTTCGATTCTCGCAACACTTACTCTTTCACTATAATGAAAAATGTCAGTACTTTCAATGTATTTCGAAATTAATGAATCAGCTCTCTGTTGCCTAATAAAATAAAACCCCTGGCACTATGCCAGGGGTTCTCACTCTGTTTACTGCTGTTTTAATGCCTGGTCTTTCAGTGAACGGCGCAGGATTTTACCTGTTGTGTTCTTCGGCAGTTCATCCAAGATTTCAAAGTTTTTCGGCACTTTGTATTTTGCTAAATGTTCCGAGCAATATTTGTGCAGGTCGCCTGTCGTATGAACCGGATCTTTCAATACAACATACGCATTGATCGATTCACCGAAATCTGCGTCCGGCAAACCGACGACAGCAGCTTCAGAAACGCCAGGATGCGCAAACAACACTTCTTCGACTTCGCGCGGATAAACGTTATAACCGCCGACGATGATCATGTCTTTTTTACGGTCCACGATAAAGAAATATCCTTCTTCGTCGACTGTAGCCAGGTCACCTGTGTACAACCAGCCGTCTTTGATGGCCGCATTCGTTTCTTCAGGCATTTTGTAATAGCCTTTCATGACGTTCGGTCCGCGGACTATCAATTCGCCTACTTCACCCACAGTTACTTCTTCTCCAAGTTCGTTGACAACTTTGTTCTCAACATTCACGATGGATGTTCCAATTGAACCGGCTTTTCGCTCGCGGTCAATCGGGTTGAAGCATGTAACAGGTGAAGCTTCAGACAAGCCATAACCTTCTGAAATGCGCACATTGAATTTGTCCTCAAAATTATGGAGCAATGCAACCGGCAAAGCAGATCCTCCGGAAATGGCCATGCGGATTGTTTCAAAATCAGCCGGCTTGGCATCCGGGAATTGATACATGAAATTGTACATTGTCGGCACGCCGGCAAATACTGTAGCTTTCGTCGCTTTGATTGCATCGAAAACATCTTTTGGATTAAAGCGCGGCACAAGGATGATTGTAGCTCCCTGAATCAGCGGCGCATTCACCACTACCGTCAATGCGAAAACATGGAAAACCGGCAATGTAGCAATAACACGGTCAGCAGATGAGATTTTCAGGTATTCGCCAACATCCCGTGCATTGGAATACAGGTTGCCATGTGTCAGCATTGCCCCTTTCGGTTTACCTGTCGTTCCGGATGTATACAGGATAACCGCAGTGTCGTCGACTTCAACTTCCACCGGCAATGTCACCGATGCCGCGTTGAACAGCAAACTGCTGAAAGCATGGACTTTGCCTTTAACAGCATCAGGCAATTGTTTCATCTTATCCGCTGCTGATGGGTCTGTTTCACAAATAATATAAGATTTAACTGCCGGCAGCGCCATATGCGCTTTTTCCACCAACGGCAATAAAGCATCCAATGCGATGACGACATTCGCATCACTGTTGTTGACTATGTAAGCGATTTCATCAGGGGTATAAATCGGATTGATCGGCACAGCAGTAGCACCAAGACGCATAGTCGCGTATAAAGAAATCAAGAAATGAGGTGTATTGCTCAAAAGAAAGGCAACATGGTCCCCTTTTTTAACTCCCAATGATTCAAGTGCGTTGGCGAATTTCCCTACTGTCTGTTCAAATTCCCCATAAGAAGTATCTTTGCCCATAAAGTGGTAAGCCGCTTTAGTTGGGTTTTGACCAGCTATTTCGTGGACACGTTTAACTAAATTCATTTTTTACATCCCTCTTTCGTATTGAATGAATACTCATTCATAATCGTCACTTTCTTCATTATAAAATAAATCTTCAGACAATACAACAGACACCGTGAAAATCACGATGCCTGCAAATGGGTTATATAACGCCAGCGTATTAAATAAAAGTAGAGCAATTGGACAATCGTGAAGCCCGCCAGCACAATTGCCATCTCGCCCAGAATAGAGAGTTCCGCAAACTCATCCCATACCACCTGCAGCGAAATAAACGCGAAACTGCTGTGAAGCAATGCAATTGTCCATGGCAGGAAGAATTGCGGCACCAATTGCCGATTGACCACTTTGAGCAATTCCTTTTCCGTCATTCCAAGGCGGACAAGCAAAGCATATTGTTTCCTGTCCCTTTCGAGGCCTGTGTAAAGTTTAAAATAGATAAAGCTTCCCGCAGCCAGCAAGAAAACTAATGCAACCATCACACCAATAAACAACATCAGCGCAAATGAGGATTTAAACCAGCGGTAGTCTTCCCCAGGGTTTTCAAAATAATAGGAAATCTGATTAAAATCTCCCGTATCGAATGCTTCAGCCATTTCTTCTGACAGCGAGCTGCCGACGCCAATAGTGGCAGTCCAATCCGGCACATGAAATGCATAATAAGTGAACGAGGACTGATCCTCGCTAAAGCCAAGCAGCGGTTCCTGGATTTCATCAAAATCCTGATCATTGACGATGATGCTGTTGGCATTCAGCGTATGGTTGGGAAACAGGATATGCGGATAGGCAGTCGCTATTACAAGCGGCACTCGGCTTTCAAGCAGCACAGTCTCAGTCACTGTTTCATTTAACGCTGCAAGAGATTCCTGGGAGTATGGCACGAAGACGCCTTCACCTTCTTCCGGGTCCACCGTTTCTTGGCCGAGTGTGGAAGCAAGCCGGTTGAACTCGGAGGCTTTCAAGATATCGACTTCGTTGCCGCTTGCGGCTGAAGTCTGTCTTTTAATCGTCAATTGGGCGATGTCGTATGCCAGACCTTTTTGTTCCAATTGATTTGCCAGCAATGAAACATGTTCTTCTTCCTCCACATTTTCTTCAAAAGAAATATAAATCAGACTCAAGGGGTTCGACTCTCTAAAATCACCGGTATATGAAGTGAATGAGGCAAGAGTCCCCACTGTAAGAAAGGCGATTGTCGACACGATGGTTACGATAAAGAACATCTGTGCGCTGTCCTTCAATTTAACCGATGCGTCCGCAATCGAAACAAGCCGTGTTTTATGCCAGAAAACCGATTTATTCCTTTTATATAAATGAAGCAAAGCATGGATCGAATGCGTAAAGAAAAGATAAGTTCCAATTGTCGCTAAAGGCGGAATGATAAAAGCCATTGTGTAGACGGTGTTATCATCCACCATAGATGCGAGCGTATAGGAAATCACTAAAAAAATTATTCCCGCTGCCGATAGGACGAAGGAGCTTTTTCCAACTTCGTCGACTCGCCAATAGCCCTGCAATAAATTCAAAACCCTTTTAGTACGGATAAATCCTACACTGATAAAGGAAATGATGATGAACAGACTGGCAAATGCACCAATCGTTAACAGGAAAGGCTGCCAGCTGATGTACAACGGCAACGATTCGAGTTCCATGATTTCACGGCCAATCATAAAGAAGAATTTCGAAAAAGCAAAACCGAAAGCGATTCCGGCAGCTGTAGAAATACTGCCGAGAATCATCATCTCGAAAAAAATCATTTTGCTTAATTGCCGTTTGGTCATTCCGAGATGCACCAACACCCCGAATTCCTTCGATCGCGCCTGTAAAAATGCGCTCATAGAATAGAACAGGAAAAACAGAGTGAAGATGTAAAGCACAATTTCCGCGATCAGCATTCCGCGCACCGCCATCGTCCCCAGCCCCTCTTCTTCAAATAAGGGGTGGAAGATGAACATTGAGTAAACAAAGAACACCATTACAGAAACGACACTGGCAAGAAAAAAAGCCGCATAGGTTCTTAAATTGCGCAGCACATTACGGTAAGCGAGCTGCCGAAAGGTCATTCACATTGCCTCCCAACAAAGACAGGACATTCAAGATGCGCTGATAGAAAGTCTGGCGCCGTTCATCACTGTATATTTCGTTGAAGAATTCTCCATCTTTTATAAAGAGCACCCGGTTGCAATAGCTTGCTGCAATCGGATCATGGGTCACCATGATAATTGTTGCGCCCTCTTCCTTATTAATGCCCGATAACAATTCCAAAACTTCGCGGGAAGTTTTGGAGTCCAGATTGCCGGTAGGTTCATCCGCCAGAATCAAGTCGGGCTGATGAATAAGCGCGCGCCCAATTGCAGTGCGCTGGGCTTCACCACCAGAAATCTCATTCGGCCTCTTATGGAGGATCGGTTTCAGGCTGAGTCGGTCTGCGATGTTCATGACTCTGGTTGCCATCTTATCCAGCGGAATATAATCGAGTGTCAACGGAAGCACCAGATTTTCTTCGACCGTCAGCATTTGCAGCAGGTTAAAATCTTGAAAAACAAAACCTAGTTTTCTTCTGCGGAAAAGTGCCAGGTCATTCTTGCCCAATTCATGCGGATTAATGCCATCGATCAGAATATTGCCCGAAGTAAGGTCATCGATTGTCGAGATCAGGTTCAGCAAAGTGGTCTTGCCGCTGCCTGAAGGTCCCATTATTGCAAGGAACTCCCCTTTTTCCACTTCAAACCCCAATTGATTTATAGCGCGATGCGTAACTTTTCCTTCGTAGACTTTAGTGACGTCATCAATTTTTACTAACGGCATTTTTATCCTCCTATGAAACGGTATCCTGATTTGAAAATAGAATGGATACCGTTGTTCCTTGGCCGACTGCCGATTCAATCGTCAGTTCATGGCCAAGCCTTTTACAGACTTCCTTGGCAATATAAAGACCCATCCCAGTGGATTCGGCAGTTTTCCTGCCATTTTCACCTGTAAAGAAAGCTTTCGTCACTCTGGCCAAATCGGTGGATGGTATGCCGATTCCTTCATCACTAATGGAAAGATCCAGGTGGCTATTATGGCAGGAAGCAGTAATATATACTTTTTTATCCTTTTCAAAAGTGTATTTGACAGCGTTGGTGATCAACTGGCCAAGTACAAACTTCATCCACTTACGGTCTGTCGCAGCGACAAAACTTTCGTCCACTTCAATTACGGGATAGACTTGTTTGGAAATGAATAAACGCTTGTTTTCAGTAATGATTTCCCTCGCCAAAGACTGAAGATTCACTTGTTCAATCTGCATATCCTGTTCAAATGTATCTAACCGGGCATTCATAAGCACCGTATCCAGGCTGGCTTTCAGACGATCGACTTCCTCAGCTACGCTGTTTTTATCCAGTTCATCAGGATTTTGAAGAAGCAGCTGGATAACTGAAATCGGCGTTTTCATCTGATGTACCCATTGATTCATGAATTGAAGATGTCTCGACTGTGCAGCATACAAAGCCTGAGCTTCGTTTTGATAGACTTTATATAATTTCTGAAGATACAAATCGTTCTGGAGCTGCTCAGGTGATCTGCCTTCTTTTTGCAGCATATGTTCCATTGCTGCAGGGGTCTCACTGATTTTTTTATAATAACGATAGCGCTTGATATATCGCGCACCGAGGAACGCGGAAGTCAACAGGGTGCTGATGACAAAAGAATAGATGGCTGTATCCACATTCCGAAAACCATCCAGCCAATAAAGGATCATGATAAAAGCGACCAATACCGCTTGAAACACCATAAAAGCAGCATGTTCTTTGAGGAATAGGCGAAGCATCAAAGTTCCCCCTCATCGATCAACAGGCGATATCCCGCTCCCCTGACAGTTTCAATGATGGATTGCACATTGTAATCAGCCAATTTCTTGCGCACTCGTGTCATATTCACATTGAGGGTATTCTCATCGACAAACGCCTGATCATCCCAGAGTTCTTCCAATAATTGCTCCCTGGAAACAACTTTCGGATATTGGGCCAGCAACAGTCCAAGCACAGTTGCTTCTTTCTTTTGCAGTGGAATCACTTCGTTTTTAACGTGCAGTTCCATTCGTTCCATATATAAAGTGAGTCGCCCTGCTTTCACAGTCCGTTCTTCCTGTTTCAACGCATATTCTCCATATGCTCTTCGGAGATGGCTCCTTATTTTTGCAAGGACGATTTCATAATGGAAAGGTTTCGTTATAAAGTCATCTCCGCCGTTTTCCAATGCGAAAATCTGATCCATTTCACCTGAGCGGGCAGAGATGAATATGATGGGGCATGTGGTTGTCAATCGAAGTTGTCTGCACCAATAATAGCCGTCATAAGATGGAAGGTTGATGTCCAGCAGGATCAAGTGGGGATCGAATGTTTCCGCCTCTTCCAGGATTCGGTCGAAATCTTTGGCGGTTTCCACTTCGTAATGATATTTCCGGAGTGTCTCCGCCAGCATCTCTGCTATTTTCAAATCATCTTCTACAATAAATATTCGTTGCGCCGACATGAAAGATCCCCCTTTCCTTTTTCTTTCCATTCTAACAAAAGAGCCTGCTTAAAAGCAGGCTCTTCATTATTTCTTAATAAATTAATTTCAGGAATTCTTCTTTCGTAATGCCTCCGAGTAGTTTCGGAATATCGATTCCTTCAATTGCCTTGTCTAAAGCGACGCGCTCGTATTTCACGCCGGTAAGAGCAGTTTCAAGTTCGGATACATCACCTACACCGAAGAAGTCGCCAAAGATTTTCGCGTCTTCCACTAAACCTTTCTCGACCTGCAAACGCACGTCAATGCCCCCAACAGGGAATCTGTGGGAATGCTTCACATTGAATTTCGGGGATTTTCCATAGTTCCAATCCCAATTGCCATAGCGTTCGCGGGAGATTTCGTGGATGCCTTCCCAATCCTTATCCGTCAGTTCCCAAAGTTTCACGTTTTCTTCACCTTCAAAAATGGAGTGGAGAATCGCGGAACGGAATTCCATAACCGTCATCGGTTTTTCCAGAAACTCGGAAATATTGGCTACGCGGCTGCGAATCGATTTGATGCCTTTCGACTCAATTTTTTCCTTGCTGACTTTGAGCGCCGAAACAACTTCATCCACATTTGTATCAAATAGCAGAGTTCCATGGCTGTACATGCGCCCTCTTGTAGAAAATTGTGCGTTCCCTGAAATTTTGCGTCCTTCCGCCATCAAATCATTACGGCCGGACAATTCAGCATTGACGCCCAAATCATTCAGCGCTTTTACTACAGGCTCTGTGAATTTACGGAAATTACGGAAACTCTCCCCGTCATCAATTGTGATGAAACTATAATTCAAATTGCCAAGATCATGATATACCGCTCCACCGCCAGACAAGCGGCGCACCACATGAATACCATTGGAATCAACATAATCCGTGTTGATTTCTTCAGCGGTGTTCTGGTTTTTCCCGATGATTATCGATGGTTCATTGATATAGAACAGCAGGAAAGGATCTTTCTCTACATCCATGTTTTTCAAAAGATATTCTTCAATAGCCAGATTGATGCGTGGATCGGTTATTCCTTTATTGTCTACGAAATACATAATCTCTCTCCTTTAGATTGTTTCCTGATTTCAGTTTAACGGATTATTGAAAATTATTCACGGTTTATAGTTGACTTCTCAAAACTGTTATAATACACTAGTTTTAATTAACACAGTACTATAACAAAAGGAGCTGGGACGAATGATTGAAAACGTAGTCGAATTTTTCAAGAACCTGCCGCCGAAACAATGTGCAACTTGTGGAGAACAAATTGAAGAACAGCACGAATGCTATGGTACTAAATGCAATTCCTGCACTGAATAAGTAAGGCGAATTACCTTCTGAACTCATAATTAAACAAAAAATGCAGGCGCCTGAGCGCCTGCATTTTTGCTGTTTCTATTATTATCTGTATCAATGACCATTATGGTCTTCCATTTTTTCCATTCCTTCTGCATCGTCGCTGTCGTCCGGAACAATGGATTCAGGATCCGGGTTACCGACTGTAATCTCCTGTTTGGGCATCACGTGAAGTCGACGGGCAGTAGTATGCGCCTGAGCAAAATAAAGTCCCTCTTCTTCAAATACCGTTTCGGCTTCGTAAACACCGTCGCCAATATGTTCAGCCGTCAGCATTTCACTATCGCTGCGATGGCCGGACTCCCAGACCTCATACACCACTTCATCAGCATCTTCCACTAATTCTTCCCCTTGCACCACTGTCACCGAAAGCGTCATTTCCGATCCTGGTTCAGCAGTTTCAGGTGAATTAAAAGTAGTTTCAATCGGATTTAAGTTCATACCAGCCCCGGATGTATCTTCTTCTTCACCACAGGCAGCCAGCAATAATACGGCGGCTAATACGGCCATCCACATAATTTTTTTCATACGATTTAATCCTCCAAGATTTCATTCACAGGGAGTTTGCAGGAAATCTTCCTACGCATTCCAATACTCTAGGCCCGAAAAAATAAGCCGATTATTTCTCAGCCAATTTCTTCATAACTACATCAGCAAGGCCATCGATGAACAATGGCTGCACGTTCGGCATTTCCGGACGGCGATATGCTGCACCGATTTCGTCGCAGACAACTTTACATTCATAATCATTGTCAAACAGCACTTCCAGGTGATCCGCTACGAAACCTACTGGTGTATAGACAAATGAGTTATAGCCTTTTACATCGTGCAATTCACGAGTCAGATCCTGTACATCCGGTCCAATCCATGGTTCAGGCGTCTGTCCGGCACTTTGCCAGCCGACTTCGTAATTCTCAACTCCAGCAGCCTGTGCGATCATATCAGCTGTTTCTTTTAATTGATCCGGATATGGGTCACCGTTTGCAATAATTTTTTCAGGCAACGAATGCGCAGAAACGATCAGGCATGATTTCGCCCGTTCTTCTTCTGACATGTCAGCAAATGCCGCGCTGACTTTTTCGCTCCAGTATTGGATGAATTTCGGTTCTGTATACCAGCTTTCAACAGAAGTCAGGCTGATGCCTGCTTTTTCAGCCGCTTCAGCTGCGCGTCCATTGTAGGATTTAACAGAGAATGTTGAAAAATGTGGTGCCAATACAATCGATACCGCTTCTGTGATGCCGTCTTTTTTCATCGCTTCCACACCGTCTTCAACAAAAGGTTCGATGTGTTTCAGACCCAAGTACATTTTAAATTCGATCTCATCCTGCACTTCATTCAAACGGTCGCATAATCCATTGGCTTGATCTTCAGTGATTTTAGCCAATGGAGAAAGTCCGCCGATCGCCTGGTAGCGGCTGCGCAAATCTTCCAGACTTTCTTCGCTTGGCTTGCGGCCGCGGCGGATATGTGTGTAGTATCTTTCGATATCTTCTTCTTTATAAGGCGTACCATACGCCATTACCAATAAACCCATTGTCTTTTTCATCATCAGTCACCTCTGAAATTTTATAGTCGATTAGTTTTTATAAAAGTTGAACTAAATAATAACTATTTACAAACCTCTTTAGTTCTTATGAGGAGTCTATAAGATATGAAGCAAAACAGCGAAGACTCCCAGGGAATCAGAAACGAAATGCAATTAAACCGTGCTCCTGCATCGCTTCGCTGCTTCGTCGCAAAGACTTAGCCTCGCTAGCGTCGGCTAATGTCTTCGAAGCTGTTTAGCGTAATATCGGTTATTATAGTTAATTTAGTTTAAATTATTTAGCTTTATGTGCCGCACTGTATTCATGTACAAATGCTGTGAGGCGTTTTAATGTGTCCGGATTAACTTCCGGGAATACACCGTGCCCAAGATTGAAGATATAGCCATCATCCTGCATACCCATATCAAGGATTTTTTTCGTACGCTCCTCGATCACCGGCCAATCAGCCAATAGATAAGAAGGGTCGAAGTTCCCCATCAATGATTTCGTCAATCCCATTGAGCGGGCTTCTGAAATCGGCAAGCGCCAATCAAGTCCAACTACATCGACCGGCAATTCATGCCATTCTTTCGCCAGGTGGCTTGCTCCAACACCGAAAATCGTCATCGGCACGCCTTCTGTCCGTAGTTCATCAAAAATGCGGTCCATAACCGGTTTGATGAAAATCCGGTAATCTTCAACATTAAGAGCGCCAACCCACGAATCAAAAATTTGGATGGCTTTTGCCCCTGCTTTAATTTGTGCTTTAACATATGGAATAATAGTATCAGCAAGTTTGTCCATCAGCGCAAACCACATTTGCGGCTGCGATACCATCATCGCTTTTGTCTTGTTATAGCTTTTTGACGGTCCGCCTTCAATCATATAGCTGGCGAGTGTGAACGGTGCGCCTGAAAATCCGATAAGCGGCACATTCAATTGTTCTTCAGTCAATAACTTGATTGTTTTTAAGACATAATCAACATCCTGCTCAGGATTGATTTGGCCTAGACGGCTGATATCGTCCATTGTGCGGATCGGATTGTCGATTACTGGACCGATTCCCGCTTTGATTTTCACGTCCACTCCAATTGCCGGCAGCGGCGTCACAATGTCTTTGTAAAGAATTGCTGCATCCACATTGTATTGGTCGACTGGCAATTTCGTGACGTATGCACACAATTCAGGTTGATGCGTAATCTCTTCCAGTGAATATTTTTCTTTGATCTTGCGGTATTCCGGCTGAGAACGGCCCGCCTGCCTCATGAACCAGACTGGCACATGATCCGTTTTTTCTCCTCTAGCCGCCCTTAGATAAGTATCGTTAAATGTCATTGCAAAAAACATCCCTTCAAATATATCGTCCACTGCATATCGTTCTTATGTCCGTATATACTATAGACTCTCTGTTTTCCATTGTATAGATTCTGCGGGCAAATGTCATAAATTAGACGCTTATGACTTCACCAGATCGACAAAGGGGGTTTGCTGTATTTTTTTTCAGGGAAAGTTATACTTAATATATACTTAGGAGGGATATTGATGAATTTATTCATGACTACAGGAACATATGAATATATGAAGAAAATGCGTGAAAAGCATCCTGAAGAAACAATGGTTGTGATGCAAGGTGAAAATACCACCTTGATCCTGCACGAAACCGAAGGCAAGAGCATCTTCCAAACACCCCGCAGATACGAAGTAGTGGATGGTACGGGCGAATTCAAAGAGAAAGGCTTTTTTGTTTTCAATAATATTCCGGTAACCGATGAAGGCCGTCCGATCTTTGAGCACCGTTTTAAAAACCGCGCTGGGGCTATCGAAAATGAACCGGGCTACGTCGCTTTCCGTGTGCTGCGGCCACTCGATTCCGACACTTACGTCGTTTTGACGGAATGGGAATCTCCGGCTTTCTTTGAAAAATGGAAAGAGTCTCAGGCATTTTCAAAAGCGCATTCTAAATCGGAAGACGCGCCGGCTTCAAAACCGGCCAATATTTTTGCAGGTTCTTCTTATGTCACCACCTATTCTGCTAAGCCTGAAGAAGAATGATTGAAAGGCTCCGCATAAAGCGGAGCGAATACATACCAGAACAGGGGGAAATTTAAGTGATTTTTGTTTATTTTATTTTAGCCGGCATTGTGACTGTTTACGCGTCCATTAAATTGTCGGAGTATGCTGATGTCATCAGCGAAAAAACAGCGATGGGCGGCATGATGGTCGGTACTTTGCTATTGGCGGGGGCCACTTCCCTGCCGGAAGTCTCCACCAGTTTCTCAGCAGCAGTCATCGGGAACGCCGATA
Organism: Planococcus sp. RAB007_Raresut; assembly: GCF_057369535.1. NCBI lineage: Bacteria > Bacillati > Bacillota > Bacilli > Caryophanales > Caryophanaceae > Planococcus > Planococcus sp. RAB007_Raresut. The sequence continues at coordinate 167,585 of NZ_JBXYIF010000007.1, forward strand.
TCGCTGTGGGGAATATGGTAGGTTCCAACCTTTTCAACTTATTCATACTGGCGGCTTTTGATTTCCTGCTGCGCAAACGCCGTATTTTAGACCGCGCTTCACGGAATAATATCTATACTGCTTTATTGGGTATCCTTTTAACCGTATTGGTAATCATGGCGCTGTCACTGCGAATCGAAACACAGGTTCTTGGTGTAGGCCTCGATGCTTTAATTATCGCAATAACTTATATCGTCGGTATGGTAGTCATCAATAAATTGCCGTCACTTGATCCTGTGGCTGAAATCGAAGATGAAGAAGAACCCGATAACCCGAGTGCGACCCTTTCTCCAAAAGGCGCAATCATCCGCTTTATCATCGCTGCGCTTGTAATTCTGGGTGCCGGAACTGCACTGTCCATCACAGGTGACCAGATTGCCATCATAACTGGCATCGGTTCCAGCTTCATCGGCAGTTTCCTTATTGCCGCTGCTACTTCCCTGCCGGAAGCAATTGCTGTATTTGTTGCCTTACGCCTCAACAATGTCAATATGGCTGTCGGTGCGATACTTGGATCAAACATTTTCAATATGATCATCCTTGCTCTATCGGACCCGGTTTACCGAGAAGGCAGTTTAATCGCCGCTGCAACACCAGGAGCTACAATGATCATCGCGTCAGGCGTTCTGGTCATGTCGTTATTGGCTTTGTATTCACTGGTGAGAAGAAACAGTGCAACTGTAATGACCTATGCATTGCCTTCACTCATCATCGTCATTGTTTACTTTGTTGCTTCTTATATGAACTTTACTTATTAAATGAAATGAAAGAGAGCGAAATTCGCTCTCTTTTTTTCTCGCCTTATTTTTATGTTATTATTTACTGAATAATACATATTTTCGAGGAGGAGTTTTATTGGTGATTGAAAAATTATATGCCGAGCTGGATACTGCTTATCCGGAAATGGTGGATATTCGCCGACATCTGCATATGCACCCGGAGGTTTCATTCAATGAAACAAAAACCGCGCATTACATCCGGCATTATTATGAACAATTAGGCGTCGAAGTGCGGCATAATGTCGGGGGCAACGGGGTGGTAGCGACAGTGCGTGGTGCTAAACCAGGAAAAACAATTGCTCTGCGCGCGGATTTTGACGCCCTTCCCATTCAGGATCAAAAAGATGTTCCTTATAGATCCCAGACGCCGAATGTCATGCATGCCTGCGGACACGACGGCCACACCGCCACCCTTCTCGTATTGGGTAAAATCCTGCACAGTTTGCGCAGCGAACTCGAAGGAACTTACGTCCTCATCCATCAGCATGCCGAAGAACTGGTGCCTGGGGGTGCGATGGCCATGATTAAAGACGGAGCCTTGGACGGTGTAGATCAAATTTTCGGCACCCACCTCTGGTCGATGACCCCTTTCGGACAAATTGATTACCGCGTCGGACCGATTATCGCTGCCGCCGATAGCTTCACCTTGAAAATTCAGGGACGCGGCGGGCACGGTGCCATGCCGCATAATACAAGAGACGCTATCGTGCTCGGTTCCCAAATCGTCATGAACCTTCAGCAACTGGTATCACGGCGTGTTGACCCTTTGGAGTCAGCTGTTTTATCAGTAGGATCATTTGTTGCCGAGAATCCTTTCAACATCATCGCTGACCAAGCTGTTTTAAAAGGAACGATCCGCACATTCAATGAACAGATACGGGATCTGATGGAAGAAGAAATGGAACGGATCATCCAGGGGAATTGTCTGGCAGCTGGCTGCACCTATGAATTCACTTATAACCGCGGCTATTCCCCTCTCGTCAATCACAAAAAAGAAACGATGTATTTAAAAGATATCGCCGAAGGAGTTCCTGGGGTCAAGAAATTGTACAACACGCCTCCATTGATGATCGGTGAAGATTTCGCCTATTATCTGGAAAAGATTCCAGGTACATTTTTCCTTACAGGCGCTATGCCAGAAGGCGAAGTCTATCCCCATCACCATCCGAAATTCGATTTTAAAGAAGAAGCTATGCTGATTGCGGCAAAAACACTTGGAAGTGCTGCCCTTCATGCCCATCAATAAATACAGAAATCCCGTTTCCAGCAAGTTGTGGAAACGGGATTTTTTATTTTTTATTTTTATTGGCCGAAAACATCAATGTGATCAGTGAGACAACAATTATCACTGCAAAAATGATAGCAGCTGAAAGATAAGCCCCTGTAATCAGGAGAGCAGCCGCAACCAATATAGCCTGGGCAAGCTGTAAAATCACTATCAGTTTCTTTACGGCTTGCTGCCGCGTATACTGCGACAATGGAAAAAGATTATCCATACGGAAATGCTGGGTCTGGTTCAGCCCCTGCCATATTTGAATAGCTGTTGCGAACGCCAGAGCGCCTGCAAAGATGGCCATGGCTATCGTGAAAGGAATAAGCAAAGCACCGGCCACCGAAAGCAAGCTCAGACGCACCCATAGATAAAATAATTCATCGGAACGGATAAATGTGCGCCATACAAGATAATAATGTGCATCTTTCGGGTTTTTTCCGATGAATTTATAGACCCAATTCAGCCAGCTGCGCTGTTTGATCTTCCCTTTGATCTGTGGGACATCCGTAAAATAATTCGCGAACTGATAGAAGCGCAGCATGCGATTTTCTTCCAGCCGGACAAAATGCTCGTACGGAAACGGCAGCCCTGCCGCCCGGTTCTGAACCCCTTTGCCATAAACGATCATGGCAAATAATAGCAATGCAGCAACCAATACCAGATTATCTACGTAAAAATATGTAAAAGCAAACGCCAATACAAAACGGATCGACCGGTCCAACCATGATTTTTGGCCAACGAACGCTTTTCTGAAAGAAAATTCAGTCTGGACATTCCACCATTTGATAATCAGCAATAATAGCGGAAATCCCATCAGATAAGATGTTTCCAACCCGTATATTGCGTTGACCATGGGCAATGAAACGATAAATGCAATGGTAGGCAAATATAGCTGGGACAGGAAAGACCATTTCCTGGCCGGTTTAAGAAATTCGTCCAATTTGCTTTCCAGCGGCAAAAAATAAACCATATCAGCCTCTTTCAGCAAAGTTGATGGCGGACTATAAGCAAGCAATACACCAAAAACAGCAGCCAGCAGCAAAGCAGCCGGGAAATCTTCCGGAACATTTTGCACCCAGTCACTGTAGGCATAACCTGCTGCACCAATCGCAAAAAGCAGCACTACTGCAATATGTCCGGTAAAGATGTACTTAAAGTAATTTTGCACTTCCACCGTATAGCTGCGGAGGCGTTTGGACCAGACATCATGCAGGTTCTTCATTGTCATCATCCTCAGTCATTGCGATATAGAGATCATCCAGTGTTGCATCGGGCATGCTGAATTCTTTCCGCAGATCCGCCATCGTCCCGATAGCACGCACTTTTCCGTTATGCAGCAAAATAATGCGGTCGCAATATTTTTCGGCAGTTGCAAGAATATGGGTCGACATTAAAACCGAAGCCCCTTTTTTCTTTTGTGTTTCCATTTGATCCAGTAAAGATTTGATGCCGAGCGGATCCAAGCCGACAAACGGTTCATCAATGATGTAAAGCGTCGGGTTTACCAGAAAAGCGCTCATGATCATCACTTTTTGGCGCATCCCTTTTGAAAAATGCGATGGAAACCATTTCAGCCTTTTTTCCATTCTGAATTCCTTCAATAATTCTGCAGAACGTTTCTCGAATGTATCCTGATCAAGGCCATAAGCCATTGCCGTCAATTCCAGATGTTCGCGCAAAGTCAGCTCTTCATATAAAACAGGTGTTTCCGGGATATAGGAAAATGAAGAACGGTAAGCATCCATATCTTCCTGAAAACTTTTCCCGTTCAGGCGGATTTCACCTGATTTCGCTTGCATGATTCCAATTATATGCTTGATGGTGGTACTTTTGCCGGCGCCGTTCAAACCGATCAAGCCGACAAGCTCCCCTTTCCCGATTGAAAAACTGACATCCTTCAATACCGGTTTACGGGTATAACCCCCTGTTAACGATTCAACTTCCAGAACTGCCAATCCATACACCTCTTTCTTACTATAATAAGTTGAACTAATAATTCTTTGTAGTCGATATTCCGCAAAAAAGCTTCGCTTTCCTGGGGGCTTGCACTGAGCTAACTCGTGCTCGTTGCACTTCGCCCGAGTGGATCTCAGCACTTCGCTCGAAACGGAGTTGGAAAGCCAACTCCGTTTCTACTCCCCTGGGAGTCTTCGCTGTTTTGCTCCATATCTTTAGAGATGTTTCTCAGCAAAGGCTTGTCCAAAGCGCCGAAGTGGTATATATAGACTAAATCTTTTATTCAACTTATATTGCCATTGTATCAAAATCCGCCGGCAATTTCTTTTTCTTAAAATGAATTATGGTAGACTGAAGAAAATGGAAAGGATGTTGTATATGACAAATTGCATTTTCTGCAAAATCATTTCAGGTGAAATCCCAAGTGTAAAAGTTTATGAAGATGAAAACGTCTTCGCCTTTATGGATATCATGCCTTTATCTAAGGGACACACCCTTCTCATCCCGAAAACACACCGTGAATCAGTTTATGACCTTACGCCGGACGAAGCAGGAAACCTTTTCAGCGTGGCGCCTAAAATCGCTGCAGCGATTAAAGAGACTTTCAACCCGGAAGGCTTGAACCTTCTCAATAACAACGGAGCTAAAGCCGGACAAAGCGTGTTTCACTTCCACCTCCACTTTATCCCACGCTACGGCGAGACGGATGGGTTCGGTGCTAAATGGATAACCAAAGAAAAAGAATTCACTACAGAACGGATCCAGGAACTGGCTGAGGAAGTAAAAAATAAATTAGCTGCTGATGCTTGATTTAACTGAACAGAGAGTATAGAATCAATAATAAGTTTTTCGCCTGCGGTCACGAGGACACGCCGGGAGAAACTAAAATAGCCATGAGCTGAGGAGAGATGAGAAATGAATACGAAGAATCTTGTACTAATGGCGCTGCTGGTCAGTGTCGGGGCGGCATTATATGTGGTCATCCCAGGAATCAACGGTGGAATGAAACCGGACTTTATGCTGACAATGATGTTTGTCGGTATCCTTTTATTCCCTAATTTAAAATCAACATTTTTACTGGCAGTAACAACGGGCGTGATTTCAGGATTGTTTTCAACATTCCCTGGAGGTTTCTTCCCGAATATTATTGATAAATTCATCACAGCGTTCGTCTTTCTGGCATTTGTTTTCATACTGAAGAAAGCGGCGACTAAATTACCGGCCGCCATCGCCTTAGTGGCAGGCGGAACTATACTTTCCGGCTCCATCTTTCTGTCAGCCGCAATTTTCCTGATCGGCGCAGAAATACCTTTCACTCTTCTATTCACTACAGTAGTACTACCGGCAATGGTTTTCAACGCCATCGCGTTCGGACTGATTTACCCAATTGTCATCACTTTAGTGAAAAGATCCAAGTTCGAAACAGCTGTCTCTCAGACAGTATAATATTAGCTTTCTGGCATATTATTTGCCGGAAAGCTTTTTTTCTTTGAACACCAATTCAGTTTTATGTTTTAATTAAGTTAAATAGAGGAAAAGACCTTTATAGGACGAAAGGGGCGCATCATTCATGAAAGCATCGAACTTTTTTATAGGACTTGCGACAGGGCTGGCCACCGGAGCGGCAGCAACATTATTCTCGACACCACAATCCGGTGAAGAACTTCGGACTTCAGTTAAAACCGCTTCTACAGACTGGAAAGAAAAATTGGCCGATGTCAAAGAACAGGTAAACCAATTGAAGGAATCGATCAACCATCTGAAAATTGAAGCGAAAACCCAGATTCCGCCTGCAATGGAAGGATTGAAACAATCAATGGCTGAATGGCAGGAAGGCACTGCTCCAGCAAAAGAACATCTTCAATTGGAAATTATGGCTATCCAGAATGCCATTGAAGAATTGCAGAAATCCATCAGCAAAGACAAAAAAGACGATAACGATGATGACAAAAAATATGTAAAAAACGAAGAATTTAATGAAATCGAAACAGAAGATGATAAAAAAGTTTCACAATAATCCATTTATTAACTAAATAAAGACCAAAAAACTGCCAAATGGCAGTTTTTTTAATAAGTTTTTTTACTATTCGGACTTTTATTCACTTTACTTTATTGCTATAATGAAGAAAATCTCAAACTATGGGAAGAAGGTGCTTTTGTGGTCGAACGCGATTATACGATGAAAGAAGCGATGATGTTCAGCCAGCGTATCGGACAATTATCCAAAGCGTTATGGAAAGCAGTCGAAAAAGATTGGCAGTTATGGATCAAACCGTATGACCTGAATATTAATGAGCATCATATTTTATGGATAGCGTATCATTTGAAAGGCGCCTCCATTTCGGACGTCGCAAAATTCGGTGTCATGCACGTATCAACTGCTTTCAACTTCTCCAAAAAACTCGAAGAACGAGAACTTTTGTCATTTTCAAAACGCGACACTGATAAACGGAATACGTACATTGAACTGACTAGTAAAGGTGAAGACTTGATGCAGGAAATGATAGAACGCTATCACGACACACCTCATTCTGTGATTGATGGATCTTTGAAGCTGCGGGAGCTTTATGGAAAATTCCCAGAGTTTTTAGAGGTTATGGCTGTTATCAGAACCATTTATGGCGATGATTTCATGGAAATTTTTGAAGCCTCGTTCAAAAATATTGAAAGTAAATTCAATGAAGAAAACCATATTGTCGAAGCTGCCGAAAAATAATGAAAACGCTGTCAGAAACTATGTTTTAAATTGGCTTGCATTTATCGAAAAATCGTTGTATTGTATGTATCGACTCATCTGAGAATACCAATTTGCGGGGGATACATTTTATGCACTGCTGGAAAACGATAAATGTAAAAAAAGAATATGGCTTTAACCGCCTTTTCACATTCGCAGTGTTAGCTGGAATGGGTGTATTCACAATATTTTATGTCCTTTTAAATTTCTTTTATACCACACCCTTATCTGATCGTTATTTTTTCTTTTTCTTCCTGGGGATATTAGCAGTTTATCCGCTTCATAAAATGCTGCACTTTGTGCCGCTGATCGGCAGCCGAAAATGTTTGAAAATCATTTTACGTAAACAAATGGTCTTGTTACCCGGAATATCATTGCATGTAAAAGAGCCGGTGGCAAAAACAAGATTCCTGTTGGCACTGCTGACACCGTTTGTTCTTTTGAACACAGTGATCATTTTGCTTAGTGCCCTCTTCCCTGCCTATATCCATTATTTCGCGATTCTGCTTGCTTACCATTGCAGCCTTTGCCTGACCGACCTGATCTATGTTCGTCACCTGCTTCGCACACCAAAACATGCGTTGATTGAAGAAACTGAGACAGGCTTTGAAATTCTGGTTCCGCAGGCAATCGGTTAATCCTGTATTTTCTTTCCGAATTTGTTATACTTGAATCTAAGGCAGAGGGGAGGAAATTCATGATTATCGCGTTTGTAGTAATGTTCTCAGTGTTTTACCTGTTCCAAATCAACAGAATGACTTTGGCATTGGTGACATCACGGGAAATTCCAGAAGAAAATCACGAGAAAATATTCCGTACAATTAATATATTGATTACAATTTTATTGGTCTCGCTTTATGTAGGCGTAGAATTTACACCTTAAATCTATTTGCCCTTTGGCAGGTAGATTTTTTTTATCCAAAATGATAAAGATTTTCCCTGTTAAAGAAACTTTTTTAATTTTTAAACGTTTATGGTATAGTAACTACGGCAACAAGAATGTATGATAGGAGCGGAATTTATGAAAAAAACAGTCTTAACTTTATCTTTAGCGGCATCAGTATTGGCATTAGCAGCCTGCAGCGACGACAATGCTGACAGCACAGTCCTTGTTACATCAGAAGTCGGAGATGTCACTAAAGAGGATTTATACCAAGAAATGAAAACTTCAATCGGCGACCAGGCCATTCAGATCCTGATGATCGAAAAAGTCCTGTCCGAGGAATACGAAGTAACTGACGAAGAAATCCAAGCTGAAATTGACAGCTCTAAAGAAGAATATGGTGAAAACTATGAAGCCTTCCTTGAGCAGAACAATCAAACAGAGGAAAGCTATGAAAAAGTAATCCGTTTGAACCTTTTACAGGAAAAAGCTTTAACTGATGGTGTTGAAGTGACTGACGAAGAAATTCAGGCACAGTACGAACGCCAAACAATGGAACTTAACGGACGCCATATTTTAGTTGCAGATGAAGAAACTGCTGCTACAGTTAAAGAGGAATTGGACGGCGGCGCAGACTTTGCTGAATTGGCACAAGAATATTCATCTGATGGCTCTGCTGCAGAAGGCGGAGATTTAGGCTGGTTCGGAGTCGGTGCAATGGTACCTGAATTCGAAGAAGCGGCTTATTCATTGGAAGTTGATGAAATCAGCGAACCTGTTCAATCACAATTTGGATTCCATATCATCCAAATTACTGACAAGCGCGAAGTTGAAGGCGCTGAACCACTGGAAGGACAGGAAGATGAAATCCGCAGCGAGATCGCTATGCAAAAAGCGGATCAAGCCGCATTGCTTCCAAGAATTGCTGAATTGATGGAACAAGCTAATGTAGAAATCCAAGATGAAGATCTTGAAGGCGCATTGGACGAAATCATGAACGCAGGAGCACCTGCTGAAGAATAAGGATTATGCAACAAAACCCCCATTTCAATTTGAAATGGGGGTTTTTGTTCTTGCTGATTTTCATCGCATTATATTTTCGGTTTATAGAATGAGCGGTTTTCCAATGGGAAGAGCCTTTCGGAAAATTCGCCGGGTTTTGTTTTTTCGAGTGCCCGGTCCAGCATCATCATTTTCGCATCGATATTATCAATATAATGAAGCATCTCGGCTTCTTTGATCATCGGCCGTTTCGGGCTTCCCCACTCTTCTTTTCCGTGGTGGGACAGAACCATATGTTGAAGAAGCATTACTTCTTCCCCTTCGATTTCAAGTTCTTCAGCGGTTTTTGAAATTTCCGTCACCATGATCGAAATATGGCCCAGAAGATTGCCTTCCACCGTATAAGTAGTGGCAATCGGTCCTGATAGTTCGAACACTTTTCCGATATCATGCAGGATGATTCCGGCATATAGGAGATCTTTATTCAAGGTCGGATAAATGGTAAGCAGCGCTTTCCCTAATCGGAGCATCGAAACCACATGATCCGCTAATCCTGATACATAATCATGGTGATTACGGGTTGCTGCGGGAAAAGTCAATACGCTTTGCTGATGTTTCTTCAAGATATGGCGTGTAATCCGTTGAATTTGCGGATTTTCCATTTCGAAAAGATATTGCATGATTTCTTCGAAAAGCTGCTCCGTGCTTTTTTCGGAAGCTGGAAGCAAATCGCCGATTGACTGGTTTTCTTCCGGCTTTGCCGGCCGTATGCTCTTGATGCGCAATTGGTTCTTTCCACGGTAATTATGGATTTCTCCGCCTACCCGCACAATCGTTTCAGCGGCAAAAAGCTTTTCATGATCATCTTTTGTATCCCATAATTTCGCTTCAATGTCTCCGCTTTTATCCTGCAAAACAAGTGACATGAAAGGATTGCCCGTTGTAGTCACCCCTTTTACCGATTGCTTGATCAAAAGGAATTCATCTATTGTTTCTCCAACAGCACGTTGGGTAATGCCTTTCTTCATAAATACACACTCCTTCCAGTGTTGGCCACATCGATCACTTGCGCTTCAGGCCAAGCCCGGCACATATCTTCGTGGCAAGTAAAATAAATGAACTGATGATCCGTTTGCAGCTCTTTTATCAAGTTTATCACTTGCTGAAGCCGCAGGCGATCAAAATGGACAAATGGATCATCCATGATGATAGGGAAAGGATGGCTCTTCTGCATCGACACCGCCAGACTGAGCCGCAGCGCCAAATATGCCTGCTCTTTCGTAGCCTGACTCAGTTCTGCTATGCGAAAGCGAACATTGTCTTTTCTGACTGCTTCAAAATGTCCTTCTGGATGAATTTCCATTGCTGTATAGGAATTTCCGGTTAATCGCTCGAAATACTCGCATGCTTTCGAAAGAACCGCAGGCAATGATTTTTCTTTCAGCTCGGCCATCGTATTGCGGATAGCCTCTATAATCGCTTTGTCCACTGACCAGCGAAGAGCGAGTTCATTGAATCGGGCTTTTTTCTCTTCATATTTCTGCAGTTTCAACTCATAATCTTCGTCCGTCAATAAATGATTCACTTTTTGCTGCAGTTCGGCTCTTTCATTCAAAATTTGATTGCGTTCATTTTTAAATTTGGAAAGCTCCTGTTCAAGCTCATTCAGCCGTTCTTTTAATGAAAACTCTGATTCATCCTTTTCTGGTTCGGCTGCTCCAACAGCCTGCCATTGGCTGGTGACGAGTCCGAGCTCCTGCTCCATCTCTTTTTTGCGCAGCCACTCAAGGTGAAATTGATGAAATTGTTCTATATCTGCAGCTCCACTTTCCTTCAAGAGCGCGGCTCTCTCCAGCTCCAGCTCCTGCAAATAACCAGATTGACGCTCCAGTTCTTCTGACAAAGCTATCCTTTTTTCTGAACTCCGCTGATTCCTATCATTTATTTCATACATTTTTTTAGCTTCAACACGGAGAATCGGATACATCTCTCCTGCTTGAATCCTTTTGCCTGTTGCCTGAGCAGCTTTTTCCAGCCAAGCCGCTTTCTCGATTTCAGCATTTTTTAAAACCTCTTCGTTTCTTACCAATTTACTATGAAGTTCCTGCACCCTCCTGATAGTTTGGAAGAGCTCGATGACAATAGCAGAACTTGCGGAGGTTGAAATTCCAATCTCCCCAAGATAGGCGCCGAGCTCTTTTTTAGCAGGCTGCACATCCATATTTTTTACAAGTTCCTCAATTTTCTGATCAGCCTTTGAGATGATACGCAAAGTTTGTTCAACTTTTCGGTCATGTTCTGCTATTTTATGCTGGAGCATTTCCATTTCTGCTTCTTTACCGCTGTAACGTTTAATGACATCATCCAGATTTTCTTCCATTGAATCTGGCTTTTTACGGTTTTTTATAAGCATCCATATGCCGGCTGCGGCCGCTGCAAAGGATATTATCGCAATCACGAAATCGCCTCGCATTAACCCTGCCAAAACTCCTGCAGCACCAAGTGCAATGAGTATATAGGAAAAGAGCTGATTCGCAGGTTCAGCACCCAGCCGTTTCATGGCTTTCGCTTCAGCAAGCTTAAGCGCGTTTTCAGGCCATTTTGCCGCTGTCTCCAGCTGTTCCGAAGTAGGAGCGGTACTTTCGAGATAGGACATCTCTTTTTCAGAATCAATCAGTTTCTGTTTTTCCTCTTGAAGTTCCCGTTCACGAAAACGTCTGTTTTCTTCTTCCCTATCCGCTTCTGCCGCTAAATTACGCAGTTTTTCTTCATTAATCAAGGATGCATTAAATTTAAGCGCATCGTTTAACCCCATGCCAATCAAGCCAAGCTGGCGGCCAAGTTCATCATTTAATTTCCCGGCTTCTTCTTCAACATTTTTATATTGCGATAAAAACCTAAGCCATTCTGATTCCTTTTCAAGCAGCTCTGCCAGTGATTCACCGCTGGTTACGCCAGATGCAATTTCCGGTAAAGCAGCAAGTTCTTTTTCAGCTTGTTTCATTTTAGCTGAAGCTTCAGATATCCGTTCTGCCAATCGTTCCATCCGCCTGCTGCCGTCTGCCGGGAAAAAATCGACGGACAGCGAAGACAGCTGCTCTTCCAGCTGCCTTTTACGCTGGGCTATAGGAGCAGCCTGTTGGCGTTTTGCAACTTCGGAAAGCAAATCGGAAATGGAATTTTCCCGCTCCGCTATTTCCTCCAGCCGGCTGTCGAGTGCATCCATTTGTTCAAGAAAAGGTCCATATGAATCCGCCTGCTCACGGTGTTCTTTCAACTCGCGTTCATCGTTCCGGAGCTGCTCGATCAACCCATTCAGCTGGGGATTTCGGCCACCTTTCTTAAACAGCATGCCCATCTCCTTTTCAAGCTCGGACTCCATCTTTGTTATGGCATCGACTCCTGTAGTGCCTGACGCCAACAGCGTACGGCTCAATTGCTCTTCCGTCATTTTATCAAGCCCCTGCAGTTCATGAATGGAAAATGAAAAAATCGCTTCGAATGAAGCCCGGTCATATTCACGCAGTAACTTTTTCAGTTCGGTTTCTGCTCCACGAGTGCCATCTTCGAAATAGACGGTAACATCCCCAGCCGCCTTGCCTTTTACACGTTCGACAATCACTTTTCCATACTGTGCGTCGTTCAAATAGAGCTGGCCACCATATTTCCCTCCAGCTTTCGGTTCATATCGGCTTCCTGCCTGATTGCGAGATGGAAATCCGAATAGAATCTGAATGATGAATTGCTGGATGGTGGTTTTTCCAGCTTCGTTATTGCCGTAGAAAACCGCTAATTCATCATTGATATCCAATGTCAGATTTTCGTGCTTGCCGAAGCCGTAAATCGTCATTTTTTCGATTTTCATTCCTTCATTCCTCCACTCTCATGGCTTTATGGATTTTCGGAACCGCCTCGGCTGCGATTTCCTGTATCAGTTCATCAGACAATGAATCCAGATATCTGCTTGCTTTTGGATGCTGATAAAGATCTTTAAGCACCCACTTCCAATCGCTTTGTTCCCATTCGTTCATGGTTGTCGAGATTTTCTCACCAATAGCAGAGATATGGGTTTCGTTCAATGCTTCATCCACAACTACACCAGTGATCCATGCATCAGCGGAAGTGGTTTCAAGCGCTTCCTGAATCGCTTCCAATAATGCCTCTTCCGGAATCCCTTCCAAAAGTTCAGCCGACTGTTCGTCCACATACTTCAGATGAAGCACAGCCATAACGGCGTTATTTTCAGCTGTGTATTTTTCCACCGCTTCTGTACATGCATCAATCAATTCGTTCATGTGGATAATTTCGTTGCAGGACACCTCAAGCCGATCGAAACACACAGCCGATGTTTGAATAAATTCCATGCTGGTCTCTGCATTTTCTAAACGCACATCATAGAATCCTTTAGGTCCGGTTTCTTTCCGGTGCCGTCCCTGTATATTGCCAGGATAGATGATGTACGGATCCTGATGGAGAATTTGGCGAAGATGGATATGGCCAAGTGCCCAATAATGATAATTTTTGCTGAGCAGCTGCTCTTTTTTAAATGGTGCATAAACCGCATGGCTGGAATCGCCATCCATGCTGCCGTGCAGCATGCCGATATGATAGGCGGACGTCTCATCTGCCTGTGGGAATTCAAGAATCTTGGCTTCTTTTACATGGCGCTCTCCATAACTGAAACCCGTGACGGTAACCTTGTTTCCGGAAACTGTAAAACTGTGGCTGCTGACTCCATCATCATAAACGTGCACATTTGCAGGCAATTCAAAGCGCGTCCATCCGCCGCCCAGATGGTCGTGGTTGCCGTGGCTGATGATTACTGGAACTCCAGCCTCGTTTAATCGCTCCATTCCTTTTTGGAATTTAAATTGCGCGCGAAGCGTCCGGTCTTCTCCGTCATAGATATCTCCAGCGATCAACATGAAATCCGGCTTCTCTTTTACAGCGTAATCAATCAGGGTATCAAAAGCCTGATAAACAGTATCTGCTAATTTTTTCCGCTGCGCTGAGGCAAGACCGGAGATGCCTGTGAACGGACTGCCCAAATGCAAATCGGCGGTATGTATAAAACGGATTGGCGCCATTCTTTTCCCTCTTTCCTGAAAGCGAATATTTGTTCTAATTTTACCATGTCCCCCCTATAAAAAAAACTGTTTGCGGAAATCTCTCCACAAACAGCTTTTATGGCCGCTTTCACTATTTTTTATTGCCAAGGCGTATTGCTTTGCCGATATCTTTCAGTGATTGCGAGGAACCATACATCAACACGCCGCCACGGTATACGCGGGCACCGAACCAGCCCAGCACACCAATTGTAAGGAGCATGATGGCGATGGACAGCAACGGTTCCCAAAGAGGAATGTCAAGCATGCCGACGCGAAGGAACATGACCAGCGGCGCAAAGAATGGAATGTAAGAAGAAATAGTGACATAGCTTGCTTCCGGCATACCGATTCCCGAAAATGCAATGAACGATGAAATGATGATCAGGAACATCATCGGCAGCATCAATTGCTGCACATCTTCAGTCCTGCTGACAAGAGAACCAAGCAACGCCGCCAGAACAGCGTAGAGGAAATAGCCCAGCAGGAAAAACAGAACAGCAAACAGGAATGTGCTCACTTTAATCTCCGAGAATCCCATAACGCTGAAGAATCCTTCCGCCATATCCGATCCTGATGTTTTAAAGGCAAAGTATCCGGCAATTCCAAATATCATCATCTGTACAATTCCGAGTGTGCCGATTCCGGCTATTTTCGCAAACATATGCTTTACAGGCGACACACTTGATATAAGGATTTCCATTACTCGTGAAGATTTCTCGTTTGCCACTTCCATGGCAATCATATTCGGATAGTAAATCACTGCCACATAAATCAGCAGGATCAATACATAGACAAGCCCTCTGGCCTGGCTCAGCTCCTCTTCCGTTTTGGAACTGTCGGAAACCGCTTCCCGCTCAAATTCAGCCGGCATGAACAGCTCGCCGACTTCCTCTCCGCTTAAGCCTAGCCTCTCAGCTGTCTGGGCAGTCTGAATCGCCTGTACAGCATTTTCCACATCGGAACCCGCTCCGATTTCGTTTGCCGATTCAGAGACATAGCGGGCTGATAACGTCTCGCCTTCTTCAATTACCAAATAGGATTCAATGGTGCCTTCGGTGATGCCCTGCTGCAATTCCTCTTCTGACATTTCAGTCGGCATAGCCTGAATATCACTTTCAGTCTGTTCGAGTTGAGATTGCAATTTTGGTACCAGTTCACCGCTTTCATCGATTACATGAAGAACCTGCCCTTCCTCATCACTGCTGAAAGATTCAATGATATTTGGCAAGTTCGCCAGCAGGAAAAAGGCAGCTGCGACGATGATGGTCGTGATGATGAACGACTTGGTCCGCGCTTTTGTCATAAAGGCCTGTTTAAAAATAATCCAGAAACTATGCATATGCTTTGCCCACCTTCGCAATAAAGATTTCCTCGAGTGAAGGCTCTTCAATGGAGAAGTGTCTCAGCTGACCCAGCTTCATCGATTCGGCGAGAATTAAATCAGCTGTTGATTCATTGGTTATCTGCAGAACTGCCCCGTCGATGGTGCCGGTATATTTTTCTACTCCAGGCAACTGGCTGAGTGAAGTTAAATCCTGGTCCATTTTAAGGCGCACATTTTGCTTGCCAAAATTCCGCTTCACTTCTCTAATGGAACCGCCAACAACCACTTTACCTTGGTCAAGAATACTCATATCATCACATAACTCCTCGACGTGATCCATCCGGTGGCTCGAGAACACGATAGTGGCTCCTTGTTTTTGCACATCCAATATTGCGCTCTTCAGCATCCCCACGTTTACAGGATCAAGGCCTGAAAATGGTTCATCCAAAATGATCAGCGAGGGTTTATGCACCAATGAGGCAATCAATTGGATTTTTTGCTGGTTTCCTTTCGACAGCTCCTCCACTTTTTTTCCAGCGTAATGAGGAACTTCAAAACGTTCAAGCCATGCATGTGTTTCTTTTTTTGCATCCTCTTTGGACATTTTGCGGAGCTGTGCCAGATAAACCAATTGGTCTTCCACTTTCATTTTCGGATACAATCCCCGTTCCTCCGGCAAGTAACCGATAAAAGGGCTTGATTCGTAAGTAATCGGTTTACCGTTCCAGGTAACTTGGCCATGGGTGGGATCCAATAACCCCAGTATCATCCGGAAAGTAGTCGTTTTTCCAGCTCCGTTAGCTCCTAAAAAACCATGCATCTGTCCTTTTTCGACATTTAATGATAAATTGTCGACAGCGGTAAAATCCCCGAACTTTTTTGTTGCGTGTTCTACGGACAATGCCATTTTAAATCCTCCTTTGGTTATGTATAGTATGTATAATATGTATACGGCGTTTGTCCGGAAATGTTTCAAATAATTGCAGGACATTTCACCAGAAACTCTTTATACTAAAAATGAATAGTGATTCAGAAAGGATTGATCCATGATGAGAACCTATAAATTAACCGCTTTTGAACAGACCGGAAAGTTGATTACCGAAGAGACTTTCACAGCCGAAAACGATGACTTGGCAAAAGAAAAAGGCCGAGAGATCCTAAAGGAAAAAGAACTTGAAGATCAAACGCACCGCCTTGCTTCACCGGCCGGCAAATTATTGCTGTTCCATTCATAGTATCGAAAAGCGACGGCACCCGTTTAGTTCTGAAATGCATAAGAAAGCTCAGTGCGGCGGCCTTGGCCGCGCAACCGAGCTTTTTTATGACCCAAAGAGCGGGGCCGACGGAGTCTAGACACTAACAACTTCTTTTAAGAATAAATATTTGCTGTTCCCGTACCTCTAAAAAGGTGTCCCGCCACTTTGGCAGGACACCTTTTCTTTATTTTATTCCCCTCTGAAATCAGGTTTGCGTTTCTGAACGAAAGCCTGAATGCCTTCCAGATGATCTTTTGTTTTGCGCATCGCTGATTGCGCCGAAGCTTCCATCTCCAGCACCTGCTCGAGTTCCTTCAGCTTCATAGTATGAAGGATATTTTTCGAGGCAAGTTTTGACAGCACAGGTGAACTCAGAACATCGTTTGCGTAATTATCTGCGTGCTCCATGGAGCGGCCCTCCGCCGTCACTTCTTCAATCAGCCCTTTCGCCAGCGCATCATGGGCTTTGAGAGTTTGACCAGCCCAGATGATTTCTTTCGCTTTCGGCACACCAACACGTTCTTTCATGAAGAAATGTCCGCCGCCATCAGGCACAAGGCCGATGCCAATGAAATTCATCGCCAGTTTGCTGTTCTCTTCAGCAATTACATGGTCGCATGCCAGAGCCATAGAGAAACCGAGTCCCGCTGAAGCACCGTGAATAACGGCTATCGTTACTTGTGGAAGCGTGTAGAGGGCTTTCGCGAGCCTGCTTACATCTTTCATAACCAATTCGATATCCATCGGATTGTTCGGATCCATCATTTCTTTGATATCGCCTCCGGCAGAAAATGCCCTGCCTTCTCCGTAAATTTTTACAACGTGGAGTGTGTTGTCGTTATGCAGCGATTCAAAGCAGTCCGCCAGCTCTTTCATCATCTGCCCATTCATCGCATTCATGGAATTTGGGCGGTTTAACACCACATGGCCAACGCGGCCTTGTTTTTCCAATCGGATTGTTTCATACATAGAAAAAAGACACCCTTTCGTAAAAATGAATTGTCATTCATCTTTACTTATTCGGTGTCTTTTTCCAAATCCCTCTATTTTTTACTAAAGGAAATTTTTAATGGATAGGAAAATATAATTTTTTCATAAGAAGATTCTTAGAAAATAGTGTTTCCGTGTCCAGACTCCAGCGGCCCAGCTCTTCGGGTCATAAGTCAATCTAGCTGTGCGGCAAAGACCGCCGCTTCGCTAGCTCGCCTTATGCCTTTCAGAGCTTAACGGGCGCCGTCGCTTTTCTTTGTCCAGACTCCAGCGGCCCAGCTCTTCGGGTCATAAGCCGGCTCAGCTGTGCAGCGAAGAGCGCTGCTTCGCTAATCCGTCTTATGCCTTTCAGAGCTAAACGGGCGCCGTCGCTTTTCTTATTACATGCTTTCATAAAGAGATTGTACAGGTTTGATCAATACGCGGTTAACTTCCTCGATCATTTGGCTAAGGCCCATTTCAGCTTCCAGCATAGCAAGAATCTTCTCGTTTTGCTGAGCAGCCTGAGCTGTAGTTTGCGCACCCATCATTTCTTCTTCAGTGATTTCTTCGCCTTGCTGCTGTTTCTGCTGCAACGAGATTTGAAGATCGCGGAAGCTCTTGAATAATTCATTAGCCTCGTTATCTGATTTCACGTTTTCCACAGCTGCTTCAAGTTTCTGAAATTCCTCTGTCGAACGGAAAGTGCTTTCCAATTTGTTGATGTCGTCATAAATGTTAACTGCCATTATGATTCTCCTCTACAATATATTCAGTACCGAGACTAACACTCCCTGGAGAATACCAACAGCTCCCCCGATAAATGCGCCAAGTACTGTGATCATCTTGAACTCTCTCCGTGAAATCCCCAGAACCAATTCTTCCAGACGGCTCAGCGGCAGAGAATCCACTTGCTCTTTCACCATACTTTCGATATTAATCTTGTGTATGGTCTCTTCCAATTTTTGCTCCCCTTGCTCGAAAATGAAATCGGTGACAAGCGGAGTAAAGTTTTCACTTGTCCATTCTAACCCTCCCGGCCAGGACTGTGCAAGTGTCGTGTTTAAGCGCACTTCAATATTGGCCGTTTCACGGACGTATTGTTTAACCGCTTCCAGTGCCGGATTAAAATCGAATTCCTCAAGCAAAGCATCAGCTCGGCGATCCTGCAATTTATCCCATTCGGCATAAGCGATGGAAACCAGCAATTCAAATGTTTTCGGCGAATTAAGGAATTTGATGATCTCGGGCTGAATCCGGTCCACTAACGGCCTTGATTCACCGAGTATCGAGTGCAGCATATTGCCTATTCTCCCGCGCGAAGCCAAAAATTCGTCAAGCAAAGTTTTTATGGCGCGTCTGCCTTCCACCGATTCGAAGTAATCGGACCCTCTATCAATGCCATACTTCACGGACTGGATCATTTTCACTTCCGCTTCATCTTTCCAGGATTCCGGCATTAATTCGCGGATCGTCTTGCCATCAATATAAGAAAGCAGCGACTCATATTGGCGTTCCACCAATCTATCGATTTTCCGCTCTATCTTTATTTCGACATTTTTTTGGCCCGCTGCATCCAGCCAGTCTTTAAAAGTTTTTGGAGATTCAAATACATGTTTGGCTAGTTGCCGCTGGATCCATTTTTCAGTCTTAACCCGCATTTCTTCATTGAAAAAACGCTTTTTAAAGGTTTCTGGCGTCAGGAGGTGCTCAACCACGGTGCGTCCGAGCTGAGTGGAAAGTTCATCCCGTCTTTTTGGAATAAGTCCGGGTGTGAAAGGAACTCGGAAATTCCCGATATACTTTGCTTCGTACGGCCAAAAAAGCATCTTGATGGCAATATGATTGGTGACGCCACCGATGAGAGCACCGATGAATGCCATAAAAATTAATGTAAGAAGTATATTCAAATTCGTCACTCATTTCTTTTTCATCTTTGTCAATCCTGTTTCCTGCCTTTATAATGAATGCAAGAGACAAAGGAGGATCTGTATGCTGCAGCATTTTAAATTTACACCGATGTTCGAGAATCGCCAATTGCCGGGCTGGAACATCTCATTTTTCTACCAGAATGAACGCATCACAGGAGAATACCATCCCGATGGCACGATCACTTGGGGAAACAAACAGCCTGAGGATGAAGAGGCAGTCAAAAAGATGATTCATGAGCTTATGCTCTTTCATGTATACGATTAAAGCGCTGGAAGGTTCCAGCGCTTTTTTTCATCCGTTCCTTCATTATAAAGTAAAGCGTTGCAAATTTAATAGTAATAGCATTTTTAGTACAGCCGCAAATAAAAAAAGGGAATGTCCCTTACCCGATTTTCTGGGCAGAAGACATTCCTGATTGGATTTGATACATCTGGTAATAAGTGCCGCCGAGTTTCATCAGTTCATCGTGTGAACCGGCCTCCGCAATTTCACCGCGGTCGAGAACCAGGATACGATCCGCATTTTTAATAGTAGATAATCTGTGCGCAATGATGAAAGTCGTTCTTCCTTTTTTCAGCACTTCCATCGCATGCTGGATTATTTCTTCTGTTTCAGTATCGATGTTCGACGTGGCTTCATCCAGTATCAATATGGCCGGATCAAAAGCCAAAGCACGTGCGAATGATACCAATTGGCGCTGGCCGGAAGACAATGTGCTGCCCTTTTCGACAACAGGTTCATCGATGCCATTCGGCAAATGCTTCAGCACCCTTTCGCCTCCGACTTCCTCCAGTGCTTTAATGGCGCGTTCGCGGGTGATGCGCTTATCGCCGAGTGTAATGTTCGATTCGATTGTGCCGGAGAATAGATACGGATCCTGTAATACGATCCCCATATGTTCCCGGACAGCCTGCCTCGACATATCATTGATATTGATGCCATCAATCGTAATGCTGCCTTTGGAAACATCGTAAAAACGGAACAGCAGGTTCATGATGGAACTTTTCCCTGAACCGGTGTGGCCGACGAGCGCAACCGTTTCTCCTTGTTTCGCCTCAAATGTCAGATCTTTCAAGACATACTCTTCTTCTTTGTACGCGAACCAGACATCCTCAAAACGGACATTGCCATGGTATCTTGCAATTTTCTCATCACTGACCTTTTCCCCGCTGCGGTCAAGCAAGCGGAAGACACGCTCAGCAGCCACCAACGCCTGCTCCAATTTCGCAAACTGGTTGACGATTCCGCTGATTGGATTGAAAAGGCGGATGATGTAATCGACGAAGGCATAAAGTACACCCACCGTAACTACTTCGTTGCCGGACATTGTCGTTCCACCGAAATACCAGATGAAAGCGATGAAAACCATCGAACGCAAAACCCCCACCATATTATGTGAGGCTGCAGCTTCTAAAATGAGCAGCTTTTGCTGAAATTTGAAATGAACATTATTCATACTCTCGAATTCTTCTTTCATCTGCTTCTCACGTCTGAATGCCTGAATGATCGTCATCCCTTGGATTGACTCATTGATCATCGCGTTCATATCACTGACCTTTTCACGAACCACGTGATTATATTTCGCAGCATATTTCCGGTAGACCAACATCCATACATATAATAGCGGTACGATGACAAACGTGATCAGTGCCATGCGCCAGTCAAGATAGAATAGGGCCGCATAAATACCTGCCATATACATGAAGCTTGTCGCGAACTGCGACAGCACGGTAACAAATAGTTCCCGAATCGCTTCCGTATCGTTCGTTATGCGGGCCACAACTTTACCTGCCGGCAAGTTATCGAAGTAACGGATCGGCAATCTTTGCACGTGCTCAAAAACATCATTCCTCATTTTTCGGATGATTTTGTTGGCCCCTTTTTGCAATAAGATATATTGCAGATAGCGGAATACGGCAGTGACGATTCCGAGTGCAAAGAATAACGCCAATAGGTAGGCAATCGGTTCAAAATCGATTGCTTCACCGGAAGTTGCGATATGATTGTCTATTATTTCTTTTGCAATAAGCGGTGTCGCCAAGTCTGCAGCGACTGCGATTGCCAGAAAGACGAGGCCGACAATCAACACCCCTTTAAAGTTCAAAGCATAATTTAATAATCTTTTTCCTGTAGTCATTCTTACACCTCCTCAATCTGCTGACGGAGGAATTGTTCGTTATACCATCCATTTTTCTTCAGCAAATCGTCATGCGTTCCTTCTTCGATGACTAGTCCGTCATCCAGTACGACAATCCAGTCAGCATGCTGAACCGCCGACAAGCGGTGCGTGGTGATGATTGTTGTTTTCCCGGAACGTTCTTTTTGAATATTTTCGATGATCCGCGCTTCTGTCTTCGCATCTACAGCGGACAGGGAATCATCGAGTATTAAGATTTCAGGGTTTTTGATCAGTGCTCTCGCAATTGAAATCCGCTGTTTCTGGCCACCCGATAACGCCACCCCTTTTTCACCCACTAAGGTATCAAGGCCATTTGGCAGCATTTCCAAATCTTTGGTGAAGTGGGAAAGACGTATTGCTTCCGCAATGTCTTCTTCGGTCGCATCTGATTTTCCGAACAGGATATTCGCCCGGATCGTTCTTGAAAACAGGACGTGATCCTGCGGCACATAGCCGATCCAGCCTCTCAGCTGATCTTTCGTAAGATCCTGAAGTTCGATTCCGTTCAACAAGATCGAACCTTCCCCTGCGGGATATTCCCTCATTAATTGTTTCACGAAGGTCGTTTTTCCGCTTCCCGTCTTGCCGACGATACCAAGTGTCTGTCCACTGTTCATCGACAGGTTGATGCCTTGCAGATTGATGGAGCTTGACTGCGGATAGGTGAAACTGAAATCACGGAAACCGATATTTTCCGGTTTATCTGCATATGCCGGTTTCGCCGGATCAACAACATCTTCCTCGTAATCCAATGTTTCATTTACACGGTCCAATGAAGCATTGCCCCGTTGCAGGATATTGATCAATTCGCCGATAGCGAACATCGGCCAGACGATCATCCCGAGGTAAACGTTGAATGCCACCAGGTCTCCAAGAGTCATGACCCCTTCCGCGACAAGAAATGCCCCGTATCCGAGTCCGATCATATAACTGATTGCGGTCAGCACTTTTGTTACTGGCGCAAATAGCGCATCAATCCGTTCAACTGCCATATTCTTCTCATAGACATCATCTGTCATTTCAGCAAATTGCTGCTCGGAAGCACGTTCCTGTACATAAGCACGCACTACTCGCACACCGCCGACTGATTCGAGGACACTGTCGTTCATATCGCCGAAAGCGTCCTGCGCCAATGTATAGCGATCATGAATTTTTCGTCCGAGAATCTGAACGACGATTGCCAGAATAGGCAGCGGGATCAATGCCAGTAAAGTCAATTCCCACGATACAAGGAATCCCATCGCAATTATGATAGTTCCCATATACAATGTCGAATCGACCAGCGTCAGTATACCGAATCCTGCGGTTTCTGATATAGCCCGCAAATCGTTTGTCGAACGCGCCATCAAATCGCCGGTTCTGTTCTTTTCAAAGAATGTCGGCGTCATTTTCAAGAAATGTCCCATCAAACTTGAACGCAGCTGGCGCTCGATTACATAAGCACCGCCGAACAATTGATATTGCCAGACAAAGTTAATCAAGTAGGCAAGAATCATTGCAACCGCCAAAACGATAATGTATTGCCATAAAAGTTCTGTGGTCAGCTCATTTTGCGCAATCGAGTCGATGGCGACTCCGATCAACCATGGCGGTATGATTTCCAGCACATTGGCAATAAGCAATAAGCCGACTGCGATTGTATAGCGAATCCAATTTTCTTTAAAAAACCATTTTAATTTCCATAAAACATCAAACATGTACAATTCCTTCTTTCGTTTCCGATTTCAGCTAGTCTCCTTCAAGCGCTTCCTTCGTCATAATTTTTCTTTGTTGGATTTTTTCCATTTTCATATTCTCCTTTGTTTTTTATTTGGCAACTGATCCCCAGTGCCGATTATTTAAACAGCAGGTGCTGGTTAAAATCTTTTCATAACCATAAAAAAGCGCATGCCAATTTTTCTCGGCATGCGCTCAGGAAAATGGACAGGTACTCAGACCGGCCCCGAAACTTCTAGTCACGAAATAAATTCAAAGACAAAAAACAGGATGGCCTGACGTAGATATGAAATTGGACTGAGTGTTTACAAATACTTTTTTCATCGTCAAAACCTCCATTCCTTTAAATTTGATAGTTCAAGCCTACCACTGCCTTTTTTGAATTGTCAAGATTATTTTAAAAAAAGAGAATATTCATTGTCTATATAAGTTAAATTAATGATCTTTAATAATCGTTATTCCGCAATACAGCTGCGCTTTCCAACCCCCATGCTCCTGCATCGCTTCGCTAGCTTCGTCGCAAAGCCTTACCCTCGCAAGCTTCGGACAAGGCTTGGCAAACGAATGTTTTTATTATTTGCCATGAGGGTACTTTCATAATAAGAGTAAAACTTAGCGGGGTGAAAGCATATGTATAAAAGACTGGCAGTAGCATACGATGGTTCAGACGGCAGCAAAATGGCTTTTGACAAGGCTTTGGAATTGAAACAGGATTTTCCTGATCTTCAGTTATCGATTATCTATGTTAATGAAGAAACACAGGACAGCATCGGTTTCATGAGTGCAGGAGATGCTTCGGCCCCTGTAACCTCATCTAATGTCGACAGCACATACGCGCAGTTCATGCCTTATGGAATTGGGGATAATGGCGGCAGCAGAGTGCCTAGAGACCCGATGGAACGGCCAGCCGAATTTTCAAAGCACATGCATAACTCGATACAGCAGCAATTGGACGAGAAAAATATCGAGGCAAATGTTCTGGCTTTGGAAGGCAATGCTTCAAAAACCATCCCAGCCTTCATTGATGAACAAAAAATCGATTTGTTGGTTGTGGGAAATAGCGGAAAATCCGGTATGCAAAAGTTCTTCGTCGGATCTGTCAGCAAGAAGTTACTGAAAGAAGCATCTTGTTCGGTTCTGGTCGTTAAATAATATTTTTCTCTTTGGGAGAGCCCGGCTGACAGCATTTTAAGTCGCTTTAAAAATGATAATTTCGTGCTAAATCCGTCACAATTATATTAGTTTACTTCAGTTTGAAATGGGTAAACATTACTAAGTATAGAAAACTCGAAACAAAGGAAGAAGGAGAACAGCCATGTCTAAGCAAACTGTCTACTTTCTGTCTTCACACCAGCACCGTGGACTGATGGCTGAGATATGGGCAAATCGCCTCGAACTTCCTGACTGGGAAATTCGGAGCGCCGCTTGGAGTCAGCCTTCAATCAGCGAGACTCCAATGGAAATCATGAAGGAAATCATTCTCGATCTGCCAGAGGTGGAACCGAGATCCTATAATCACGATGAGGTCAGCGAAGCGGATTTGATAATCGCGATGCATGACGGTGAATTGGAACAAGATGATATACCTGCAGATTTGCCCGCTCAAAAATTATTGCGATGGGATATCCGAAATCCGGAACTTCGGTCGTTGGATGAAACAGAACAATGGGCTCTATATCAAGAGATCTGTGATGAAATCGCCATGAATATAAAGAATATGGAAAACTATTTCCGGTCTGATTATATGTAAAAACCTTCACCCGATTAACAGGTGAAGGTTTTTTTTATTTATAAAGAACTGCTCGTACTGGGCTTCCCTCTGCGCCTTTGATCTTTAACGGCAATGCCGCTAATTGATAGACGCCGGCCTCAATGTTATCCAGCACTATGCCTTCCAGGATAAATCGGCCGTTAGCATTCATAGCCTGATGCATCGGCAATTCCTTGCTGGTTTCCTGGTCGACTGATGGCACATCGACGCCAAGCAGCCAAATCCCTTTTTCTTTCAACCACACAGCAATCGATTCATCGAACACCGGCCAAGCTTCTGGAAACTTCGTCCGGTCTTTCCAAGTGCATGATTTCAATAAAACCGCCGTCACCCCTTCGCCGGGTTCCGGCAAATTTTCGCTGGTTATCTTCTTCAGCCCTTGCACATCAACGACTTGCGCAGTGCTGAGATACACTTCAAGCGGCATTTCTTCTATTGTTAAACCGTTGTCATCGTAATGGAACGGCGCGTCGATATGGGTGCCCATATGTGTGCTTGTTTTAATTTCGCCGACATTCACGGAACCGCTTTGTTCCTTTGTCACCGAAAGTGAATATTCGAACGGACGGTCTCCCGGCCATTCAGGGGTCTCTGCATTCAATTCCATGGAAATATCGAAAATCTTTTTGGTTTTCATTTAAGCCACCACATTTCTTTCATTGCTGTAATTCTTGAACAATTCTTCAGCCATGATTTTTTTAAGTATTCCTACTGTGCGCTCCACGTCTTCAAAAGAGGTATATAAAGCGACCGGAGCGAGGCGGATAATATTCGGTGCTCGGAAATCCGGCACGACACCTTCATCTTTCAGCGCTTTGCAGATTCTGGCGGCTTCCGGATGGGACAGCGCAATATGCCCTCCGCGTTCCTCGTCCTGCCGCGGTGTTACATCTTTAAGTTCCGGCACATGCAGAGCCAATTGCTCACGAAGCAGTAACGTCAATTGCAGGGATTTATCACGGACACGAGCGATATCTGCTTCTTCAAAAATCTCGATGCTGCCGAGAAGCGGCGCCATACTGAAAATATTCGGCGTACCGATCTGATAAGCCCCTGCTCCTTCCGCTTTGCTGAATTGATGATCCATATCGAATTGTTTTGCTTTATCAGAGCCGAACCATCCCGCATTACCGGGCAATAAATGATGGTGACGCTCATGAATATAAAGGCCGCCCGTTCCGCCTGGACCTGAGTTCATATATTTATAATGGCACCAAACCGCAAAATCCACCTCGTCCTGATGAAGCCTATGGGGCATGGCCCCAATCGAATGGGCTAAATCGAATCCAACCAGTATCCCTTTCGCATGGGCCGCTTCCGTGATTTCCCGAATAGCCAATAACTGGCCGCTGCGGTAGAGCACGGAAGGCAGCAAGACGATTGCAACGTCTTCTGAAAGTTGTTCCACTATATCTTCCAATTCCAATGTATAGCCGTTTCGGCTTTTCACCTTCCGCATGAATTGCTCTGGATCGAGGCCGCGCAAACGAAGATGGCTTTCAACCGCATAAATATCAGATGGGAAATTCAGTTCATCGACAAGAATAACCGCTCTTTCTGCTGTCGGCTGAAATAGTGTCGATAACATCTGGTGGATATTCGCTGTGATCGAACCTGTCACCATCACTTCGTTCGCCTTAGCACCCACAAAAGGAGCAATGCGTGAACTCATATCCTCCGCCAGCGTAAACCAGGGGTTCTCACCTTCTGTCCATCCATCGATGCCGAAACTTTTCCAGCTGTCCATTAAGCTGAGCAATTTAGCTTCTGCCCGCTTCGACATCAAGCCGAGTGAATTTCCATCCATATAGATTTGTCCTTCTTCCATATAAAACTCATCTTTGAAATTTTTCAGCAGATCTTGCTCATCCAATTGTTGGGCGGTCACCATTGTCATCTTCCTTTCATCTATAGGAATGCATACATTACAGCTCCGAGGATCGCGGTAATGAGAACGACTATCCAAGGGGCGAGTTTAAAATAGACTAACATGGCAAATGCAATTACCGCAACGGCAAAGTCAGCTGGGCCTTGGATTGCTGAAGTGAATACAGGATCATAAAGCGCCGCGAGCAGGATGCCCACCACTGCAGCATTTACCCCTTTCAATGCAGCCTGGACACCTGATTTTGTGCGAATAATGCTCCAAAACGGCAACGTCCCGATTACCAGTAAAAATGACGGAAGAAACATGGCGAAGACCGCTACCAAGACGCCCCATCCACTGCCCATCAATTGCCCGAGGTAAGCGGAAAGCGTAAAGAGCGGACCTGGAACCGCCTGTGCGGCACCATAGCCGGCAATGAATGTATCCGCATCCATGAAGCCGGGTACTATTTCCCTTTCAAGCATCGGCAGGACAACGTGTCCGCCGCCAAATACAATAGATCCGACGCGGTAAAAGATATCAAAAATCGCATAATAACTGGATTCGATTATAGGGCGCAGCAACGGTAATCCAATCAGCAATCCAGCGAAGATGGTCCATGCGGCTATACCTGTCTTTTTGCCGAAAGTAAGCACTAGTTTGACGGCTTCCGGTGCTTTATCATTTCTGTAAATCAGAAAGCCGATGATCCCCGCTATGACGATGACTCCAATCTGGGCCCAAGCTGTCGGCACCAATAAAATGGCGGCTGTCGATAAAACGGCGATGGCGACCCTTTGCCTGTCCGGAACCAATGATTTCCCCATTCCGAGCAACGCGTGTGCAACGACGGCGACCGCTACAATTTTCAACCCTTGTATCCAGCCCGTATCAAACGCCGCTCCCGAAATGAACATCGCGAACAAAGCGAGAATCAGTACAGACGGCATAGTAAAGCCGAACCACGAAAGGAATCCTCCGAGAATCCCCCCTCTCAGCATTCCTATTGAAATACCGACCTGTGAACTGGCAGGTCCCGGCAGAAATTGACATAAAGCCACGATATCGGCATAAGATTTATCATCCAGCCATTTTCGTTTCTCTACGTATTCATCCCTGAAATATCCAAGGTGGGCAGTCGGACCGCCAAATGAGGTCAATCCCAGTTTTGTCGAAGCTTTTAAAATTTCCAAGTACTTATTCTGTGCCATTCGAGCCTCTCCTTTTTTACTTACTATTCATTTAAGCATAACTGATTGCTTATATGAATTAAATTACAGGCATGTAAATTTTATTGACGGAATTATTTGTTTTTTCATTTTTCTTCCCGTATCATTAAATTAATTTATATTTCTCCGCGGGAGGTGCAAACTTTGTTTCACTCATCTTTGTGACTGAAGCAAAGGACTTATTTGGATATAGCCATACAATTGACGGTATTTATCTTGCTTATTATCGCAGCTGCTTTCTTTTCGGCAAGCGAATACGCTATTGTAAAAGTCCGCAGCAGCCGGATTGATCAATTGATAGAAGAAGGAAATCGCAATGCCCTGGCTGCCAAACGGGTCATTACGAATGTAGATGACTATTTGTCCGCATGCCAGATCGGGATCATGATTTCTGTTCTCGGGCTGGGCTGGCTTGGCCATGCCTCAGTTATCGATGTTATCACTCCCTTGACAGCAAGCATGGGCATAACGGAAAATATTGCAGGCGTGCTGGCTTTCTTTATCGCTTTCTTCATCGTTCTCACGGCTTTAACGATAGCTGGCGAACTTGTACCAAAAACGATCGCTATCCATAAAGCTGAGCAAATTACATTGGCTACAGCCAAACCGCTGATTGTTGCGTATCACCTAATGTACATACTTCTCTGGTTTTATCATAAAACGACCAGGCTGGTAGCCGGCTTGTTCGGTGTCAGCCAGGTTTCACAATCAGATATCGGCCATACGGAGGAAGATTTGAAAATCATTCTTGCGGACAGTCTGGAAAAAGGAGAAATCAATCCTTCCGAATATGCCTTCGTCAATAAAATCTTTGAATTCGATGAACGCATAGCGAAAGAAATAATGGTTCCGCGAACAGAAATGAAAATCATTGAAAAAGATCTCACACTAAAAGAAGTCTTCGAAAAAGCGGGAATCGAACAATTTACCCGTTATCCGGTCATTGACGGGGACAGAGACCATATAATCGGCGTCCTAAACATGAAATACCTTTTAACCGCCTATATCCGAAATCCGCTGAACGGGGATAAAGCGGTTGAAAACTTTGTACTCCCAGTCATCCAGGTGATCGACTCCATGCCATTAAGCGAGTTATTGCTGAAAATTCAGCGTGAACGGATCCACATGGCGATTTTGCGGGATGAATACGGTGGTACCGCGGGACTTGTTACAATTGAAGATATCATTGAAGAAATTGTTGGCGATATCCAGGATGAATTCGATTTGGAAGAAGTTCCTGAAGTCCAGAAAATGGGTGAAGACCATTATATCTTCAGTGCCAAGATGCTGATTGAAAGCATTAATGATATACTGGATATTGAAATTGACGAAGAAGATATCGATACGATCGGTGGATGGATGATGAGCATGAATTTCGACGCCATCCCTGGAGAAAAGATTATTGAACAGGGCTATGAATTTCAGATCAAGGAAGTCGACGGCCATCATATCCTTTACCTGGAAGTCCGTAAAATTGAAGAAACCGAAAACGAAGAATAGCAAAGGCGACTCTCATGCGGGGGTCGTTTTCGATTTGTAAAAGGGATTTGGAGGAAGGAAACTTTATGGAGTTATACACAAATTTACGCCGCGGGGAAAAAGGTGCCTGGTTAAGCATCGGTGCTTATGTTTTCCTCAGCACATTAAAACTCATATTCGGGTTCGCCGGATCCTCTGAAGCGCTGAAAGCGGATGGATTGAACAACCTGACTGATATCATCGCTTCCGTCGCCGTATTGGTCGGGCTGCGGATATCCCAGAAACCGCCGGATGAGAACCACCACTATGGCCACCTCCGGGCCGAGACGGTCGCTTCCCTTTTGGCATCATTCATCATGGCTGTGATCGGTCTTCAAGTTTTACTCGGTGCTGGACGGAATCTGTTCAATCCGAGCGAACAAACAGAGCCTTCCCTATATACCGCAGGCATCGCCTTTTTTTCAGCACTCGTCATGTATGGCGTTTATCGTTATAACTTAAAGCTGAGCCGTGAAATTAACAGCAGTGCCGTAAAAGCTGCTGCATACGACAACCGCTCAGATGCACTTGTCAGTATAGGTGCCGGAATCGGGATTCTAGGTGCTATCCTTGGTGCTCCTGTCATTGATATTATTACGGCCTTTATCGTCGGGTTGATCATTCTCAAAACCGCTTTGGATATTTTCAAGGAATCTGTGATGACATTGACCGATGCCTTTAACGAAGATGAAGTTGAAACCTTATCAGCCATCATCCGCAAAGTGCCGGGAGTCCGGAAATTGAGTGATTTCAAAGGACGTCACCACGGCAATGTCATGTTTGTGGATCTTACGATCGAGGTCGATCCTTTGCTGAACGTGACGGAAAGCCACTGGATAACGGAAGAAATTGAAAGAAAAGTAAAAAAAACGAAACCTAATTGTGTGGTACTCGTACATATAGAACCGGACTATTCTGAATATGACGATCCGACACAAAAGGGGGACTAGACAATGTACGATTTTGTCGATCAAAAGAGAATAATATATATTACATTTGCGGTCATTTTATTTATTTCTGCCTTAATCGCGCCATTTGCTATTTTTTATCCTATAAAAGCCATGTTCATTACTCCTGAGGCAATAGCTATCAACACTTCACCTGTGTCACTCGTAACAGGAGGGATAGGTCTGGTTTTATTAGCTGCCGGCCTTATCGTATTGGCTAATGTTGAAAAAAGGCTGATGAAATATGGAACAGCGAGTCTACTGTTCGTTGCTGGGATGATTGGAGTCAGCTTTTCATTAACCGATTATTTTTATGTAACACCTGAAAAATTCGTTTTAAATGCTCCATTCACTTTTACATCTGAAGAATACGAATGGAATGAATTCGATAAAGTCGAAGAAAATATCATCAAAGAAAACGGCATGACCAAAGTGGATTCGTTAACTTTCTATATGGAAAATGGCAAAGTCATTAGTATGCCTGCCGGTTCACTTGCAGCAATGAGCGGCAGCATCATCAATAACGTCCAGGCTTCAGGCGGTGCCCATGAACGGATTGCAGAAGAATAAAACAACGAATAAAGCCCCTTGCCTTCAACTGGCACGGGGCTTTATTCATCGGCCGGCGAATGCGCTTTGGCCAGTTCAATATCATTTTCAAAAAACAGTTTTGCAATAGCGTGCCTCAGCCTGCTTTCCAATTGTTCCTTCATCGAGACATCGACCACATGCACCTCCACTTGGAAGTCCAGTGCAGAATTACGGAATCCGATAAATCGGACATCAGGCTTTTGATCAAGAGGAACCCCCTTCATCGCCGGGATTTCCAGATCTGCTGCTTCGAAGATTAACCTTTCGACTTTTGAAGTATCACTGCCATACGCCACACTGACTTCTACTCTCGCAAATAATTCGGCACTGGAACGGTTTTTAACGATTTGCTCTATGAAATATTGGTTGGGAACAACCATAGTTCCATCTTTCAATGTTTCAACCACAGTAGAGCGCAGTTTGATCCTCGTAATTCTGCCGATTTTCTTATCGATCTCGACCATTTCGCCCACTTCCATCGGCCGTTCAAAAAGAATGATGATGCCAGATACGAAGTTCGCCGCTATATTGCGGACACCGAAGCCGATTCCGATGCCGAGCACGCTGAACACGACACCCAACGCGGTGAGATCCAGGCCGACAGTTGTGAAGCTTAAGGCAAGAGCCAGAAACATCACCGTATAATAAATCAACCTGTTGATTGTGAAACTCAATCCGACATCGATATCGAATTGTTCATAAATGAAAGGCATTACGTGCCGGTTGAAAGTCTTAACGATCCTGCTGGCGAATGTCACTATCATGACGACCACCACAATCAGAAAGACAGATACTTCCACACCGTCTGTTTCATAAAATGCATAAGTCAGCCAGCTTTCTTTCCAAAAATAAAATAAGAACAGAATGATGGAACTATAAAAAGCGAGCCAATTCAAGATCGCTTCAATGATCAGTAAAACTCTTTCTTTATACCGTGTGTGCTTCAATGCAAATTTGAAGACCCACTCTACCGTCAGCTTGATGACAAAGATCAATGATAGATAAACAAAAAACATAAAGAATTCTCTAACGGATAAATCCTTGAGCACGTCTATGCCACTGAACAACTGGCTGTTATCCATTCATTCTGCCTCCCCTCCTGTTTAATCTTCATTGAAAGCCAAAAGATTAACCGTTCTTTTGTTCACTCTTTCAGCGAGAATATCCATTTTCTTTTGCAGAAACAGCCTATCCATTGACTTCAGGTTCTTCGTATCCACACCTTCTAATACATACATTTGAATATCCCATAAATCGCCGTAATGTTTTTCAGGCACCGATTCCGCCGTAATAATCAATGAATCCGTTAAAGCCCCAAGTACCGAAATATCTTCTTTACCGTAATAGGCAAACTGGTAATACACCTTATAAAGTATCTCTTTAAAATCAGGGTACGGGTAGAGTATGCGGCCATTGCCCTCCTGATCTACCAGCACGACTTCATCCGTTTTAAGGTTGCCGATTTTCCCCAATAAGTTGCCAAGTCTGATCACGATATCATTGGCGGTGTTCGGATCGTTGATGCCGGGTGATATCGCTCGAAGTGAAATCTCCACCAGCTTTTGCAGCGCGAATTCTATGTCCTGTTCAGAAGTCCGCTCGTCTCCAATTACAAAAAAATCATTGATCTGGAATTCTTCTGATTCAGTCATATAGACATTTACGATGAATTTGTTTTCATGGACGTAATCACCTATGCAAGCCAATATTTCGATTTCCATGCCATTTTTTTCTGCAAATTCCAAGAGTTCATCAAAGTATATATAGCCAATAAAGCCCGCTTTTCCTGTTGAAAAAGACTGCTTGATGCCATCGGGTCTCCATATCGTTCCCACATCAGTGCTCTTTTCCCATAAATCTTCGAACTTTCCGATTACCCGTTCCGTATCTCCCACGAGATCAATCACTAGCTTTCCGACTTGAACGGTTGTGGAGATATGATGAATGAAATAAGCAAAAGTTGCTAAACAGAAAAAGGCGATCAGGATGCCGATGAATGTGGAAATGACATCGTGGCTGTAAAGGTGGGCCCGCATAAACAACAGCGATAAAGTATTGTAGATAAACCCGCCAAGAAATATCCCCAACACCCTCCACGTCAGCCGGTCGTGTACAAAATTCTTTAAAGTTCTAGGTGAAAATTGTGAGGAATACATTGTCAGCACCACGAGGATGGTTGAGAATGTAAAAGTGGTCATCGTCAGCAACGCGCCTGATAAATTACCCATGATGGTTTTTGCCAGGTCGACATTCGTTAAAAGAATTGAAGGTATGTACTCACTGTACGATTCGATTAAATACAAATCGATATAAAAGAAGATGATCGACAAAGCCACGGCAAAAATACTGTAGACAGCCGGGGTCACCCATAATTTTTCTTTGATCCAAAAAGTGAAATTTTTCATTATAACTTCCCCCAATTCATCCTATATAAAATATTTCCCCTGTTACCGCCTGTAACAAACACTTTAAACAGGTTTTCCGGCGTTCTCACAATTTCCGCTGAAATAAAAAAGCCCCCTTAAGCAGGAGCTATTTTTCCAATAGAAAGCACATCTTATGTTTTTGGATTAAAAACGGGAATCTCTTTTACGCCCCTCACAATCATGCCCGGCCGCCACTTCAGTTCGCTTTCAGGAACACGCAGCTTCATATCAGGAAACCGTTCCATCAGCTTGCTGATAGCTATCTTCCCCTCAAGCCGTGCAAGCGGCGCACCGAGGCAATGATGAATGCCTGTTCCAAAAGCGAGATGCGGGCTCTTATCCCGGCTGATATCAAATACTCCAGGGTCATGGAATTTATCAGGATCGCGGTCCGCTGCATTCAAGGCAACCACCACCAATTCTCCCCGCTTGATTTCTTTTCCTGCAAACTGAAGATTTTCACTCGCCCATCTTGATGTACTGAATTCAACGGGCCCATCAAAACGCAATGATTCTTCTACTGCTCCTTCAATCAGCTCTGGTTTTTCAAACAATAATTCTTTTTGTTCAGGATTTCTAATCAGGTTCAGAAAACTATTCCCTATCAAATTGACCGTCGTTTCGTGGCCAGCGATGATCAACAAGGTTACAAGACCGTATAATTCCTTTTCCGTCAATCGATCCCCAGCTTCTTCAGCTGCAATCAGCTTGCTGATCAAATCGTCTTTCGGCTCCTGCCTTGTTTCGTTGAACCATTCTCCCAGATAACGGATAAAATCATTCATATGCTGATAAACACTGACACCAGGTTCACCGCTGCTTCCTTCAATTAATGAATTCGACCAGATCCGAAATTTATCGCGATCTTGTGCTGGAACACCGAGAATTTCGCAAATGACGATAATCGGCAAAGGAAAAGCAAAATCGTCAATCAGATTGATTTCCTCTTTGTACTCCATATCGTCCAAAAGTTGATCGGTTATTTCTTCAATGCGTTCTTTCATGCCTTCGATGACCCGCGGCGCAAAGGCTTTTTGCGCCAATCCCCGAAGACGGCGATGATCTGGCGGATCAGAAAAAAGCATATTCTGTGTAAAAACACTCATTCCGTCCATAGAGCCTCCGTAAAGTTTGCTGAAGTCTTTGATGAAGCGCGGCTCTTTCAAAGCTTCCACCGCTTCAGTATAGCCTGTAATCAGCCATCCCTGCTGTCCATCCGGAAACCGGGTTTTATAGACCGGGTCTCCCTCACGCAGCTGCGCGTAATATGGATAGGGATTCTTCACAAATCCTTCTGAAAATAATTGCTGGCCGTATTTATTGACGTCCATCACAACGCCTCCTTTCTCTATTGATACCCGCTGCCAACCATTTTTTTCTCCGCCAAATCACCTAAAAATGAAAAGCGGAAGCGCCCGTCTAGCCCCGACAAGCGCTGGAAGCGGTGACGATAATGGCGTTCTTTGCCATTAACGGCAAAGCTGAAGCGACTCGAGGGGCTGGGTGCTGAAGTCTGGACACGGAAACACTTCTCCCTAAGAACCTTCATACTAAAAAAGTTATACATTCTGACCCATTAAAAAGAAAAGACCGGGAATCCCGGCCTTCTTTTTATCCGTTTCTATTTTGTTGCAGTTCCAAGTGCATAGCGGATCAGGCTTTTGACGAATCGATCGAAATTCGCAAATCTTGGATCCTGCGTCTGCCCATTTTTATAGCGGAAATAAATCTGCTGGACAATGACGGCCAGCTTGAAATAAGCGAACGTCAGATAAAAATCAATTTGCGAAACGTCCCGTCCGCTCTTTTCCGCATAGCTGCGAATAAATTCCTCACGAGTATAAAATCCTTCATTGACAGTGACAGGAGGTTTGCCCATCCCCTTTTTCAGAAGTTCGGGATCATCTGCTTGAATCCAATAACTCATCGCCGCGCCCAAATCTGCCAGCGGATCGCCCACAGTTGTCATTTCCCAATCAAAAAGTCCGGTAATTTCCGTATAATCTTCACTGAACAGCGCATTGTTCAATTTAAAATCGTAATGGATGATAGTCGGCTCCTGGGATTCCGGTATATTGGCCAGCATCCACTTCTTCAGAGCTTCCACTTCTTCAATATCATCTGTTTTCGCGCGGTCATACCGGCCAATCCAGCCATTGACTTGCCGTTCCATAAATCCATCCGGTTTCGCCATGCCGGCAAGCGCCGTTTTCTTATAATCGATGGCATGAAGTTCAACCAGCGTATCCACCATCTTCTCGGATATTTTCCTGCAGAGTTCTGCAGTCGCTTCTGTTCCTGCTGGAAATTCTGTATCCAGCACAATGCCGTGCCGCCTTTCCATGACGAAGAACGGACTTCCCGTTATAGAAGTTTCTTCTGAAAATAGATACGGTTTTGGAGCTGCCGGAAAAATCGGAGCTAATGACTGCAGAATTTTGAATTCCCTTTCCATATCATGCGCTTTTGGAGCCACTGGTCCAAGCGGTGGTTTACGCAATACACCTTCCCATTCCCCAATTTTCAGTGCATAGGTTAAGTTGGAATGGCCAGCGCCAAACTGGCGGATTTCAAGTTCGCCTTCAGGAAGTCCATCAATTGACGAGCGAAGAAATTCCTCAAGTTTTTGCAGATTAATTTCTTCCCCTTTTCTAACTGGAATCGTTGCTTGTGTAAAATCCCCCATTTGGATAACCCTCATTTCCTATAAGTATTTTTTTAATTCCAGCTTAGCAATTTGGCTTCTGTGTACTTCGTCCGGTCCGTCCGCCAGTCGAAGCGTCCGCGCATTCGCCCATTGTGCCGCCAAAGTGAAATCATCGCTGACACCCGCTGCTCCAAATGCTTGAATGGCTCTGTCGATAACGCGCAAGGCCATACTTGGTGCAGTGACCTTTATCATCGCTATTTCCGCTTTCGCTTCTTTATTGCCCACCGTATCCATCATATAAGCCGCTTTCAACGTCAAAAGCCGTGCCTGTTCAATATCAATGCGCGAGTCCGCTATCCATTCCCGGATTACGCCTTGATTTGCCAAAGGCTTGCCAAATGGTGCACGCTCGGCAACTCTGCGGCACATTTCTTCAAGCGCCCGTTCAGCAGCTCCAATCAGCCGCATGCAATGGTGGATTCTGCCGGGTCCTAGTCTTCCCTGCGCAATGGCAAAACCTTTGCCTTCTCCCCAAATCATATTGCCAGCCGGAACACGGACATTATCAAAATTGATTTCAGCATGGCCGTGCGGTGCATGGTCGTAACCGAAAACCGGCAGCATCCGTTCAATCGTTACGCCCGGTGAATCCAAAGGCACCAGGATCATCGATTGCTGTTCATACTTCGGGGCATCCGGATCATTTTTCCCCATTACAATCGCAATTTTACAGCGCGGATCGCCAGCCCCTGAAGACCACCATTTTCTGCCGTTGACGATGTATTCTTCTCCGTCTCTAGTGATTGTTGCGGAGATATTCGTCGCGTCACTCGACGCAACATCCGGTTCAGTCATCGAAAAGCATGAACGAATTTCACCGTTCAACAGCGGTTCGAGCCAGCTCTTCTTCTGTTCATCTGTGCCGTAACGGACCAATACTTCCATATTGCCGGTATCCGGCGCTCCGCAATTAAAGACTTCCGGTCCAATCAGCGATCTGCCCATAATTTCACACAGCGGCGCGTATTCCTGATTAGTGAGACCTGCTCCATACTCACTGTCAGGGAGAAAGAGATTCCACAGCCCCTGTTCTTTCGCTTTCTGTTTTAACTCCTCCATAACCGGCGGCACTTGCGCCCATCGATTGTTTTGTTCATTCAGCTGCTGTTCAAAAATTTTCTCATTCGGATAGACATGCTCTTCCATGAAGCTGATCAAGCGTTTCTGCAAATCTTTTGTTTTTTGGGAATAGGAAAAATCCAAAATAACTTCCACCTTTCTTTATACTGACCAGTTGGTATGTTCAGAATATTAATTTAATGGTAGCCTTTCTGCTTAGTGTTTGCAAGAGTTTGAAATGCCTTCTGCTGAATTATCTTAAAAATTGGAATCATAAATAAAAAATAGATTGACCATTTCAGAATTATCCGGTATCTTAAAGATAACTTGAGGAAAGAGGTGGGGTATTATGGCTATTCATATCATTGCAACGAAACAGCAAATCCAGTCTATAGTATCCCGCTCCGTGTATCGCTGACGATACGCTTCTTCCATTATGCCCGGGAACCATGGACTGCGATTTGCAAGACGCATCCATGGTTTTTTATTATGCATAAAAATTGGAGGAACTCAAATTGACAATTATTGAAAATTACGGCTGGAACGAAAACTGGCAGGAGAAAATTGAAACAAACGGTGTGCCGGGACGTGTGGTGCTCGAACATAAAAATCTTTACCGCGTAGTTACAGATCACGGCGAATGGCTCAGCTCCCTGTCCGGAAAATACAGGCACAGCCATGCGAAGTCGGAATTCCCCAGCGTTGGCGACTGGGTCGTTGTCGAACAGATGCCGGGCGAACAAAAAGGAATCATTCATCAAGTCCTTTCCCGCATCTCCAGCTTCTCACGAAAAGCGGCAGGTGAAACTTCTGATATCCAGACGATTGCGGTGAATGTGGACTATGCATTCCTCGTGATGTCATTGAATCACGACTTTAATGTCCGGCGGCTTGAACGTTATTTATTGGCAACATGGGATTCGGGAGCAAATCCGGTAATCGTATTGACCAAGAAAGACCAATGTGACGACCTAGAGCCTTATTTGAAAGAAACGGAATCGGTCGCGTTCGGCGTGCCGGTCCATACAGTTTCCAGTGTCACACTGGAAGGAATCACTGAGTTACAGAATGTGCTGTCCGGCTCCAAAACAGGTGCTTTGCTCGGTTCCTCCGGCGTCGGCAAATCTTCTCTGATCAATGCGCTCGCCGGCACCGAACTGATGGCAGTCCAGGAAATCCGGGAAGATGACAGCAAGGGGCGGCACACCACAACTCACCGCGAGATGGTGCTGCTGCCAAGCGGCGGTCTGCTGATCGATACACCGGGAATGCGGGAATTTCAGCTCGGTGATTACTCCGAAGGCGTGGAATCCGGCTTCACGGATGTGGAAACTTTGGCGGATGCCTGCCGTTTCCGTGACTGCGCCCATGGCAATGAACCCGGCTGCGCAATCCGTGAAGCGCTTGAAACAGGTGAACTTGAGCCTGAGCGATTCCGCAGCTATGTAAAATTGAAACGGGAACTTGCCCATATGGAACGAAAAAGCGATCTGGCAGCACAAAAAGCCGAGCGCTCGAAATGGAAGCAAATCACGAAAGATTCACGTAAACGGCCGGTTAAAAAGCGCTGAAATGAAAAAAGAGGCAAGACGCACTTGATGCGTCTTGCCTTTGCTTGTCGAGAAAAATATAGTTTTAAAACCGATATTCCGCAAAACAGCTTCGTTTTCAAAACCATGCTCCTGCATCGCTGCGCTAGCTTCGTCGCAAAGCGCTGGCCGAAATACTTTGGCCGCACTTGGCTACTCGCGCTGAGCTAACTCGTGCTCGTTCCACTTCGCCCGAGTGGATCTCAGCACTTCACTTGGTCGCCTGGGAGTCTTCGCTGTTTTGCTCCATATCTCAATTCGCTTTCTATAATAGAAAAGTCTTTTACTTTTAATGTCTGAAGAAGATGTTCCTTCAGTTAAGACGAAACTTAAATGAAGCGTCAGGCGGCGAAATGCAAAGATGTGCTCCTGCATCGCTGCGCTGGTTCGTCGCAAAGACTTGTCCTCGCATGCTTCGGCCAATGTCTTTCCTGCAGGAAATAGAGCGAGTCCTGAGACCCCGCAGGGAGCCTAGCGACTGAGGAGGCTCAGGCAGCTCCCTGCGGAACGCGTCCGCCTAAAGCGAAATGATTTGAGAAGTGTCGGTTTCTTGCCTCTTTTCTATTCCATCCCCGCTTCTGTCAGCCCATGCTTTACCGCATAAAGAGCAGCCTGTGTGCGGTCCTGCACTTCAAGTTTCGTAAAGATATTGGAAATATGCGTTTTCACCGTTTTTTCCGTCACATATAACGCCGACGCGATTTCCCGGTTGCTTTTCCCTTTCGTCAACTCAGCCAGCACTTCTTTTTCACGCGGTGTCAAAAAATTGACGGTATGCGGCGCTGGTTCTGCCGGACCTTTCATCAATTCAGAAGTCGCCTTCGGATGCAGCGTATTTTCGCCTCTCATTAAGCTTCGCAACGATTCCACCAGCTCATCCGGTTCGATATCTTTCAGTTGATAGCCCGCCGCTCCCGCTTCGATCGCCGGCACGACGTGGTCACGGTCCGAAAAACTGGTCAGCATCAGCACAATGATTCCAGGATGCTTTTCCTTTATTTTGCGTGTAGCCTGAATTCCGTCCATGACCGGCATCACCAAATCCATCAACACAATATCAGGACGGAGTCTCTCAGCCATTTCGACCGCTTCCTTGCCATTCACCGCTTCACCGACCACTTCAATATCTTTTTGGGTCTTCAGAAAAAACAGCAGCCCTCTCCTGACTACATGATGATCATCCGCTATTAAAACCTTCATCATTCCATCCCCCTCTCCCTAATAAGGAATCCTTACGAGAATTTCCGTCCCTTTATTCATTGCGCTGGACCATTCCACTGTGCCGCCTTCGGATTTTGCCCGTTCCTTCATGCTCAGCATGCCGATTGATGGGATATACAGTTTTTCGTCCATCACAAATCCTCTGCCTTCATCTTTCAACACAAGAAGCACGTCCGTCTGGGTAACCGACAGGAACAATTGTCCCCGGTCTGTACCAGCATGTTTCCGGATATTATTCAGTGCTTCCTGCGCAATGCGGAATAAAGTCTCTTCGATTCTTGAAGGAAGCTGGATGACGCCGTTCACTTTCGTTTCAAGCTCCAAACCAAGCATCTCAGCATAGCCTTTTATCCCTTCGAGCAAGCCGCTCTCGAGTCCTTTCGGACGCAATTGCCAGATCAGCGCCCGCATTTCATTTAACGCTTCCTGTGTCAGGTGCTGAATATCACTGAATGTTTCCCGGATTGCCGGCTCTTCCGACATTTCCACGCCGCCTCTTGCGGTCAGCGTTACGGAAAACAGTAATTGATTGACTGAATCATGGAGATCACGGGCCAGTCTATTGCGTTCGGTCACCAACGCCAGTTCCTTTTCCTGCTTGGTCAGACCGATGCGTTTGATGGCAGAGCCGATCTGAAAAGCGACGGATTCCAGCAACGCCAGTTCATCTGCAGAAAAACGCTCCCGGTCAGGCGCCGCAATATTCAGCAAGCCGAACCTTTCTGCTCCGGATTGCAGCGGCACCGTCGCGTGATGCGTAATATTACCATGGTCTCCGGTCTTTTCCGCTATTGAATTCTCGATCCGCTGGCAGGCGATGATATTGGATGCTTTCTCCAAATCGCCATCGTGATACCTTTTAACACACCAGCAGCCGCCTTTTTGAAGATGGCGGCAATCGTCTTCCTCCAGCGCCGAAGGAAGATTCGCTTGGGCCATGAGCCTGTGCTTTCCTTCTCCGTCTATAAAGAAAATCCATGCCGTTTCAAAATTCGAACCGTTCAACAGCTTCCGGATAGCTCCCGTCAGCATACGTTCCATATCCGTTTCCTCATTCAGAAGTTCTGCAATTTCCTTAAGCAGAATTACATTGGAATGTTCGCTCAGTTCCATGTTTTTCACCCCATCACCATTACTCCAACCATACCTCTTTACACGCCTTTTGCGCCTCATAATTTCGAATGAGAAAAGCTCCCTTATTAAGGGAGCCCTTCAGTTATCTATTATTCACTGCATCAAGGAATGATTCCTTGATCAATTCCAGTTTTTCATCACTTTCCTGCTCCGTCTCCCCTTTGACACTGAAGTAAAATTTCACTTTCGGCTCCGTGCCACTAGGGCGAAGGCATACCCAAGATCCGTCTTCCAGGAAATATTTCAGAACGTTAGCCTGTGGCAATTCGATCTTTTCACTCTTATCCAAATCCGTAAAAATACGATTCTGAGTTTCGTAATCCTCTATTGAAGCTACTGCAATTCCTGCGATGGACTGCAGCGGGTTCTGACGCATGCCGCTCAACAGCGACTGGATTTCCCGCGCACCATCCGCCCCTTTTTTCGTTACCGATACCAGCTCTTCCCGGTACCAGCCGTGGCGATTGTATAACTCGAGCAGCACATCGTGCAGGTTTTTTCCCTGCGTCTTATAATACGCAGCCGCTTCAACGAGAAGCAGCACCGATTGCACCGCATCTTTGTCGCGTGCAAAATCGCGGATCAAATAGCCATAGCTTTCTTCATAGCCAAACAAAAATTCGAATTCTCCTGTGCTGTCATTCTCTCTCAGCTTTTCGCCGATGAATTTAAAGCCCGTCAAGACGTCAGTGGTTTTGACTCCGTATGAATCACCCACCGCACGGCCGAATTCGGATGTTACGATCGTTTTGAAAATACGCCCGTTGTCAGGAAGTTCACCTTTTGCTTTTTTCTGGCTCAATAAATATTCTATCAGGATGGCGCCTGTTTGATTGCCGGACAGCAATTCGTAATGCTCGCCGTTTGTTACCGCGATTCCGACGCGATCTCCGTCAGGATCCACTGCGATCAATAAATCAGCACCGGCTTCTTTACCGTATTTTTTCGCCAATTCGAATGCTTCCGCTTCTTCTGGATTAGGAGACGTTACAGTCGGAAACTCACCATTAGGTTCCATCTGTTCCGCAACATAAGTGACATCCGTGTAGCCTGCTTTTTCAAGCAGTTGCTGCACAGTTGCTCCGGATGCGCCGTGAAGCGGCGTGAAGACCGCCTGAATCGGTGACGCTGTTTGCTGCTCACGGACCGTCAAAGCATTTGTCAGATACGCCTGGTCTACAGTATCGCCGACTGTCACTAACAATTCAGGTTTAAAGCGTTCATTGACAATCGTCAATTCATCTTCCACCTTGCTGACGAATTCGATGACGCGATCCGCGTCTTCAAGATTCAATTGCGCGCCGTCTTCCCCGTATACTTTATAGCCATTGTATTCCGGCGGGTTATGGCTTGCCGTGATGACTACGCCCATAAACGCGTGCAAGTAGCGGACGCTGAAAGACAATTGCGGCGTCGTGCGCGTACCGTTATACAAATACGTGTGGATTCCGTTTGAAGCAAACGTTTTAGCGGCTTCTTCCGCAAATTCGGGTGACATGCGGCGGCTGTCATAGGCAATAACGATTCCTCTTGCCATCGCTTCATCCCCGTTTGACTTTATGTAATCGGCGATGCCCTGTGAGGCCTTGCGCACCGTGTAAACGTTCATGCGGTTTGTCCCCGGCCCAATTTCCCCCCTCATACCACCTGTGCCGAAAGTGAGATCCTGGTAAAATGCGTCTTCCGCCAATTTTTCGTCTTCTTTCAATAGATTCAGTGATTTTCTTGTTTCTTCATCCAGCCCTTCGTGATCCAGCCAGCGTTTAATCCGATCTTTCCAATTCATAATGAACCCTCCATCCATAATACGTACAAGTTGTTCAGTCTATTTCCAGTTTACCAAAAATGAAGAAAAAAAACCGCCTCCATCAGGAAGCGGTCCAGGAATTTCACTTTATTGACTGAATTTAATCTTTCTTATACTCGACGCGGTAGACATCATGTCTGCGGTCTTTCAATTGTTTAACGGTGCCGTTCTGGCGCTGGCGGCGTAGGATTTCCAAATCCACATCCCCGATCAGGACCATTTCAAG
Source organism: Planococcus sp. RAB007_Raresut (assembly GCF_057369535.1). NCBI lineage: Bacteria > Bacillati > Bacillota > Bacilli > Caryophanales > Caryophanaceae > Planococcus > Planococcus sp. RAB007_Raresut. Next base: position 210,830 of record NZ_JBXYIF010000007.1, read on the forward strand.
ATTGGCATTTGTTTCGCCAACAATGCCGTCACGTGCATATTCAAAATCGGACGGAGCAAAAATGGCCGATTGGGCATATTGGATATCCATATTCTCGGTTTGCGGCAAGTTGCCGACAGTACCTGAAATAACGGTATAGATCTGATTTTCCACAGCCCGTGCCTGTGCACAATAACGGACGCGCAAATAGCCTTGGCGATCTTCTGTACAGAATGGCGAGAAGATGATGTTCGCTCCCATATCTGTTGCGATGCGCGCAAGTTCCGGGAATTCGATGTCATAACAAATCTGGATGGCGATTTTGCCGCAATCCGTATCGAATACGCGGACTGAATCCCCTGCAGAAATCCCCCACCACTTCCGCTCATTGGGCGTGATGTGGATTTTATACTGCTTATCGATTGAGCCGTCGCGACGGAACAGGTAAGCGATATTGTAGATTTCATCGTCTTCTTCTTTCACGAAATGGGAACCGCCGATTATATTGACGTTATAGCGGACCGCGAGATCGGTGAAAAGTTCAATATACTGAGGTGTATATTCCGTCAGTTTTCTTACAGCCTGGCTCGGCGATGGTTCGTTAAGGAACGACATCAGCTGAGTCGTGAAGATTTCAGGGAAAACAACAAAATCCGAATGGGCATCAGATGCCACATCGACAAAGTACTCCACCTGGTTCGCCAAGTCATCAAACGACTCAATGGCGCGCATCAGGTATTGAACGACACAAATACGAACCGGCAGGCTCGTCTTGAAATGCCGTTTTGAAACGGGTTTGTAATCGACGTTATTCCATTCCATCAATGTCGCATATTTTCCGGAAGCTTTATCATCCCGCAGGTAATTCGGGTTGATGCGCATCAGCTGGAAACCGTTCATTAATTGGAAAGTAAGTACAGGATCGTAGATTTTATGTCGGGATACCGCATCCACATATTCACGAGGCGACATTTCTTCCGCATGCTTATGATAATTTGGAATCCGCCCGCCGATGATGATCGATTTCAGGTTCAGCTCACGCGCCAACTCTTTTCGTGCTTCATAAAGCCGCTGGCCGACCTGCATGCGGCGGTACTCCGGATGCACCATAACTTCAATGCCATACATATTATAGCCGTCCTGGTTATGGTTCGTAATATAACCGCCATCTGTGACATCGTCCCAGGTATGGCGGTCGTCGTATTCATCGAAATTTATCAATAGACTTGAACAGGAGCCAATTACTTTGCCGTCCAGTTCCGCTACCAGCTGGCCTTGGGGAAATACGCCCAAATGGCTTCTTAACTGTTCCTCTTCCCATGGTTCCATGCCCGGAAAACATAAACGCTGCATCTCTAGAATGGCATTTATATCAGCATAGGTCATCTCACGGATGATCATGCTTTTTTCAAAATGGGATAAATCGAATTGTTCTGCCACTTTAGCCACTCCTTCACAAAAGTATCACATCTTATTATATAGGATATACACAGAGGTTAATATTATTTTACTTGCCCCAGCTAAAGAATTATAATTCTATAGTAGCTATTTAACAAGAGAGGACCTGCCATATGACGAAAATTCAAGAAAATCTTTTGCTTGGCATCTGGGCGACAGCATTGATAGCCACTGCCGGTTCCCTTTATTTTTCAGAGATCCGCGGCTATATTCCTTGCGAGCTTTGCTGGATCCAGCGTATTTTCATGTATCCTCTGGTCATCGTTGTCGGAGTGGCTTATTTTCAAAAGAATGCCAGAATCGCTCTTACCTCGCTGATCATCTCAGGCATCGGCGGTTTGATTTCCCTGTATCACTATGGAATTCAAAAATTGGCCTTTCTTTCTGAGTCCGCCCCTTCATGCGGTCAGGTTCCCTGCACAGGCCAGTACATCAATTATTTCGGCTTTATCACCATTCCATTTTTAGCGCTTATCGCATTCATTTTAATTGCTGGAATGAGTATTTATTTGCTGAAAACAATCAAGGAGGAAAACTAAATTGAAAAAAATGCTTATCATCGGCGGCGTTGTTCTCGCCATTTTCGCTTTGATCATTGTTCTTACACAAATGTCCCAAAATGAAAAATTGGCAAACAACCCATACGATACGGATGATTTAGACCCGGCTACCATCGACCAGTTGGATGATGAAAATTATCAGAACATCGCCTTGCCGGATGAAGTTGCTGAACAGATTGAAAGCGGCGAACCGACTACGGTTTATTTCTTCAGCCCGACATGTGTGCATTGCCAGAACACCACACCTATTTTGATGCCGGTTGCTGAAGATATGGATGTAGACGTCCTGCAATACAATCTGTTAGAGTATGAACAGGGCTGGACAGATTATTTCATCGAAGCGACACCGACGCTTGTCCATTATGAAAACGGCGAAGAAGTTTCACGCTGGGTTGGCGCACAGCCAAAAGAGAATATCGAGGAATTTTTCACAGAAGTCGTTAAAAAATAACTGACAAGAGAGCAATGTGCAATGCGCATGCTCTTTTTTTATGGAGGAAACAAAATGAGCTGGAATTACGAAATCAAAGATGACGGCATGACCGTCGAAGAATTGCTGCGCACTGAATGGGGCCTCGGCAAGAAAGTTGTTCATGAGCTGCGTATGGCGAAATCCGTTAAGAACGATAAATTTCAGGAAGTCGTTTGGAAAGAACCACTTACGAAAGGAACGGTACTGCAATTCGACCTGCCGAAAGCGGATTCGCCTTACGAACCCAACCACGACATCGAATTGCCTGTGCTCTTCGAAGACGAACATTTCCTGATTGCCCAAAAGCCAAAAGGCATGAACACGCACCCCAATGAAATCGGACAAAATGACACATTCATCAATGCCGTCATCGGCCACATCATCCGCGGCGGCGGGTCATACGGCGAACACGTCCATAGGCTCGACCAGGGGACTTCTGGGCTGTTGATGGTAGCGAAGCACCCCGTAGCGAAAAACATCCTGGACCGCATGCTGGAACAGAAACAATTGGTACGCGATTACGAGGCTGTCGTTAAAGGCAAAGTGCACAATAAATCCGGTACTATCGACTTCGCCATCGGCCGCGACCGGCATCATCCAACACGCCGTATGGTATCACCAACAGGCCAAAGCGCTGTTACGCATTATAAATTGCTACGCCATATGGAAGGCAAGTCGCTTTTGCAGCTGTCACTTGAAACTGGCCGGACGCATCAGATCCGGACCCACCTTTCCCACATCGGACATCCGATCATCGGCGATGAATTATACGTCGGACCGCCGACGCAGGACGGCGCCTATCATCTGCACGCGTTCCGGATGTCGTTTATCCATCCGTTCACTGATGAGAAAATTGTCGTGGAAGATAAAGCGAGATAACAAGAAAAGAAGTTCCCTATTAAAATAAGGGAACTTCTTTTCTTATGCTTTGATATCATCTGGATTCGTACCCGTTCTCCAATCTTGGTTCAAGCCGTCAATCGCGTTTATTTCTTCCGCTGCCAGAGAAAAGTCATAGACGTCGGCATTTTCCACGATGCGGGATGGCGTCACCGATTTCGGAATAACGATGAGGTCATTCTGTAAATGCCAGCGGATGATTACCTGTGCAATTGTCTTATTGTGCTTAGCTGCAATTTCCGCCAGTACGGCGTCATCCAGCAAACGGCCACGTGCAAGCGGCGACCAGGAAGTCACCGCAATTTCCTGCTGCGCACAGAATTCGCGCAGCGGCTCCTGTGTCAATTGGGGATGCAACTCAATCTGATTGACCATCGGCTTTGTATTCGCTTTTGCCAGGATCCGTTCCAAATGCGGCTGATGATGGTTCGACACGCCGATTGACCGCACCAGCTTTTCATCATATAGCCGCTGGATCGCCCGGTATGTGTCTTCGTATTTCCCCGGCACTGCCCAATGTGTCAGATAAAGATCCAAATAATCAAACCCGAGTCGCTCCAGAGACGCTTCAAAAGCGCGAAGCGTCTGGTCATAACCTTGATCCGTATTCCACACTTTTGAAGTGATGAACAAATCTTCCCGTTTCACAGACGCGTTTCGAACCGCTTCCCCGACTTCCTGTTCATTTTCATAAACGGTTGCCGTGTCGATCGCTTTGTAGCCGGCATCAATTGCGGCGATCATTGCGTTGACCGCCTCTTCCTTGTCCGTCATTTTATAGACGCCCAAACCGAATCGCGGCATCTCCACTCCATTATGTAATGTTTTTGTTGAATTGATCGTCAAATTCATTCCACTCACCCTTTCTTCTTTTATTGTACAGAATTCAATACTACATTTTCGAGTTTAAACTCCAAACTGAAATAAACGCACAAAAAAAACCGCCATTTCAGGCGGTTATAGTTTAGATGCGCGGGCGGCTGGCAACAGCTGCGTTGATGAATAGCACGATTGCGCTAAGCAAGTGCAATGCCCAACCGATAAGCGGAATCCAGGCCAACAAACTTGTGATTAAGCCCAGAATTGGTCCGGATTTCGGCGAGTATTCACGGAAACAGAAGAATAATGTTACGGCGTGAAGAACGAACATGAAACCAAGTGCCGCGTACCCTGTGCTGATGACGAACGACCCGCCAAGAAACGGAATGGCAAGGAATCCTTCTGCAATCGCTGATACCCACAGCAATGCAGCTGAAATTTTCATTTTCATTAATAATCAACCTTTCCTTCTAGTTATTTTCACTACCTTAGTATACGAATGAAACCCGAATCAGTTTCAATAGTTTCCAAAAAATTTGAACCGACAGAAAATCTCCATATTTCAATAAGGACTTATATTTCATTTTTCCCTACTTTCCGCTATACTAAACTAAGATGCATATTTCAAGGAGGTCGTTATAAATGAACTTAATCCTTATTCTAGGCGTTTGTGTTGCTTTCCTTGCAGCTATTTTCACTGCTGGATACGACGACAAACCAGGTACTTATGATAAAGAATAGCATTGAAAAAGGACAGCGGATAAATTTCCGCTGTCCTTTTTTTATTCGAGTCCCGGATACCCCTGCTGCCTCAATGCTTCATACATGAGAATTGCAGCGGTATTGGAAAGATTCAAGGAACGGATATTATCATTCATCGGAATCCGCAGGCAATGATCCGGATTCGCTTCAAGCAATTCCGGCGGCAAACCTTTCGTCTCCTGGCCGAACACGAAGAAATGATCTTTTTCTTGATCCGAAAAATCGAATGTCGTATGCGGTTTGGAACCGAATTTTGTAATGTAATAAAACTCACCATCCGGATAACTGTCAAACAGCTCCTGCAAAGAATCATGATACGTCAAATCCACATGCTCCCAATAATCCAGTCCTGCACGTTTCAACATTTTATCATCCGTTGAAAATCCAAGCGGCCGGACCAAATGCAATCTGACTCCTGTTCCGGCGCACGAACGTGCGATATTTCCTGTATTCGCCGGTATCAACGGCTGATATAAAACAATATTAATGGCCACTCTCTTCACTTATCCTTTCGATTCTTCAGTAAAAAATGCCAATCCTTTTTGAATTTCCTCCAGCACTTCACTGTCTGTTTCCCGCTCTTCCGCCTTTTTCAAAGCATGCAGTCCTTCAGCCGTGCCAATCTTACCGATTGCCCAGGCTGCTGTACCGCGTATGACCGGACGTTCATCCGATTCCAGCAAATCGATCAATGCCGGCACAGCGCTTACTTCCTTGAAATGCGCCAAAGCCAGTATCGCATTGCGCTGGATCGGCTTTTTCCCTCTCCATGATCCGGATACATATCCGAATTTTCCTTTGAACTCCCGGTTTGATATTTTCAATAAAGGCTCAAGCAATGGCTTGGCTATTTCCGGATCAGGTTCAAATTCGGTATGGATCTGATTCGCTTTACGTTTGTTTTTCGGACAAACCGTTTGGCACGTGTCACAGCCATACAGTCGATTACCGATTTTCGAACGGAATTCATCCGGCAGAAAGCCTTTCGTCTGCGTTAAAAAAGAAATGCAGCGCTGGGCGTTCAACTGCCCGCCTTCCACAATGGCCCCTGTCGGACAGGTATCGATGCACAGCCGGCAGTCGCCGCATTGATCTTCCATCGGTTCATTCAACGTAAATGGGATATTGGTGATCATTTCTCCCAGATAGACATAAGAGCCAAATTCCGGCGTAATGATATTGGTGTTCTTCGCACTCCAACCGATTCCCGCGCGTTCAGCGACAGCACGGTCGGATAATTCTCCAGTATCCACCATTGAACGCATCCGTGCATCCGGATAATGCGAGGCGATGAAAGCTTCCAGCAAAGTCAGCCGCTCACGCAAAGCTGAATGATAATCTTTTCCCCAAGATGAACGGGAAAATATCCCGCGCCTTGCTCCCTTTGTCCCTTGCGGTGCGTCATTCATCTTCGAGGGATAAGCGATCGCGATAGCAATAATTGTAACGGCTTCTTCCAATAATAGCTCCGGATGCGTGCGTTTTTCGACATCCGACTCTTCAAAACCTGACTGATACTGCAGCTGCTGCTGCCGTATCAATTGATGCTTCAAATTAAAGAATGGTTCCGCTGAAGCAAAACCGATTTTATCTATTCCGATTTCCGAGGCATAAGCAACGAGCTCTTTTTGAAATTGTTCAAGATTCATGCTGATAACCCCTTCATTGAATATATGATACGATAATATATATAGCTAATGCGAAAGGATGAGTGCAGTGGAAACAACAGTCGATCCCCGTATTTCTGAAATTCTTTCTGACTTTAAAGTTGGAATCATTCATTATAACAATATCACCGTTTCCGATTCTCCTCAAATGTTAAAAGGCCGTCTCCAGCTTTTCCAGGAACAATTATTCTTCGACCTGGAAGATAAAGAGCTGAGCGACTATCCAGGACTGCTCGAATGGAAAGTAAACTGGAAAGCGCTTGGCGCGGACCCGAATCGCTACCGCCCTTCGGCAGAAGCACTCTTCCGCAGAGTCAAGAAACAAAATTATCTCACACCAGTCCATTCCGGTGTCGATATGAATAACTTTCTTTCGCTTCAATATGAAATTCCGCTGGGACTATACGATGCCGATAAAATTGAAGGCGATGTCACGATAACAATCGGAACCGACAATGATCAATATGAAGGCATCAATAACCGCCTGAATACTTTATCCAATATACTTATCACAAAAGACCAGCATGGCGCATTCGGCAGCCCTTACGTAGATTCAAAACGGACAGCTGTAACCGCACAGACCACAAACGCGTTGCATATCTTTTATCTGCGCCCTTCGATGGACCGTGATACAGCACTCGAACTTCTCGCAGCCGCTGCCAATATGTTTACAGGCATCAACGGCGGAGACGCAGATTTTTATGTCATCTGACACTATGCCTGAGCCAGTTAACGCTGCTCAGGCATATTTCTTTTCGTGCAGCGCTTACATGCAGTACACTCGGATTAATCTGAATAAAAGAGGGATCTGACTTTGAAACCTATCTATACTGATGTAATCCAATTCCGGGGAAGCCATTACGATTTCGGTTATATGCAGGGATTGAAACTAAAAGATTCACTTATCCTTCCAAATCGCCGCAAACAATTTGGCACCTCAAACCGACATTTGATGATCAACGAAAAAGAAGCGAGAGATATGCTTCTCACATATGCCCCTAGAGTATGGGATGAAATTAACGGCCTGGCGGATGCGCTCGGCTGGAACATGCATGATGCAATCCGCGAATTTGGCGGTTATTACCTGGAATACACAAGAAGTGGCTGCTCTATATTAACCGGCCCTGATTTCATGGTCCGTAATTACGACAGTTCTCCGCAGGGATACGAAGGAAGATTTGCGCTTTACCAGCCGACTGACGGCGGCTATGCAACAATTGGCCCTACCATGCAAATAACAGGGCGCACCGATGGGCTCAACGAAAAAGGCTTGTCTATGGGTTATAATTTCATTAATCGCCGAAACTCGGAGGATGGTTTTATCTGTAATATGATTGGCCGTCTTATCCTCGAAAACTGTGCCGATGTCAGTGAAGCGATCGAACTCTTGGAAGAACTGCCTCACCGTCGTTCATTCAGTTATGTTCTATTGGACCGCAGTGGCAGATCAGTTGTAGTAGAAGCCTCTCCTCGATCGGTTGTCGTCCGGGAAGCTTCTGTATCAACCAACCATTTTGAATTGCTGACAGAAGAAAACCGTTATCAATCAGACGACTCAAAGCGTCGTGAGCAAGCTCTATTGACTCATAAAAAACAATCTGAGGACGCCTATAGTGCTTTTAGGCTTCTAAATGATTTGGACAGTGGTGTGTTCTCTATGAAGTACAGTACCGCATCCGGAACCCTGCATACCGCTTCCTATTTCCCACATAGTCTCGAAGTGGGTTTTGCTCTTGGACCTGATCGCCTTCCATTAATGATGGATTTCCAAAAATGGATTGAAGGTGAACGATTATATGCAAAACGCATCAATGGAAAAATAGATACCCACCTGCCTTTTGCGCATATGTCGGAAATGTAGTTAGTGAATTCATTGCATATCAAGATAGAAAAAAGCCCTGACTATTGGTGTCAGGGCTTTTTTTCGGCTTACCGCTTGGCATACAGTAAGGATAATACCGGCGGTCGGGGTCGAACCGACACTCCCGTGAAGGAACGGGATTTTGAGTCCCGCGCGTCTGCCAATTCCGCCACGCCGGCAAAATATAATGGAGGCGGCAACCGGACTCGAACCGGTGATAAGGGTGTTGCAGACCCATGCCTTACCACTTGGCTATGCCGCCAATTTTTGGAGCGGAAGACGGGGGTCGAACCCGCGACCTCCACCTTGGCAAGGTGGCGTTCTACCACTGAACTACTTCCGCATTAAAGCTGGGGTACCTGGATTCGAACCAGGGCATGACGGGATCAAAACCCGTTGCCTTACCGCTTGGCTATACCCCAATAATAAGATGGGGCGGACGAGGGGAATTGAACCCCCGAATGCCGGAATCACAATCCGGTGCGTTAACCACTTCGCCACGACCGCCACGTTATTATTTTATAAGTGCATTAAATTATGAATGATAAATGGGGCGGACGAGGGGAATTGAACCCCCGAGTGCCGGAATCACAATCCGGTGCGTTAACCACTTCGCCACGACCGCCAAAATAGAATTTTTATAAAAATGGCAGGGGCAGTAGGAATCGAACCCACATCGGAGGTTTTGGAGACCTCTGTTCTACCGTTAAACTATGCCCCTAAAAACTGGTGGTGGGGGGCAGATTCGAACTGCCGAACCCGAAGGAGCGGATTTACAGTCCGCCGCGTTTAGCCACTTCGCTACCCCACCCTGTGGTGCCGGAGAAAGGACTTGAACCCTCAACCTACTGATTACAAGTCAGTTGCTCTACCAGTTGAGCTACTCCGGCATGGAGAAATTTTAAAAATATGGTGGGTCAGGACGGAATCGAACCGCCGACACTTAGAGCTTCAATCTAATGCTCTACCAACTGAGCTACTGACCC
>NZ_JBXYIF010000078.1:0-290 GCF_057369535.1 Planococcus sp. RAB007_Raresut
ATAAGACAGAACAGCAGAGTGGCGCTCTTTGCCACGGGAGCTGGATTGGCTTATGACCCGAAGAGCTGGGCGCTGGAGTCTGGACAATAAAGAAAAGCGGAAACGGCCGCTCAGCTCCGACAAGCGTAAGACGATTTGGCGAAGCGGCATCTTTTCAGCCGCACAGCCAAAGTGGCTTACGACTCGAGGAGTTGGCCGTTGGAGTCTGGACACAGAAAAGCGGAAGCGCCCGTTAAGCTCTGAAAGGCATAAGACAGAACAGCAGAGTGGCGCTCTTTGCCACGGGAGCT
>NZ_JBXYIF010000079.1:0-290 GCF_057369535.1 Planococcus sp. RAB007_Raresut
TGTGACTTTGACTAAATGATTATCGTAATACAGCTCATGGGCGTCTTCATTTAAGATTAGACCCGACGATTCGATTTTTGATCCTGAAGAAACTGTAGTTCGTCTGAAAATCGATTGAATTCTTGCCTTCAATTCCGCCTCGTCGAACGGTTTCACAATGTAATCATCTGCTCCCAGTTGCAATCCTTTTACGATTTCTTCTTTTCCGTCGAGTGCTGTCAATAAAATGATTGGTACATCCGAAACTGCTCTTATCCTTTGACAAGACACAAAACCATCCATTAAAGGCA
>NZ_JBXYIF010000080.1:0-289 GCF_057369535.1 Planococcus sp. RAB007_Raresut
AGGATTAGCTCAGCTGGGAGAGCATCTGCCTTACAAGCAGAGGGTCGGCGGTTCGATCCCGTCATCCTCCACCATTTTCTTTTATACATAACATTACGTAAAAAAGAAGTTACTATTATATAGAAGAAACTCGATTTTAAAGCAGCGTAAAATCAATTGCTTCTCAAGAAATATTGAGTATTAGAGGATCTTCAGATATACTATGTAAATACTATTATCGCGGGGTAGAGCAACGAACCGCACGAAGACGGTGAGTAACACCGAAGCAGGCGAAGCCGATGCAGGTGTC
>NZ_JBXYIF010000081.1:0-289 GCF_057369535.1 Planococcus sp. RAB007_Raresut
ACGACTTTTGTGACGAGGTCGGTCACCACGTTTAAATCGTGGGTGACGAGGACGAACGTACAAGTCGTATGTTCACGAAGCATATGCAAGACTTCATAAAAATCTTGTAAGTGCTTTTGGTCCACACCGACGGTCGGCTCATCGAGAATCAATAGATCAGGTTGGTTGACCATCGCTCGGGCGATAAAGACGCGCTGTTGTTGTCCTCCGGATAGATCTCCAATTTTCCGATGACGATACTGCCACATGTTGACTGTTTGTAACGCATTTTGAATCGCTGCCTGGTCTT
>NZ_JBXYIF010000082.1:0-288 GCF_057369535.1 Planococcus sp. RAB007_Raresut
CTCATCGGCCGCCACGATGATGTGACGAATCGGTCTGACGAAGCGATCGGCAATCCGGATGACGGTGTATAGGGCGAGCAATCAGATCAAGACGCCAATCATGACGACTTTCATCCAAATTTCGCGAATGAGCGTGTCTTAATCTTCAAGCGGTCGCGTGAAACTGATGGCAAACTCGGACGTATCGTTCGTCATAATGGGACTCGTGACCGACAAGTAATGTTCATCCCCGACGTCATAGTCCTGCACGACGGACTCTCCTTGCGACAATAGCTGTAACTGTTCTTG
>NZ_JBXYIF010000083.1:0-287 GCF_057369535.1 Planococcus sp. RAB007_Raresut
TGCATGAAAACATCTAAATTTACTGACAGTCAGATCATGTCTATTTTGAAACAGGCGGAGTCTGGCACGCCTGTTACTACCCTGTGCCGTGAACATGGCATGAGTAATGCGACTTTCTACAAGTGGCGTGCTAAATATGGCTGAACCGTACCGGGTTTGTCGGAGACTTTTTTATTTAAGTTAGGCCACCTGACCTAATGGGTTAATTTTATGATAGTACATTGCTTCAAAATCAAAAGGTGACACATAACCTAGTGCACTATGTACACGCTTTTTATTGAACCAAT
>NZ_JBXYIF010000084.1:0-286 GCF_057369535.1 Planococcus sp. RAB007_Raresut
ATTGAGACCGTCGAGCGTCAAGAAACCGAACTGTTCACGCTTCAGTTTGATGACCTCTGAACCAATGGCTTCCACCATCCGACGGATTTGACGATTGTGGCCTTCCGTGATGACGATTTCGAGGATGGCTGTGTTCTTCTTCTGGTCTACAGACTTCATCTTCACTTTAGCGCTTCCCGTTTTGAATCCGTCATCGAGTTCGACACCAGACTCAAGCTGTTTGATGGCCAAGTAAGATGGGATGTTCTTCACTTTTGCCACATAGCGCTTTTGAATTTTATATTTC
>NZ_JBXYIF010000085.1:0-285 GCF_057369535.1 Planococcus sp. RAB007_Raresut
GGGTATCTAATCCTAGTTTGCGCCCCAGGGTTTCGTTCCTCACCGTCAGAGCCGTTATGATTAGACGCCTTCGCCACTGGTGGTCCCTGCAGGATTACAACATTTCACCGCTCCCCTGCAAGTACCTCTAATCTCTCCCGGTCTCAAGTCTAGTAGTGTCCCCGGAATCCGCACAGTTAAGCTGTACGATTTACCCAAGAATTTACTAAACCGGCTACGAACGCTTTAGGCCCAATAATAGTGGCTACCACTCGGGGTGCCGGTGTTACCGCGGTGGCTGGCACG
>NZ_JBXYIF010000086.1:0-285 GCF_057369535.1 Planococcus sp. RAB007_Raresut
CAAACTGTTCGCGGAACTTTTTATTTTTTCCGAACTCTTCGGCACGACCATGATGGAACGCGACACCTTCGAGTCCAAGCGCAAGGGCCAACTCGTTCAAAAAGGTGATGCGTTTGTTTAACGAATCGATGATCGTGTCGTGTAAGTGTGGGAATAAAATTTTGAGCGGAAGACTTGGGAATCCAGCTCCTGCCCCGACATCACATACGGTTTCGACTTTCGTGAAACCGAAATGAAACGCTGCGCTGAGCGAATCATAGAAGTGCTTCAAAAATACTTCTTCCC
>NZ_JBXYIF010000087.1:0-282 GCF_057369535.1 Planococcus sp. RAB007_Raresut
TTTTTACTAAGTGCTCCAAGAGAGTCATAATCCTCATCTAGAATAGTAGAGACCGCATCAAAACCACGAGACATGTTGATCCCGTGGTCTCCGTCGCCGATGGCCCGGTCTAAATCGGTCAACGTATCCTTTTGTTCTTCGATGCCAACTTGTGCGTCACGTAACGCCTGCTTCATCCGATCAATCGTCAACATAAACCAAACACCTCATTTATTAAATTTTGAATCCAAGTGCTGCCGAAGGAGCGTCGAGATACGTCGTCATCTCATCATCGAGAGGGAG
>NZ_JBXYIF010000008.1:0-82321 GCF_057369535.1 Planococcus sp. RAB007_Raresut
TTCCCATCCCGAACACGGCAGTTAAGCTCTTTTGCGCCGATGGTAGTTGGGGGATCTCCCCCTGTGAGAGTAGGACGCCGCTGGGCACAAAAGAAAGGTCGTTACCGCGCAAGCGGTAGCGGCTTTTTTTGTTGAGGTTCCAAACATATACAGTAAAATTTATTCTTCTATATACTTATAAAAGAATAAAACCAACTAATTTTAAGCAACCATCAAAGAAGAAGAATAGTTCTTAAAAAAGTAGATTACTATAAATTCCCCAGTAATCATAAAGCTATAGACGACCTTTCGCTCTTGCTTTATAGGGCGTATTCCACTAATATGTAATTTGATTCTTAAGGGAAAATGAAAGGGTGTACGAATTGGAAATAAATCCATGGTTGATGGTAATCATCATTTTCTCCATTAATATTGTTTATGTATCATTTTTTACTGTAAGAATGATCATGACGTTAAAAGGATACCGCTATTTAGCGGCGTTAGTCAGTATGGTAGAAACAGTAATATATATAGTAGGACTTGGATTAGTATTGGATAACTTGGATCAGATACAAAATCTTGTAGCGTATGCTATCGGATATGGTTCAGGAGTTATTGTCGGATCTAAAATAGAAGAGAAGATGGCTCTCGGATATATTACAGTAAACGTTATTACGAGTGAACAAAATCAGCTTTTACCTAAAGCATTGCGTGAAAAAGGTTATGGTGTTACCGATTGGGCAGCCAATGGACGAGACGGCGACCGTCAATCCATGCAAATATTGACACCAAGAAAAATGGAATTGAAACTTTATACAACTATTAAGGAAATCGATCCTAAAGCATTTATTATTGCTTATGAACCTAAATCAATCCATGGTGGATTTTGGGTTAAGCAAGTTAGGAAAGGAAATCTATTTAAATGAGTAAGAAAACAATATGGTTTGAAGTTGCCGAAAATGAAACAATGGAAGATTGTCTGGAGCGTATGAAAGCAGAAGGCTATATGGCAGCTGGCAGAAAAGAAGAGCCGTTATTCGAAGAAAAAGATGGGGTGCCGGTTCCAGTAAGGCAAATAACAAAATTTAAAGGTATAAAAATAGAAGAATAATTTGTTAAAAGAGTAAAAACCGAACTATAATATATTCTGAAAAATTATTGTTCGGATTTAATTATTGACTAGTAAATAATGAGTTGTTATGATTGATTAGGAAACCCCATATATGCAGAAGAATTGGCTTCTGCGTCTCTACCAAGACACCGGAATGTCTGGACTATGCGGGAAAGCAACTTATGGAAATGACGCGAGGGATGTGCATGTATGCCATCAGTCTCTATATTCGTTGATTTTGAAGTCCTTAAGTAAACTGCTTTTCACGTAAAAGTGAGCAGTTTATTTGAGGGCTTTTTACTTTTTAAAAGGAGAGATACGATGAATCCGAAAATCGGTGTGATTATGGGAAGTTCGAGTGATTGGGAAACGATGAAAAATACCTGTGCAATTCTGGAAGAGCTCGATATTGCTTACGAAAAGAAGGTCATTTCCGCTCATCGGACGCCTGAATTGATGTTCAGCTATGCAGAAGATGCCAGAAACCGCGGGCTTAAAGTCATAATTGCCGGTGCAGGAGGGGCTGCCCACCTTCCAGGAATGGTGGCAGCTAAAACTACGTTGCCGGTTATTGGAGTTCCTGTTCAATCTAAGGCGCTGAATGGTCTGGATTCATTATTGTCAATACTTCAAATGCCTGGAGGCGTGCCAGTAGCTACAGTAGCTATTGGCAAAGCGGGTGCCGTAAATGCTGGACTGTTGGCTGCTCAAATTCTCGGTACTGCAGACGAACGAGTGGCAGAAGCCCTTCAGAATAGAAGAGATCGTACAAAATCTGAAGTTTTGAAAAGCACGGAGGATTTAATATGATGAAAACGATCCTGCCGGGACAAACGATTGGAATCATCGGCGGCGGCCAATTGGGACGAATGATGGCAATGGCAGCGAAAGAGGCCGGTTTTAAAATAGCGGTTTTGGATCCATCGATGGATTCACCGACAGGCCAGATAGCAGATATGCAATTAATTGCGCCATATGATGATGTAGAGGCATTGGAGGAATTGGCTGCTGTAAGTGATGTAATCACTTATGAGTTTGAAAACATAGATGTTGAGGGATTATCGCATTTAAGTAAAATCGCCTATGTTCCGCAGGGCTCTGAGCTTATTCGCATTACACAAAATCGTGTCTTTGAGAAAGAAGAAATAGCTAAAGCGGGTGTCCCTGTAGCGAAGTATATTGTTGCCGAAAATTTTTCGGATTTATTGGAACAAAAAGCAACAGTCGATTATCCGTTTATAGTGAAAACCGCAAAAGGCGGTTATGACGGAAAAGGGCAAGTGACGATCCGGACAGAAAGGGATTTGAACCTGGCTGAACCACTTTTTGATAACGGAACCTGCGTAGCTGAAGCATTTGTGGATTTTACCAAAGAAATTTCAGTCATTATCCAACGCAATGGCAAAGGGGATACTGTTATATTGCCGATAGGGGAAAACGTTCATAAAAATCATATTTTGCATGAAACGATCGTGCCTGCACGGGTGGATGAGAAAACAATTGTAAAAGCAACCGAAGCCGCCCAAAAAATTGCAGAGCATCTTGGAATGGTTGGAACATTAGCAGTGGAAATGTTCGTTTTGGAAAATGGCGATATAATGGTGAATGAACTGGCGCCGCGTCCGCATAATTCAGGACATTATTCAATTGAAGCGACAAGCAGTTCGCAGTTTCACCAGCATATCCGCGCTGTTTGCGGATGGCCGCTCCGCAAGCCGGAATTATGGTCGGATACGGTGATGGTCAATGTATTGGGCCAGCATGTAGCTCCTTTGGCCTCGAAAATCGCACAATATCCAAATTGGTCGATTCATCTGTATGGAAAAGAAGAAGCAAAGCATAACCGGAAAATGGGGCATGTGACCATACTGACTGACAATTTGGAAGCAACATTAAAAGAAATAGACGAATCCGGCATTTGGACGGATAAACTGGAGGAAAACTAATGATCGCACGTTACACAAGACCCGAAATGGGCGCAATTTGGACAGAAGAGAATAAATATAATGCTTGGCTTGAAGTGGAAATTTTAGCATGTGAAGCATGGGCAGAGATTGGGGACATCCCGAAAGAAGATGTGGCTTTAATTAGAAAAAACGCTTCATTTTCTGTGGATCGAATTCTTGAAATTGAAGAAGAGACTCGGCATGACGTGGTGGCATTTACACGTGCGGTATCTGAAACACTTGGGGAAGAGCGCAAATGGGTGCATTACGGTCTGACATCGACTGACGTGGTGGATACAGCTTTGTCTTATCTGTTGAAACAGGCTAATGAAATCATCCGCAAAGATTTGACAAATTTTATTGAAATATTAGCAAATAAAGCCAAAGAACATAAAATGACTGTAATGATGGGCCGGACGCACGGGGTTCATGCAGAGCCGACAACTTTCGGTCTGAAACTTGCTTTATGGCATGAGGAAATGAAGCGCAACCTGGAACGTTTTGAAGCGGCGGCTAAATCCATCGAAACGGGCAAAATGTCCGGCGCAGTTGGAACATACGCCAATATCGATCCATTTGTTGAAGAGTATGTGTGTAAGGAACTTGGTCTTGCGGCCTCTCCGATTTCGACACAGACTTTGCAGCGTGACCGACATGCGCAGTATTTGAGTGTGCTGGCTTTGATCGGCTCTTCAATCGAGAAGTTTGCGACAGAAATCCGCGGCCTTCAGAAATCGGAAACACGTGAAGTGGAAGAGTTCTTTGCTAAAGGCCAAAAAGGATCGTCTGCGATGCCGCATAAACGCAATCCGATCGGTTCAGAGAATATGACTGGTCTAGCTCGTTTGATCCGTGGGTATATGCTGACGGCATACGAAAACGTATCACTTTGGCATGAACGCGATATTTCGCATTCATCTGCAGAGCGCGTGATCCTGCCGGATGCGACAATCGCTTTGAATTATATGCTGAATCGTTTCGGCAATATCGTGAAGAATTTGACGGTGTTCCCGGAAAACATGAAACGCAATATGGACTCCACACTTGGTCTGATATATTCGCAGCGGGTATTGCTGGCATTGATCGATAAAGGAATGGCTCGTGAAGCGGCGTACGATACGGTGCAGCCTTGCGCGATGGAAGCGTGGGAGAACCAGACGCATTTCCGCAAAATCGTGGAAGCGAATGAAACAATCACTTCCCAGCTGACAAAAGAAGAATTAGATGATTGCTTCGACTATAACCATCATTTGCAGCAAGTGGACATGATTTTCAACCGGCTTGGATTAAACTAAACGGAGGTCACCCTACATGGAAAAAGGTCAGCTATTGTACGAAGGCAAAGCAAAGCGCTTATACGCAACGGACGAACAGGATATTTTATGGGTGGAGTATAAAGATTCGGCAACAGCTTTTAACGGTGAAAAGAAAGCGGAAATCATCGGCAAAGGCACGTTGAACAATAAAATTACATCATTGATTTTCGAAAGATTGCAGAAGGCGGGGATTGCTTCACATTTCGTTGAACAATTGTCTGACCATGAACAGCTCGTGCGGCAGGTGGAGATCATTCCGGTGGAAGTGGTGACGCGGAATATCGTGGCCGGCAGCATGGCAAAGCGCCTGGGACTGGAAGAAGGTACGGCTTTGAAATGGCCGATTGTTGAATTCTATTATAAGGATGATGCACTCGGTGATCCCATTATTACAGAAGACCATATTGAATTGCTGCAATTGGCTTCGGTTAAAGAAGTGCAGGAACTGCGTGAAAAAGCTCTGCATGTGAATGAAGTATTAATCGGTTTCTTCAAAGAAGTCGGTGTGGATCTGGTCGACTTTAAGATTGAATTTGGCCGTGACAAAGAAGGTCATATATTATTGGCGGATGAAATTTCACCGGATACATGCCGCCTCTGGGATGCAAAAACAAAACAAAAACTCGATAAAGATGTATTTCGACGGGATCTTGGCAATTTAACGGAAGCGTATGAACTCATTTTGGCTAAACTGGGAGGACAACATTCATGAGAAAAGTAAAAATCTACGTCACTTTGCGCGAAAGCGTACTTGATCCACAAGGATCTGCAGTAATGGGTTCACTTCATAAGATGGGTTACGGAGAAGTTGAAGATGTACGAATCGGCAAATATCTGGAATTGATGATTTCCGATGACGCAAATGATGTTGATGCACTTGTAAATGAAATGTGCCAGAAGTTATTGACGAATACGGTGATTGAAGATTACCGTTTCGAAATCGAGGAGGCTGTCTCTCAATGAAATTTGCAGTAATCGTATTTCCTGGATCCAATTGTGATTTGGATATGTACCACGCGGTCAAGGATGAACTGAGTGAAGAAGCAGAGTACGTTTGGCACGATTCAACTGATTTAAGCGGCTATGACGGAATTTTATTGCCGGGAGGCTTTTCATATGGTGATTACTTGCGTTGCGGCGCGATTGCCCAGTCTTCACCGGTGATGGATGAAGTGAAGAAAGCGGCGGAAGCGGGCAAACCGGTGCTCGGTATCTGCAACGGATTCCAGATTCTTACGGAAGCAGGACTTCTGCCAGGCGTTCTGCTGCGCAATAAAAACTTGAAATTCATGTGCCGCACAGTCGGCTTGAAAGTTGAAAATGCCAATACTTTATTTACGAATGAATATATGGCTGGCCAGGAAATACGGATTCCAATCGCACATGGCGAAGGGAATTATTACTGCGATGACGCGACTTATGATCAGTTGAAGAACAATAACCAAATCGTGTTTTCTTATGCGGATGACTTTAACGGCAGCCGCAATAATATAGCGGGAATCGTCAACGAACGGGGCAATGTGCTCGGTATGATGCCCCATCCTGAACGCGCCGTTTCCGATTTGATCGGCGGCAGCGATGGACTTTCTTTATTTAAATCAATCGTTAAACAGTGGAGGGAAGCAAATGTCAGTCACGCTTGAGCCAAATACTGAACAGATCAAAGAACAGAAAGTCTATCAGCAAATGGGATTGTCCGATGCAGAGTTCGCCATGGTGGAAAAGATTTTAGGCAGAACGCCGAATTACACGGAAACCGGCTTGTTTTCGGTTATGTGGTCGGAACATTGCTCTTATAAGAATTCAAAACCTGTGCTGGCAAAATTCCCTACAAAGGCACCGCGGGTTCTTCAAGGGCCAGGCGAAGGCGCTGGAATTGTCGATATCGGCGACGGCCAGGCTGTGGTCTTTAAAATGGAATCGCATAATCACCCTTCAGCGATTGAACCTTATCAAGGAGCTGCGACCGGTGTCGGCGGCATCATCCGCGACGTGTTCTCGATGGGGGCACGGCCTATTGCGCTTTTAAATTCCCTGCGCTTTGGCGAATTGACCACCCCTCGCGTTAAATATTTGTTTGAAGAAGTGGTTGCCGGCATCGCTGGATACGGCAATTGCATCGGTATCCCGACAGTCGGCGGCGAAGTGCAGTTTGATGCTTCATATGACGGCAACCCTTTGGTTAATGCCATGTGTGTTGGTTTAATCGACCATAAGGATATTCAAAAAGGAATAGCTTCCGGCGTCGGCAATCCGGTGATGTATGTCGGAGCCAAAACTGGCCGCGACGGAATTCACGGCGCTACTTTTGCTTCGGAAGAATTGACGGAATCCTCGGGCGACAATCGCCCGGCGGTTCAGGTGGGAGATCCATTTATGGAGAAGCTATTGCTTGAAGCCTGCCTTGAACTGGTAAAATCCGACGCATTGATCGGTATTCAGGATATGGGAGCTGCGGGTCTGACTTCTTCTTCAGCTGAAATGGCGTCAAAAGCCGGCTCAGGAATTGAAATGGATCTGGATCACATCCCGCAGCGCGAAACCGGTATGACGGCTTACGAGATGATGCTGTCAGAATCGCAGGAGCGCATGCTGATCGTTGTGAAAAAAGGCCGTGAGCCTGAGATAGTCGAATTGTTTGAGAAATACGGCCTGGATGCGGTAACGGTCGGAAAAGTAACGGATGATTCCACTTTGAGACTCGTGCATAAAGGTGAAATCGTAGCAGAAGTGCCGGTTGATGCGCTAGCGGAAGATGCACCGGTTTACCACAAGCCTTCGAGTGTGCCCGCTTACTTTAAGGAATACCAGCAGATGGAAAACGTTGAACCGAAAGTAGAAAATTACGGTGAGACGCTGAAGGCTTTATTGCAGCAGCCGACCATCGCTTCGAAAGAATGGGTTTACGATCAATACGATCATCAGGTCCGCACGAGTACTGTGGTCAGTCCCGGATCGGATGCAGCTGTTATCCGTGTTCGGGGATCGAATAAAGGCTTGGCGATGACGACGGATTGCAACTCGCGCTATATTTATCTGGATCCTGAAATGGGCGGGAAAATTGCGGTGGCGGAAGCCGCGCGCAATGTAGTGGTATCTGGAGCGAAGCCGCTCGCAATAACGGATTGCTTGAACTTTGGAAATCCGGAAAAACCCGAGATTTTCTGGCAGCTTGAGAAAGCGGCTGACGGCATGTCTGAAGCCTGCACAATCCTTGATGCGCCGGTTATTGGCGGAAATGTCTCTCTATACAATGAAACAAATGGAACGGCGATTTATCCAACACCGACAATCGGTTTGGTTGGCCTGGTGGAAGATTTGTCGCATGTAACTACACAAGACGCTAAAAATACTGGAGACCTGGTCTATATGATCGGTGACAGCTTTACCGAATTCGGCGGCAGTGAACTTCAGAAAATGGTGGAAGGACGTATATTCGGCAAAGCGCCGTCCATCGATTTAAGTGTAGAAGCACAGCGCCAGCAGGAGATTCTTGCAGCCATTCAAAAAGGGCTGGTGGCATCCGCCCATGACGTAGCTGAAGGCGGCGTTGCGGTGGCTCTGGCAGAAAAGGCTTTCGGGAAAGGCCTGGGACTGGATATCACCCTTTCCGGTTCGGCAACGACAGCACTTTTCAGCGAATCGCAATCACGGTTCATTCTTACAGTTTCATCAGACCATGCTTCACAATTCGAAGCGGTCGTTCAAGATGCCAAGCAAATTGGAACAGTCACAGACTCCGGAGAATTAACGATCAAGAGTGAAGACGGCATCGTCTGGATCCATGATTCGGTCGAAACGCTTCGCGCATCTTGGAAAGGGGCAATACCATGCTTGCTGAAATCAGAAGCTTAAACGAAGAATGTGGTGTCTTTGGAATATGGGGACATGAAAATGCTGCGCAAATAACCTATTACGGGCTCCATGCTTTGCAGCATCGAGGGCAGGAAGGTGCAGGGATCGTAACGACTGACGGTCAAAAACTGAAACCGGTCAAAGGTGAAGGTTTGGTCAATGAAGTATTTACGCCAGAGAAACTTGCGAAAATGGCGGGCACCGGAGCAATTGGCCACGTTCGATACGCTACAGCTGGTGGCAGCGGCATCGAAAATGTCCAGCCGCTGCTGTTCAATTCGACTACCGGCGGCCTCGCTATTTCCCATAATGGCAATTTGGTGAATGCCAATCATCTTAGAGAACATCTGGAACGTCAGGGCAGTATCTTCCAAACCACTTCCGATACTGAAGTTTTAGCGCACCTGATTAAACGGAGCGGGTATGAAAGCTTTGAAGAAAAAATAAAAAATGCGTTATCCTTATTAAAAGGCGCTTTTGCCTGTGCAATCCTGACAGAAGAGGCGATGTATATCGCACTTGATCCCCATGGCCTTCGTCCGTTTTCAATCGGCAAACTTGGAGATGCCTGGCTAGTTGCCTCAGAAACTTGCGCATTTGATATCGTCGGCGCGGAATTTGTCCGCTCTGTTGAACCCGGCGAATTCATTGTTATAGATAAAGAAGGGATGCGGGCGGAACGCTTTGCTTATCCGAATGAACGCTCAATCTGCACGATGGAATATGTTTATTTCTCCCGTCCGGATTCAGACATCGACGGCATCAATGTGCATTCAGCGCGTAAACGCCTTGGCAAGCAACTTGCAAAAGAAATTCAAATTGATGCAGATGTAGTTACGGGCGTACCAGATTCAAGTATTTCCGCTGCCATAGGCTATTCAGAAGAAAGTGGTATTCCATATGAACTCGGCTTGATAAAGAACCGTTACGTTGGCCGGACATTCATCCAGCCTTCCCAGGATCTGCGGGAACAGGGAGTCAAGATGAAATTATCTCCAGTCCGCCAGGTTGTTGATGGCAAACGCGTCATCATGGTTGATGATTCAATTGTCAGAGGAACAACTTCGCGCCGGATTGTCACTTTGCTGAAAGAAGCGGGAGCAACGGAAGTTCATGTGGTCATCAGTTCACCGCCGATCAAAAATCCATGTTTCTACGGAATTGATACGAGCACGTCAGGTGAATTGATCGCTGCCAATAATACAGTGGAAGAAATGCGCGAACAGATTGGCGCGGATTCGTTGACATTTCTGTCAGTGGACGGAATGGTCCAAAATATCGGACGCACCGATCCGGGTTCCAAATGCGGCCATTGCCTGGCATGTTTTACAGGGGATTACCCGACGGATATTTATCCGGATACTGTTTTGCCTCATGAAAAAGAAGTCAGCCAATAGGAGGAACCAATTTGTCTAAAGCATATGAACAAGCAGGCGTGAATATTGAAGCTGGCTACGAAGCTGTTAACAGGATGAAATCCCATGTCGACCGTACTGCAAGAAAAGGATTGATGGGTGCTTTCGGCGGCTTTGGAGGCATGTTTGATTTGTCCGAATTGAATTTAAAGGAGCCGGTCCTTGTATCAGGCACTGATGGTGTCGGTACGAAACTGAAACTGGCTTTTCTTGCTGACAGACACGATACGATCGGCATCGATTGCGTTGCAATGTGTGTCAATGACATCGTTGCCCAAGGAGCGGAACCACTTTTCTTCTTGGATTATATCGCGGTCGGCAAAGCTGTTCCTGAAAAGATCGAGAGTATCGTAAAAGGTGTCGCGGACGGTTGTGTTGAAGCCGGTGCAGCGCTGATCGGAGGAGAAACGGCGGAAATGCCGGGGCTCTATGAAGAAGACGAGTACGATATTGCCGGTTTTGCAGTCGGTGCAGCTGAGAAATCCAAAATTGTTACTGGTGAAAAAATTAATGCCGGAGACGTTTTAATCGGCCTGGCATCCAGCGGCATCCATTCGAATGGCTATTCGCTGGTGCGGAATATCGTCTTTGACCAAAATAACTATCAACTTGAAGAGATTATTGAAGGCTATGAAGACCTTGGGCCGCTTGGCAATGAACTCCTGACCCCAACGAAAATTTATGCGAAAACAGTGGCAGCAATTGCGGACAAAACAGAAATCCATGGTATGGCGCATATCACGGGCGGCGGATTTATCGAAAATCTGCCGCGTATGATGCCGGATGGACTGGGCGCAGAAATTAATCTTGGCAGCTGGCCGGTATTGCGCGTTTTTGAAATGCTGAAGGAAAAAGGTTCATTGTCAGACCGCGACTTATTTTCTGTTTTCAACGCAGGAATCGGTTTTGTGATTGCCGTTTCAGCTGAAGACGCTGAACAGGTATTGGCATCAGCCGAAGCGAACGGGGAACAAGCCTACGTTATTGGTCGTGTTTCTGCAGCAGCCGGTGTAAAGTTTAAAGGTGAACAGGATGGAACACTCAATGAAGAATAAGATTAAAATCGCCGTTTTCGCTTCTGGAAACGGCTCTAATTTTCAGGCGATTGCTGATGCGGTAAAAACAGGCAGTCTGGATGCGGAAATCGCACTTGTTGTAACAGACCGTCCGAATGCCTATGTCGTTGAACGCGCTAAACTAGTCGGTATCCCATCTTTCGCTTTTATGCCATCCGACTATGATTCCAAACAATTATATGAAGAGATGCTGAAAGAGAAACTTGAAAGTATTCGAGTGGAATGGATTGTGCTGGCAGGCTTTATGCGATTGATCGGGCCAGTGCTTTTAGGAGCTTATGAAAACCGCATCGTCAATATCCATCCGTCAGTGCTGCCGGCTTTTCCAGGGAAAGACGCGATTGGCCAGGCAATGGCGGCAGGAGCTGAAGCGGCGGGAGTTACCGTCCATTTTGTGGATGCTGGAATGGACACGGGCAATATTATTGCCCAGGAGTCCTTCAAAGTGAACGGGCGCAGCCGGGAAGCTGTTGAAAAAGAAATCCACGCAATTGAACATAAACTTTATCCTGCAACTTTGCAGCGATTATTCACTCAATAAACCATCTGCATTATTCTTAGGAGGATTTGATTTGAAAAAGAGAGCGTTGTTAAGTGTATCGGATAAATCAGGCATATTGGAATTTGCGCAAGAGCTGGAAAAAATGGACTATCAAATCCTGTCTACAGGCGGCACGAAGCGGTTTTTGGAGGAAAACGGTGTCACGATTACCGCAGTTGATGAAATAACGAAATTCCCCGAAATTCTTGGTGGACGCGTAAAAACCCTACATCCATTGGTCCACGGCGGCCTTTTGGCTAAACATGATGATCCCCAGCACCAGGGTGAAATGGCTGAAAACGGCATTTCCCCTATCGAAATCGTCTGCGTTAATTTGTATCCCTTCCGCGAAACGATTGCAAAGCCGGAAGTGACAGTTGACGACGCCATTGAAAACATCGATATCGGCGGGCCGACGATGCTTCGTTCCGCAGCGAAAAATCACGCTTATGTGACGGTTATAGTCGATTCTGCCGATTATACAATTGTTTTGAGTGAGCTTCGCGGTGACAAAGCTGCGACTACGCCTGAAACAAGAAGACGTCTGGCAGCGAAAGTATTCCGCCATACAGCAGCTTATGATTCGTACATCTCAAATTATTTAAGCGACCTCACAGGAGAAGAATATCCGGAAGCCCTGACACTTACATATGAATTGCAGCAATCGCTTCGCTACGGCGAAAATCCCCATCAAAAAGCGGCATTTTACCGCAGTCCGCTGGGCTCAGATTTCTCCATCGCCGCAGCTGAACAACTGCATGGCAAGGAAATGTCGTATAATAATATTCAGGATGCGAATGCTGCACTTCAGATCATTAAAGAATTCGAAATTCCGGCAGCGGTTGCTGTGAAACATATGAACCCGTGTGGAGTCGGAACCGGCAATGCTATTGCTGATGCATTCAATAAAGCCTACGAGGCTGATTCCACTTCCATTTTCGGTGGGATTGTTGCGCTGAACCGCGAAGTGGATGTTGAAACCGCGAAAAAATTGTCAGAGATCTTCCTGGAAATTGTTATAGCACCAAGGTTTTCAGCAGAAGCTTTGGAAATTTTGACTCAAAAGAAAAACATCCGTTTGCTGACGATTCCTTTTGATGCAACAAAACAGGACAAGTGGAATACGGTCACTGTAGAAGGTGGTTTGCTTGTTCAACAGCCTGATAGTTTCGGTTTCGAAGATGCAGATATCCGTGTTGCCACAGACCGTCAGCCGACTGATCAGGAGCTCGAAGCGCTGAAGCTCGGATGGAGCGTAGTAAAACATGTGAAATCCAATGCCATCGTTGTCTGTGATTCGTCTATGACACTCGGTGTCGGAGCTGGCCAGATGAACCGTGTCGGCGCCGCCAAAATTGCGCTGGAGCAAGCAGGCGCGCGTGCGGAAGGTGCAGTGCTGGCATCGGATGCATTTTTCCCGATGTCCGATACAGTTGAAGCTGCGGCTAAAGCCGGAATAAAAGCCATCATCCAGCCCGGTGGTTCAAAGAAAGATCAGGAATCCATTGATAAAGCCAATGAATATGGCATTGCTATGGTCTTTACAGGAATTCGTCACTTTAAACATTAATTCGAGAGGGGCAGAAGCATGAAAGTTATGGTTATTGGGAGGGGGGGACGTGAGCATGCAATCGTCCGCCAGTTTGCAAGATCTGCTTCTATAGAAAGAGTATATGCGGCACCAGGAAACGATGGAATGCGCCTAGAATCAGAGCTTGTGCCGATTGATGAAATGGATTTTGCGGCACTGGCTGATTTTGCAAAAGAGCATCAAATCGACTGCACTTTTGTGGGGCCAGAACAGCCCTTGACAGCTGGCATCGTCGATTTTTTCGAGGGTCAGGGACTGCGGGTCTTCGGGCCATCCAAGGCTGCTGCGCAAATTGAAGGCAGCAAGACTTTCGCGAAAGAATTGATGGCGAAATACGATATTCCAACAGCTGCATACAAAACATTTTCTGAAATTGCGCCTGCCATTGATTTTATTCGGCAGATGGGAGCCCCGATCGTCATCAAAGCGGATGGCCTCGCTGCCGGCAAGGGAGTCGTGGTGGCGAAAACAGAAGAAGATGCAATTGCCGCAGTACACGATATGCTGGAAGATCAGAAGTTCGGTGAATCCGGTTCGCGAGTTGTCATCGAAGAATTTTTGGATGGGGAAGAATTCTCGTTCATGTCTTTTGTCTATGATGGCGCAATTTACCCGATGGTGATTTCCCAGGATCATAAACGTGCTTTCGACGGTGACAGAGGACCGAATACGGGAGGCATGGGCGCATATTCGCCAGTGCCTCAAATTTCCCCTGAAACGGTTGAAGCGACTTACAGCAACATCGTTAAACCAGCGGTTGAAGCGATGGCTGCCGAAGGGACTCCGTTTAACGGCATTCTGTATGCAGGCGTCATTTTGACGTCGCAAGGGCCGAAAGTGATCGAGTTCAATGCGCGGTTCGGTGATCCCGAAACACAGGTCGTGCTGCCGCGAATGAAATCGGATTTCGGTGATTTCATGAATGCTTTACTTGAAGGCGAGACATACGAGCTTGAATGGCAAGAGCAGGCCGTGCTCGGTGTAGTGATAGCGGCAGAAGGCTATCCTGACAAACCGGTCAAAGGAAAAATCCTTCCGAATCTCGCAGGCCTTTCAGGAGTTGATATTTTCCATTCAGGGACGAAAGCGACCAGTGAGGGATTTGTTGCGAATGGCGGACGGGTGCTGTTCATTTCTTCAGAAGGAAATTCTGTTAAGGAAGCGCAGGAAAAAGTATATGCACAGGTAGATGCCCTTTCCTGGTCCGGTTTCATGTACAGAACGGACATCGGATGGCGTGCATTAGGCTAAATTACATGGTATAATAATTAATGACACAAATTCGACAAGAACTGTGTCATTTTTTCTTTCGTTTTTCTTATCTGGAATTGAAAGAAAAAGTTGAGGATTTTCAACAGCCCACGTTTACCTCTATTTAAACTCCAGAATCAAGACTCATCGTTACCCCGACAACAAAATCAGCAGGGCACCTAAATTTGAAAGGAGCAATAATTATGAATTGGTATGAAAAATTGAATCAATATTTCCCGATTGTAGAAATGAAATCAAAAGAGCATATGGACACGTTATTGAAGGAAAAAGGCAGTGTTTATTATAAAGATGAAGGTCCATACCACGTTTTGATGTATGCTGAATTTCCGAACTTCACTTTCGTGGATTACCTGTTTGTAGCTAAAGAATCCCGCGGTATGGGAATCGGCAGTAAAACGCTTCAAATGCTTAAAGACAAGAAGAAACCGATCATCCTTGAAGTTGAGCCGGTGAATTACGAGGATACAGACACAGAAAAACGTCTTCGTTTCTATTCGCGTGAAGGCTTTGAGCATGCATCTTCAATCGGCTATAACCGACGTTCGATTGCTACAGGCGAAGAGAATTCGATGGAAATCCTTTACTGGGCGCCGAACAACGAGAGTGAAGAACAAATCTTTGAAGGCATGAAAAAAATGTACGAAGACATCCACACTTACAAAGACGAACATTTCTACGGCGAGTCGTATGAGCCGGTCGAAGAAGTTCTGACTTTCAAAGAGAATGACAAAAAAGATGTTCTTAAACAATTCAGCAATCCAATCAACAATTAAGTGGATGAATAGTTACAGCGAGAACCTGGGAAGAATGAAAGCGATGCTTTCACCTTCCCGGGTTTTTATTTTTATCAACGTTAAAAATGGTAAATAATAAAAAATAAATCGATTTTGAAAGGCATCAGAATGTTCCCTTTATTCCCCAGTTTCACTGTATTTAAATGCATTACTATGCTAGTATATAAAGTACTAGTTATGCATCGGAAAGGAGCGGGCTCATGGATAATCCACTATGGAAAAACAATGAATTGCGCAATCAATTGAAAATTATTGGGAAAGAACAGTCACCGGATCTTGTTCTGACCAACGCTTATTATTTGCATGGAATTTATAAAAAATGGATGACCGGTAATATCTGGATCCATGACGACCGTATTGTATATGCCGGACAGGAAATGCCGAAAATCGGGGATGAGACAGAAGTTGCCGATATGACGGGAAAATTTATTGTACCTGGCTACATTGAACCTCACGTACATCCATTTCAGCTTTACAACCCCCAATCATTCGCGGATTACTCAGCTCAATTGGGAACAACCACTTTCATATCCGATAACCTGACGTTGTTTTTGTCGATGGAAAATGAGAAAGCGTTTTCAATTCTGGATCAGCTGAATGAACTGCCTTTCACTTTCTACTGGTGGACACGTTTCGATTCGCAGACAGAGCTGGCTGCTGAAGATATGCTCTTCACTTCCAAATCGGTCGGTGAATGGCTCGATCGTCCGGAAGTACTGCTTGGCGGTGAACTGACGGGGTGGCCAAAATTGATGGCTGGCGATGATCAGATGCTGTATTGGATCCAAAAAGCGAAAATGACGCGCAAGAAGATAGAAGGGCATTTCCCGGGAGCTTCCGAAAAAACGCTTGCCCGCATGAAATTGCTTGGCGCCGATGGGGATCATGAAGCAATGACGATTGATGAAGTGGAGATGCGCTTGCTGCATGGCTACGGCGTGACGCTCCGGCATTCGTCGATCCGCCCGGATTTACCGAGTCTCTTGAAAGGCGTCGTGGACCGCGAACTGAATGTCTATGAAAAATTGATGATGACGACGGACGGTTCAACGCCTTCATTCCATAAAGACGGGGTTATGGATCTTTGCATACGCATTGCTCTGGAAGCCGGTGTTCCGGCGATTGAAGCGTATATGATGTCATCCTATAATGTAGCAAGATATTATAATATGACAGCGATGCATGGGCTGATAGCAACAGGCCGCTACGCAAACCTCAATATATTGGATTCAATCGACAACCCGGTCCCGTCAAGTGTCATTTCAAAAGGCAAATGGCTGAAGAGGAACGGTGAAAAAGTACAGGCACTGCCTAAAATAAATTGGGATGTTCTGCCGGACCTGAAGATGGATTTCGATCTTACTGAAGATGATTTCCAATTCTCCATGCCGTTCGGGCTTGATATGGTCAATGATGTTATTATTAAACCTTATTCGGTCAATATTGATACACACGATGGAACTTTATCGAAAGATCACGATGAAAGTTTCCTGATGCTTATTGATAAGCACGGTAAATGGCGTGTCAATACATTGATCAAAGGGTTCACTACCGCTGTTGAAGGATTCGCTTCTTCCTACTCGAATACTGGCGATATCATCCTAATCGGTAAAAACCGCAGACAAATGTGGCTCGCTTTTGATAAATTGAAAGAAATGAACGGCGGCATCGTATTGATGGAAAGTGATGAAATGATCTGCCATATCCCGCTTCCTCTTGGGGGAGGCATGTCCGATCTTCCGATGGAACAGATTATGGAACAGGAAACTGTTCTGAAGCAGGCGTTGAAAGAACGAGGCTATAAGCACGGCGACGCTATTTATACTTTGCTGTTTTTACAGGCGACCCATCTGCCTTATGTCCGCGTGACGCAAAAAGGGATCTACGATGTCATGAATAAAAAGATCTTGTTCCCGGCGTTCATGAGATAGTTGCCGCGGAATTCGAGAACTCTAAAGCTAAGTGGTTTATTTGTTACTAGGGGAAATGCTAAGCTGACAGGAGCGAGATTTCCTTTTTCCCGCAATGGATAGCAAGGAAAGGACGGTAAAGCTGAATGCAAGTTGATAAAATCCGAGGTCCCCAAACTGATCAATTGATCGATGCAATATTGGCATTGAAAGACCGGGAAGAAGCTTATCGCTTTTTCGATGATCTTGCCACGATCAGTGAAATCCAATCATTATCCCAGCGCTTTGAAGTTGCGCGCATGCTGCGGCTGAAAAAGACATATGAAAAGATCAAAAATGAAACCGGTGCAAGCACAGCGACAATTTCACGGGTGCGCCGCTGCTTAAATTATGGCAATGACGGCTACGACGAAATGCTCGGACGTCTTTATCCGGATGAAAAACCATTCCAGTTGCCGAAAGAATAGAAGTTTGGCGGTGCGGTCAAATAGAGTGGCATCTCATAATAACCGCAGCGGAATTTAAAGGCTGTCCACTAAGTCAGTGATTGGGCTTAGTGGATAGCCTTTTGCATTGGCGGAGCTCTGATTTCGTTTAGCTACATGGGCGCTTACGCTTTTCTTTTGTTATAATAAATAGATGAAAATGATATGAAGTCAGGTGAAGCAAAATGGATTATCAATCGTGGCGGCATGTGTTCAAATTGGACCCAGCCAAGGAAATTTCCGATGGACATTTGGAACGAATTTGTGAATCCGGGACTGATGCCATCTTGATTGGCGGCAGCGATGATGTCACACTCGAAAATGTACTGGATTTAATGGCGCGCGTCCGGGATTTTTCAATTCCGGCTGTGCTGGAAATTTCAACAATTGAATCAGTGGCGCCGGGATTTGATTTTTATTTCATCCCGACGGTACTGAACAGCCGGGATCCGAAATGGATCAAGGGCCTTCACCATGAAGCGATCCGGGAATACGGCGATCTGATGGATTGGGAAGAGCTGATTCCTGAAGGCTATTGCATTTTAAATCCGGATTGCAAAGCGGCACGATTGACCGATGCCGACAGTTTGCTTGACGAGGAAGATGTGGTGGCATATGCCCGGCTGGCTGAGCATTTTTTCAAATTGCCGATTTTTTACCTGGAATACAGCGGTATTTACGGCAATCCCAAATTAGTTGAAACGGTAAAAGGGCATTTATCCAACACCCGCCTGTTTTATGGCGGGGGCATCGACACGGCGGAAAAAGCGCGGGAAATGGCGCGATTCGCAGACTCAGTCGTTGTGGGAAATGTCATTTACACAGATATTGAACAAGCGATTAGAACCGTTGCGGCGGTTGCGGAAACTATAGATCAATCGTTATAATAAGAACAAACGTTCGAGGTGGTGCACAATGGAATTAATAACGAAGAATCTATTAAAGGGAATGAACCCGGAACAGGAAGAAGCGGTCAAGACGACTGAAGGCCCATTGCTGATTATGGCAGGTGCCGGCTCAGGGAAAACGAGAGTGCTGACGCATCGGATTGCCTATCTCGTGTTGGAGAAGCAAGTTTATCCTTCGAACATCCTGGCGATTACATTTACGAATAAAGCGGCGCGCGAAATGCGCAACCGGATCGATGGCCTGCTGGGGCACGGAACAGGCGAGCGCATGTGGGTTTCCACATTCCACTCGATGTGTGTCCGTATCCTTCGACGTGACATCGATAAATTAGGATTTTCAAGAAATTTTTCCATTCTTGATTCGACCGACCAATTGTCGGTTATTAAAAATGTCTTGAAACAGCAGAACCTCGACCCGAAAAAATATGAGCCGAGAACGATTTTGAACGCCATTTCTTCTGCGAAAAACGAGTGCATCACAGCCTCGGAATTTGCAGGCAACGCAAATCCGCATAACCCTTACGAGAAGACGATTGCGGATGTTTACGAGGGCTATGAAAAACGCCTTCAAAAAAATCAGTCGCTCGATTTTGATGATCTGATCATGACTACATTGACTTTATTGAATAAAGAACCGGATGTCCTGGAATTTTACCAGAATAAATTCCAGTATATCCATGTGGATGAGTACCAGGATACGAATAATGCGCAATATCAGCTTGTCCAGAAATTGGCGAGCAAGTTTAAGAATATTTGTGTGGTCGGAGACTCGGACCAGTCGATATACCGCTGGCGCGGAGCTGATATCACCAATATCCTGTCATTCGAAAAAGATTATCCGAATGCTAAAGTGATCATGCTTGAACAGAATTATCGGTCGACGAAGCGGATTCTGCAGGCAGCGAATGACGTGATTAAACGGAATACAAGCCGCTACCCGAAAGAATTGCGCACCGATAATGATGAAGGACCGGCCATTACGCTTCATAAAGCGAGTGATGAGCGGCAGGAAGCGCAATTTGTCGTCCAAACCATCCAAAGATTGATGGATGAGGAAAATTATAAGACATCCGATTTCGCGATTCTTTACCGCACCAATGCCCAGTCGCGGATCATGGAGGAAATGTTCGTAAAATCGAATATGCACTATACGATCGTCGGCGGAACGAAGTTCTATGACCGCAAGGAGATCAAGGATCTTCTCGCTTACCTGCGGCTGATCGCCAATAACGACGACGATTTGTCGCTGGCGCGGATCATCAACGAACCGAAACGCGGCATCGGCGCAACTTCCTTTGAACGGATGGCCGGGTTCGCAATTGAACAGGACCGCACAATCATGGATGCACTTCAGGAAGTCGACTTTATGGGCGTCTCTCCGAAAATTGCCCAGACGGCTCTTGAATTCCGTAATATGATTGCCGGTTTCACGGAAATGCAGGAGTACCTGTCGGTCACTGAATTGGTCGAGGAAGTTCTGAAGAAATCCGGCTACCGCCAGATGCTCCAGAACGATAAGACCATCGAAGGCGAAAGCCGCCTTGAGAACTTGAATGAGTTCTTGTCAGTGACACAGGCATTCGAAAAACAAAGCGATGATAAATCACTTGTTGCATTCCTGACGGATCTTGCATTGATTTCGGATATTGATTCACTGGACGATGAAGAAGAAACAGATGGACCGATTATTCTGATGACGATGCACGCAGCCAAAGGGCTCGAATTTCCGGTCGTCTTCATCATTGGGCTGGAAGAGAATGTATTCCCTCATTCTCGCTCCAATAACGATGAAGAGGAAATGGAAGAGGAGCGGCGCCTGGCTTACGTAGGAATTACAAGGGCAGAAAAGCGGTTGTATTTAACACATGCGTCTTCCCGTACTTTATTCGGCAAGAGCAATTGGAATATGCCGTCCCGTTTCATCAATGAAATCTCTGAAGACTTGATCGAGCAGACGGTTGCACAGCACCGTGCCGGCGCAGCAACGAGCTACAAGCAGGCACCGAGGCGTGCTGCAGTAACGCGTCCTGCCTATCAGCAATCAGGCGGCGACAAGCTTGGCTGGAAGCCTGGCGATAAAGCGACACATAAAAAATGGGGTACGGGCACTGTAGTAGGTGTCAAAGGGGACGGCGAACAAACAGAACTGGATATCGCATTCCCAAGCCCGGTCGGCATCAAACGGCTTCTTGCCAAATTTGCGCCGATTGAAAAAGTATAATCGGGAGGTATATTATGGACCGTATCAAAGCGGAACAGCGGGTAAGTGAATTAAACGAATTGCTCGGTAACTACGGCCATGCCTATTATGTGCTGGATAATCCAATGGTTCCTGATGCAGTTTACGATCAGCTCCTCAATGAATTGATCGAACTGGAAACTTTATATCCGGATCTGGTGTTCCCGGATTCACCGACTCAAAGAGTAGGCGGGGCACCGATCTCGAATTTTGAAAAAGTGACGCACGACCGTCCGATGCTGAGTTTGTCGAATGTTTTCGGGGAAGATGACCTCCGGGAATTCGATAAACGCGTCAGAAACGGTGCGGGTGAAAAGATAGAATATGTCTGCGAGCTGAAGATTGACGGGCTCGCTGTTTCACTTATCTATGAAGACGGCAAGTTCGTCCGCGGGGCAACGCGCGGCGACGGGCGAGTTGGAGAAGATATTACAGTCAATCTACGGACCATCCGCTCAATTCCATTGAAATTGAAGGAACCGGTATCGCTTGAGGTGCGCGGTGAAGTATTCATGCCTAAAAAATCCTTCCATAAATTGAATGAACAGCGCGGTGAAAACGGCGAAGAAGTTTTTGCCAATCCGCGCAATGCGGCTGCCGGTTCACTTCGACAGCTTGATCCCAAAATAGCTGCGAACCGCAATTTGGATGTCTTTATCTATGGCATCGGGGGAGATGCTGAAAATTATGGTTTGGATGAACATCATGAATCTCTGAATTACCTGCAGAAACTTGGCTTTAAGACGAATGGGGAACGCAAGGTCTGCCACAGCGTCGAAGAAGTTTTAGCATATATCGAAACCTGGACAGAAAAACGTGGCAATCTGTCATACGAAATCGATGGAATCGTCATCAAAGTCAATCGTTTTCTTCAGCAGCAGGAGCTTGGGTTTACCGCTAAAAGTCCGAAATGGGCAACTGCCTATAAATTCCCGGCTGAAGAAGTGATGACCAACCTTATTGATATTGAACTCAGCGTCGGCCGCACAGGAGCTGTTACACCGACTGCCATTCTGGAACCTGTATCGGTGGCCGGCACGACCGTCCAGCGCGCTTCTTTGCACAATGAAGATTTGATCAAAGAAAAGGATATACGCATCGGGGATCAAGTGATCATCCGAAAAGCGGGTGACATTATTCCTGAAGTGGTCCGTGCTTTGATTGAACTTCGTTCAGGTGATGAAGAACCTTTCCGCATGCCTGAAAATTGTCCGGCTTGCGATGCGGAACTGGTCCGTATCGAAGGGGAAGTCGTACTGCGCTGCGTCAATCCGAAGTGTCCGGCTCAAATTACGGAAGGATTGATCCATTTCGTTTCCCGCAACGCCATGAACATTGACGGCCTTGGTGAAAAAGTGATTGAACAGCTTTATCAGGAGAACTTGATTGCAGATATTGCAGATATTTATAAATTAACGAAAGATCAATTGCTGGAACTTGAGCGAATGGGTGATAAATCGGCATCCAACTTGATAGCGGCGATTGATGCTTCACGCAGCAATTCCATGGAACGCCTTTTGTTCGGCCTTGGCATCCGCCATGTCGGCGAAAAAGCGGCGCGTATTCTTTCAGAGCATTTCGGCTCAATGGAAAAGCTGATGGATGCCAAACTTGAGGAATTGACAGCTATTCATGAAATTGGCGATAAAATGGCGGATGCCATCGTCACTTATTTCGACAGCGAAGAAGTTCGCGCATTGGTGGAACGTTTAGCTGCTGAAAACGTCAATCTTACTTATACGGGCAAACGTGTGCAGGTGGAAGCAGGCGCTAACGCTTTTGCCGGCAAGAAAATTGTGCTGACTGGTAAATTGGAACAGCTTAACCGCTCGGAAGCGACAGAACGCATCGAAGCGATGGGCGGAAAATTATCCGGCAGTGTCAGCAAGAAAACGGATTTGCTGATTGCCGGAGAAGACGCAGGATCCAAGTTGGACAAAGCCCGTGACTTGAAGATTGAAATCTGGAATGAGCAGCAATTGATAGAAGAATTGAACAAATGAGGAGATTATTAATAATGAAACGCTTATGGTGGATCCCTGCCAGCATTTTGCTGCTAACCGCCTGTGTGCCGACGCAAACGAACGAAACAGAAGTGATTGGCACAGAGGAAGTGGAAACCGCAATTATTCCAAGTATGCAATTGGATGATCAGTTTTATCGGACCCTATTGCCATACAAACAAAGTGCCACTCGAGGAAAAATCGTCAACCGCCTGAATTCCCGCTATGATATAGAAGAAGCGGAAAAAGGGCTATTGCGCTTGTCGCAAAATCAATTTTCACCTGACGATTATTATTTTCAGGAAGGCCAGAAGATAACGGATGAAGAAGTTTCTTCCTGGCTCCGCCGTTACCATCCCGAAGACAATCCGACAGGGTTGAATGCGGAAGACAAACGTCCTCCTTTATCTGAGGAACAGCTGGAAGCTGGTGAAACCCGTGACAATCCGTCACCAGAAATCCTGGCGCATATTATTGAACAGAATTACCTGGTGAAAACCAATGAAGATACAATCCGGCTTGGCGGTGTATCTGTAGGACTTGCCCTCAACTCCATTTATTACAGTGAGAATGATCAAGGGGTATCTTATGAAGAATCGATTTCCCAGGAACAATTGGAATCAGAAGGCAAGCGGATGGCGGATGAAATCGTCAACCGGCTGCGCCAAAAAGAAGGAATGGCGGATATACCGATCACCGTCGGGCTCTTTAAGCAAAAAAGCCGCAGTACAATAACGGCCGGCACTTACTTCACATACGGAGTTGCTCCGGGCGGTGAAAATTCAGTGTCCAAGTGGAATCCTATCAGTGAAGAATTCGTGATCTTCCCTTCGAGCAATCCCGAAGAGAAATACCGTGAAGTGGATACGGCATTCAAAAACTTCAAGCAGGACGTCGAAGAATATTTCTCGAATTTCACCAGTGTCATCGGAACCGGCTTTTATCAAGGAGATTCGATCCGCAAATTGCAGATTGAAATCCCGATCCAGTTTTACGGTTCATCGGAAGTCATCGGCTTTACACAATACCTGACGGGTCTTGTTATGAAACACTTCCCGGAGAATATCCAAGTGGAAGTCGATTTGAATTCAGTCAATGGAGCGGAAGCGCTGATTTTAAGAAAAACTAATGAAACTGAACCGATTGTCCATATTTATGAATAAATAAAGGCTGCTCCTGATTTAATGGGCGGCTTATGAGGCAGCCGGCGCGGCTGTCTCTATTCTTTTGAGTCAAGGAATGGTATGATATAGCGTATGTTTACTGATTTCGGAGGTGTATGGAAATGGCGAAAATGACAAAAGAAGAAGTGATCGAGGTTGCCCATTTGGCGCGTCTGGCGATTACTGATGAAGAAGCGATCCATTTTGCAGAACAATTGGAAGCCATCACAAATGCGATGGAGCTTTTAAATGAACTGGATACAGAGAATGTTGAACCGACGACACACGTGCTGCCGATGGTCAATGTGTTGCGTGAAGACAAAGCGGAGGCTGGATTGCCGCGCGAAACAGTATTAAAAAATGTTAAAGAACATGAAGCGGGACAAGTAAAAGTTCCGACCATTCTGGAGTAATAGCGAGGAGGGAAACCATGAAATTCTACGATAAGACAGCTGCTGAATTACAGGAATTGATACATAGTAATGAAGCGACGATTACAGAAATAACAAAACAGACGATTGAACGCATCAATGAACTTGACCCGAAAGTCGATGCTTTTCTGGCAATGAATGAAGAGCAGGCGATGGCGGCGGCAAGTGAAATGGATAATGCACCGATGGAACAACGCGGTCCATTATTTGGTTTGCCGATCGGCGTTAAAGACAATATCATGACAGAAGGCTTGGTAACAACTGCTTCAAGCCGTATTCTGGAAGGTTTCAATCCTATTTACAACGCGACCGTAGTTGAAAAGCTGCGCGCGGCAGGAATGGTGATTGTCGGCAAGTTGAATATGGATGAATTCGCAATGGGCTCATCAAACGAAAACTCTTATTACAAAAAGACCCGAAACCCGTGGAACCTGGATTATGTGCCAGGCGGTTCTTCAGGCGGCTCGACTGCAGCAGTAGCAGCTGGAGAAGTGCCTTTCACACTGGGTTCTGACACTGGCGGTTCCATCCGCCAGCCGGCTGCATTCTGCGGCGTTGTCGGCATGAAGCCGACTTATGGCCGTGTATCTCGTTTCGGCTTGATCGCATTCGCTTCTTCATTGGATCAAATCGGTCCTGTGACACGCAATGTAAAAGACAATGCATTATTATTGCAGGCCATTTCAGGCCACGACGAAAAGGATTCCACTTCCGCGGATGTCGAAGTTCCTGATTTTGCAGCTGCGTTGACGGGCGACATCAACGGTCTCCGCATCGGCGTACCGAAGGAATACTTCGCAGAAGGCGTCAGCGAATCCGCTAAAGCAGCGGTTTACGACGCGCTTGAAGTATTGAAGGAAAAAGGCGCGACAGTGGAAGAGATTTCATTGCCGCATTCAAAATATGCACTTGCAACGTATTATTTACTGGCGTCATCTGAAGCTTCTTCCAACCTGTCCCGTTTTGATGGAATTCGCTACGGTTACCGCACGAATAAAGCGAGCAGCCTGTTGGATTTCTATATGAATACGCGTGCAGAAGGCTTTGGCGATGAAGTGAAACGCCGCATTATGCTCGGAACATATGCGTTAAGCTCAGGCTATTATGATGCATATTATAAAAAAGCGCAGAAAGTGCGGACATTGATCAAGAAGGATTTTGACGATACATTCCAAAACTATGATGTCATCATCTCACCGACGACACCAACGCCTGCATTTAAAATCGGTGAAATCATTGATGATCCACTCACAATGTATGCCAACGATATTCTGACGATTCCGGTCAATCTTGCGGGTGTTCCGGCGATTTCGGTGCCATGCGGTTTTGAAGGCGATATGCCGCTTGGCCTGCAGATTATCGGCAATTATTTCGATGAGGAAACGGTTTATCGTGTAGCCGATGTTTTTGAGAAGGCGACAGATTTCCATAAGAAAACTCCTCAATTATGGGAGGGAGCAGCACAATGAACTTTGAAACGATTATCGGGCTCGAAGTGCACGTAGAATTGAAAACCGATTCCAAAATGTTTTCTCCATCTCCTGCACATTTCGGAGCAGAACCGAACACGAATACAAACGCCATCGACCTTGGTTATCCTGGAGTCTTGCCGGTAGTGAATAAAACGGCGGTGGACTGGGCGATGAAAGCGGCACTTGCATTAAACTGCGAGATCACCCGCCACACCAAATTCGATCGCAAGAACTATTTCTACCCGGACAATCCGAAAGCTTACCAGATTTCTCAATTTGATCAGCCGATCGGCGAACATGGCTGGATTGAAATCGAAGTGAACGGCGAGAAAAAACGCATCGGCATCACGCGCCTTCATATGGAAGAAGATGCGGGTAAACTGACGCATACCGATAAAGGCTATTCGCTGGTCGATTATAACCGCCAGGGAACGCCATTGATCGAAATCGTTTCTGAACCGGATATCCGTACACCGGAAGAAGCGTATGCTTATCTGGAAAAAATAAAAGCTATTATCCAATACACAGGTGTTTCCGATGTCCGCATGGAAGAAGGATCACTTCGCTGCGACGCGAATATCTCCCTTCGTCCATATGGACAGGAACAATTCGGCACGAAAACGGAATTGAAAAACCTGAACTCGTTCAACTATGTCCGTAAAGGGATCGAACATGAACAGATTCGGCAGGAGCAGGTATTGCTGTCAGGCGGCATCATTCCGCAGGAAACTCGCCGTTACGACGAATCCACTGGTAAAACAGTGTTGATGCGTGTTAAAGAAGGATCTGACGATTACCGTTATTTCCCGGAACCGGACCTTGTGGATATTGTCATCGATGATGCCTGGATTGAACGCGTCCGCGCAGAAATCCCGGAGCTTCCTGATGCGCGTAAAGCGCGTTACGTTTCAGAACTTGGCATGTCTCCATATGATGCCATGGTATTGACACTGGCAAAACCGATTTCCGACTTTTTCGAAGCGACAGTTGATGCCGGAGCAGACGCTAAACTGGTATCGAACTGGCTGATGGGGGAAGTTTCCGCTTATTTGAACGCTGAGCAGAAAGAACTTGCCGACACGGCTTTAACACCTGAAGGCCTGGCTGGCATGATCAAATTGATTGCAGATGGAACGATTTCATCTAAAATTGCCAAGAAAGTGTTCCGTGAATTGATTGAAAAAGGCGGCGACGCCAATGATATCGTGAAAGCGAAAGGGCTTATCCAAATTTCGGACGAGGGCGTTTTGCGAGAATATGTAACGAATACATTGGATGCCAACCCGCAGTCAATCGAAGATTTCAAAAACGGCAAGGACCGCGCAATCGGCTTCCTGGTAGGCCAAATTATGAAAGCGACCAAAGGACAGGCTAACCCGCCATTATTGAATAAAATCCTTTTGGAAGAAATTAATAAACGATAAAATGATGGATGGCCCTTTAAGGGGCCATCTTTTTTAGGAAGATATAATTTGATGCTTTCTAAAAAGACAAGTAAACTGGATTTAAAGGAGATGTGATATCATGACACTGGAACAGAACTATTTCGAAAACGCGATTACGCTTGAAAATTATATGTCCCAAATGGAATCCAACCAGGAAAAGTCCTATTCGATTTATGAGAAATTCACAATGCCGGAAGATAAGGAATTCATCTCTTTATTGAAAGAAAAGAATCCTCATATTCTCGTGATTACCGAAGACTGGTGCGGAGATGCCATGATGAATAATGCGATTCTCCGTAAAATTGCGGATGCGGGAGACGTTGAAGTCCGCTGTGTTTACCGCGATGAAAACCTAGAGTTGATGGACCGCTACTTAACGAATGGCGGGCGTTCCATTCCGAAATACATCGTTTTATCGCAGGACGGAGAAGTACTCGGAGACTGGGGTCCAAGATCGGAAAAGGTCCAGGAATTCGTGGATGGTTTGAAAGCGAAATTGCCGGAAAAAGAAGATCCTCAATATGATTTGCATTTTAAAACGGTGATCGGCGAAATAACAGACGGCTTTGTATACAGAAGCGAGTTTTGGGACAGCGTCTATCAGGAATTAAAAACAGTTTTGACGAAATCACTGACTTAAAGAGAAAACTTGGGATAAAAGGAACTTTTTTCTGCTTTTATTGTCTTATTTTCTAGAGTAAGTGTAGAAAGGCTGAAATCTTATGAAACGAGCACGCATTATTTACAATCCGACATCCGGCAGGGAATTGTTCCGCAAACATTTGCCGGAAGTGCTGGAAAGAATGGAAATCGCAGGCTATGAAACATCCTGCCATGCCACCACCTGTGAAGGTGATGCCACAGCGGCGGCGATTACGGCTGTCGAAAGAAAATTCGACCTGATAGTGGCTGTAGGCGGGGACGGTACGCTGAACGAAGTCGTATCCGGCGTCTCGAAGTTTGAAGATCGCCCTAAAATAGGATTGATCCCTATGGGCACAACAAATGACTTTGCGCGTGCTGTACATATTCCCCGTGATATCAATAAAGCTGTCGATATCATTATTCAAGGGGACTCGGTTCCAGTGGATGTCGGCATGATGAATGATCGCTATTTCATCAATATCGCCGGCGGCGGAAGAATGACGGAGCTGACGTATGAAGTGCCGAGCAAATTGAAAACGGTTCTTGGGCAGATGGCATATTACCTGAAAGGGATTGAAATGCTGCCATCCATCCGTTCATCCAATGTCCGGATCGAATACGACGGAGAAGTTTTTGATGACAAAGCAATGATGTTCCTGATCGGCTTGACCAATTCAGTGGGCGGCTTTGAAAAACTTGCGCCTGATGCCAGCATCAACGACGGGAAGTTCACGCTGCTGATTTTAAAAGAAGTGAATATGGCGGAATTTATCCGATTGGCTTCACTGGCACTTCGCGGAGAGCATCTTACAAATCCTCACGTCATCTATGCAAAAGCCAGCAGGATTTCAGTCTCTTCCGAAGAGCGTGTCATGCTGAATCTCGATGGTGAATTCGGGGGAGTGCTGCCGGCAGTATTCCAGAACCTCGAAAAACATATTGAAGTCTTGGTGCCAATCCAGGCGCTGAATGATAAAGACATTAAATAAAAGAAGCCTTGCAGTCATCTGACTGCAAGGCTTCTTTCCTGTTTCTACAAAAGTTCGATTGCCGTATCCTGCTCCATTGCAAGCTTCGGCAGATCGTCCACCGGTTCCCATCGGAACAGTAGTGTCAGACCGTTATCGCGGCCATCGCTCTTGATGGTATGCTCCCACTGATCGACCTTTTCACCCGTATATTCGAAGTGGAAGATATTGCGCTCGTATACTTTATCTCGATGTTCAGGATAATAATTATACTTATGGATTTTGCCTGCAAAATCCAAAACGTCGCTTGGCAATCCGGTTTCTTCCTGGACTTCGCGGTAAAGCGCATCGATGAGCATTTCTCCATCAGCGATCGAACCACCAGGTACTTGTACACCGACTTCCGGTTCACCTTTGTATTCGAAAACCAGTAATTCACGGTTTTCATCAGGGCCTCTTGTGATGTAGGCAAATACTTTTCTGCTTGTTTCCATATGAATCACCCTTTTTTTATGTTCTTAATAGAATACTAAAAATTCTAATAAATATCAAGTGATTAAATCAGGTATTGTCACAGCTTATTCAAAGTTTAGCGTAAATCTGCTGTTTTTAAATTCACTCCAGAGGATTCAGCTGGCCCGCTTAGGGTACAATAAATGTAGAACTTACGGAGAAGTATATTCCTTGGGAGGGATAAGGAAATGGGATTTGAAGATACAGCTTTATTAAGCCGTATCCTGACAACGATGACTCTTTCATTTCACATTCTTTACGCAACAATCGGAGTCGGTGTGCCACTGATGATTTTGATTGCGCAGTGGGTCGGGATCAAAAAGAAAGATGACCATTATATTCTACTTGCCCGCAGATGGGCGAGAGGATTTGTTATAACGGTAGCCGTCGGGGTTGTGACAGGGACCGCAATCGGCTTGCAATTATCGCTGCTTTGGCCGAACTTTATGCAAATGGCGGGAAATGTGATCGCCTTGCCATTGTTTATGGAAGTATTCGCATTTTTCTTTGAAGCGATTTTTCTTGGCATTTATCTGTATACATGGGACCGTTTCGAAGACCAGCGAAAACATTTGCTGCTGCTGATTCCTGTGGCACTCGGAGCGGCCGCTTCCTCGGTCTTCATCACAATGGTCAACTCATTCATGAACGCGCCGCAAGGCTTCGACTTAGTAAATGGTGAATTGATCAACATCAGTCCGCTGCTGGCAATGTTAAGCCCGGCTGTGCCAACGAAAGTGGCGCACGTCATGTCTACGGCTTTCATGACCAGTGCATTTGTACTGGCGTCCATCGCAGCGCTGCGTATTGTACAGGGCTCGACTCACGTCTATCACAAAAAAGCATTGCTGATGACAATGAAACTCGGATTTGTCTTTTCGATAGCGACAGCATTGATCGGTGACTTGTCAGGTAAATATCTGGCTGAGTACCAGCCGGAGAAATTGGCTGCCGCTGAATGGCATTTTGAAACAGAAGATGAAGCAAGATTAATTCTTTTCGGTGTCCTTGATGGGCAAGAACCTAAGTATGCGATTGAAATTCCTTACGCGCTGAGTATACTGGCGCACGGTGTACCAAGTGCTGAAGTTATCGGTCTGAATGAATTTCCTGAAGATGAAATTCCGCCGCTCTGGATACACTATCTGTTTGATACGATGGTGACGATCGGAATGTGGCTGGCCTTCTTCTCATTTGTCTATGTCGTTGCGGCATGGCGCAAGTGGCCGATCATTACGAAAAAATGGTTCCGCTGGTTGACTGTGGCGGCCGGACCATTGGCATTGATCGCTATTGAAGCCGGCTGGTGGTTCACGGAAGTAGGACGTCAGCCATGGATTCTGCGGGGTTACATGAAGACAAGCGAAGCCGCCACTACAAGCGGCCAGGTTGACTTGATGATCATCCTATTCGCAGGATTGTATTTCATCCTGGGCATCGGTACAATCGTTGTATTATCACGGATGTACAAACGGAACCCAGTAGAGAAAGAACTTGCCCAAAGACAAAAAGCTGATAAAGGCGGTGATCCGGAATGACACTTGAAATAATCGGAGTTTCGGTTCTCTGGCTGTTCCTGTTTCTGTATGTAATCGTGGCGTCCATCGATTTCGGTGCCGGATTTTTCAACGCCTACAGTGCGTTTACAGATAAACAGCACATCCTGACCAATATTATTCAGCGTTATCTTTCACCGGTTTGGGAAGTCACAAACGTATTCTTTGTATTCTTCTTTGTGGGAATCATCGGGTTCTTTCCGCAAACCGCTTTCTATTACGGAACAACTTTGCTGGTCCCGGCCAGTCTGGCGCTGATCTTGCTCGCCATCCGCGGCTCTTATTACGCCTTTGCGACTTACGGGGCCAAAATCAATCACCGCGGTTATATTTACATGTATGGTTTGTCAGGTTTGCTGCTGCCGGCGTCATTATCTCCGGTACTAGCCATGTCAGAAGGCGGCTTCATCAAAATGAACGGCGATCAGCCTTATCTTGATTATTGGGCGCTCTTTACAAGTCCGTTGATGTGGAGCATTGTTGTGCTGAGTATCACCGCGGTGCTTTACATCTCTGCCGTATTTTTGACCTGGTACGCCAATAAAGCGGGTGACGTCAAGGCGACCGAGCTGATGCGTAAATACGCACTTGTGTGGGCAGGCCCTGCTATCGTTACGGCGACAGGGATCATATTCGAATTGCGCGGCCACAATCCGGAGCATTACAGCCGGATTCTGGATCTTTGGTGGGTATTTGCGATTTCGTTCCTGTTGTTTGTCGGAACCGTTTATCTAATCTGGAAAAAGAAAAATTACGGCTTGGCATTCATTCTGCTGGTCGGCCAGTTCTTTACCGCTTTCTTTGCATATGGCGTTTCTCACTATCCATATCTGCTGTATCCGTATTTGACAATCTACGACAGCTTTACCAACGAGGCAATGGCGATCGCTTTGATCATCGCTTTCATCGCCGGCCTTGGTTTACTGCTGCCGTCACTGTACCTCTTGTTCCGGCTGTTCTTGTTCGATAAGGATTATGTCAAAGGCAAATCGGATTATCATGCATAAAAGGGGGAATTTTCCATGCAGGATTTCTTAATATTCTATGCACCGTTTCTCGTATTGCTCGCTTCATTAATCTTCGGTTTCTGGTTCGCGTTGAAAGACGGGCCGGTATCGAAAGACCGCGACTGACTGACGCGCCCAGGCTTTGCCGGGCGCGTTTTTTCTTTGTCCGGACTTCAGCGTCTAGATGGTCGCCCGAGCTTTTCTATAGTACAATAAACCAATGTGAAATGGAGTGAACGAATTGAAACCTGTAAACAAAAACGACCGGCTGCTGGTCCATGTGGAAGATTTGACCCACGACGGAGCAGGAGTCGCAAAAGTAGACGGATATCCTTTATTCATCCACGGCGCCTTGCCGGGAGAAGATGTCCACATCCACGTAATGAAGACACTCAAATCCTATGGTTTTGCAAAAATGCTTCAAATTGAAAAGGCCTCTCCGTTCCGGGTGGAAGCACCTTGTCCGGTCTTTGATACATGCGGCGGATGCCAGATTCAGCATCTGTCATACGAAGGACAGATGACATTTAAACGCAAGCTTGTGCGCGATGCCATAACCCGCATCGGCAAGTTGCCGGATGTACCGGTCCACGCTGTCAAAGGAATGGAAAATCCGTGGCGCTACCGCAATAAATCACAGATTCCTTTCGGCATGGAGGATGGACGTGTGGTCGCTGGATTCTACCAGCCGCGTTCCCACCGGATTGCAGATACGGATATCTGCATCATCCAGACACCGGAAGCGGACAGTATTATGGCCGGCATCAAACACAAGCTGACAGAAATGGGCATTGAACCTTACGAAGAAGAAACTCACCGCGGCCAGCTGCGCCATGTGGTTGTCCGGAAAGCGCGTGCCACTGGTGAAATCATGGTCGTACT
This sequence comes from Planococcus sp. RAB007_Raresut, assembly GCF_057369535.1. NCBI lineage: Bacteria > Bacillati > Bacillota > Bacilli > Caryophanales > Caryophanaceae > Planococcus > Planococcus sp. RAB007_Raresut. Next base: position 32,524 of record NZ_JBXYIF010000008.1, read on the forward strand.
GGTCACCAAGAAAAAGAAATTCCCGCAGTCAACACAGGCTGTTGAACTGATCCAGTCACTTGTTCCTGAAACGGTGTCGATTGTCCAGAACGTCAATCCTGAAAAAACGAATGTCATTTTTGGCGATGAGACGATTACGTTATGGGGCAAAGATGTCATTGAAGACAAAATCGGCAATGTGCGCTTTGAAATTTCAGCGCGTTCTTTCTACCAGATCAATCCGGAACAGACAGAAGTGCTGTACGGCCAAGCGCTCGAATATGCCAATCTGACCGGCAATGAAACCGTCATCGACGCCTATTGCGGCATCGGAACGATTTCGCTGTTCCTCGCACAGCGTGCGAAATTCGTCATGGGCGTGGAGATTGTTCCGCCTGCCATCGAAGACGCCAAACGCAATGCTGAACTGAACGGACTCAGCAATACATTATTCGAGGCGGGTCCTGCCGAGCAGGTGATTCCTCGCTGGTATAAAGAAGGCAAAAAAGCGGATGTCCTTGTTGTCGATCCGCCGAGAAAAGGCTGCGATGAACAATTGCTGCACACGATTTTGAAGCAGCGGCCGGAGCGGGTAGTCTATGTTTCCTGCAATCCTGCGACACTCGCGAGAGATCTCCGCATACTTGAAGACGGCGGCTATCGCACCCAGGAAGTGCAGCCGGTTGACATGTTCCCGCAATCCACCCACTGCGAAGCAGTCGCGTGGCTGCAGCTTGCTGAATAATTTTTGGAAGTGATCCGGATGCAAATCGCATCCGGTTTTTCTTTATTTTATTTCATGGAAACGTTTCATGAATGGTCTCAAGTGGGTAAAGACAAAGGAATACTTCACAAGGAGAGAACGAACATCATGGAACAGATACCTGAATCGAAATTCGAAGATAAACGCTCGAACGTCATCGAGGAATTGGTGGCACAGAATGTTTTTAAAATTAATGGACGGCAACTATATGAGTTGAGTTTATATGAATTGATGAAAGAATATACGCAGAAAAGCCTTAGCTCGTAAGCTGCGGCTTTTTTATTTTTTAACAGTGGACTTTCGTATGAGAAACAAAACGGATAGGGGAGGGAACGCAATGCATCAGAAAAAGCTGGAAGATTTCCGCAAAGAGCGTCTGGACGAAATGTCGATCACCCAAATGCAGGAGGAAATGCAAGCGGGGCATATCACTTCAGAAGAGTTGGTCTTGATGTATAAGGAAAACATTTCGCTGCGCGATAAAAATATAAACGCAATCCTTGAAATCAATCCGGACGCTCTGCAGATCGCCCAAGCGCTCGATTTTGAGCGCGATCGGAAAGGGGCACGCGGACCGTTGCACGGCATCCCGGTTGTCGTGAAGGATAACATGGGTACTGCTGATAAAATGCATACCAGTGCCGGTTCCCTGGCGCTTGAAAACCATTATGCACAGAATGATGCCTTTATGATTGAAAAGCTGCGAAAAGCAGGAGCAGTAATAATCGGCAAAACGAATATGACTGAGTGGGCAAACTTCATGTCGGACAAAATGACAAATGGCTATAGCTCACGCGGTGGGCAGGTAAATAATCCTTACGGTGCTTTTGATGTCGGCGGCTCGAGTTCCGGTTCTGCCTCTGCAGTTGCGGCGAATCTTGCTGCTGTGGGAGTCGGCACGGAAACTTCAGGCTCCATTATCAACCCTGCTGCACAGAACAGTGTTGTCGGATTAAAACCGACTGTCGGAATAATCAGCCGGAATGGCATTATTCCTTTGTCCCACACCCAGGATACTGCTGGCACATTTGGCCGGACAGTTGAAGATGCCGTAAAAGCCTTTTCAGTTTTGATCGGCTATGATCCTGAAGATCCAATCACCCGTATGTCAGCTGATTTTGAAACCTATGAATGGGGTGTCCATTTTAAAAAAGACGGCTTGAAAGGTGTAAAGCTGGCGGTAACTCCAGAATTGTTCAAGGAAATAACCGATGAGCAGATGGAATTATTCGAACAGGCAAAGAAGAAACTGAAAGAATGCGGTGCCGAAATCATCGAAGATGTGGATCTTGGCTCCAATCAGGAAGATCTCGGATTTGCGGTATTGCTGCATGAATTTAAGGCTGATCTGAATGCCTATTTAGCAAAAACAGATCCGATGAATCCAATTCGATCGATGGATGATGTGGTAGCTTATAATAGTGAACACTCGGATAAAATGCTGAAATTCGGACAGAATCTTTTGGAACAGGCCAATAATCTGACAGGGATGCTGACGGAAAGGGAATACGTGGAAGCGCTAGAGCGAAACCGATTTCTCGCTGCGGAACAAGGAATTGATGCGACTCTGAAAGAAATTGGAGCCGATGCCATCATACTGCCACAGGATTTTGGCTGTAACGTCGGAGCCGCCGCAGGATTCCCGGCAATCACAGTGCCATATGGCTGCACTGAAACCAATGAACCATTCGGCATAACTTTTTACGGAATGGCTTTCAGTGAACCCCAGCTCATTGAATACGCATATGCATTTGAACAAGCTGCAAAAGGCAGAAGAAAACCATAGCAAAAGGACGGCCCGATTTTGGGACCGTCCTTTTGCTATGGTTATTTAAAGTTTGGCAAGTTTTTTCCAAACCTGTTCAAGTAAAATCATCAAATCCGACTCGAGTTCAGGCTGTGTGGCGAGTGTGCCCAATACACTTTCAATCAGAGCTTTGCGGGGCACATCCGCTCTCAGCTCCTCTGCAAGGAACAGAACCAGCTGTTGCGAACTCTGTTCTTCCTCAAAAACATGACTGCACCTTTCGAGTTGCTGTGCAAGTTCTTCGATAGAAAGATTATCGGATGTCTTCTCCGTATAAACGTTTGGAACCAATATAAAACGTTCGCCTGATTCAATTTGAGCCAAAATGGAAACGTGCAGACGACTGATGACGAATGCGGCTAATTTCTTTGTAGGAAGGTCTTCATCCGTGGTCAATTGCCAAATGTTGACGAGCTGCTGAATTGCCCCATGAACAGCAGCAGCATTGTCCAATGCATAAGGAGCGGCTTTTGTGCCGTGAATATCAATGATGCGTGAGGTGATCCAATCCAGCTCTTTCCGATAGGTGTTCTTCGCAAAATCCTTCAGCTCTTTATCCTGGGAATAGAAAATACTTTCGTAAAGAGAAAATAGGTTCTTCTCCCGGTTCATTTGAATCCTTACACACAGCTGCTCCGCCAATATTTCCGGATCGTCCACCGGTTTACCAGCAGCAGCTTCCATGCGTTTCTGGCGTATTTCATTGGCGACAGATTCCATGATGGCGATCAGGCATTCTGTTTTGGAAGTGAAATAATTATAAAAGGTTCCTTTTGATATACCCGCTTCATCCAGAATATCCTGAATGGAAGTTGAATTATATCCCTTTTGTATAAAAAGGGAGTAGGCGGCGTCTAATATATTTTGTTTTTTTCGATTCATTTTACTCACCTTTATACTCATAGTTTAAATTCAGAATACCTGTAACTGGACAATTAAGCAATAAAACTGAACGACCAGTATATTTTTATTGATAAATATATACTGTAGGTATAGAATAATGAAATGGAGATTGAGGAAAACAAATTCAGCATGAAATATACGGAGGAAGAAACAAAATGACCGAACAGAAAAAACCGCCTTACGGCATAATTGCAATTCTATTTACAGGGGCATTTGTAGCGATTTTCAACCAGACATTATTGAACATCGCCTTGCCTGAAATCATGGCGGACTTTGGGATCGAAGCGGCTACCGCCCAGTGGCTGGTAACAGGATATATGCTGGTGAACGGAATATTGATTCCTGCCAGTGCCTATTTCATCCAGCGGTTTTCCAACCGTGCAATATTTATCGTCGCGATGTCCCTGTTCTCATTGGGGACATTGATTGCAGGCCTGGCACCGACTTTTGCTTTTCTTCTGGCAGGACGTCTTTTGCAGGCTTCCGGAGCCGCTTTGATGATGCCGCTTTTGATGAATGTGATGCTCGCTGCGTTTCCAGTTGAAAAACGCGGAACAGCAATGGGTTATTTCGGGCTAGTCATGGTCGTGGCGCCGGCAATCGGACCAACATTATCAGGTTTTATCGTTCAAAACTACGATTGGCGGGTATTGTTTTTCATCGTATTGCCGGTAGCATTGATCCCCTTATTATTAGGGATATTCAAATTAAAGAACTTAACATTCCAGAACCGCGAAATTTCCCTTGATAAGTTTTCACTGGTTTTATCCAGTTTAGGATTCGGAGGTATTTTGTATGGTTTCAGTTCGGCAGGCACACTGGGCTGGTCCAATCCTGTCGTCTACCTTACAATAGCTGTCGGGCTGATTTCTCTCGCGCTGTTTATACTGCGCCAATTGAAACTGGAAGAGCCGCTGCTCGAAATCCGCATCTATAAATATCCGATGTTCGCATTGTCGTCAGTCATTTCAATTGTCTTGTCGATGTCGATGTTCTCGGCGATGATCCTGATGCCGATATATATTCAGACCATCAAAGGAATTTCACCGATCAATTCAGGATTATTGATGCTGCCGGGTGCATTGATCATGGGAATGATGTCGCCAATCACCGGCCGCTTGTTTGATAAATGGGGCGCCAAAGTTCTGGCAATCCCAGGTTTGTCGCTTGTCGTAATCACGACATTCCTTTTCAGCCAATTATCATTGGATACGAGCTATTGGCAGATTATGATTATCTATTCCATACGTATGCTTGGCATCTCGCTGGTCATGATGCCAGTCATGACAAATGGGTTGAATACGCTGCCGATGAAGGCTTATCCCCACGGAACGGCCATCAACAATACATTGCAGCAGGTTTCGGGAGCTATCGGCTCCGCCTTCCTGATTACGCTGATGAACACCCGCACAGAATCGGCTGCTGCTGATTTGATGGCGAGTGGAACAGCAGCGGAAAACATAGGGAATATGGCGATGCTTGAAGGGATTAATTTCTCCTTTTTCGTCTCAACTTTCATTGCATTAACGGCATTGCTGTTGGCGTTTTTCATCAAAAAGCCGCAGCGTCCTGTAACCGAACAGGAGAAAGAAGTCGTTTATACGAGAAAAGAAGCAACAGAATCCTGAACCCTCAGCCGCTCCGATTTATGGAGCGGCTGTTCTTTATTCCCGCCGGTCCAAGTGAGTGGAATACATCAAAAAAAGGCGTTAGACCGCCAAATATGGTACACTGTAAGCATTGAAGAGAAGGTGGAATTAAAATGACATTCATAGAAGAATTAAAGCCAGTTTGGCAGGAAAAATGGAAGAAAACAGGTTTTGAATCAATTATGCCGATTCAAGAGCAGATGATTCCGGAAATGATGGCGGGCAATGATATTCTTGCTCAATCACCGACAGGTTCCGGTAAAACATTGGCATATGTGCTGCCGATTCTAGAACGTGTAAATCCCGAAAAAGCAGCGACGCAAGCCATGATCATTGCGCCTTCCCAGGAGTTATCGATGCAGATTGTCAACGTCCTGCGGGAGTGGACCGAAGGCACGGATGTAACGGTTGCTCAATTGATCGGTGGTGCGAATATGCAGCGCCAGCTGGAAAAATTGAAGAAGAAACCGACAATTGTGGTTGGTACTCCAGGCCGTTTGAACGAACTCGTCAAAAGCAAGAAGTTGAAAATGCATGAGATTCGTATACTGGTTCTGGACGAAGGCGATCAGTTGATGGCGCGCGAGCACCGCAACGTGATGAAAGCATTGATTGAAAAGACACAGACGGAGCGGCAGCTCGTCCTGGTGTCAGCAACCATCACAGAAGAAGTGGAGCTTGTTGCCGACCGTCTGATGCAACACCCGACAAGGATCCATGTGACAGCTGAAGAAATGCCGATGCAGGGCAAGGTGACGCATTCATTCATCAAAGTGGATGAACGCGATAAGACGGATTTATTGCGCCGCATTTCGCACATCGACAATGTCAAAGCGCTGGCGTTCGTCAATAATCTCGACCAGCTGCTGATGAAAGAAAATAAATTGAAGTTCCGTGATACGAAAATTGTGACATTGCATTCCGAAATGAATAAAGAGGAACGCAAAGGAGCGCTTGACGCATTCCGTAAAGGGGAAGTTTCTATTCTTATCGCGACAGAGGTCGCCGCACGCGGACTCGATATTGATTCTGTGACACACGTTATCCATGTGGATGTGCCCAAAACAATCGACCAATATCTTCATCGGTCAGGACGGACAGGGAGAGCCGGAAAAGACGGTGAAGTATTGACGTTATTAGCTTATCAGGATGAAAGACATTATAAAAAATTCACGAAGGACTTGCCATCGAAGCCTGTTCAGAAAATCATGCATGGCGGAGAATTGATTGAAGGGTCAAGCAAGACTGTGAACACAAAGGGGAAAAAATAATGGATTTTCAGAAGAAAATGGAGCAGTATGCGGAGCTGACCGTATACGTTGGACTTAATGTCCAAAAGGATCAGCAAGTTCTAATCAACACCACAACAGATACAATTGACTTCACGCGTCTGGTTGTTAAAAAAGCATATGAAGCCGGGGCAAAAAACGTACACGTAAATTATTCGGATCCTGTTCAGACCCGCACTCATTATGAACTGGCGCCTGATGAGGCGTTTACTGAATACCCGGAATGGTCGGTCTTGCAGCGGGAAGAAATTATTGAAAAAGGCGGTTCATTCTTATGGATTGATGCGGAAGATCCGGATTTATTGACCGGTATTCCAGCCAAACGTTTATCGAGCTCACAAAAAGCAGCAGGCAAGGCATTGGCCAAATACCGCCAGGCAGTCGGTTCCGATAAAGTCGCCTGGTCGATTGTGGCAATCCCGTCAGAAAAATGGGCTGCTAAAGTCTTTCCGGAGCTTGAACCGGATCAGCAGGTTGAAGCTCTGTGGGAAGCGATATTCAAAACCGTGCGAATCGGCGGCGGAGACGCAGTTGCATTGTGGAAGGAACATATCGATTTCCTTGAAAAACGTGCTGCTCAGTTAAATGATCATCGTTTTGTAAAATTGCAGTATTCCGCGCCCGGCACTGATCTTACAATCGAGTTGCCTGACAAGCATATCTGGATGTCAGGCGCTTCAAAAACGCCGCAAGGCAATCCATTCATCGCGAATATGCCGACAGAGGAAGTTTATACAGTTCCTTTAAAAAATGGAGTCAACGGTTATGTCCGTAATACAAAGCCATTTGTCTATCAAGGCAACATCATCGATGGATTCACACTGACTTTCGAAAATGGCAAAATCGTTAAAGCTGAAGCTGAAACAGGCGAAGAGCTGTTAAATGAAATGATCAGTTCCGACGAAGGTGCAGCTTATCTCGGCGAAGTGGCATTGGTGCCGCATCAATCGCCGATCTCGGATTCCGGCCTGTTATTCTTCAATACTTTATTTGATGAAAACGCCTCAAACCACTTGGCAATCGGCGATTCCTATCCGACATGCTACGACGGCGCACGAGATCTTGAACGTGAGCAATTGGAAGAGTTAGGATTGAATACGTCCATTGTCCATGAAGACTTTATGATTGGCAGCGCTGATATGGATATCGACGGCATTAAAGCAGACGGATCGAAGATTCCAGTTTTCCGCAAAGGCAACTGGGCATTCTAAGAGGTGAATGAAATGAAGAAATCAGCGGCAACCCTGCTCGCTCTGTTAATGGCAGTCAGTATGATGAATACAGCGGCAGCTGAGGTGAAAATACCGGCTGTCTATATTGCGCTGGGCGATTCACTTGCAGCAGGTCAAACTCCCGACAGCCAGATTGATTCCGGCTATGCGGATTTGATTGCCCAGGAACTGGGCCGCAATCAGCCGGTCGCATTATTTTCAAAAGATCTCGCTTTTCCGGGATTTACGACAGCAGATGTGCTGGAACGTGTGGAAGAAGATGAGGCGCAGGAACTTCTCGCATCGGCGAATATCATTACTTTGTCAGCAGGAGCCAATGATTTACTGCGGCTTGTGCAGGCAAATCCCGCCGATGGTTCCCTTCAGTTTCAGCGCATCCAATCTGATTTCGCATTGAATAAAGCCAGAAAAAATATCGCAGATATTTTGAAAACGCTGAATGAATCTGCGCCGAACGCGGATGTCTATGTAATGGGTTATTATTTCGCCTATCCGCATGCCCGTGAGTCGCAGAAAGAAGGCATAGCTGAACAATTGGAAATCTTGAATAGAATTTTGGAAAATGAAGCTGAAAAAGCCGGTGCGATTTTTGTTTCAGTCGATGAGGCGTTCGGAGAAAATGCGACATCGAAAGTTCCGAATCCGGGGGATGTCCACCCGAATTTAGAAGGTTACCAAGCAATGGCCAATGAATTTTTGGCTGAATACCGAAATGGCTGGACGATAGAAAATAGGGAGCTGCCTCCGCTGAATCCTGTAAGCTTTGAAGAAATTCTGCAGGGGCAGGAGGAGCAGGCGGATGAAAGTCTTCAGCCGGATGCCGAAGAAGAGGCATCAACGGAAATCGATGTCGAACAGCCAGCGGAAGATGATCAATCGGCGCAACTGCTTCCAAGTCTCCAATCGGATTATTTAGCTATAAGAACAATCTTGCCAATTATATAAGATAGCAAAAATCCCGCTTCCAAATTGATGGAAGCGGGATTTTTATTATCGTTTTGTCTGTTTTGTTTTATACTGGCTGGTATTTGTTTGTGCGTTGCCTTTGGCTTTCTTTTTATTCATGAATTTACGGATAACCGGATAAGCTATAGGACCGTATTTAATTGCGGTTCTCAATAATCTTCCTACTGCCATATTTATCGCTCCATTCGTTTTATAGATACTATTTAAATGCCCTTTTTAGGGCATCCTTAAACATGGCGCTTAACTTAAGGCATGGGACACAAGAATATCTTTGTACTCATGGACACTTGAGATTTCAACGTATTCAGCGTTGCCGTGCCAGTCATCGCCAGTCGGACCAAACTCGATCGCCCCTTCGCCACCGTTGACCGCGGCATAATAGCGAGTATCGGCAGCGCCGTGCTGACCGAAAAGCACAGGTTCATTGCCTGTATTGCTGCGTATGCTTTCCTGCAACGTCTGAATATAAGGGTTTTCAGCTGTCGTTGTCAGTGCAGGTGTAGTGGAAGAACTGGACTTGTAGTCAAAGTCGATATTAAGTGTCTCGCCGAGTTCCACCATTTGCCGCGTTATTTCTTTAGGGTCCTGACCCGGCATAAAACGGATATCATAGGACATTTCACAAAGCTCCGGAACCATATTATAGCGCTTGCCGGCATTGATGATGGCAAGATTGACGGAAGGCTGCTCATAATACTCAGTCGACTCCTTGCGGAAAGGAAGTTCAGTCATCGCCATATGATATTTCATCGCCTGTTCGATGGCATTAATGCCTTCCCATGGACGGCTGCCGTGTGCTGGCTTTCCTTTGAAAACCATATCCATGTGCAAGATGCCTTTTGACTGCAGCCCGACTTTCAATCCTGTCGGCTCACCGCAAATGACAAAATTGCCGCTGTGCCCTTGGGAGACCAGCCATTCAGAAGTGTTATGCCCGCCAATTTCTTCATCTGTGACGATATGGAGATGGACTTCACGATTTAATTTTTCAGCATCAAGTTCGATGAATGCCTGCATCATGGCGGCTACGCCAGCCTTCATATCCGCGGAACCGCGGCCATACAAGCGGCCAAGCTCCTCCATCGGTGTAAACTGTTCTTCATGGCCGGGGACAACATCGACGTGTCCGTTCCATACCAATTTTTCTGAGCCTTGGCCTTTTTGGGCAGTGAGCATCAAATATCCTTTATTGTCATGGACTTCGACCTTTTCACCATGTTCTTCAAGCCAGCGGGCGCAAAAAAGAAGAGCGTCATTGGCGCCTTCTTTAGTATCGCTTTTGATTTTGATTAAATCCTTCAATAATTCGATCATATAAGCACAGCAGCAATTTCTGCTGCCTTCACCGCCTTTCTGCAACATTTACTTTCTCAATACCCTAATGTGTCCAGATGAAACGAACTTGCATCCCATCTTTATGTCCGTTACAATACAGGTGTTACGAAAATAACTGTATACACCACAAGGGGAGCTTTTGCTGAGAGTGAACGGAACCGTTCTTACCCTTTGAACCTGTAAGTTAATACTTGCGCAGGGATGTGGATGGAAACCTGCCCTTATGCGGCGTCAGGGTCTATCCTGGCGCCGCTTTTCGTATGGTTTTTATTGGCGGCCCTTCTGGTGATGTGCAAACACATGGGAGGAAATCATGAGAAATAAAAAATTATTATTGATGCTCGAAATTGCGATTTTCGGAGCCCTTGGATTTGTCCTGGACTTTATCGCGTTCAGCATGCCTCAAGGTGGATCGGTCAGTCTGGTGATGATTCCGATCATCCTGATGGCGTTCCGCCGTGGAATGGGCGCCGGTATTCTGACCGGTCTCACAGTTGGCCTGCTCCAGCTTGTTACGGGCCGTGTCTATATCGTGCCTCTCTCATTCGGTTTCGCTTTTACACAAGTGACGCTCGATTACTTGGTCGCTTTTGCGAGTGTAGGGGTTGCCGGTATAATGAGATCCGCTTATCTTAAGAATTTACGGAATGGCTCGCGTGGCAAAGCGGTTTCATCGATTGTAGCAGGAGCTTTGATCGGCGCATTTCTGCGCTATATCATCCATGTCATTGTGGGAATCTGGTTCTTCAGTGAATTCGCCACGGGCAATGTTTATATTTACTCGTTTGTGTACAACGCCACTTATATGGTGCCGGCGTTCCTGCTGACAGCATTTGTCTGTTCCATTCTGTTCATAGCAGCTCCAAGATTGATTGATGTGAAAGAATAAAACAAGAAGGCTATCTTATGATAGTCTTCTTTTCTTTGTCCAGACTCCAGCGGCCCCTGTCGCTTTTCTTTTGTGTTATAATTCTTGAATAGAAAAGCTTGAAAGAAGGGTATTTGATGATTGCAACTAATGAAAAAGATATTGAAATGTTAAAAAAAGCAGGACAAATGGTAGCGAAAATCCGTGAGGAGATGAGAGCTGCGACCAAGCCTGGCGTGACTACAAAGGAAATTGATGAGTTGGGCGGACGGTTGTTCGAAGAACTCGGCGGCGTTTCGGGTCCAAAATCCGAATATGATTTTCCAGGATATACTTGCATCAGTGTGAATGAAGAAGTTGCACACGGCATTCCCGGAAAACGTGTTATCAAAGAAGGGGACATCGTCAATATTGATGTATCCGGCTCTTATGAGGGTTATTTTTCCGATACGGGAATTTCTTTTGTAGTAGGAGATGGCCATCCTGAAAAAGAGAAGATATGCGAAGCGGCTGAAAAAGCATTCGAACGGGCGATGACTAAAGTCAAAGCAGGTTCAAAATTAAATCAGATCGGTAAAGCAGTTGAACGGGAAGCGAAAGAGCAAGGCTTGTTCGTCATCAAAAACCTGACAGGCCACGGCATTGGTAAATCACTGCATGAAGCTCCTCAGCATATCCTGAATTATTATGATGCATGGGAAACGACAATCCTTAAAGAAGGAATGGTCCTCGCTGTCGAACCTTTTATCTCACAGAAAGCGGAACATATTATTGAATCTGGCGACGGCTGGACGTTCATTACGCCAGATCAGTCTCTGGTCGCTCAAATTGAACATACAGTCCTGGTGACAAAAGGTGAACCGATTTTATTGACTAAATTAGAAGAATAGAAAAAAGCCTGCATAGCGCAGGCTTTTTTTAATGGAAACCATTTCTCATAAGGCATCATCACTTTTTCTTGATAAGAAGGATTCCTGTAATGATCACCCCGCTCAGGAATAAGGAGGCTGTTGTAACGAGCATTTCATCCAATCCATGTTTGACTGCAATGCCGATGAATGCCCAGACAAATACTAAAGTGAAAGGGATATCGGAGTGATGGAAACGGACATGCAGCGCAAGAGCTGTCGCAACAGTCAGCATGATGACCGCCCATAGCTCGTTGCTAAGGCCCCAGCCTCCCCAATTATAATAAGTCAGTACGTAACTGATATTAGTAATGGTCGCAACACTGATCCAACCCATATTCACTGAAATCGGAAGTCGTTCGGTAAGTTTTCTCTCATTATTATTATATTGAAGATACAGGAGAATAAGAGAACCGAGATAGAGAAGCATCGCTGCTATCGACCAGGCAAAATATTCGTAATGCCAAAGCAGCAGCCAGGTGATGTTTGCTACAGCGCTTAAGATGAAATATAAACTGATGGCTGTCGAAGGAAGTTCTCTCTCTTTCTTATAACGGACCCAGAATCCCACAATCCAGATAGCTAATAGTATGTATATAACTGACCAGATCGAAAAGACATAACCGGCAGGGGTGAACAGAACAGGAAGCCTGTTTGAAATTTCTCCTGTGGTTTGACCGTTGATCGGCAGAATATTGGCTAATGCATTAACTGTAACGATGGCCAGAAAGGCGATTGTCATTAATATCAAACGGAACATCTGTGATCCCTCCTCGCTAACAGTATACCTTTCCTTGTTTCTGACAACAATTAACTGTTAGCTAAAGTGGATAAAAAGTTCCGTGAAATCGTCGATATTATGTCATTATGTCCGGTGGGCTTTCGCCAATATTCCGTAAACCGAAGAAAAATGGTATACTGATAAGTGTTTTTAGAAAATTTAGTTTATCAGGAGGAAAAGCCATGACAGTGAAATTTCCGGAAGTATGGGATTTGGATGTATTGTTCCCAGGGGGCAGCGAGTCAAAAGAGCTCCGCGTACATATGGATGAAGCAGGACCCAAATTAGAGGAGTTCGAAAAACTTTCCAATAATTTTTCCGTGCCTGAAAAAGCCGGTGATGCACAACAAGTGGCAGAGGTACTTGAGGCAGTAAAAGATATGATGCTGCATCTTCGCCAGTCGAGCGCTTTTATTGGCTGCTTGCAGGCGCAAAATACAGAAGATAAAAAAGCGTCGCTGCTGCAGAGTGAATCTGCCAGCCTGAGCGCGCGCTTCAACTCGGCTCTGCAGAAAATTCAGCAGGACCTGACGAAAACGGATGATGCTGTCTGGAATCAATTGATGGGGGACGACAAACTTCGGGAATTCTCTTTTGTTCTAAATGAATGGCGGGATGAGGCAAAGCAATTGCTTTCCGAGAAGGAAGAAAACCTGATCACCGCTTTAAGCATGGACGGCTATCACGGCTGGAGCCAGCTGTACGATATGCTGGTGGGCGACATTAAAGTTAAAATTACGATTGATGGCCAGAAAAAAACACTGTCTGTTGGACAAGCGAACAATTTAAGTTCACACGCCGATCCTCAAGTAAGAAAAGAATCATATGAAAAGCTGGAAGATGCATGGACAGAAAAAGAAGATTTCTTTGCGAAAACTTTAAATTCCATCGCTGGATTCCGTTTGGAAGTATACAAAAAACGCGGCTGGGAAAATCCGCTTCAGGAACCGCTGCAGATCAACCGCATGAAACAGCAGACATTGGATGCCATGTGGAGCGCCATTTCTAAAAATAAACAGCCGTTCGTCGATTATCTTAACCAGAAGGCGAAATTGCTCGGAAAAGATGGGCTTGACTGGTATGACGTGGATGCGCCGGTAACAGAGAGCACCCAGACGTTCTCCTATCAGGAAGGCGCGGATTTCATTTTGGAGCATTTCAAAAAATTCGGTCCAGAACTCGAAAAATTCTCGCGCAATGCTTTTGAAAAAGGGTGGATTGAGGCGGAAGATCGGCCGAATAAGCGTCCAGGAGGTTTTTGTACAGGCCTGCCATTGACTGAAGAATCACGTATTTTCATGACATACAGCGGTTCGATGTCGAATGTCGCTACCCTGGCGCATGAATTGGGACATGCTTTCCATTCATATGCGCTGCGTCCAGTGCATCAGATCAACCGCTCATATGCGATGAATGTCGCGGAAACAGCTTCTACATTCGCTGAAATGATTGTCGCCGATGCGGCAGTAAAAAACGCAGCTTCAGATGATGAGAAGATTGCTCTGCTTGAAGATAAAGTTCAGCGCAGTGTCGCTTTCTTCATGAATATCCATTCCCGCTTCCTTTTTGAAACACGTTTCTATGAAGAGCGGAAAAGAGGAGTCGTGCCGGCTTCCCGCCTGAATGAATTGATGGAAGAAGCACAGCATGAAGGATTTGGCGGAGGACTCAATTCAACACATCCGCATTTCTGGGCATCAAAGCTCCATTTCTATATAACTTATGTGCCATTCTATAATTTCCCTTATACATTCGGTTATTTATTCTCATTGAGTGTTTATGCTAAAGCACTGGAAGAAGGAGCCGGATTTGAAGAGAAATATATGGCGCTATTGCGTGATACGGCAATCATGACTGCTGAAGACTTGGCGATGAAGCATCTGGGTGAAGATATTACACAGGAAGCGTTCTGGGAAAAAGGGATTGCTCTTTGTGTGAAAGATGCTGAAGAGTTTATTTCGCTGACGTCATCTGCTGAATGATATGAATTTTTTATTAACCGGTAAGTTCTGCTACCTTCGTATTTTGACAGTTGATGATGCGGAAGAAATGGTTCAATTGCTTCTGCGTAACCGGGAATACTGGGCGATTTTTGAACCGAAGCACCGGGACAGTTATTTTACACCTGCCGTACAGCGGGAAAAAATACGTGAATCCATCTATCAGGCTAGAGAGAACCGTGAATACAGTTTCGGCATTTTCGAACCTGGTACGCATAAGCTGATCGGCCATATTTCCATGTACAGCATTAAGCGTCTGCCGTTTCTCAGTGCGTTGGTCGGTTATTCGATTGATGAATCGTACATCGGGCGAGGAATTGCAACAGAAGCTGTGGAGCTGATAGTGGCTTTCGGTTTTGAGAAGATTCAGCTGCACCGGATAGAAGCCTATGTGTCTCCGCGAAATACGGGTTCTGTGCGTGTACTGGAAAAGGCTGGCTTTGTGAATGAGGGATTATTGAAGGAGTTTCTTCATATCAATGGAATATGGGAAGACCATTACCATTATGCCATTTTGGAGAAAGAATTTTGAAAGGGCAAGGCCGCCTATAAAAAATGGTGGAAAGAAATGAAAAGATGGTTATGGGAATAATACACTGACAGAAAGCGGGTGTCTTATGTTAAGAGATAAACTGTTCGCCTATCATCAATGGGCCAGCCAGGAGATTCTTTCGCATATGGATGGTCTTGAGGAAGCGGTTTATACCCGGGAAGGGGCTGGTTCCTTTTCTTCCATCAAAGAAACACTCAGCCATGTCATAACTGTTGAAAAACTTTGGCTGCTGAGAATGACCGGCATCGAAAAACCGGCTGCCGAACAATTTCATGTAGATACTATCGATGAGGCCAAGCAGGCCTTCATGCTGCTTCATGCTGAAATGGAATTATATTTTACATCTTTGGCCGAAGAGCAGTGGCAGGAAGTTATGAAATTTACAAATCTCCGCGGCAATACATTCGAAGAGACGAGAGAAGAGATGTTATTTACCTTCATTAATCACGCTTCCTATCACAGGGGTCAGATTGTATCTTTGCTGAGACAGTTCGGCAAGGAAGGGATTGCACTTGATTATATTTATTTTCCAAAGGAAAACCGCTGAAAAATTTTCAGCGGTTTTTTTCAACTATTTTCATTTCCATCTACAACTAAATCGAGTTTTCCTGTCTTTGGATCAATAACCAATCCATGAACCGGAACTTTAATATCCATTAGAGGATGATTGCGGACCATATTGACACTGTGGCGGACGCTTTCTGTCACATTATCGAAACCGCGCAGCCACTCATCCAGATTAACCCCAGAATAACGCATCATATCAATCGTTTCTTCGGCGATTCCTCTTGATTTCATTTTTTCCATGATTTTCTGTGGTTCAATCGCGGACATTCCGCAATCATGGTGACCGATTATGTATACTTCATCAGCATTCAACTCATAGATTGCAACAATCAGGCTGCGCATGATTCCGCCAAAAGGATGATTGATCACAGCACCGGCCGATTTAACAATTTTCACATCACCATTTTTTAGGTTCATGGATTTTGGCAGCAATTCGAATAATCTTGTATCCATACAAGTCAGAATGACCATCTTTTTATCAGGGAATTTAGTGGTGATGAATTGCTCATACTTTTCTTCTTCCACAAAACTTTTGTTGAATTCCAGTATTTCATTCAGCATCGACATAGTATCCACTCCTTAGACATTTGCTACCTTTTATTTTAATCGAAATTTGGTCTGATGACTAATTTCAGTCCAGAAAAATTAAAAAATCCGGAAGCTTCGCGCTTCCGGAATAGGATTATTTTGAAATTTTATCGAGTTTGTCCATCATAACTAAAGAACGTCCAGTCCCGATAGCTACTGATTCGAGCGGCATAGGCGCCATATGGACAGGTACTGAGATTTCTTCAGACAGCCATTGCTGCATGCCTTTAAGCAGAGCGCCGCCGCCAGTGATGACAACGCCTTGGTCGACGATATCACCAGACAATTCAGCCGGGCAATTTTCTAATGTTGCGCGGATGCATTCAAGGATGGCCAATAATGGTTCCTTCAATGTTTCCTGAATCTCTGTTGATGTAAGTGACACTGTTTTCGGTAAGCCAGTCATGATGTCCCGGCCACGAATTTCCATCGTTTCCGCTTTATGCGGAATCAATGCATAGCCAATTTCTTTTTTAATATTTTCAGCTGTGCGTTCTCCGATAAGAACATTATAATGTTTGCGGACATATTGGATGATGTCTTCATCCATGCGGTCCCCAGCGATTTTTACTGTGTTGGAAGAAACGACGCCTCCAAATGAAATGATGCCGACTTCCGTTGTGCCTCCGCCGATATCCACAATAACACTGGCAATCGGTTCGCTTACTGGCAGGTCAGCGCCAATCGCAGCAGCCACCGGTTCTTCAATCAAATGGACACTTTTAGCGCCGCTTTGTTTGACTGCATCGTGAATCGCACGGCGTTCCACCGAAGTTGCGCCGGACGGAGTGCAAATCATTACATTTGGTTTTCGGTAAGCGCCGCCCATCTGTTTGGCCGCTTTTTGCATGACCATCTTCAATAAATCAGTGGTGACGTCAAAATCTGCGATTACGCCGTCTTTAAGGGGACGGACAACGCGTATGGATGTCGGCGTCTTGCCGATCATCGCTTTAGCTTCTTCGCCGATAGCTATCACTTTTCCGCTTTTTGTATCCAGTGCGACTACTGAAGGTTCGTTTAAAATTATGCCTTTTGCTTTTGTATAAACTAGAATATTTGCCGTTCCTAAGTCAATTCCAATATCCGATGAAGAAAACATGCCTAAACTCCTCCTATTATAAAACAAGTCCATTTTGAATTTTAACACGCTTAAATTCGCGTCTTTTTTCAATGGCATCAGACTGCAATATTACGAGGGCCTATTGGCTTGGCAAGTTGATGAATTGCAGGACGTAGGATTCATTATGTAATCGATGTGCAAATGAAATGTTTCTGAATTGTAATCTATCAGTCATTTAAACCTATTAAAAAAGCAGACCTTTTTAATAAAAAAGTCTGCTTCTAACTATAATTCTCAGAATTTACGTTCCGGATGCGGATCTACGTGCTCTGCGTCATGTGTATGCAATTCTTTCCCCAAATAATGGAGAAGCGTGAAGAAAAACATGAAGATTACAGCCATAAAACCTAATACTGTGACAATACCAGACAACATGATGATAACTCCCCTCTCGACTATGATTATCATTTCTTAGTATACATGATAATGGAAAAAAGATTAAGTGTCGAATTAGTGAGATTTAAAATGCCCAATTGCCATTTCTGAAAATCGGTTCACGTGTACCGTCTTCCAGAATACCGTAAATGTCCATCTCTTCAGAACCGACCATAAAGTCAACATGGGTAATACTCTGGTTTAAACCATGTTCAAGCAACTCCTCGGAAGACATTTTCTTGCCGCCTTCGAGACAGAATGAGTAGGCGCTTCCGATTGCGAAATGGTTTGAAGCGTTTTCATCAAATAGCGTGTTGTAGAAAAGAATGTTGGAAGCTGAAATTGGTGATTCATGTGGCACTAAAGCAACTTCACCCAGGTAATGGGAGCCTTCGTCCGTGTCCACCAATTGTTTCAGAACATCTTCTCCGTGTTTTGCCGTTACATCTGTAATACGGCCATTTTCAAAAGTCACTTTGAATTCATCGATGATATTGCCGCCGTAGCTAAGCGGTTTTGTGCTTGAAACATAACCGTTGACGCCGTCTCTCTGTGGAACAGTGAATACTTCCTCAGTTGGCATATTCGCCATGAAAGCATCGCCTTGTTCATTGATTGAACCTGCACCGCACCACAAATGTCCTTTAGGAAGGGCAACTTCCAAATCAGTGGAAGGGGAAGTATAATGCAATTTTGCATATTTTTTGCCGTTCAAATAATCGACTTTCGTATGCAATAATTCGTCGTGCTCTTTCCAAGCGTCGATCGGCTGATCCAGATCCGCTCGCACCGCTTTGAAAATAGCTTCCCATAGCGCGTCGATTTGCTGATCCTCCGGTACGTCCGGGAAAACTTTTGCTGCCCATGCTTTAGAAGGAGCGGCTAGAACAGTCCAGCTGATTTTGTCTGATTGGACATATTGACGATACTTATTGAGTGCTTGCCCGGTTGCTTTTTGTGAAGCGGCGATGCGTTTCGAATCGATTCCTTTTAGAAGATCAGGGCTTTGCGAAACGATGCTCATGAACGCGGCACCTTGTTCAGCCAATTGTTCACGCTCCTGAACTTTCCACGAAGGAAACTCCGAGAATGAATCTTCCGGCGCCATTTCGAAGCGCAGTCTTGAGACTTCATCGTCATTCCAGTCAACAAAGACTTGTTTTGCTCCAGTCTCGTAAGCTTTTTTTACTATCAGGCGCACAAGTGGTGCAGCCTCCAGTGAAGCTGCTATGTAAAGTTGCTGGTTTGGCTGGATATTGACGCCTACCTTTACCGCCAATTCTGCATAGCGTGTTAATTTCTCGTTTAATGATGTCAAATGAATCTCTCCTCTCATCTCTATTATAGTATCAATTTTCAGTCATAGTCCGCAATGCCTGCCTGCTAAATATCCATAATAATTAGATAAACATTGGATAAATATAACTTTATAGGTCTTAAGTATTCATTTGAATTAAAATAAACAGATTTTATTTAGAATGAAGGCAATCATAGAGGTTTTTTTGAAGGAGGTTTGAGGAATACAGTAGAGAGGAGCTGAGTTTGATGAAAACACAAGTCTTTATCAGCGGTGGCGGTATCGGTGGCCTTGCATTAGACCTTAAGCTTGTTCAGCGCAATGTCGATGTGGTGATGGCGGAGCGTTTAAAGGCCAAAGCCCCTACCTATAAGGGAGAATTGCTGCAGCCAAAAAGCATGCAGATATTCGAGGGTTTGGGACTTTACGATGAAATCACTGCCCGCAGCAATGAAATCAAAGTCCTTGATATGCTCGAGCTGTCGGGGTCACTCCAGGTTCGTGACCAGTCTTTCATGGATTACAGTGTGTTGCCTGGCAAATACAACGCGGCCTTCATGGTTCATCATGAAGAGCTTAAAGATATCTTATTAAAAGCAGCATCTGAATATAAGAATTTTCAATATATGGCGGGAACGTCCTGCACAGGATATACCGAAAAGACAGCATTGCTCAAATCAGGCAAAGAGAAATTTGAAGTAGAAGCTGATTTCTTTTTTGGCGCAGAGGGCAGAGCATCTGTGACAAGAAAACACATGGAGATCGAGATCAAACAAACAACCTATAATCACCATTTCTTAACTGTTTCTTTCCCAAGGCCAGAAAACTTTACAGATGGCCAGATCATTTCTACATATAATCGATTCCTTGGTTTATTTCCATTGCCGGACAATCAGGTGCGATCAGTTTACCTGATTCCTGAAGGTGATTATAAGGAACTGAAAGAGAAACCGATCAGCCATTTTCATAAGCTTTATACAGACCTTGCACCGACGATGGATGGCTATGTCCAGCAATTGACTGACTGGAAAAAAATCCAATTGATGATTCCGGTGATGTTTCATGCACCATCCTATGTCAGGGACAATAAAGCGATTATCGGGGATGCGGCGCATGCTGTTCATCCTATGGCGGGAGAAGGCATGAATATGGCGATACAGGACGCAGATATTTTGGGCGAGCTCACAGCGGATATGATTAGAAATCATAAAAAAAATCCTGGAAATCTGAAATGGTATGAGAAGGTCCGTTATAAAAGGGCGGATCATGTCATCCAGCTAAGCCATCTGGCCGCTCTTGCTTATTCCTATCCATTTAAACCGGTCAGCTTTCTTCGCCAGAAGACATTTGAGCGGATGGAAGAGGATCCAATTCTTCATTTCAAGCAAATGCTCAATGTCTCAGGGCTCGGCATGTGGAAAGAAAATGTGCGGGACAGATTTATCCAGGGCGGCATTATCCCTGTCCGTTTGAGGGATCTCCCGAAAAAATCAAAAGAGCTGAGATATTACACAAGGGAAGACGATTATCCATGGAAAGATGAGGGGTTAAAATGATAGATGTGATGAAAATGTTTAAAGCCAGGATGTATATGAAGAGAAATGAGCCGTTCCTTTACAGTTGGCATGCCTATGTCGGTTATGAACTGGATCTGTTTAAGGCGTTTGAACGTCCGATGGCAAAATCAGATGTTGCAGATGCTTACGGATTGGACGAAGACCTTCTTGAACAATGGGTGGCGGTCGGCGTTTCCATCGGACACCTTAAAGAGGCCGGGCGCGGACGCCACAAGCTCGCCAATTCATGGAAATTGCCTAAACCGAAAGGAAATAATTCTTCAGGCGTATTACTGAAGGAGATGATGGAGCTTCATATTCCGACACTTTTGAATTACCCTGAAATGATACGCAACAGCAACCGCCTTCATTTTGATGAAGAAAAGCACGCCGGTACAGTTGCGGAAACCAGCAGATTGCTTGAAGTGCTGGCCATGCCGAAAATGTCGAAGCGCATCCGCGAAAACAATGTCCGGTCTGTACTGGATATCGGCTGCGGGGAAGCGGGCTACATCAAAAAATTGGCTGGCCGATTTTCTGAAACTCAATTTACCGGAATTGAAATCAGTGAAGAAGTGACAGAGAAAGCACAGCAGCTGACAGCAGATGATGACAATATACAAATTCAAAATGCGGATTTGTGGGATTACAACCCCGATCAGCCTTTTGATATGGTCATGATGAATAATGTTCTGCATTATATCGATCTTGAAAAGCGGGAAGCGCTGATTCACGAATTGGCTGACTGGGTGAGTCCGAACGGCATCCTGTCCATCGTCACACCTATCGCAGGCAGCAGCGATGATCCTCCTTTTGCAAATGTCTTCAATAGCTTCTTTTCTTCTTTCGACAACCTGTATCGTCTTCCTACCCGCGAAGAGTTGCGTGGTTGGGGGGAAGCAGCCGGACTGGATATGCTCGGCATCCATACAGTGATCAAAGAGGGCGGCTGGTATATTGCGCAGTACAGGAAACCTCAATAGAAATCACCATAAATAAAACCCCCGAAAAAATTTCGGGGGCTTTTCTTTGTCCAGACTCTAACGGCCCAGCTTTTGATGTCGCTTTTCTTATTTCCGCAATGAGCCAAGTTCCTGAGCGATTGCCTGCATTTCGTTTGGTGTGATATTATCACGCTTTTTGACCATTTCG
Source organism: Planococcus sp. RAB007_Raresut (assembly GCF_057369535.1). Taxonomy (NCBI): domain Bacteria; kingdom Bacillati; phylum Bacillota; class Bacilli; order Caryophanales; family Caryophanaceae; genus Planococcus; species Planococcus sp. RAB007_Raresut. The sequence continues at coordinate 54,215 of NZ_JBXYIF010000008.1, forward strand.
TACAAATCGCGCAAATCTTCATACTGTGAAGCATTGAAATGTTCAGCTTTCATCGCATCGACATTGACCATCCGCAATTTAGCTTTTATTTCCTCGATCATGTAATTGACGTTTTCTGGAGACTGTTTCGATAAGTCCATCATAAGTTCCTGCCTTTCGGTATGGTATGCCTTATCATTTCACTTATCAAAAAAAATGTCAATTTCCTGAACGTGCAAGTTCCGCTTTCTCTTCTTTTTCTTCTTTCGCTTTTGCAACGATTCTCTTCGTTTCATAAACGATTACACCTGACAGGCCAAGAAGACCGATTAAGTTCGGCACTGCCATTAAGCCGTTCATAACATCAGAGAATGTCCAGACGACCGTAAGTGAAGCAGTTGCGCCAAGGAAGACAGCTCCAACAAATAGTACACGGTATACTATAAGCAAGTTCGGGCTCTTGAATAAATATTGGAAACATTTCTCGCCGTAATAAGACCAGCCGATAATTGTCGAAGATGCGAAGAATATCAAACCGAATGCAACAATGTAAGGACCTACTCCGCCAAGATACTGGCCAAATGCCGCACTAGTCAAAGGTGCACCTTCAAGTCCTTCTTGTGTATACAGACCGGACATGACAATCGTTATTCCTGTAATCGAACAAACGATCAATGTATCGAAAAGAACCTGTGTCATCGATACTAATGCCTGGCGGCCAGGCATATCTGTTTTGGCTGCTGCAGCAGCGATTGGAGCAGAACCCAGACCGGCTTCGTTGGAGAATACCCCGCGGGCAACACCATAACGGATTGCGGCACCGATGGCACCACCGGCAGCAGCTTCACCTGTAAACGCGGCACTGAAGATTGTGCCGAGAGTGGCAGGGATCAAGTCGAAATTCATGACCATAATTACTAATCCTGCAATAACATAGAACAAAACCATAAAAGGAACGAAGAATGCGGTAACTTTACCAATCGTTTTAATTCCGCCCAGGATTACTAATCCTGCAAAGGCAGTAAGGATAAGTCCTGTAGCCCATGGAGTCAGGCCGAAAGTTTCGTCAACAATTGAAGCGACAGAATTGGATTGTGTCATATTGCCGATTCCGAACGCCGCGATTGCGCCAAAAATAGCGAATAGGACAGCAAGCCATTTCTGTTTCAGGCCATGCTCTAAATAATACATCGGCCCTCCTGCCATCTGTCCTTTCGAATCGGTAATACGATACTTAACAGCCAATACCGCTTCACCGTATTTTGTAGCCATTCCGAAGAATGCAGAAAGCCACATCCAGAAGATAGCTCCTGGACCACCAAGTACGACTGCAGTCGCGACCCCGACAATATTACCGGTACCGACTGTTGCCGCCATGGCAGTGGAAAGAGCCTGGAAGTGGGAGATATCTCCCTTGGAATCTTTATCTACATTTTTGGAGAAAGTTAATTTAAGTGCATAAGGCAATAAACGAAGCTGAAGGAATCCAAGCCGTACTGTGAGATAAATTCCTGTACCGACAATTAGGATTAAGAGCGGGACACCCCATACATAACCACTGATTTCTCCCAATAACTTTTCAAAGCTTTCCATCTAATTTCCCCCTAAGTTATGTAATTCTGTTTTCCTGAAATAATTTTGCACCTCCCAATGATTTAATATTCCGAAAGTTCTTGCCGATAGTCAAGGGTTTTTTAAAATTTAAATACAGAGAAGTTTAAATATGTTGAGAATAGGGAAAAATTCAAAAGACACGTTAGAACAAACTATTCTTTGGGAGGAATTCAGAATGAGCCAAAACAAATTGATGACAGGATTATTAGTAGGAGCGGCAGTAGGTGTCATTATTTCCCTATTCGACCGCAATACCCGCAATGATGTTATGCAGAAATCGAAAAAAGTTTCTGAGAATGCGAAATACTATGCAAACAATAAAGATGAATTGAAGTCTGCAGTTCAACAGCAGGCAAGTAAATTCCAGAATCTTTATGAGCGCGTTTCCGAAGACGCTTCTTACGTAGGGGACAAAGTCAATGAATTGAAAGAATTGACTCCTCAAGTAAAAGAAATGGCGATGGATACGAAAGAGGCGTTTATCGATACGAAAGAAGCAGTTGTCGATTCGACGCAAGATGTCAAGTCAGCACTCAAGGAAGACAACCCTTCCGCTTCATCATCTTTGACTGATGATAACAGCAGTTCATCAAACAATAATTCGAACCGCGATGCGGAATATGGGAAAAAGCAATAATTCCCTGAAAAAAAACCAGAAAACAGAATCAGATCTTCCGCCGGAAAGTTCGGAGGCGAAGGAGCCTAGTTACGATGTCACTCGCCCCTCCGGATTTCTAAAGGAATTATGGAAAAGAATCAACGATGTAGATGTCACAGGACTTGGAGCGCAGTTAGCGTTCTTTTTCCTGTTGTCTATTTTTCCTTTGCTTATATTTCTGATTACCTTGCTGCCTTACTTGAACATCGCTGAAGATCAGATTTATCAATTCATGGCGAATGTGGTGCCTGGTGAAATCTACCTTCTTATCGAAGAAACTTTGAATGAAATATTGACCCAGGAAAACCGGAGCTTGCTTTCCTTCGGTCTTATTGCCACTATCTGGTCCGCCAGCCTTGGTATGAACGCACTAATAAAATCATTGAACCGGTCTTACGGAGTAGAAGAAAATCGTCCAATTCTCATTGCGAGAGGCATGTCGATTATCACCACTGTTTTAATGATATTCATTTTGCTGATTGCGCTGGTCCTGCCGATTTTTGGCCGCCAGATCGGTATTTTCATCTTTTCATTTTTTGGTCTGGAAGCAGGGTTTTTGGAAACGTGGAATACATTGCGTTTTACGATTCCGCCCTTGATCATATTTGTAGTAGCCGCAGTAATCTACTGGGCAGCCCCCAATGTTAAACTGGATTTTAAATCTGTGCTGGCTGGAGCGGCTTTTACTTCGGTCGGCTGGTTGGCGGTATCTTTCGGGTTTTCAGTCTATATTAATAATTTCGCAAATTATTCAGCGACTTATGGAGGAATTGGCGGTGTAATCATGCTAATGCTGTGGTTATACGTATCAGCCATTCTTTTAATGGTGGGGGGGCAGGTAAATGCAGTCATGCAGACACGCCGCGACATCATTAAGCGCTATAACAAAAACGCCGGACAAACTTGAATTGACAAGTTTGTCCGGCGTTTTTTGTCTGTATATTAGTTTTCATCAGAAGGGCGATTTTTGAATTGCTGCATTTTGCCATCCAATTCATCTACCATCGCAATCAAGCGGTCAATATCTTCAAGTTCAGCAGTTTCCGGTTCAATCGAATCGAGAACGTCAAGGAACATATTTAAGCGCTGTTTCATATAACTTACTTGTTTTTCCTTATCAGTGATGGATTTTCCCATAAGGTACACCTCATTTCGCATTCTATCGTAGCTGATTTACTAATGGATTTCAATTAAACATAGGTAAAAAGAGAGATTTTAATAGTTTTTCTTTTTTGAATATTTACTTAATTTAAAATCTGTGTTAGTGTATGGGTAATCAATAGAGAGGAGGCCATAATGAATAGTCGAAACCATTCAATAACTTACAAGTAAAAGGAGGGGGTTCGAACATTTCACCGGCACAAGCCGAAAAAATGGTCTTATGAGAAAAAGCGAAAATGAAAACGAAACATAAAAGCTCAGCCGCAATCTGATATTCAGATACGGACTGAGCTTTTATTGGTTTATACGAGTTCGTATGTTTCTACAACTTCAATCGAATTTTCCACAGAACGGACCATCGAGCAATTCTTTCTTGTCAACTCCATCACACGGGGCATCTTCGATTCATCAATATCGCCTTTGATGAGGAAATGCAGATGTACTTTTGAAACGCGTCCCGCTTCTTCATCGATGCGTATGATTTCTTTTACTTCCGCCTGTATATCTTCTGCGGGCATCCGCTGTTTTTCCAGAACTTTTCTTATAATCCCGGCACTGCAAACCGCCAGTGAAGCCACCAGCAACTGGTATGGGCGGAAACCGTACTCCTCATTTGTTGAAACGGCCAGTTCGCCAAAAGGCAAATCACCCGAAAAACCATTTTCATTCATTGAAAATTTCATCTTCCATCTCCTCCTTATGATAAAATTGTATCTGAATTCCATTCAAATACAAAAGAAGGTGCTTACTGGAAGGAGCCATCATGAAAAATTATTTAAGAAGTGACAATGGGCGTTTCTGGATCCTTGTCGCTATAGTATCTATTTCCGGATTTTCGCAGGGAATGCTGTTGCCGCTGATTGCGGTTATTTTTGAGCAGGACGGGGTTTCCTCTGCTTTAAACGGATTGAGCGCTACCGGTTTATACATAGGTACGTTAATAATCGCACCCTTTATGGAGCCGCAATTGCGGCGTTTCGGTTTTAAGCCGATCATTATTATAGGCGGAGGACTGGTTATCTTGTCCCTGCTGTTATTTCCTTTATGGAAATCGGTTCTGTTCTGGTTTTTCCTCCGAATCCTGATTGGAGTCGGCGACCAGGCGCTCCATTTTTCGACCCAAACTTGGATCACCAGTACATCCGCACAGAATCGGATGGGCAGAAACATCGCCATATATGGCATGTCTTTCAGCATAGGATTTGGAGCGGGGCCGTTATTTGTACCTCTTGTTAACATTTTCGAAGCCTTGCCGTTCATTATATCAGGACTTTTATGCCTTTCAGCATGGGTGCTGGTTTTCTTCCTGAGAAATGATTTTCCCGAAACCACCACAAGTGCTATGACGGCCAGCGGAACTTTAAGCCGTTTTAAAGCAGCCATTATCATCGGCTGGTTCGCCTTTTTACCGCCGCTTGGCTACGGATTCCTGGAAGCGTCCTTAAATGCCATCTATCCTGTATACGCTTTGAGGCAGTCGATTGATGTTTCCATGGTTTCCTATATGCTCGCCGCGTTTTCGCTTGGTGCCATTGCGACTCAGTTGCCGCTTGGTGAATTGAGTGACCGGATCGGCAGGCGAAAAGTTTTGCTGCTTGCCCTCTTCGGGGGAGCCGTGGCTTTCGGAACCGCCAGCTTTTTCGAATCGAACGCTTGGGTGACCCTGGCATTCTTCATCGTTGCCGGGATGTTCGTTGGATCGACCTTCTCACTGGGGATTTCCTATATGGCAGATCTTATGCCGAGGGAATTGCTGCCGACGGGCAACCTGTTGTGCGGCATTGCATTCAGTATCGGCAGCCTCGCCGGCCCTGCCCTTGGCGGATTATTCATTGAAGTTACAGATGAGCTGAGTTTCCTGTTGCTGATCGCTTTGATACTTCTCATCATTTTCACTATCATCGCTTTTCGAGGCAATAAAATCAGCAAACCTGCTATGGAATAAGGCTTTAATTACGAAGAAAGAAGTAAAGGTAAGTAATCGATATTACGCAAAACAGCTTCGCTTTCCAAAAACCGTGCTCCTGCATCGCTGCGCTAGCTTCGTCGCAAAGAGCCGGCCTCACTACCTTCGGCCAATTCTTGGCTCGCACTGAGCTAACTCGGTCTCGTTCCACTTCGCCCGAGTGGATCTTGCACTTCGTCGGCATTCGCCTGCTCACCTGGGAGTCTCGCTGTTTTGCTCCATATCTTAGAATCGCTTTCTATAAAGAAAAAATTTAAGAAATGGGTTCGTTGAAAAAGCAGTTACTCAGTTTCCCCACAGATTCAAAATGCAGCAGCAGGCGGCTCCCTGCGGAACGCGTCCGCCTGTCTCTGCATCGCTGCGCTAGCTTCGAGACATTAAAAGATATGCAGCGAAATGATTGAAGCAGATGATGTTTCTCGACATAAAAAGACCTTCGGAGAAAATCCGAAGGTCTTTTTCCTATTTCAATACAAGTTTCGTTACCGATTCAACCTGCGCTGTCTGTGGGAACATATCGACAGGCTGGATGTATTCGATCCGGTAAATTTTCGTCAATTGCTGAAGGTCCTTCGCAAGTGTGGAAGGATTGCACGATGTATAGACGAAACGTTTCGGCTTCACCTTCAAAATCGTTTTCAACAGGGAGTCAGCCAGTCCGGTACGCGGGGGATCTACCGTCAGTACATCAGGTACAAAATTTTCATTGCTCCAGACATCCAGCCACTTTTCCGCAGTTCCGGTAACATATTTCGCTTTGACGCCTTGCCGTTTGGCATTTGCTTTCGCATCTACAACGCTGTCATGGATAGTGTCCATTCCTCGTAGCTCACCTGCGCCGTCGGCAAGCCACAAACCGATTGTACCGACGCCGCAATAAGCATCGACGACTTTTTCGGTGCCGGTCAACTCTGCAGCACGTTTGATTTCATCATACAACTTGACGGTCTGCTTCGGATTCAGCTGGAAAAAGGCGCGGGCCGAAAGGTCGAATGCAAGCTCGCCCAGTTTTTCGTGGATGGTATCTTTGCCATACAAAGTAACTGTCTCTTCTCCGAAAATAAGCGAAGTTTTTTCAGGATTGATGTTTTGGACGATTGAGACAAGGTTGACATCGAGGTCTTTCAATTTTTCAAGCAATAATTCCTTTTTAGGAATTTTAGAGCGCGTTGTCACCAGCACCAATTGGATCTCGCCGGTTTCAATGCCAGTGCGGACGACGATTGTCCGAATGACGCCTTGCATCGTTTTGCCGTCATAAATCGGAATCCGCAGTTCTTCGAGTACCCGTTTCACGGAATTGGTGATAACAGTTGTATCCGGATGCTGCACGATGCATTGTTCGATATCAAGCAATTGATGTGATCCTTCCGCAAATAAACCTGCGATGACCTTCGAACCCTTCAGGCGTGTCTGGAACTGGCTTTTATTGCGGTAATGCCATGGATCTTCCATGCCGATGGTATTTTCGATTTTGACATCGACGCCTTTTAAATAGCGCTCAAGTGCCTGCACGACAAGGTCGCGTTTTTCAACTAACTGCTGTTCATATGTCAAATGCTGCAGCTGGCACCCTCCGCACGCTTCATACACGGGACAGGGAGGAGTCTGGCGGTGTGGTGAAGGTTTCCGCATTTTTACGATGCGGGCTTCGGCAAAATTTCGTTTGACCGTTGTAATTTGCGCGGTGATTTCTTCACCGGGCAGTGCACCGGCAACAAAAACGACATTGCGTTTAAAAAAACCGATGCCTTCGCCGTTGATGCCAAGCCTTTTGATCGTCAACGGAAATTTCTGTCCGGTTTCCATAATAGGTTTTTCATTCATAGTGCACACGTCCTTCTTTTGGTCATCCCTACATTATAGCCCTATTTATAGATATCAGCCAGAGCTGATCTGAGATCGGGGTAGGCAAATTCGAAACCATGCTGCTGCAGAACTTCCGGCAAAACACGCTGCCCTTCTAGAACGAGGCGGCTCTTATCTCCGAGCACAGCTTTTAGGGCGAACTCAGGTACTGGGAACCAATGCGGACGTCCCAAAGCTCGGCCAACTTCCTTGCCGAAATCCTTCATGCGTTTTGGATAGGGGGCAGTCACATTAAAAGGTCCGCTCAGCTCTTCCGTTTCAATGGCGAATAAAACTGCCCGGGCAACATCCTGCACGTGAATCCATGACAGCCATTGGCGGCCAGAGCCGACTGTTCCGCCGCCAAAAAGTTTATAAGGCAGCGCCATCAACGGCAAAGCTCCATCTTTTTTGCCGAGAATGATGCCGAAACGTCCGCAAGCAACCCTCACACCCAAGTCTTTCGCTTCATTTGCAAGGCGTTCCCATTCAACAACAGTTTTGGCGAGGAAGTCGTCACCTCGAACAGTCGATTGCTCTGTATAGGATTTTTCTGTTGAGGCGGGATAAATACCGACAGCACTTGCGTTCACGAGCACTTTCGGTTTTTGTTCCAATTCCTCGATGATGCGCAGCACTTCATTGGTCGCTTCGACTCGGCTGCTGTAGATCAGTTTCTTTTGCTCATCATCCCAGCGCCCATCATTGATGGATGAACCCGCCAAGTTTACAAAGGCATCAATACCTGCCAGTTGTTGCTCAGGTTTTGCGCCGTCAGTCAGCCATTCGACATAATGGACACCATTATCAGATGGTTTCGGGCTTCGCGTCAGGATAAAAACTTCATGTCCTTGCTGACGAAATAACTTCGTCATTTCATTGCCGGCAAAACCGGTTCCTCCAGTGATTGCAATCTTCATGCATATCGCCTCCATTTCCTATATAGTACCCTGAATCGATGCATTTAAGCCCTTAAAAGGTTATACTTAGAAGGGAAGAAAGAGGTGCCGCCCGATGCCCATAATTACAAAAATCACACAGGGAAAAAACAATCCGGAACGCTACAATATTTTTCTGGAGGAAAAGTTTGCTTTCAGTGTCGATGAAACGGTGCTCGTCAGGTATCAATTGACCAAAGGCAAAGAGCTGGACCAGTGGACCATCGAAGAAATGAATTTCGAAGATGAAATCCGTAAAGCATTCAATAAAGCCCTCGATTTTTTGAGTTTCAGAATGCGCAGTGAAAACGAAGTGCGCCAGAAACTGAAAGACAAAGAATTTGGGGAAGCAGTAATAGATGAAGCGATAAAAAAATTATATGAACTGAACTTTCTTGATGACCGCGCTTTTTCGGAGGCACTGATGCGGACGCAGATGAGATCATCCAAAAAAGGGCCGAAAGCGATCCAACAGGATATGCAAAAGAAAGGGATTGATAAACAGGTGCAAAAAGATGTTCTCGCTTCCTATTCAGAAGAAGAGCAGGTGGAACTTGCCAAGGGTCTGGCAGAGAAAATGGCCGACAAGGAAAAAACGAAGACGCCAAGGCAGATCGAACAGAAAATAAGTGATACTTTGCTTCGTAAAGGTTATTCGTATTCAGTGATCAAGCTGGCGATCACAGATTTGGATTTGGAAAAAGATGAAGACCAATGGACGGATATTGTTGCAGCCCAAGGCGACAAGCTTTGGCGCAAACACAGCAGCAAATTGACCGGCTATGACCTGAAATCGAAAGTGAAGCAGGGCTTGTACCAAAAAGGGTTCCCCGCAGAAGTCATCAATGAATATTTAGAGAAAAAGGAGAACGAAGATGAGTGAAGAAAAACGTTACAGCCAGATGGACGAACAGGAACTGCGTACGGAAATAGCAAGACTGAAGGAAAAAGCACGAAAAGCTGAACAACTGGGAATCATCAATGAATTCGCGGTTTTGGAACGCAAAGCTATTATGGCAGCTTCTTATTTGCTCGAACCGGAAGATTTCAAAAAAGGGGAAGTCTACCGTATTGAGGGAGACCCGAATGTTTATTTCCAGATCGATTATCTGAAGGGCCGTTTTGCATGGGGCTATCGCCTCGGAAGCGAAAAATTCACAGAAGCATTGCCAATTTCCATGCTGCGCCCGTTAAAAGAAGGGAAGTAAAAGGATGAAAGAAGTTATTGAGCAATTGACAAGCGAGTTGCAGGAGAAAAATCCGAATATCTCTGAAGAGAAGGCGCGTACGTGGATTGAGCTTCTTGCTTCAGATTTTGAATCGTCATATGCGAAAGCAGGCTACGATTACCAAGGGACGGAAGTGGTAGAGAAAGTTGTACGCCAGTGGATCGACAGCTACGGCGGGAATATCCACGAATTTGCGGCAAGCAATCCAAAATACGCCCATTTGCTGAACGATTAAAACAAGTTCCGATAAGCAAAAAAGCAAAGTAAAAACGCACACCACTTGAGTGTGCGTTTTGTGATTATTATCAGTTATGGCTGAAATCCAATTTTTTACGAAGTTTATCTTCACTGAAAATCCAGCCGGTATACGAGTTGAGTATATTATAGTCCTGGTCCAGATGGGCAACTGCCACAAATGGATAATAATCATTGCTGCGATACCTGAGATCGATTAATCGGACTTCATAGATATCACCATATTCATTTATTTCCCAGCGATATAATGGAGAAAAAGAAACAAATGCTGAGAGGTTTTTATCTTTAAGAGCGGTCTGGATCAATTCACTTTCAGGCAAGGGTTTCTTCATGAACTTGTCATAGAAGTTTATTGTCCGGCCATATGCGCGGCCGACATAATGATGTTTGTCTGTGTCTGCTGCTATCCGCCAATGGAAATATCGCATCGTCGGTGCAACGAATATTTCAGTGGCGCCAGGAACTGTATTCCGGATGGCGTGTTTAATGGCTGATTGCAATGCAAAGCGTGAGATATAATAAAACACGAGCACCACGTACAGGATACTGATTGTCCATACCGGATTGGCGCCGAATGCCCAGATCATCAAGGCGATGACATGCGCGCCGAAAATAATGGGGTCGAATGTATTGATGACTCCAAGCGCTACCCATTTATTGGAGAACGGCCTCAATGCCTGCGTGCCGTAAGAATTGAATATATCGACAAAAACATGCAGAACAACTGCGAGGAACGTCCATAACCAAAGGTGGAGCAAATTCACTTCCGGGAAAATGAACCACAATGCGCCGGATAATAACAGCGGCCACGTCAATACAGCAGGAATTGAATGGGTAGCACCTCTGTGATGACGTATATAGACTGCGTTGTCCCGTAATTTGAGTACCGTATCAACATCCGGGATTTGCGAGCCGATGATGGTGCCTGCGATGACTGCGGTCATGGTTACTGTATCGTTCGCTACAACAGGGTCAGCCATTGCGAGGCCGCCGAGCGCGATGCCCATGACGAGGTGTGTGCCTGTATCCATCGTCTCATCCCCCTTCGAAAAAAATTTGCTTAATGACGGCTGTTTCTCGTGAAGATGTCCGTCGCTGCTACTTATTACATACCCTGAATTTAAATGAAATAATCTAGAATCATTGGAGGGTTCCACTATTAATATAGAAAAAAAACAATTTCAAACTGACTTGATTGACTGGTTTCATGCAGAAAAAAGGGATTTGCCATGGCGGCGAACTGCCGACCCTTACCAAATATGGATTTCTGAAATCATGCTGCAGCAAACCCGGGTGGACACAGTTATTCCCTATTATAAACGGTTTGTCGAAAAGTTTCCCACGCTGCACGATCTGGCGAATGCTGATGAAGAAATTCTTTTGAAACAGTGGGAAGGACTTGGCTATTATTCACGGGCGCGAAATCTTCAGGCAGGTGTTCAGGAAGTAGCTGAAAATTACGGAGGCAAGGTTCCGTCAAGCCGAAAGGAGATTTCAGCTCTAAAAGGTGTCGGACCTTATACAGCAGGAGCGGTGCTCAGCATTGCCTATGGTTTGCCGGAACATGCTGTTGATGGAAACGTAATGCGGGTTCTATCAAGAATTCTTTTAATAGAAGAAGATATAGCGAAACCCAAAACACGCAAAGTTTTTGAAGAAGCGGTTACTGAATTAATCAGCCATGAAGATCCTTCCGCTTTTAATCAGGGCCTGATGGAGCTGGGGGCGCTCATTTGTACACCGACTTCACCGAAATGCCTGCTGTGTCCGGTTCGTGAACATTGTGCCGCGTTTCACGAAGGGCGCCAACATGAGCTTCCGGTAAAAACCAAAGCGAAAAACAATAAAGCGGTAAATTACGCGATGGTCGCGATAAGAAACGGCGAGTCTTTATTGATGGAAAAACGTTCTTCAAAAGGCCTGCTGGCCAATATGTGGCAATTTCCGATGCTGGAATTGCCGGATAGCATAGATGGGGCAGAAATCGAGGAGCTCCTATCCGAACAGTTTAACGGAACAATTGCGAAAGCGGAGAAAATTACTTCTTTCAAACATGTCTTTTCTCATTTAACATGGAATGTGGATGGCTTTATTGCCGAAGGTATAGACTTGGAGATCCAAGAAAATATGAAATGGGTAGATTCGGTGGAAATGGAATTGCTGCCGATATCAGGTCCGGTTCAAAAAATGAAAACAGCTTTAAAAAGCAGAGGAGATGTATAACGATGGCTGAACAAAAAGTGGCATTGGTAACAGGAAGCAGCAGAGGTCTTGGCAAGGCGATGGCAATCGCATTGGCAGAAGAAGGATACGATATCGTGGTCAACTATGCACGCAGCAAAACAGCGGCACTTGACACAGTGAAGGAAGTTGAAGCGCGTGGCCGCAAAGCATTACTGGTTAGAGCGAATGTGGGAGATGTTGAGAAGCTGCGCGGCATGTTCGAAACGATCAAAGAGGAGTTCGGCAGATTGGATGTTTTCGTATCCAACGCCGCATCCGGTGTTCTACGCCCTATTATGGAGCTGGAAGAATCACATTGGGACTGGACGATGAATATCAATGCAAAAGCCATGCTTTTTGGAGCTCAGGAAGCTGCAAAACTGATGGATAAAGGCGGCAAAATCGTGGGCATCAGTTCACTCGGCTCAATACGCTATCTTGAAAATTATACGACTATCGGAGTTTCGAAAGCGGCTGTCGAATCAATCACCCGTTATTTGGCGGTAGAACTTGCGCCCAAAGGAATTTCGGTCAATACGGTTTCCGGCGGGGCACTCGATACGGAAGCGTTAAAACATTTTCCCAACCGCGATGATCTACTGAATGATGCACGTGTCAACACACCGGCAGGACGCATGGTCGAAATCGAAGACATGGTCAAGACGGCCATGTTCCTGATTTCCGACGATTCGGATATGATCCGCGGCCAGACAATTATCGTAGACGGCGGACGCTCGGTCGTTATGTAATTTTTTGCCTTTCTCGCCGTATTGCTGTATGTTTTCAGAATTGATTGATATAATATTGAAATAGCAGATAATATAAGGGCTTAGACGAGAAGGTGGGATGGACATGGCGATTCCCGCAGAGGGAGAAACGATACAAATCCACAGTTACAAGCACAACGGCCGAATCCACCGTGTCTGGCAGGAAACAACTGTTTTGAAAGGTACAAATAACATTGTAATCGGTGCGAATGAACGGACCCTGGTAACCGAATCGGATGGCAGGACGTGGCTTACGCGCGAACCATCGATTTGTTATTTTCATGCGGAGCATTGGTTTAATATCATATGCATGCTTCGTGATGATGGTGTCTATTATTATTGCAATATCAGTTCACCATTCGTATATAATAATGGTTCTTTGAAATACATCGATTACGACCTAGATGTCAAAGTGTTTCCGGACATGTCTTACACATTATTGGATGAAGACGAGTATGAAGACCACAAAAGGCAGATGGGCTACCCTGAAGTGATCGACCAGATTCTTTATCGCAATGTCGAAAAGCTGATAGGTTGGATCAAACAGCGCAGAGGCCCGTTTGCCCAGGACTTCATCGAAGTATGGACGGACCGTTATGAATTCCACAGACATAACCGGATCCGTTGAATAGTATGAAAACCTGTTGCCAGCCAACAGGTTTTTCATTTTGAAGTCAGATTGGAGTGAATAGTTTGAACGATAAGAAACAAAGCAGCATGAAACGATACATGCATTTTGTAAAGCCATATTATTGGCAAATAGCATTAACCATCCTTATTGGTATATTTAAATTTGCGATTCCGCTTTTCATCCCTTTGCTCATCAAAATCGTCATCGATGATATTATCGGGGCGGAAGCGCTGTCGAGCCAGGAAAAATTGGAACAGCTGTATTTATGGCTTGGCGGAACGGCAATCGTGTTCTTTCTTCTCCGGCCGCCGATTGAATATTTCCGGCAGTATTATGCACAGTATGTAAGCAATAAAATCCTCTATGACATCCGTGGATATCTTTACGGACACCTTCAACGGTTAAGCCTCAGATATTATGCCAATACACGCGCCGGTGAGATCATCTCGCGTGTCATCAACGATGTGGAGCAGACGAAAAATTTTGTGATGATCGGATTGATGAATGTCTGGCTCGATTTGGCGACGATTCTCATCGCCATCGGTATTATGTTGTCGATGGATGTTTCGCTGACAATCGTAGCTCTCTTAGCGTTCCCGTTCTATGCGCTAAGCGTGAAGTATTTCTTCGGCCGCCTTCGCGATTTGACGCGTGAACGCTCCCAGGCACTGGCAAATGTCCAAAGTTATCTTCATGAACGTGTGCAGGGAATGAGCATCATCAAAAATTTTGCGCTGGAAAAGCACGAACAGAAAATCTTTAATGATACGAACGATCAATTTTTAGAAAAAGCAATCGACCATACGAAATGGAATGCGAAAGCTTTCGCGGTGGTCAATACCATTACTGACGTCGCGCCATTACTAGTGATCGGCTATGCAGGTTATCAGGTTATACAGGGTGATTTGTCGCTTGGTACAATGGTTGCGTTCATCGCTTATATCGAACGCCTTTATAATCCGCTGCGCCGTCTTGTCAATTCTTCCACGACGCTTGTCCAGTCTTTGGCATCGATGGACCGGGTATTTGAACTGGTCGATGAAGATTACGACGTTACAGATAAAAAAGGTGCGCGTGATTTGAAAGTGGTTGATGGAAAACTGGAATTCCGCAACGTTTCTTTCCATTATAATGATGGCGGTTCGGAAGTGCTGTCCAATATGAGTTTCACCGTGAAACCGGGTGAAACTGTAGCGCTGGTGGGCATGAGCGGCGGCGGTAAATCGACGATTGTGTCACTGATTCCGCGTTTCTATGATGTGACGGAGGGCGGCATCTATATGGATGACCATAATCTGAAAGATGTCAGCATCCACACGCTGCGTGATCAGATCGGCCTTGTCCTGCAGGACTCTATTCTTTTCAGTGATTCAGTTAAAGCCAATATCTTAATGGGAAAACCTGACGCTACTGACGCAGAAGTTGAAGCTGCTGCCAAAGCCGCGAACGCCCATGCCTTTATTGAGTTGCTGCCGGAAGGCTATGACACCAAAGTCGGTGAACGTGGTGTGAAATTGTCAGGAGGGCAGAAACAGCGCATTGCGATTGCTCGTGTATTCCTGAAAAATCCGCCAATGCTTATTCTCGATGAAGCGACTTCAGCACTTGATCTGGAAAGTGAATCATTGATCCAGGATTCGCTTGAGCGCCTCGCACATGACAGAACAACATTAATAGTTGCCCATCGTTTATCGACAATTACCCATGCTGATCAAATTCTTGTCATTGACCATGGTAATCTTGCTGAACAGGGCACACATGACGAATTGATGAAACAAAAAGGGGTATACTATAACCTTTTCCAGGTTCAGCATTTCAAATAAAAAAACTTCCTTCCATAATATAGGTGTTTATAGAAAGTCAGCCGAAATATTTATCGGCTGGCTTTTTTTATTCATAAAAATTTATCAGGAAGCCCCATAAAAAGAACTATTGCATATAGTTTGAATTTACGTATAATTAAAAGAAATAAAATATTCAGAATTATTTTTGTGTAAAAGGGGTGGCCAAATGATAGAAAGAGAGAAGATTTTAGAAGTAAAAGGTTTGCAGACTACCTTTTTCACAGATGACGGCGAGGTACCGGCTGTCGACAATGTTGACTTCCATATCCGTGAAGGGGAAGTTTTGGGAATTGTAGGTGAATCGGGTTGCGGCAAGAGTGTTACTTCCTTGTCAATCATGGGATTGGTTCCTAGTCCTCCCGGTAAAATCACCAATGGTGAAATCTTATTTGAAGATCAGGATTTAACAAAACTGCCCGAGAAAAAAATGCGCGATATCCGGGGCAATGAAATAGCAATGATTTTCCAGGAGCCGATGACTTCACTGAATCCGCTGTTTACTATCGGCAACCAATTGGAGGAAGCGGTAAAAATCCATAAGAAGGACTGGTCGAAAAAGCAGATTTACAATCGTGCGGTTGAAATGATGAAACTGGTCGGACTGCCGCGTGCGGAAGGTTTGATGAAAGAATATCCCCATCAACTTTCCGGTGGAATGAGGCAGCGTGTCATGATTGCCATGGCGCTGCTGTGCGACCCGAAAGTGCTGATTGCGGATGAACCGACAACTGCGCTGGATGTGACTATCCAGGCTCAGATTCTGAAACTGATCAAGAATCTGAATAAAGAGTTGAATACAGCTGTATTGCTCATTACACACGATCTTGGGGTCGTTGCGGAAACGTGTGAAAGAGTCGTGGTCATGTATGCCGGTAAAGTTGTTGAGGAAGGGCCGGTGGATGCGATATTCAAAGATCCACAGCACCCATATACAAGGGGGCTGCTGGAATCGGTGCCTGACATGAGATTCAAGAAAGAGCGTCTTTATTCGATTCCCGGGAATGTTCCTAAACCCGGTTCGATCAAAACCGGCTGCCGATTTGCACCTAGATGTGAATTCGCTTTCGACCGCTGTTTAGAGGAAACTCCGCCGCTTTACCAGACAACTGAAGAGCATCAGACCCGGTGCTTCCTATTTGATCCGAAGGAGGCAGAAAAGCATGACCGAACAATTGTTAAAAGTTGAGGGCCTGAAAAAGTATTTTCCTATTAAATCAGGCATTTTCGGCAGAGTGAGCAATCATGTAAAAGCGGTGGATGACATCTCTTTTTCCGTAAAAGAAGGAGAAACACTAGGTATTGTAGGGGAATCAGGATGTGGGAAATCCACTACCGGCCGCATGCTGATGAGGCTGCTTGAACCGACTGAAGGGAAAGTCACATTTGACGGGCAAGAGCTTACTTCACTTTCGAATAATGAAATGCGCAAGGCGAGACGCGATATTCAAATGGTGTTCCAGGATCCTTATGCATCATTGAATCCTCGCCATACGATTGAAAAAATATTGATGGAACCTTTGAACGTCCATAATATCGGAGATCCGAAAGAAAGAAAGCAAAAAGTTCATGAGTTCTTGGAGATTGTCGGATTGAGCAGTTATCACGCAAAACGCTACCCTCACCAATTCAGTGGCGGGCAGCGCCAGCGCATCGGCATTGCCCGGGCATTGATGACAAATCCAAAACTCATTATTGCTGATGAGCCCGTTTCAGCACTCGATGTATCGATCCAGGCACAAGTTCTCAACTTGATGCAGGATCTTCAGAAAGAGCTGAAACTGACTTATATATTCATTGCCCATGATCTTGGGGTAGTTCGCCATATCAGTGACCGTGTGGGAGTGATGTATTTAGGAAACATGGCTGAAATGGCTGATACGGAAGACCTCTACGAAAAGCCGCTGCATCCATATACACAGGCTCTGCTTACAGCAGTGCCAGTGCCAGATCCAGCATTCGAGAGGGAAGAAGTGGTGATTAAAGGGGATGTTCCTAGTCCCGCAAATCCGCCGAGCGGCTGCCGTTTCCATACGAGATGTCCATTCAAAATGGACATTTGTGAAACGACTGTCCCAATTTTCGCGGAGGTTGAAAAAGGTCATTCTGTTGCCTGCCACCTTTATGAGGAAAGCAGGCCGCAATGATAATAAATAAAAACGGAGGGGTTAATTTGGGGAACAAAAAAATCATGTCCCTTGCATTTTTGATGCTTTTACTGATCTCGACAGTGCTTTACGGCTGCAGTGGCGGATCGGAAGAAGGTTCAGAAGGCAATGGTGAAACTGGTGGCGAAGGGGAATCTGGAGAAGAGAAAGTATTGATCTTCGGACGCGGTGGAGACTCGGTATCACTTGACCCTATCACTGTTACAGACGGTGAATCATTTAAAGTTACTAAGAACATTTTTGATACGCTTGTGAACTTCGGTGAACAGGATACAGAAATTGAAGGTGGATTGGCTTCTGATTGGGAAGCTGCAGAAGATGGATTGACGTACACTTTCCAACTTGAAGAAGGCGTTACTTTCCATGACGGCACTGATTTCAATGCAGAAGCTGTGGTGGCGAACTTTGACCGCTGGGCTGCAGGAGATGCAGATCAATTCCCATACTACGGTTCAATGTTCGGTGGTTTTGGTGATGAAGAAGGCCACGTAATCGACTCTGTTGAAGCAACAGGCGATTATGAAGTTACAATGACATTGAAACGTCCAATGGCTCCTTTCCTTAAAAACTTGGCAATGAGCCCGTTCGGTATCGCATCTCCAACTGCATTTGAAGAGCAAGGCGATGCTTTCGGCGATAATCCAGTAGGAACAGGACCATTCAAATTTGTTGAATGGAACCGGAACGACACTGTACGCATCGAGAAATTCGAAGACTATTGGGTTGAAGGCGAACCAAAACTGGATGAAGTGGTATTCCGCGCGATTCCAGATAACTCTGGCCGTCTAAACGCTCTATTGGCTGGTGAAATCGATTTGGCTGATGGTATTAATCCATCTGACGCAGCGACAATTGAAGGAGATGAAAATCTTCAATTGTTTGAACGTCCATCGATGAACGTTGGCTACCTTGGTTTAACAAATACGCGTGAACCATTCAACGATCCTTTGGTCCGTCAAGCGATGAACCATGCAATCGACAGACAGGCTATCGTTGACGCATTCTTCGAAGGGCGCGGGGAAGTTGCGAAAAACCCGATGCCACCTGTAATCAGTGGTTATAACGACGATATCGAAGGATATGAATATGACCCTGAAAGAGCAAAAGAATTGCTTGAAGAAGCTGGACTTGGCGATGGATTCGAAATGGAACTATGGGCTATGCCTGTTCCGCGTCCATATATGCCAGACGGCCAAAAAGTGGCTGAAGCGATCCAAAGTGATTTGGCTGAAGTCGGAATCACTGCCGAAATCGTTTCCTACGAATGGGCAACTTACCTTGAAAAAGCTGCAAACGGTGAAGCTGATGCCTTCCTATTAGGATGGACTGGTGATAACGGTGATGCAGATAACTTCCTTTATGTGCTGCTTGACCAGGATAATATCGGTTCAAACAACTACACTTATTACGAAAACCAGGAATTGCACGACATTCTGATTGAAGCTCAGACTGAAGTTGATGAAGAGGTTCGTAATGAGCTGTATATGCAGGCACAGGAAATTATTCATGAAGATGCACCTTGGGTTCCACTTGCTCACTCCACTCCGTTATTGGCTGGAGGCAACGATGTTGTGAACTTCAAAGCGCATCCAACAGGCTCAGACAAATTAGCGTCAGTAGATCTGGAGTAGACTTTTCGAGAGGGGAGATCATACAGATTTCCCCTCTTTTTTAAATTAATCAATACATATTTGTTAGAGATGGAGAGGTGAAGAAATGCTTCACTATATTGGTAAACGGCTATTGCAGTTAATTCCGGTTCTGCTCGGGATGACATTCATCGTCTTTATGATCATCCGTGCAATACCTGGTGATCCAGCTCAAGTTATTCTCGGCCAACAGGCTTCTGAAGAAGCCATTAAAGCGTTAAGAACAACTTTAGGTTTGGATAATCCCTGGTATATCCAGTATTTTGATTACTTAAAAGGACTGGTTACAGGTGACCTGGGGCAGTCGCTGCGAACAAGAACTCCAGTAGTGGATGAAGTTTGGCCTTATTTAGCCGCAACAATCGAGTTGTCTGTTTTCGCTGTTATCATTGCCATTATAATCGGCATCAATGCCGGAATCATTTCTGCATGGTTCCAGAATTCTTGGTTTGATTATCTTGCAATGATTATCGCGCTTATTGGTGTTTCAATGCCGATTTTCTTTTTGGGGCTTCTCAACCAATGGATTTTTGCCATAGAATTGGATTGGTTGCCGACTTCGGGAAGGATGAATGTTCGGGATCCTATTGAATCAATAACAGGTTTTTATATTATCGACACTATAATTACCGGGCAATTTGATCAGCTCTCAACTATTATGCGCCACTTGATTCTTCCGGGGACTGCGCTTGCGACTATACCGATGGCAATTATTGCGAGAATGACACGTTCAAGCATGCTGGAAGTCATGAGATCTGACTATGTTCGTACAGCTCGTTCAAAAGGGTTGAGAATGTTTTGGGTCGTATACAAGCACGCATTGAAAAATGCCATTATTCCGGTATTGACTATCATCGGGCTTCAAATGGGATTGCTGCTTGGAGGCGCGATTTTGACTGAAACCATTTTTGCGTGGCCAGGTATTGGGAGATATATATATGAAGCAATTAATTATCGTGATTATCCGGTTATCCAATCTGGCATCCTGATTGTTGCATTCATATTTGTCATGATCAATCTGTTTGTGGATCTGCTCTATAGTTTAGTTGATCCGCGCATCAAATATGATTAGGAAGGGGGAGAACAATGGCTGATACGACAGTAAGCGCTAAGGATGCAGAAATGCAGAAAGTTGCCGGACCATGGAAAGAGGCATGGCGAGGTTTCCGTAAAAGTAAAGTGGCGGTTGTGGGAATGGGAATTGTTATTTTTTTCATCCTGCTGGCTATTTTTGGTCCGCTGTTTACACCGCAGGGCATCAATGAACAAGATATGTCAGAACGTTTTCTGCCTCCTTCCTCTACTAACTGGATGGGAACAGATGATTTTGGGCGGGACATATTATCCCGTATTGTTTATGGAGCCAGAATCTCTCTTTGGGTAGGATTCTTAGCGGTAATAGCGTCGGCGATTGTCGGAAGTTTCCTTGGAATTCTTGCAGGTTATTACGGAAGATGGGTAGATACCATCATTTCACGTATTTTTGATATTATGCTGGCTTTTCCAAGTATCCTATTGGCAATTGCAGTTGTTTCGGTGTTAGGGCCTTCATTACGTAATGCTTTGATTGCGATTGCAATCATCAACGTTCCTAACTTCGGACGACTGATAAGGTCAAAAGTTTTGAGTATCAAGGAAGACGAATACATTATGTCTGCCAAAGCAATTGGTATGCAGGATAGCAGGATACTGTTTTCCCATATCCTGCCGAACTCGATGGCACCTGTTATTGTTCAGGGAACTTTGGCAATTGCTACGGCTATCATCGAAGCTGCAGCACTCGGATTTTTAGGATTGGGAGCACAGGCCCCTACTCCTGAATGGGGAAAAATGCTGGCAGATTCCAGATCCTATCTGACCAACGCCCCATGGACTATGATTTTTCCAGGTCTGGCAATCATGCTGACAGTACTTGGCTTTAACTTGATGGGCGACGGTTTGCGCGATGCACTTGACCCTCGTATGAAATCATAAGAAAAACGTGCGGAGAAATTATCTCCGCACGTTTTTTATTTGCGTTGTATCAAATCATACTCTCCAGGTCTTCATCAACTTCATCACTATGATAATTTAAATAAGCGATGATGAGCAAATCAAGGTGTTCGAGCTGCTCTTCGTAATCCAGGATAGCTGATAAGACATGCATTAAATGATAGACCGAAAAGTCGCTGTCTTCGGATTCCAATGCAATATTAATTTCTTTTACAAATATTGCCATTACCTCATGCCGCTTTATCGAAGCGTCTGTTCCGGAAGATTCACTGTGCTCCGGCCGCAATTTCCCTACATATTTCATGTAAAGCTGCTCATGGTAGCTGGCCAGGCTTTCGAGTCTTTCCTGCACCATCATGTGGAATTGTTCCGGGAGTTCCGTCAATTCATTTTCAAAGCGGTGAAGCCTTTTCAATACTTCCAAGCTCTTTTTGGATGTTGCAATCATCTGGCGGTATAACACCAGTTTTCTCGCTTTTGTATATTGCTGCTTTTTCGTATAGCTTCGTTCTTCCTTGTAAAACAGGTACCATTGATCCACTTTGACGAGTTTCTCGGTTAATTTGTCGATGTCCTCTTTTACGGATGCATGATCTGACGCGTGCCTGATCGACACCCGAATCCAGCGAATCACTTCTTCGCTGACTTCATGAATAGAGGTGAATAAACGGCTCTCGTATTTAGGCGGCAGAAAGATTAGATTTACAATAAAAGCGGAGAGTATCCCAAGTAAAACTGTTAGAAAACGTAAAGACGCGAATGAAAGGAAATTATTGGTTTGCGAATCCATAATGATGATAATTGTGACAAGTGTTAATGGGACAGTGTTTTCAAGCTTTAACTTCAACATGATGACTATGGCCAGTATGGCCGCAAGTCCAATGGTCAGATAATTGCTGCCAAGTGTCAATACAAAGATGACAGCAATCGAAGCGCCAATCAGATTCCCGTATATTTGATCGAGCAGAGTCAGGTAAGACCTGTAAATGGAAGGCTGGATGGCGAAAATGGCTGCGACGCCTGCGAATACAGGAGAAGGCAATTCCAATAAGTTGGCTAAAAACAAGGCCATTGAAATAGCCACGCCGGTCTTTAATATACGTGCACCTAATTTCATAACTTACGAATCCCTTCTTCCTATAATGAATTGCTTCTTATAATTGGCTGAATGCTTTTCTAACTGCCTGCAGCGCTGCATCAATATCTTCTTCCGTGTGTTCGGTAGTCAGGAACCAGGCTTCGTATTTTGAAGGAGCAAGGTTTATGCCTTGTTCAAGCATCAATTTGAAGAAGCGTCCGAAGATTTCTCCATCCGTAGCTTCAGCTTGTTCATAGTTTTCTACAGTCACATCCGTGAAATAGATAGTTAATGCACCTTTTAAGCGATTTACTGTGATTGTCACATCAAATTCCTCGGCTGCTTCCAAAATGCCTTTTTCGAGGCGTTCCCCTAAACGGTCCATTTCATCATAAACCCCATCAGCCTGAAGAACTTCCAGGCAAGCGATTCCTGCCTGGATGGAAGCTGGATTTCCTGCCATTGTGCCAGCCTGATAAGCCGGTCCAAGAGGGGCGACGGTTTCCATGATTTCTTTCTTGCCGCCGTAAGCACCGATCGGAAGCCCTCCACCGATGATTTTGCCGAGTGCAGTCAAATCAGGTTTGAGCCCAAGCATATCTTGTGCGCCGCCGTAATGGAAGCGGAATGCCGTAATCACTTCATCATAGACGATTAAGGCTCCCTTTTCCGCTGCTATGCGATGAACTTCTTCAAGGAAGCCTTTTTTCGGTTCAACAATTCCAAAATTGCCGACAATCGGTTCTACAAGAATGCAGGCGATCTCATCGCCCCATCTTTCCATCGCTTCAGCGAAAGCTGTTGGATCATTGAAGGGGATAGTGATGACTTCTTCGGCGATTGTTTTTGGAACACCTGCGGAATCCGGAGTGCCAAGTGTTGCGGGACCGGATCCGGCTGCAACCAGCACTAGATCCGAATGGCCGTGATAACAGCCTGCAAATTTCATGATTTTAGTGCGGCCTGTGTAAGCCCGTGACACACGGATAGTAGTCATTACGGCTTCGGTTCCGCTATTGACAAAACGGACGCGGTCCATATTTGGCATTGCTTCTTTCAGCATTTTTGCGAATGTGATTTCATGGCGTGTGGGCGTGCCATATAAAACACCCGTTTCGGCAGCGTTCGAGATGGCTTTTGAGATATGCGGGTGGCCGTGTCCAGTGATAATGGGACCATAGGCAGCCAGGAAATCGATGTATTTATTGCCATCGACATCCCAGAAATAAGCACCTTTTGCGCGTTCCATGACAACCGGGGAACCCCCGCCAACAGCTTTAAACGATCTTGACGGACTGTTGACGCCTCCAACGATATGTTCAAGCGCTTCTTTGTGCAGTTTATTTGATTCAGAATGGTTCATGGATTTTATTCCTCCTACTTAATGTCTATTCCTTATTGTAGACAAGTTTATACATTAACGCCAAAGAAATTGAAACTCCACCTGCAGTTCGGTACGATAGATATAAGAGAAGGAGTGATTGCATTGACGACATTAGAAGGTTTGCATGCACCGGATTTTACATTGAAAAATGAAAGCGGTGAGCCAGTTTCCTTAGAGGATTTTTCCGGCAAGAAATACGTAGTGCTTTATTTTTATCCGAAAGATATGACGCCGGGATGCACCACACAGGCCTGCGATTTCCGTGATGCAGAGAAAGATTTCTCTGAATTGGGAGCCGTCATTTTGGGCGTTAGCGCAGACTCAGAAAAACAGCACAGTAAATTTATCAGCAAACACGGTTTGCCGTTCTCTTTATTGGTTGATGAAGATCATAAAGTTTCCGAGGCATACGGTGTGTGGGTGGAGAAGAAGATGTACGGAAAAGAGTTCATGGGAATTGAGCGCTCTACATTTTTAATCGACCCGACCGGAACTGTGGTCAAAGAATGGCGTAAAGTCAAAGTAAAAGACCATATCCAGGAAGTCCTTGAAACGGTTAAAGAGCTCAGCCAAGCATAGGAGGAAGACATATATGGAAGTATTGTTCACGTTTTTACCAAATGAGGAAATGCAGCAAAGCATCATCAGCGATTTTCCGGAAGCGGAATTCCATTTCGCTTATAAAGACAAAAGTAAACTGCCGACAGCGGATATCCTTGTCACTTATGGGGAAGACCTCGATGATCATGACATTAATAACGCAAAGAAATTAAAATGGATTATGGTAGTAAGTGCCGGTATTGAAAAAATGCCGCATGAAGCCATTGCAAAACGGGGTATAACCGTATCAAATGTGCGCGGCATCCATAAAACACCGATGGGGGAATCGGTTCTCGGTCACCTATTGGCATTGAAACGCTCCCTCCCGGAAATCTATAAAAATCAGCGCAACCATAAATGGGAGCGCAAATTCCGCTCAACGGAACTCTTCGGTTCGACGGCTTTAATACTGGGCCCCGGAGCAATCGGCTCTGAAATAGGCAGGCTGCTTCAGGCTTTCGGTGTCATGACCATCGGCTGCAACCGATCTGGGAACCAGGCAGATCATATGAATGAAATGATTTCCTTTGAAGAATTGCTTGGGAAGCTCCCGGATGCCGATATTGTCATTTCTGTGCTGCCAAGTACGGAAGAAACAAAGCATCTCCTTGGAATCAAGCATTTCAAAGCCATGAAACAAGAAGCGGTATTCATGAACTTTGGACGGGGAGACCTAGTAAATGAGGAAGTTCTAATAGAAGCAATGAATGCCGGGATGATAGCTTATGCAGTATTAGACGTTTTTGAACAGGAGCCTTTGGCTGAAAGCCATCCCTTCTGGGGAATGGATAATGTCATCGTATCCCCGCATGTATCCAGTAAATCCGGGATGTACGTTGAACGGGCCATGGAGGTTTTTCTTCCGAATTTACGCAAATGGCTGAATGGAAACCATGAACCGACAAATCTTGTTAATATGGAAAAGGGGTATTGACCATGAAGATTTATACGAAAACCGGCGATAAAGGCACTACTTCCCTGGTATACGGTTCAAGAGTGCCGAAAAATGACGTGCTGGTGGAAGCTTATGGCACATGCGATGAAGCAAACTCGATGATCGGTTTGGCCCTTGCGCATCTGAACGGCGAGTTCTTCAGTGAAAAGGAAGAAATCTGTGATATATTCCATGAAATCCAAACGACTTTATTCCATGTCGGAGCGGAACTCGCCACTCCAGCGGGAAAAGAAGTAAAGTGGAAACTGGACCCTGCAGATACAGAAAAACTGGAAAGCTGGATCGATCAATACGATGCGGAACTGACCCCATTGAGTAACTTCATACTGCCGAGCGGCCATCCAGCTGGAGCGGCGCTGCATGTAGCCCGAACAGTGGTCAGACGGGCGGAACGCCTTGCCACGTCCATCGGAGAAGGGACATCTCCGGAAGTGCTCGCCTACTTGAATAGGTTGTCAGACTTCTTGTTTGTTGCCGCGCGTTTTATTAATCAGCGTTTAGGCAGCAAAGAAAATGAGCTGCACAGTAAGAAATAATGTCCAATAAACATCTCTTAACCAGCGTGTCTATAGTGATTTCTTGACATCCGCCGTGCTTTTTGAGTACACTAATTATAACGATTATAAAGTAAGAATCTTTATGAAGTGAGGTGCACGGCGATGTCTGAAGTATTATTAAAAGACGCGCTTGATGCTTTGAAGTCTACAGGTGTCAGAATCACTCCACAGCGCCATGCGATTTTGGAGTATATGATTCATTCTACAACGCACCCGACAGCGGATGACATTTATCGCGCGCTTGAAAAATCTTTTCCAAATATGAGTGTTGCAACTGTTTATAATAATTTACGTGTCTTTAAAAAAGCTGGTCTTGTGAAAGAATTGACTTATGGCGATTCTTCAAGCAGGTTCGATTTTGTTACGCACGACCATTATCATATGATCTGCAATGATTGCGGGAAGATTGTCGATTTTCATTATCCCGGTTTGGATGAAGTGGAACATTTGGCTTCACATGTTACTGGATTCCAAGTGGATTACCATCGGCTTGAAATCTATGGAACCTGCCAGGATTGCCTTTCTGATTCAGCAAAGGCGCAATAAGAAAGCGAGCATAGAATTTATGCCCGCTTTTTTTAATTCCCAAATAAATTATTGGAAATTAAAAAACCGCCAGCGTAGCAGTCGCTGGCGGTTTTCGTTTATACTTTTGAATTCTTTTTGTTGTAGTCAACATCGAACTCTTTTCCTTCAAGAGAAGGATCCATAGTCAGAGGTTCGCGGCAGTGCATGCACATATCGACGCGGCCCAGCATTTTTGTGTGGCGGCCGCAGTTCGGACATTCGACAGGAATGGTTTTCATGGATAGAAGGCCGATCCAGGCATAGACGCCTGTGCTTCCGATGATGGCGACAACTCCCAACAGCATGAAAGTGACCATGATTGCCGGTTGTTCTCTAAAGTAAATACCTATATACATTATGACGATGCCGATGAAAATCAAAGACAGCGCAAAAGTACGAATACGATTGATTTTATTTTTATAAGGCTTCATGTTTACTCCTCCTTGCATCAATCATACTATATCATAATCGCAGTGAAAAAGTGTTAATGCTTTTCTTATGAAGGAATCAGCGGAAATATGTCGAAATAGAGAAAAGCGGATCCAACTCATTCATTTTTAAAGAGAAGGATTTCGCTGACGATAAAAAAATTCCAGTAAAATATTTGAGCGTATGAAAAAAGGGTATACCCGTAAGCAAGCCTGAATCTGCAGGGAGTGAAATAGAATGGAACAAATACTAAGGCCAATTTATCAGGAACGCGCCAGCCAGGAAAGTACGTTAGGAGTCGTGCTTGTCGAGAAGAGAGAGAAGGTCAGTCCAAGTACGGATACCTTTGACACGATACTGCTGATCATCACCAAGGAAAATGAAACTGCGGTTTTCACCAAGCATTATACTTATGAGAATAAAAAAGCTGCGATGCATATCATCACTGAAAAGCAGCTTCAGAAATGGCTGCTGCTGGGAACGAACCGTAAAATAGTAGACTGGTTATTCAATGGACGCATCATTTACGATCGTAATGAATTTATGGAAAAGCTCATCACGGAGCTTAGGGAATATCCTTTTGCAGGCAGAAAAATTAAAATGGGCTTAGAGTATGCCAAGTTGATCCGGCGATACCTGGAAGGAAAAGTGTTATTCGAAGAGAAGAATTATCTCGACGCATATCGTCATGTGATTGAATCGCTCCATCACTTGGCTCGTCTTTCCGTATTGGAGAATGGGCTGCCGCCAGAAGTGACGGTCTGGTCTCAAGTGAAAAAAATCGAACCGGCCATCTACAAATTATATGAAGAGCTTGTACTTAGTGATGAATCAATCGATAAAAGACTGGAGCTCTTGTTCCTCGCCAGCGAATTTCTCATTCATTCCCGCACGGATGATGGGGCAAAGCATATCATGGAAGTAATGGCGAAAAAGAAAAGTTGGACCATACAGGAACTTCACGAACAGGAAGAATTGAGAAATTATTCTTCCGATCTGGAAGTCTTCATCGAATACCTAGTCGATAAGGAAATGGTATTTACTGAAGGAGTCATGACTAAAAGCGAAAGGATTTTCCACCGCTATTATTTTGTTGAAGCTGCAAAATGAGTAGACATATTTCAAGCCGGACTGTCTTCGGACATTCCGGTTTCTTTCATTAGAGGATGCCATTAGAATAGAAAAAGGAATAATAATATCTGGCAATCCAATTGAACTACTTTTCACGTTTTAAATTTTTTACCCTTTTAGCGTTGACAAAACAGGTCGAACCATATTATGATATTTCATGTCGCTTCGGCAAATTAAGTTTTTTAGAATAATAAATAATGCTTGACTCCGAAGATGGTCGATGATAAATTAGAGAAGTCGCTTTTACAGGACGCTGAATTTTGAACCTTGAAAACTGAACAGCAAAACGTCAACGAAAGACGTCACGAGCGCCTTGGCGCGAGAACGGCTTTTGCGATGGTCGCCTTCGGCGATCGGAGCACAGCCTTCGAACTTCTTGGGTTCGTGACTTAATTACTGATCAGTGCAAACAGATCAAAGCGAATCGCGCTGTCTTCGGACAGGCGATGCGCCAGCAAGTATTTGAGCAATCAACTACTCTATAATG
>NZ_JBXYIF010000088.1:0-282 GCF_057369535.1 Planococcus sp. RAB007_Raresut
TCAGCATATTTAAATTTCATCGCTAACTCAGCTTTTTGAATATTAAAGCTCGGAATACGACGTAAATTTTTAGCTAGACCTAATTTAGAGCTGGTCCAAATTAACCATTTTGTTGGGTCATATTGCCACCATTTCACACCATTACGATAGTCGTATTGGAAGATATGATGGTAATTGTGATAACCCTCACCCCAAGTGAAAATCGCTAAGACGAAGTTGTCTCGTGCCGTATTTTCATCAGTATAAGGGCGTTTGCCCCACATATGGCAGAGTGAGTTAATA
>NZ_JBXYIF010000089.1:0-281 GCF_057369535.1 Planococcus sp. RAB007_Raresut
CCCGTTTTCGTGGCGGGATTTACGAAACATCGATGTCTTCATACGAGATATCGACTTCCCCATCTTTGTAACGTGCCATCGTCGTCTTCATGAACTGCTCATCATTACGTTCCGGGTACTCCGGTTTGTAATGGGCACCACGGCTCTCGTCCCGCTTGAGCGCGCCAAGTGTGATGACGCGTGCGAGGCCGATCATTTGGACGAGTTGTCGAATGAACGACGCCCCTTGGTTGCACCAACGTGCCGTATCCGTAGCTGAAATCTTATGGACACGTCCACGC
>NZ_JBXYIF010000090.1:0-279 GCF_057369535.1 Planococcus sp. RAB007_Raresut
GTTTCTCGGCGCCGTGAAACTGATGGTGGAGCGATACAGGTGAGCGATGGGCTCGGTTACCGTCCCTGCGTGGGCGAGATGTTGGTCAACAGCGACGGCAAGGTCTTCGTCGGCCGCCGGATCGACAACAAGGAAGGCGACTGGTGGCAGATGCCGCAGGGCGGCGCCGATGACGGCGAGGACCTGCGCGAGGCCGCGCTGCGCGAACTGCACGAGGAAACCGGCGTGCGGAGCGAGCATGTCACCATCCTCAAGGCGCTGGACGAACCGATCCGTTAC
>NZ_JBXYIF010000091.1:0-279 GCF_057369535.1 Planococcus sp. RAB007_Raresut
TGCAGGACATCGCGGATGCGGCAGGGATTGGGGTGGCGACACTGTTTCGCTACTTCCCGAAGAAAGATCAATTGATCGTCGCGGCAGCCGTCAAGAATCTACAACCGACACTCGAGAGATTTGAACAGTTCATGCATGGGGAAGGCAGCGCATATGAGCGGCTCGAGGCCATCTTGAATCACTTTTTCGAGATGCAGTTGGAGCGGACGAACCACGCCCGTTTCCGAGAGGCGTTCGAGAGCTATGCATCGTTCGTCGCCTCACCGCTTCCTGGGATCG
>NZ_JBXYIF010000092.1:0-278 GCF_057369535.1 Planococcus sp. RAB007_Raresut
CATATACAATAGCTCTAAGTATTGTGTATGTATTAACGTCAATTTGTATATACAAGCTTATACAATTAAACTTCTAAAATTAAATTAATGTTGAATTTCATTTGCTTGATTATTCAAAAATCTAAACTTGTATAACCCTAAACTGTATAACGCTTACTCAGTCCCCAATCGGCCTATATGCGACGATACATAGTCGAAGAACGATCCGCTTCAAAATGTGCTTCCATGGTAATATCTACAGGTAATTCTTCAGGTTTTTGAGACTCTACCATCTCTTG
>NZ_JBXYIF010000093.1:0-277 GCF_057369535.1 Planococcus sp. RAB007_Raresut
ATTTGATGTATCGGTGATTGTTGAATACTTGAAGTATTCTCCTTAAATGAAGCCCCCCATATTGCTATGGTTTTGGCTTGTAATTCTCCATGATAATAATTCCACAATTTACGGAACAAAATTTCTTTTTGTTGTTCATTAATATCCCAAACTTGCGCGAGTAATTGTCTTTTGACCCCAGTATTTGCAACAGTACTTGCCTATGTCATAACATCATGAGAGAAATTTTCCTCACCAAAGCCTGCACCAGGATACAAATATGCAGCACCAATTCGAT
>NZ_JBXYIF010000094.1:0-277 GCF_057369535.1 Planococcus sp. RAB007_Raresut
TTGGATGAAGTGTTTTTACACGACCATCCATCATTTCAGGAAAACCTGTATGTTCAGAAACTTCTACGACAGCGATATTGTTGTCTTTAAGCAACTTATAAGTACCGCCTGTAGATAAAATTTCTACCCCGAGAGCTGCAAGATTTTGAGCAAATTCAACGATTCCAGTTTTGTCTGAAACAGAGATTAACGCACGTTTGATAGTCATGATTTAAGTCAACAGTTTGAAGTCTACAGATTAAAACAAATAGGCATAAAAAATGCCCACGAGAACGTG
>NZ_JBXYIF010000095.1:0-277 GCF_057369535.1 Planococcus sp. RAB007_Raresut
CTTCGATCCGAAAAACCCTCGATATGCTGAGAGTGGCGACGGGTGGGCGGACGCAATAATCGGCGTGTCACCCAGCCGCAGCGCGAGCGACTGCGCGTCCTTGCCCCACAAAATTGCCACGAGGGGAGCGCGCGAGCCATCGGCGCGCTCCCGAGACACCAGGGCGTCAATCGCGCACTGCGTCACCTCCTCCCAGCCGCGGCCTCGATGCGACGCCGGCGCACCCGGGCGCACCGTCAACACGCGGTTGAGCAGGCACACGCCCTGCTCGCACCAC
>NZ_JBXYIF010000096.1:0-276 GCF_057369535.1 Planococcus sp. RAB007_Raresut
CTTGAGTCATTTAAAAACACTCCTTTTTTTATCAGCAAATTTACTATCGACATTTTTTTTTGAAATTAAACTGGTTATAAATAATTCATCATTTAGACTGCAGACAAGTTCTGTTTGCAGTCTAAACGGCACGAGAGGTGTCATCTTTTCATTCGTCGCTCGCGTCCATATACAATTTGAAAATGAAATTACGTCGCGCTTCCCGTTTTGCTCGTGTCTTGATATATGTATTTTCTTTTTCGTATTCGATGATGTCACTTTCGAGGAAAAGTGCAG
>NZ_JBXYIF010000097.1:0-275 GCF_057369535.1 Planococcus sp. RAB007_Raresut
GAAGAATTTGAGAGATAGGATTGAGCGCATCAACCGCCATACCAATTAACCAATAAACAAAGTTCATATGAACATCAAGCAATGCATCTATTTATTTGCCACAATTGCATTTTCACTCTCATCTTGTAGCGATGACAGCGGCATGGAAAATGATTTTGAGCCTAAGACTTATCTCTAGAAAAAAGGCAAAAATGAATATTATCTTCTTAAAAGTGAATATTGCCCTATTTGGAAACCCCTCTATCTTTGCAGTTGATTATGAAAGTATTGATATG
>NZ_JBXYIF010000009.1:0-55406 GCF_057369535.1 Planococcus sp. RAB007_Raresut
ATCGCAAAAGCCGTTCTCGCGCCAAGGCGCTCGTGACGTCTTTCGTTGACGTTTTGCTGTTCAGTTTTCAAGGTTCATGTTGTCGTCTGTGTTGCTTGGCGACTTTTATTATATTAAAGCATCTTTAATTCACTGTCAACAGATTTTGAAAAGTTTTTTTGAAATTACTTTTTTCCTTCTGTAATTCTTTTCCCGCTCCGGGTTCGCCCTCAAAAAAACAGCTCTGCACTTCTCGGGCTTACCGCAGGAATACCCAATAAAAAAATGCCTGCTTCATCAGCAGGCATTTATAAATTTCATGATTTTTTTACAGCCGGTTTAGCATTTGCTTTACGGGCTGCGCGACGCTCTTCAAGTTTTTGCCGATCTTCATCGGACTTGGCATTGTATTTCGGCAGCACCAATAATTGATACGCATTCACCGCAAGGAATGGAAACAGCAGCAATGTAACCCAACTGTCAACGTTGCCCGCTTGGACCATAAGCGCTGGCAGCCATTCAAGCGTGGTTACTGCGATCATAAAGAATAGCGCGGAAATGAATGTGGACTTTGTTGTCCACTTCGCTTTGAAGTAAGCCGTTACTACCGCTGTACCGATTAGAATCGCCAGAAGCCCTGCATACAGCCAGCCTTGCGCAGCCGTCTCAGCATTTGGCATGAAACGGAAAACAATCAAATCAAAAATTACTACCGCGATGATTAATAGCTGAACCCAATTCCATAGAGTCAGCGTACGGAACATATTGATTCCAAACTGATGAATGGTTAAATACGCGAAAAAACCCATCTGTGCAATCAAACTCATCGTCATCCCTACAACTACCATCCATACAAAGCCGGCGATAAACTCTCCCCACGCACCATTTGCGAATGGTTCGGCGAAAACATCATTCCATCTTATAAATAAACCGAGGATCCCGGTTACCGTTCCACCTATCAGCATTGCATTTATAAAAAATTTTACCCAATTTCGTATTGTCACATTAATGCCTCCGTTATTTGAAGTTCTTTTAAGATTG
Source organism: Planococcus sp. RAB007_Raresut (assembly GCF_057369535.1). Lineage (NCBI taxonomy): Bacteria > Bacillati > Bacillota > Bacilli > Caryophanales > Caryophanaceae > Planococcus > Planococcus sp. RAB007_Raresut. The sequence goes on from NZ_JBXYIF010000009.1 coordinate 1,021, forward strand.
TACCAATCAGATAGGTAAAAATCCATAAACGAAACCGGTGAGATGTGAACAAACCTTGAAGTCACGGTATCTGTTCGTAGATTCGGCACATTTAAGAAAGGCAGATATTTTCAAAAGAGGTTTCTATCTACAACAACTATAGAAAGAACTCTTGATCAAATTAAAAAATCCGAAACCCCTTTCAAGGTTCCGGATCTATTATTATTGGCGTTTTGCCGCAAATTGCTTAAGAATAGTTTCTGCAATATCACCATAAATTTTTCCTGTAGGGTGATCTTCAAGATACACTGAAGGCGCAAAATCCGCTTCGTTCCAGTCAGGCTGGCCAAGAGGAATCTGTCCCAGCAACGGAACTTGCAATTCTTCTGCAAGCTTCGGTCCGCCGCCTTGTCCAAATAGATACTCTTTCTTGCCCGTTTCCTTGCTTTCAAACCAGGACATGTTTTCGATAACACCCAATACTTCGTGGTCCGTCTGCAAAGCCATCGCTCCAGCGCGCGCTGCGACGAAGGCAGCTGTCGGGTGAGGAGTCGTAACGACAATCTCTTTTGAAGCCGGCAGCATTTGGTGGATATCAAGCGCAACATCTCCCGTTCCTGGCGGCAAGTCCAATAGAAGATAATCAAGGTCGCCCCACTCTACATCGCGGAAGAATTGATCAAGCACTTTACCGAGCATTGGCCCGCGCCATACAACCGGCATGTTTTCTTCAACGAAGAAGCCCATAGAAATGACTTTGACACCAAAACGTTCGACCGGAATGATCGTATCTCCGCGCACAACAGGTGTTTTCTCGATGCCCATCATATCAGGAACACTGAACCCGTAAATATCTGCATCGATCAATCCGACTTTTTTGCCAAGGCGCGCAAGCGCAATAGCCAAGTTGACAGAGACAGTCGATTTTCCGACGCCGCCTTTACCGCTGGCAATCGAGATGAATTCGACTTTATTCAATGGAGACAATAAATCCTGTGCTTCGGATTCATTTGCAGTTCCGCGGAACTTCGCCATTGCTTCCGGCGTCAACTCTTCAAAACGGATACCGACTGAATCCGCTCCTGCACCCTTCAAGATTTCAACCACTTTCATCTGCAATTGCATCTGTTCAGGTGTATTCACTTTGGCGATCGCCAATTTAACACTTACATGATTTTTTTCTTCTTTAATTTTTACAGAAGTAATGCCATCTGTTTCTGCCAGCGATCTATGTAAAAACGGATCTTGTACTTCTCCGAGTAATTCGCGAACTTGTACTTCAGTCAACATATATATACACTCCTTATCACTTTTGCTCACCGTAAAGTATAACATAGCGACATTAGTTTTAAATCAATTCTGTCTTTTAAATAAAATCTGCGTAAATAAATTCTCCCTTAAAATATAATTCTTTCTACTAAGCACACAATGATATGATGTAATAAAAATCTGACACAAGGAGAAATAATGAAAACTAGAGAAATATTTTATAAAACAGCGATTTTCCTATGGTTCATCTCAGCAGCATACCTTGTCTACAAATTCTCTTTACAAGCCGGATACTGGGAGCACCCACTGTATATAAATTTGTTCTTTTACGGAATGATTTTGATAGCCAACAAGGGATTTAATAAACTTACTTTGTATATGATTTTATTTTACATTGGAATGGGCGTCTGGTTCATCTTAAGCCTGACGTTATATATGGGGAAAATCCTAGGTGGCTGATAATTGAAATCTGAATCTATACCTCATTAATAAATAAAAAAAGCCCTTTCTCCATAAGAGAAAAGGGCTTTTTGATTGATAGATTAACGTTTTGAGAACTGTGGTGCACGACGAGCTGAACGCAAACCTGGTTTCTTACGTTCTTTCATACGTGGGTCACGAGTTAACAATCCAGCAGATTTAAGTGCTGGACGGAAAGCAGGGTCTACAGTAAGTAGAGCGCGTGCGATTCCGTGACGTACTGCTCCAGCTTGACCTGTGAAGCCTCCGCCTCTTACGTTTACAAGAACATCATAGCTTCCAAGAGTTTCAGTAGCTACTAGTGGTTGTTTGATGATTTGCTCAAGAGTTTCGTATGGAACGTAATCCGATACGTCGCGGTTGTTGATTGTGATTGTGCCGTCTCCTGGTACTAAACGGACGCGGGCTGTTGAGTTTTTACGGCGACCTGTACCTAAATATTGAACTTGTGCCAAAGGTGTATCCTCCTCTTATTTACTGATTATTAGCCGCGAAGTTGGTAAACTTCCGGTTGTTGTGCTTGATGGTTGTGTTCTGGTCCTGCGTATACGTGAAGTTTCTTGAAGATCTGGCGTCCAAGAGAGTTCTTAGGAAGCATCCCTTTAATAGCCAGTTCAAGCATTTTCGTTGGGTATTTCGTGCGCATTTCAAGTGCAGTACGCTGTTTCAAACCACCGCTGAATTGTGTGTGACGGTAGTAGATTTTGTCCGTAAGCTTTTTGCCTGTAAGGTGAATCTTGTCAGCGTTGATGATGATTACGTGATCACCAGTGTCAACGTTTGGTGTGAATGTTGGTTTGTATTTACCGCGTAGGATTGAAGCGACTTCAGAAGCTAAACGTCCAAGAGTTTGCCCTTCTGCATCGACAACCAACCATTTACGCTCTACTTCGTGACCTTTAGCCATGAATGTTGTACGCATGTATATTGTCCTCCTAATAAATCGTATCGTTTTTAATGTTAAAAATACAGTGTTCCGCTGTTCCGTTTTTTCGTTATCCCAAACACTAATAACCTTCCGGGGCATATCGTGGGGGTAATGAAAATACCATACATCATCATATAACGCCAGCGCCAGAAAGTCAAGCGTTTTCCTAAAAACACCTGGAATGGTTGCTTCAGCTTTCATACTCCACATTTTCAAGGTATAAACCATGCGCCGCAGCTGTCTTTCCTGCCGCTGCGCGGTCAGCTGAACGGATGATTTCAGCCATCTCTTCCGGTTCCCGCTTACCGATTCCTATTTCGAATAAAGTGCCGGCAATGATGCGCACCATATTATAGAGGAAGCCGGATCCTTCGATGACCATGTGCAATTCTTCGCCGTGCTCCTCAAAATCCAAACGCCGGATAGTCCTCACTTTATCGACTACCCCTGTGTTCGCGGCACAAAAACTGGAAAAGTCATGGGTGCCCAAAATCGCTTTAGCCGCCTTGCGCATAGCATCTACGTCCGGCCGCTGTTTCAGGTGCACCATATAATTCCGTGTGAACGGGCTGATGATTGTGCTGCGGTCCCATTTATAGCGGTACGTTTTACCGACTGTATGGTAACGCGCATGGAATTCAGGTGTCGCCTCTTCAATAGAGGAAACGCGGATATCTTCCGGCAACAGTACATTCAGCGCCTTTAGCCAGCCTTCAACCGGTATACTGAAATCCGTATCGAAATGAATCACCTGGCCAGTGGCATGTACTTTCGCATCCGTCCGGCCGCTTGCCACGACTTGTACATCACGGCCTTTATGGATGTTCTTCAGCACTTTCATTAATTCCATTTGAATCGTCCGGGCTTCCGGCTGTATCTGATAGCCCGCGAATCCCGAGCCATCATAAGCGATGACCGCTTTCATTCGTTTCATATTTTCTCTCCTTACGCCCGGAAATACCATAACGCCGCTGTCAGTCCTGCGAGCAGCACCAGGCTGAGCGTATCCGCCAACTGCCAGTTCAACTGGCGGTAGCGTGTTCTGCCTTCTCCGCCGCGGTAGCCCCGCACTTCCATGGCCGTCGCCAGATCTTCAGCGCGTTTAAAGGCACTGACAAACAATGGAATGAGCAAAGGCACGACCGCTTTGACCCGTTCTTTCATCGGACCTGAGCCAATATCGGAACCCCGCGCCATTTGCGCTTTTAAAATCTTGCCGGTTTCATCCATCAATGTCGGGATAAAACGCAGCGAAATCGACATCATCAGCGCCAGTTCATGCACCGGCAATTTAATCTTCTTGAAAGGGCCAAGCAGGACTTCAATGCCGTCCGTTATCGAAATCGGCGAAGTCGTCAGCGTCAGGACACTGGTCATAAATACCAGTACCAAGAATCTGATAGATATGAATATCCCTTGCCTTAAGCCCTCTTCGTATATTTCAATAAAGCCGAAACTGAATAAGAGATCTCCTTCTCTGGTGAAAAAGAGATGCAGGAAAAAGGTAAAGATTAAAAGAATAAAGACCGGTTTCAATCCGTTTATCAAAAAATACAGACGGATTTTCGAAAGAAATACAACCAGCAGTGTGAATCCAAGCAATATGGCATAGCCCCAGGCATTATTGGCGACAAAAACAATTGCGATAAATAGAAAGACAAAAAGAATTTTCGCCCGCGGATCCATCCGGTGGACCACTGAATCACCAGGAATGAACCTGCCGAAAATCATTTTCTCCATCATAGGGATCCACTCCCATCCGCCATGGCCAACGCAATATTTTTTGCCAACACTTCTTCAGTCAATGAAATCTCGCCCAACTTCAAGCCGGTACGTTCTTCAAAATCGCGCTGCAGCCGGACACTGCGCGGCGGCTGGAGACTGTAATCCCGCAATTGCTCTTCATTCGAAAAGATCGCTTTCGGTTCACCAGTCACTACGCAATGCCCTTTATGCATAATCGCGACACGGTCCGCATATCTCGCCGCATCTTCCATGCTGTGGGTCACCAATACCGTCGTCAGGTTTTTCGTAATATGAAGCTCATGGAATAGATCCATGATCTCTCTGCGGCCTCTCGGATCGAGTCCTGCCGTCGGTTCATCCAGCACCAGAACTTCGGGTTCCATCGCTAATACGCCAGCAATTGCCACACGGCGCATCTGGCCGCCCGATAGATCGAATGGGGATTTCTCCAATACGCCATCTGGCAATCCCAATTGCACCACAAGTTCCCGCGCCCGGCGTTCAGCTTCCTTTTCAGGAACACCGAAATTCAAAGGACCGAACATGATGTCTTTCAAAACAGTTTCATCAAATAGCTGCTGCTCCGGAAACTGGAATACAATGCCCACCTGGCGCCTGACATTTCGCAGATCTTTGGCTTTTACGCCCGCTTCAATTTTCCGGTCTCCGATCATGACAACGCCTTCTGTCGGTTTCAACAGCGCATTCAGATGCTGCAGGACGGTCGACTTGCCGGAACCTGTATGGCCGATGATCGCGGTATAGGAACCTGACGGAATATGAAGATTGACATCCGTTAATGCCCTCTTTTCAAATGGCGTATCCTCAGCGTAACTATAGCCTACGCCTTTGAGTAATATTTCCACAGTTCATCCACCAACTTATCTTCTGTCATATGTTCTTCTTGAAGTCCAACTCCAGCCTCCTGCAATAAATGCGTCATCCGCATCGCAAAAGGCAAATCCAAACCCATATCCGTCAACTCGCTGCCTTGATTAAAAACAGCTGCGGGCGTGCCTTCCATATGCTTCTCCCCACGGTTCATCACAATGATGCGTTCTGCCAGAGCCGCTTCTTCCAAATCATGCGTAATGGAGATTACCGTCAAACCGGTCGACTCCCGTAAACGGCGTATCGTTTCAATGACTTCCATACGCCCTTGTGGATCAAGCATGGATGTCGCTTCATCCAATATCAGCAGTTTCGGACGCATAGCAAGCGCGCCAGCTATTGCCACCCGCTGTTTTTGACCCCCTGATAAATGATGGGGTTCGTGGTCTTTATAATCTTCCATTTTGACCTGGCTCAATGCTTCATGCACACGTTCCACCATTACTGCATGCGGTACACCATTATTTTCTAAAGCAAACGCCACGTCATCCTGGACTGTCGCCCCGACAAATTGATTATCGGGATTCTGAAACACCATTCCCAGCTGCGATCTGATATCCCATAAGGTTTCTTCCGACATCTCATGTCCGAATACCTTCACTTTTCCTTCACCCGGAAACAGCAGGCCGTTCATCAACTTCGCAATTGTGGATTTTCCTGAACCGTTATGGCCCACCAGCGCGATCCATTCCCCTTGCTGTATCGAAAAGGATACATCTGCCACTGCCGGACGTACCGGTCCGTCTTCTGCATTATATGTGAATGTCACGTTTTCAAATGACAAAATTTCCGAATTCATCTAGTCTGACCTCCTCTGGCTCATCTAATCTCTACTCTACTCGTTCAGATAAGCATATGTAAAATAAATAAAAAAAAGCGCGCACCTCATTCAGAGAAATGCGCTTTTCTGTCTCTATGGCTCCCCGGTTGCTTAAGCCAGGGTTGAATGAGGTGCGTAGAGCTAGACAAGACGCCGCCTGTAAGGGCTCGCTCATCGTAACGCTCAGCTTTTCATATGTGTCGTATAAATCATTATGCTAAAAGAAGAGGGCGTGAACCCTCTTCGGAAGAATCGACAATGCCGAAGCAATGTCGATCCGGAAGATAGAAATTAAACTAATTCGATAATAACGATCGGTGCGCCATCTCCGCGACGAGGCCCCATTTTCATGATGCGCGTGTAGCCGCCTTGACGGTCCGCGTAACGTGGTGCAACATCATCAAACAATTTTTGCAAAGCAAAGATTGTGTTTTCGTTGCCTTCTTCGTCAGCAGTTGTTACTAGTTCACGGCGGATGTATGCTGCAGCTTTACGGCGAGCATGGATATCCCCACGTTTACCAAGAGTAATCATTTTTTCTACAGTCGAGCGCACTTCTTTCGCACGAGCTTCAGTCGTTTGAATGCGTTCGTGTACGATTAAGTCTGTAGTAAGGTCACGTAATAGTGCTTTACGTTGAGAACTTGTACGTTGAAGCTTTCTCATTGAAGTTTCCCTCCTTTGTTAAATAGTTCGGATCCGATTTTGAACTCAGTCTTCTTTACGAAGGCCTAATCCCAAATCTTCCAACTTCACTTTGACTTCTTCAAGTGATTTGCGTCCAAGGTTGCGTACTTTCATCATGTCGTCTTCCGACTTGCTTGCCAGTTCGTGTACCGTGTTGATACCCGCACGTTTCAAGCAGTTGTAAGAACGGACTGAAAGATCAAGCTCTTCGATAGTCATCTCTAAGACTTTCTCTTTTTGGTCTTCTTCTTTTTCAACCATGATTTCAGCAGTTTGTGCCTCATCCGTTAATCCTACGAAGATGTTCAAATGCTCAGTAAAGATTTTTGCTCCAAGCGCAATTGCCTCTTTAGGACCGATGCTTCCATCTGTCCAGACATCAAGTGAAAGTTTATCGAAATGCGCCAACTGGCCCACACGAGTATTTTCAACCTGGAAATTGACGCGAGAAACTGGAGTATAAATAGAGTCAATCGGGATAACGCCAATCGGAAGATCTTCACGTTTGTTCTGATCAGCACGAGCGTATCCACGGCCTCTGTTTGCATACATGCGCATACGTAAGTGACCGCCTTTAGCGATTGTTGCGATATATAGATCCGGATTCAGAATTTCTACATCACTGTCGTGAGTAATATCTGCAGCCGTAACCGTTCCATCACCTTTTACATCAATTTCAATGACTTTTTCTTCGTCAGAGTAAATTTTCAGAGCCAGTTTCTTAATATTCAAGATGATTGATGCCACATCTTCTTCTACACCTTCAACAGTGGAGAATTCATGCAATACACCATCAATTTGAATCGAAGTAACAGCAGCGCCTGGTAAAGATGAAAGTAAGATTCGACGTAAGGAGTTTCCTAAAGTGGTTCCATATCCACGCTCAAGGGGTTCAATAACAAATTTGCCGAACTTGGCATTGCTATCGATCTCAACCGTTTCAATCTTTGGTTTTTCTATTTCGAGCATTCATTTTACCCTCCTTCAAAACGTCGGTGTTTTTCGTTAAACCAAGAATTCGATAGTCACAGACTTTCGCAACGATTCAGAACACATTCAGTAAGTCGTGATGTTCAAAAATCCTATTCAGATTAACGATTATACGCGACGGCGTTTTGGCGGACGGCAACCGTTATGAGGAACTGGAGTTACATCTTTGATAGCTGTAACTTCTAGTCCGGCAGCTTGAAGTGCACGGATAGCAGCCTCACGACCTGAACCAGGACCTTTAACTGTAACTTCTAAAGTTTTAAGACCGTGTTCAATCGATGTTTTAGCAGCGGTTTCTGCAGCCATTTGAGCAGCGAAAGGTGTAGATTTACGTGAACCTCTAAATCCTAGTGCACCTGCGCTAGACCAAGATACTGCATTCCCTTGCATATCTGTAATCGTAACAATTGTGTTGTTAAATGTTGAGCGGATGTGAGCAATACCTGATTCGATATTCTTTTTCACACGACGCTTACGAGTTTGTTGTTTACGTGCCATGTTAAGAAGAAACCTCCTTTACTGATTATTTTTTCTTGTTCGCAACAGTTTTACGAGGACCTTTACGCGTACGCGCATTGTTCTTCGTATTTTGACCGCGTACAGGTAGTCCACGGCGGTGGCGGATACCTCGGAAGCTAGCAATTTCCATCAAGCGTTTGATGTTCATTGATACTTCACGACGAAGGTCACCTTCAATTTTGTATTGATCCAATTGTTCACGGATATTGTTCAACTCATCTTCTGTAAGATCACGAACTCGTGTATCTTCAGAGATACCAGCAGCAGAAAGAACTTTCTGAGCAGTTGTTTTACCAACACCGAAAATGTAAGTTAATGAAATAACTACGCGTTTGTCGCGCGGAATGTCAACACCAGCAATACGTGCCATGTGTTCGATGCACCTCCTTCAATATTAGCCTTGTCTTTGTTTGTGTTTCGGATTTTCACAGATTACCATGACTTTTCCGTTTCTGCGAATAACTTTACATTTTTCGCAGATCGGTTTCACAGATGGTCTCACTTTCATCTAACCCAACCTCCTTAGTAGTCCGGAGTGCAAAAGATTATTTAAAACGGTATGTGATACGACCGCGTGTTAAATCGTAAGGAGATAGTTCAACTGTAACTTTGTCTCCTGGTAGAATGCGGATAAAGTGCATGCGAATCTTGCCGGATACATGCGCAAGAATCGTATGTCCATTTTCCAATTCTACTTTAAACATCGCGTTAGGCAAAGTCTCAACGACTGTTCCTTCGATTTCAATTACATCGTCTTTCGCCATCGACCCAGTCTCCCTTCTGTATACAAGTCAGCCCTCATCTTCAAACAGTAATTGCTGATTGAATAATTGATTTCTATTCATTCACCAGGATTGCATGAGTGACATGTAAAAGACATCTTCCGAGTTCCGCTTCCCGCAATGAGCAGGTTGGGATAATCCGGTCAAGCCCTTCAGCCTCACGTATCCTCGAGCGCCCGGACTGCTTAGGATGAGTTCCAAACCCGTTACACAGATGCTTCCACGAAACCCATTATACTATTTCCAGTGCTGAATTGCACGATTCAGACCAGGTCTGCGTGCATCTCGCACCGGCTTTCATATAATAAGCATCAAGCTTTTGCAGCTCTCGAAAATTCATATCTCCGGTGCTCCTTAAAGCCGCATGGAGGCAACTAACTGCGCCCGGCGCCGGGGATTATCCTCGGTCGCCCTTTAGAAGAGCATCAATGTCAGCAAATACTTTTTGAATGTCCTGCTGTCCATTTATATTTTTCAGCACACCCTTGTCTCCGTAGAAATCAAGAAGCGGCTGTGTTTGTTGCATGTTTACTTCTAAACGCTTTGTGACGGTTTCAGGCTTGTCGTCTTCGCGCTGATAGAGCTCTCCGCCATCCTTGTCGCACACACCTGCAACTTCAGGTGGATTGAACACAGTATGGTAAGCAGTTCCACAGACTCTGCAAATCCAGCGGCCCGTTAAACGTGCAATCAATTCGTCTTTTTCAACTTGGATATTTACGACATGCTCGATTCCTTTGCCAAGGTCGGCAAGAAGGGATTCTAGAGCTTCAGCTTGAGGAACTGTACGTGGAAAGCCGTCTAATAGAAAGCCTTCTGCACAATCCGGTTCGCTAAGACGCTCACGGACGATACCGATAGTCACTTCATCAGGTACCAAAGCACCTTGATCCATGAACGATTTTGCTTTCAAGCCTAGTTCCGTTCCGCCTTTGATAGCGGCGCGAAACATATCACCTGTAGAAATATGAGGGATGTCGTACTTCTCAACAATTTTGTCTGCTTGAGTGCCTTTGCCGGCTCCAGGCAGACCCATTAATACGATATTCATACGGAGTGCCCCCTCAGACAAGCGGATAAGGAACGTTCTCACGTTCCCACCACAAATATCTTATTTCATAAAGCCTTTATAATGACGTTTTACAAGCTGCGATTCCAATTGTTTCATTGTCTCAAGTGCTACCCCTACTACGATCAATAGGCTGGTACCACCGATTTGTGCTGATTGGGGCAAGCCCGCAACGTTAATGAAGAAAATCGGCAGAACAGAAATGACTGCAAGGAAGATAGCGCCGACAAATGTCAGTCGGTAAAGCACACTTGTTAAATAATCCTGTGTATTTTTACCCGGCCGGATTCCCGGGATGTATGCACCTTGCTTTTTCAAGTTATCCGATACGTTCTCAGGATTAACCTGAATGAATGCGTAGAAATACGTAAATGCGATAATCAGAGCGACATAAATGATCATGCCGACAGGCTGAGTATAATCAAACGTATTTTGTACAGCATCCGTAAACGCATTGGCTCCAAAGAAAGAAGCAATGGTTTGAGGCGTGATGATAAACGCTACTGCAAAGATTACCGGGATAACTCCGGCCGCGTTCACTTTCAAAGGTAAATGCGTTTGCTGCCCACTTGTTGTCTGGCCACGGCCAGCAACGCGTTTAGCATACTGAATCGGGATTTTGCGCAGCGCTTGCTGAACATAAATCACCAAAACCGTAATGGCAACAACTGCTAATGCAAGCAACGCCATGATGGCGATATTGATCGGAAGCTGATCTCCAGCTCCTTGAATCTGCTGTGCATATAATTGGTTAATTGCACCTGGTACTGCAGCGACAATCCCTGCGAAGATGATAATCGAAATACCGTTCCCCACACCTTTTGCCGTAATCTGCTCACCAAGCCACAGTAGAAACGCCGTACCACCAGTCAAAACAATCGCAATAACAATATAAGTTGAAATTGTATCGTTTTGAATCAAAGTTCCTCCATACATTTGGTTAAAGCCATAAGACATACCAATTGCCTGGATGAAGGCAAGTACGATTGTGAAGTAGCGAGTGAATTGAGCAAGTTTCCGTCTTCCGACTTCTCCTTGTTTCGCCCACTCAGCAAATTTCGGTACAACATCCATCTGCAATAATTGCACGATGATCGATGCTGTAATGTATGGCATGATCCCCATCGCTAAAATCGAGAAGTTAGCAAGGGCGCCTCCACCGAAAGTATTTAAGAATCCGATCAGACCCATCTGATCAGTAGCTTGCAAAACTGAAGCATCGACATTCGGCACCGGAACAAAAGTTCCGATACGGAAGATGACGAGCATCAATAATGTAAAGATGATTTTATTTCGAATATCAGTCACGCGCATAAAATTTGAGATTGTCTGAAACATTAAAGCACCTCTGCTTGTCCACCGGCAGCTTCTATCGCTTCTTTAGCTGATCCAGAGAATTTGTGAGCTTTAACATTCAGTTTCTTTTCTAAACTACCGTTACCAAGGATCTTGATTCCAGATCTTTCGTTGCTGACAACACCAGATTCAATTAGCAATGCAGGTGTAATTTCTGTGCCTTCATCGAAACGGTTCAATACATCCAAGTTCACGACTGCATAGTCTTTACGGTTGATGTTAGTGAATCCACGTTTTGGCAAACGACGGAATAATGGGTTTTGGCCACCTTCGAATCCAGGACGGACACCGCCGCCTGAACGAGCGTTTTGACCTTTATGACCTTTACCTGCTGTTTTACCAGTACCTGAACCGATACCGCGTCCGATGCGCTTTCTTGAGCTGCGTGAACCTTCTGCTGGTTTTAATTCATGAAGTTTCATTTAGTTGGCACCTCCTTCTATAGAAATCAGGGATTAAACTTCTTTGATAGTAACTAAGTGAGCGACTTTATCAAGCATACCGCGGATAGCGGCATTGTCTTGGTGCTCGACTGTTTGATGCATTTTGCGTAAACCAAGTGACTGGACAGTTTTGCGTTGTGCCGGTTTAGAACCGATCACAGACTTTGTGAGGGTAATTTCTAGTTTAGTAGCCATGTAATTTTCCCTCCTTATCCTAATAGCTCTTCTGTAGTTTTACCGCGAAGTTTTGCAACTTCATCAGCACTTTTCAGTTGAGTTAAACCGTTGATTGTTGCACGCACCATGTTGATTGGTGTGTTAGAGCCAAGAGATTTAGACAAAATATCCTGTACTCCTGCAAGCTCAAGTACCGCACGGACAGGTCCGCCGGCAATAACTCCTGTACCAGGTGAAGCAGGTTTGATAAGGATTTGGCCTGCGCCAAAACGTCCTGTTACTAGGTGTGGAGTTGTACCTTTAACCATAGGTACTTCGATCAGGTTTTTCTTCGCATCTTCAATAGCTTTACGGATTGCATCTGGAACTTCTTGTGCTTTCCCAGTACCAAAACCGACTTTACCATTTTTGTCGCCTACAACAACTAATGCGGAGAAACGGAAACGACGTCCACCTTTTACAACTTTCGCTACGCGGTTAATCGTAACTACGCGTTCTTCAAGTTCAAGTTTGTTTGGATCAATACGACGCATGAAATGTGTCCCTCCTTCTTTTAAAATTCTAAACCATTTTCACGTGCTGCTTCTGCTAGAGCTTTAACACGTCCGTGATATAAATAACCACCGCGGTCAAAAACAACCGATTTCAAGCCTTTTTCAGTAGCTTTTTTCGCAATTGTTTCGCCGACTTTAGTTGCTGCTTCAACGTTGCCAGTTACATCTCCGGAAAAATCTTTATCCATTGAAGATGCGCTTGCAAGTGTTACACCGTTTGTATCGTCGATCAATTGAGCGTAAATGTATTTATTCGAACGGAATACGTTCAAACGCGGACGTTCTGTCGTACCCGTAATTTTTGAACGTACACGTGCATGACGCTTTTTACGAGATGCATTTTTATCGAGTTTCGTAATCACTGAGGTCACTCCTTTCAGCCTGCCTAAGCAGCATTATTTACCTGTTTTACCTTCTTTGCGACGAACTGCTTCGCCTTCGTAACGGATCCCTTTGCCTTTATACGGCTCTGGCGGACGCGTAGCGCGGATGTTTGAAGCAAGAGCTCCAACACGTTCTTTGTTGATGCCTTTTACGACAACTTTTGTGTTTCCTTCGACTTCAACTTCAACGCCCTCTTCCGGAGTGAATTCAACCGGGTGAGAGTAACCTACGTTAAGAACCAATTTCTTGCCTTGCAATTGAGCACGGTACCCGACACCCACTAGTTCAAGTCTGCGCTCGAAACCTTGTGAAACGCCTGTAACCATGTTCGCTAGCAATGCACGGCTTGTTCCGTGGTTTGTGCGGTGGTCTTTAGAGTCGGAAGGACGTGTCAAAGTCAACACGTTATCTTCTAGAGAAATAGTGATATCTTGGTTAAATGCGCGAGTCAACTCGCCTTTAGGACCTTTAACTGTTACTTCGTTCTTGTCGCCAAGAGTGATCGTAACGTCAGAAGGTACCTCGATTGGTTTTTTACCTACACGTGACATTTCTTTGCACCTCCATTCGTTTGTTGCTTATTACCAAACGTATGCTATGATTTCTCCGCCGATTTGTTTCGCGCGGGCTTCTTTATCAGTTACCAAACCTTGTGATGTCGATACTAAAGCGATTCCTAGACCGTTTAGTACGCGTGGCACCTCGTCAGTTTTAGCGTAAACACGTAGTCCTGGTTTTGAAATACGTTTCAATCCAGTAATAACGCGTTCGTTGTTAGCTCCGTATTTCAAGAAAATCCGGATCATGCCTTGCTTGTCATCTTCAACATATTCAACGTCACGAACGAAACCTTCACGCTTAAGAATTTCAGCGATGTCTTTTTTCACGTTAGAAGCCGGAAGCTCCAATTTTTCGTGACGAACCATATTCGCATTACGAATGCGTGTCAGCATATCTGCAATCGGATCAGTCATTGTCATTACATTTACCTCCTTCCCAAATTAGGGGATTACCAGCTGGCTTTTTTAACGCCAGGAATTTGTCCCACATATGCAAGTTCACGGAAACAAATACGGCAAAGTTTAAATTTGCGTATTACAGAATGCGGACGTCCGCATCGTTCACAGCGTGTGTACTCTTGTACCTTAAACTTTGGCGTGCGTTTTTGTTTTGCGATCATAGATTTTTTAGCCACGTTTACGCCTCCCTCACGTTTACTTTTGGAACGGCATTCCGAATTGTGTCAATAACTCACGAGCTTCTTCATCAGAGTTCGCAGTTGTTACAATTACGATGTCCATCCCGCGTACTTTCGAAACTTTATCATAATCGATTTCAGGGAAGATCAATTGTTCTTTCACACCAAGTGTGTAGTTGCCGCGGCCGTCGAATGATTTATTCGAAACACCACGGAAGTCACGAACACGTGGAAGTGAGATAGCAATCAATTTATCCAGGAAGTCATACATACGCTCTCCGCGCAGTGTAACTTTACATCCGATTGGCATACCTTCACGAAGACGGAAGCCAGCGATAGATTTCTTAGCTTTAGTGATCACTGGTTTTTGACCAGAGATTGTCTGCAATTCTTCAACAGCTGAATCAAGTGATTTAGTGTTTTGTACTGCTTCACCGACACCCATGTTGATAACGATTTTATCAACTTTTGGAGCCTGCATGACTGATTTATATTCAAACTTGCTAACTAGAGCAGGAGTGATTTCATTCACATATTTTTCTTTTAGGCGGTTCATGTGTGTACCTCCCTTCATTCAAGAGTTTTAGTTGTCTAATTTGTCACCGGATTTTTTTGCAACACGAACTTTTTTACCATCTTCAACCTTGTATCCAACACGAGTCGGCTCGCCTGATTTAGGGTCAAGCAACATTACGTTTGAAACGTGGATAGCTGCTTCCTGGCTGACAATTCCGCCTTGCGGGCTTGCCTGGTTCGGTTTTGTGTGTTTTTTGATGATATTGATACCTTCAACGATCACACGGTCTTTTTTAGGTAGAGCAGTCAAGACAACGCCTGTTTTGCCTTTGTCTTTTCCTGAGATCACCTTAACTTTGTCACCTTTTTTAACATGCATTCTGTCGCACCTCCTTGGTATAACACATTGATTTATTAAAGAACTTCAGGAGCAAGTGAAACGATTTTCATGAAGTTGTTGTCACGTAGTTCACGTGCAACAGGTCCGAAAATACGAGTTCCGCGTGGACCTTTGTCGTCACGGATAATGACGCATGCATTTTCATCAAATTTGATGTAAGTACCGTCTTTACGACGAGCCCCGCTTTTCGTGCGAACGATAACAGCCTTAACGACTTCACCCTTCTTAACAACGCCACCTGGTGTTGCTTTTTTCACGGTACAAACGATTACGTCACCGATGTTTGCAGTCTTGCGACCAGAACCACCAAGTACTTTAATCGCTAGTACTTCACGAGCACCCGAGTTGTCTGCAACTTTTAAACGACTTTCCTGTTGGATCACTTAGGTAACCTCCCTCCGGAATTTCTTAAGTTCCGAAATTATTTAAATTAAATGATAACCGCTTTTTCTACTACTTCTACTAAACGGAAGCGTTTTGTAGCTGATAGCGGGCGAGTTTCCATGATGCGAACGATATCGCCAATTTTAGCTTCGTTTTGCTCATCATGAGCTTTATATTTCTTCGAGTATTTTACACGTTTGCCGTAAAATGCATGCTTCTTTTGAGTTTCAACCATTACTGTAACGGTTTTGTCCATTTTGTCAGACACAACACGGCCTGTGTATACTTTGCGTTGATTACGCTCAGTCATACTAGCAAACCTCCTCTCGATTTATCAGTTGTTTCCACTGAGTACTCTTTCGTGAATCACAGTTTTCATACGGGCAATCGCTTTACGTACTTCGCGGATGCGAGCAGTATTTTCTAATTGACCAGTAGCCAATTGGAAGCGAAGGTTGAAAAGCTCTTCTTTCAGTGATTTCACTTTTTGTTCGATTTCAGCAGTGGTTAGGTCACGGATTTCATTAGCTTTCATTCGATTCACCACCAATTTCTTCACGTTTTACGAACTTGGTTTTAACCGGAAGTTTGTGAGATGCAAGGCGCAATGCTTCGCGTGCCACTTCTTCAGATACTCCAGCAAGTTCAAACATTATTTTACCAGTTTTTACTACGGCTACCCAGCCTTCAGGTGAACCTTTACCAGAACCCATACGAACCTCAAGAGGCTTTTTCGTATATGGCTTATGCGGGAAAATTTTGATCCATACTTTACCGCCACGTTTCATGTAACGAGTCATGGAAATACGTGCAGCTTCGATTTGGCGGTTAGTGATCCAAGATGATTCTAATGCTTGAAGACCGTATTCGCCGAATGCGATTTCTTTGCCGCCTTTAGCTTCACCGCGCATCTTGCCTCGGTGCTCACGACGATATTTAACGCGTTTAGGCAATAACATATTATTTGCCTCCTTCCTCAGATTTCTTCTTAGTTGGAAGGACTTCACCGCGGTAGATCCATACTTTTACGCCAAGTTTGCCGTAAGTTGTGTCAGCTTCAGCATGTGCATAATCGATATCAGCACGAAGCGTATGGAGCGGAACAGTACCTTCACTGTAGTGTTCAGCACGCGCAATGTCAGCGCCGCCTAGACGTCCAGATACTTGAGTTTTGATCCCTTTAGCGCCAGAACGCATAGTGCGCTGGATTGCTTGTTTTTGTGCACGACGGAAAGACACACGGTTTTCCAATTGACGTGCAACACTTTCAGCAACTAGTCTCGCATCAAGGTCAGCTCGTTTGATTTCAATGATGTTGATGTGTACACGCTTGCCAGTCATTGTATTAAGCTGCTTGCGAAGTACTTCTACTTCAGAACCACCTTTACCAATTACCATTCCTGGTTTCGCAGTGTGAATTGTTACATTTACACGGTTTGCAGCGCGTTCAATTTCGATTTTGGAAACTGAAGCTTCTTTCAAACGTGCTTCGATATATTCACGGATTTTAATATCTTCGTGAAGAAGTGTCGCATAGTCTTTCTCAGCGTACCATTTTGACTCCCAGTCACGAATGATTCCGATACGCATACCTATTGGATGTATTTTTTGTCCCACGAATTATCCCTCCTTCTTCTCAGATACCACTAATGTGATGTGGCTTGTACGTTTATTAATTGCGCTTGCGCGTCCCATTGCTCTTGGACGGAAACGTTTCAATGTTGGACCTTCGTCAACGAATACTTCACTGACAACCAAGTTGTTCAGATCCATTTCATAGTTGTGTTCAGCGTTTGCAGCTGCAGATTTCAACAATTTCTCAATAACGATCGATGATGATTTTTGAGTGTGTTGTAGAATCGCAACGGCTTCGCCAATTTGCTTGCCTCGGATTAAATCTACTACTAAACGGACTTTACGAGGAGCAATACGTACTGTTCTAGCGACAGCTTTTGCTTGCATGGGGAAATCCTCCTCTCAATTAACGTCTTGTTTTCTTGTCGTCTGCACCATGACTAGCGTATTTGCGTGTTGGAGCAAATTCACCTAGTTTATGGCCGACCATGTCTTCAGTCACGTAAACAGGAATATGTTTATGACCATCATATACTGCGATTGTTTGTCCGATGAATGTCGGGAAAATTGTAGAACGGCGAGACCAAGTTTTGATCACTTGTTTTTTCTCAGAGTCCTTTTGTGCTTCAACTTTTTTCATAAGATGATCATCAGCAAAAGGTCCTTTTTTCAAGCTGCGGCCCATTTGGGATCCTCCCTTCGTGATTGCACCACGGTTCTTTCAGCGAACCGCAGCGTAATCAAATTATTTTTTACGACGACGAACGATAAATTTATCGGATTTATTCGTTTTCTTACGTGTTTTGTATCCAAGAGTCGGTTTGCCCCATGGAGACATTGGTGATTTACGTCCGATTGGCGAACGTCCTTCACCACCACCGTGTGGGTGATCGTTAGGGTTCATTACAGATCCGCGGACAGTTGGGCGATTGCCTTTCCAACGGTTACGTCCTGCTTTACCAATGTTAATCAATTCGTGTTGTTCATTTCCTACTGCACCGATTGTAGCGCGGCAAGTAGCAAGGATCATACGAACTTCGCCTGATTGCAAACGAACTGTTACGTATTTGCCTTCTTTACCAAGGATTTGAGCTGAAGTACCTGCAGAACGAACTAGTTGTCCGCCAGCGCCTGGCTTCATTTCAATGTTATGGATTGTAGAACCCATTGGGATGTTTGACAACGGCAAAGCGTTACCTGCTTTGATGTCGGCAGTTTCGCCTGACATGATTTGCGTTCCAACGCCTACTCCTTTAGGAGCAAGGATGTAACGTTTTTCTCCGTCAGCATAGTGAATCAATGCGATGTTCGCAGAACGGTTAGGATCGTACTCGATTGTAGCAACGCGTCCTGGAATGCCATCTTTGTTACGTTTGAAATCGATGACACGGTATTGACGTTTATGTCCACCACCGTGATGGCGTACAGTAATTTTACCTTGGTTGTTACGGCCGCCTTTACGCTTCGTTGGTTGCAAAAGCGATTTCTCAGGCTTGTTCGTTGTGATTTCTTCGAAATCCGAACTCGTCATGTTACGACGACCGTTTGTGGTAGGTTTATATTTTCTAATCCCCACGTTGTTTCCCTCCTTCTTTAGTTAGTTCCTATCAGAACTTAGAGAATTAAATCTCGAACAATTCGATTTCTTTTGAGTCAGCAGTCAATTTTACAATCGCTTTGCGGCGCTTGTTAGTATAGCCTGCGTGTTTACCCATGCGCTTGAATTTACCTTTGTAGTTCATGATGTTGACTTTCTCAACTTTCACGCCAAAGATTTCTTGAACCGCTTGTTTGACTTGTGTTTTATTTGCGCGAGTGTCCACTTCAAAAGTGTACTTCTTATCTGCCATTACTTCAGAAGAACGCTCAGTAATGACCGGACGCTTTAGAATATCACGTGCTTCCATTAACTAAGCACCTCCTCAATTTTTTCGATTGCAGCTTTCGTCATTACAACTTTGTCATGTCCAAGAAGATCAAGAACATTGATGCCAGTTGCAGAGATTACTGTCATACCTTGAACGTTACGAGCAGACAATGCTAAGTTTTCGTTAACATCCTCTGTTACGAACAATACTTTTTTGCCCAATGAAAGGTCATTCTGCAATTGCAAGAAAGACTTTGTTTTTGGAGCATCAAAAGTTAATCCTTCAAGTACCATCAGGTTTTCGTTCACTACTGTCGAAGACAAAGCTGAACGCATTGCAAGACGGCGTACTTTTTTAGGCAATTTATAGCTGTAGCTGCGTGGTGTTGGTCCGAAGACAATACCACCGCCACGCCATTGTGGTGAACGGATCGAACCTTGACGGGCACGTCCAGTCCCTTTTTGGCGCCATGGTTTTTTACCACCACCGGCTACTTCAGAACGGTTTTTTACTTTATGGTTACCTTGACGAAGTGAAGCGCGTTGAGCGATTACAGCGTCAAATAGTACTGATTCATTTGGTTCGATACCGAATACGTAATCGTTCAACTCGATATCTCCAACTTGTGAACCTGTTTGATTTAATAAAGCTACTTTAGGCATTCCTGTTTCCTCCTTTCTTCAAAAAATAATTATTTAGCTTTGATTGCTGATTTAACGCGAATCAATGCTTTGCGAGATCCAGGAACATTACCTTTAATAAGAAGCAAGTTACGCTCAGTATCAACTTTCACGATGTGAAGGTTTTGAATCGTAATTGTGTTGCCACCCATTTGACCAGGTAATTTCTTCTGTTTGAATACACGGTTAGGAGCAACCGGACCCATTGAACCAGGACGACGGTGGTAGCGTGAACCGTGACTCATTGGTCCGCGTGATTGTCCGTGGCGTTTAATAACACCCTGGAAACCTTTACCTTTCGTTGTTCCTGTTACATCTACTACATCGCCTTCTGCGAATACATCAACTTTGACTTCCTGACCAATCTCGTAATCAGCTAAGTTTACATTGCGAAGTTCGCGAATGAAGCGCTTAGGAGCAGTGTTAGCTTTTGCGACGTGTCCTTTAGAAGGTTTGTTAGAAAGCTTTTCGCGCTTGTCTTCAAAACCTAGTTGGACTGCTTCATAGCCGTCAACCTCAACTGTTTTTTTCTGAAGCACTACGTTTGGAGCAGCTTCAATTACAGTTACAGGGATTAAATCACCGTTCTCAGCAAAAACTTGCGTCATACCGATTTTTCTACCTAAGATTCCTTTGGTCATTTGTCACACCTCCTGCAAATTTTTGTGTTTTCTATTTCGTTTACCGATTAAAGTTTAATTTCAATGTCAACGCCAGATGGTAAATCCAATTTCATCAATGCATCTACAGTTTGTGGTGTAGGATTGACGATATCGATCAGACGTTTATGTGTGCGCATTTCAAATTGCTCACGAGAATCTTTGTAGATATGGACTGAACGCAGGATCGTGTATACAGACTTTTCAGTCGGCAACGGGATCGGCCCCGAAACACTAGCACCTGAACGTTTTGCAGTTTCCACGATTTTCTCAGCAGACTGATCAAGAATTCTGTGATCATATGCTTTTAAACGGATACGAATTTTCTGTTTTGCCATTATTTTCCCTCCTTTTCGCCTATTTTTGATAGACATTCTCCACGAAAATTTTCCAATCACTCGCCATGGCAAAGCGGCCGGGTGTATCGGTAACCTCTCGCTTCATCGCAGTCAAAGACCAACATTCACCATTATACAAAATAAAAAAGAACTTCGCAAGTGTTTCCACGAAATTCTTTTCAATTCGCTTTTATTAGTATAGCAGGATTCTCTCGAGATTCAACCTATACGCTAATAGTCCGAACATTTCTTTCTTAACCAAGCAACATTACAGCAATCCAGCCAAAAATGATCAGCGGGATATTGTAATGGATGAACGTCGGCACAACTGTATCCCAGATGTGATTATGCTGGCCGTCCACGTTCAGTCCGGCTGTCGGTCCGAGTGTCGAGTCGGATGCCGGGGAACCTGCATCACCGAGTGCGCCGGCTGTACCAATCAATGCGATGATTGCAATCGTGGAAAATCCGAACTCCACACTCAGTGGAACGAAGATTGCTGCGATGATCGGTATGGTCGCGAATGATGAACCGATGCCCATCGTCACAAACAATCCGACAATCAGCATCATCAACGCAGCCAAGCCTCTGTTGCCCGCAAATAAGTCTGACACACTGCCGACCAGCGGTTCCACTGCTCCTGTCGCCTTGATGACTTCAGCAAATCCGTTCGCTGTGATCATGACGAATCCAATGAACGCCATCATGCGCATCCCTTCGCTCAGGACATCGTCAGCTTCCTTCCATTTCATCGCCCCGAAAACATAAAGTACGATAATCCCTGCAAGCGCTCCAACGATCATCGAATCGGTTTCAATCTGCGCATACAGCGCTGCACCCAACGCAATAACTGTAACAATGATATCTTTGACGGATGCCGTTTTGAATCGAGTTTCTTCTATAGAAGAAGTTTCCCGATAGTCACGCGGTTTGCGGTAAGAGATAAAGACAGCAATGATAAGGCCGACAGCAAGTCCAGCGACCGGCAGCGCCATCGCTCTTGGAATATCCGCCATCTCAATCTCCAGTCCCGCAAGCGCCATTTGGTTTGCCAGGATCTCATGAAAGATCAATCCAAATCCGTAGGGCAATAAAATATAAGGAGCAGTCAATCCAAATGTAAGGACCGCAGCTATCAATCGACGATCAATCCGCAATTCATTCAAAATATGAAGAATCGGCGGAACCAATAACGGAATGAATGCGATATGAATCGGTATCAGGTTCTGCGAGAAAATCGCCATGGATAATAGCGCCAGTACGATCAAAGCTTTTGCCAAACCTTCTCTGGTTGCCTGTCCATCCTTATTTACAATCTTCAATACACCTTGAACAAGCAGCTCAGGAATACCCGTGCGGGAAATTGCCACCGCGAATCCGCCGAGCATGGCATAACTTAGAGCTATTTCAGCTCCTTCTCCAAGCCCTGAAGTAAAGGCGCTTATGGTATCCATGAATGGAAGACCACCACTCAATCCTCCGGCAAGCGCTCCGATAAGCAGCGCAAATACAACATTCACTCTTAATAGACTTAATATCAACATGACCAATACGGCCACTATGACAGCATTCATAATAAAAACTCCTTTAGTTTGCTAAAGCATTAAAGCACAACAACTAAAATATCAAATCAGTTTAATCTTGTCAAACGACTGGTTCTGATAATTCCTTTGTTTTCTTATTATGTATAGCTGCATAGTTTTAATTAGAACATAAAAAAACCCCTGCCTCATTAAGAGACAGGGGTTCTTACATATAGCAGGAATTACTTCTGGATTGTAGCTACAACGCCAGCGCCTACAGTACGTCCACCCTCACGGATAGAGAACTTAGTTCCTTCTTCTAGTGCGATTGGAGAGATTAGCTCAACATTCATTTCGATGTTGTCGCCAGGCATAACCATTTCTACACCTTCAGGAAGGTTACAAACACCAGTTACATCAGTTGTACGGAAGTAGAACTGTGGACGGTAGTTTGTGAAGAATGGAGTGTGACGTCCACCCTCTTCTTTTGAAAGAACATATACTTCAGCTTTGAAAGTTGTGTGTGGAGTGATTGTGCCTGGTTTAGCCAATACTTGTCCACGTTGTACATCGTCACGAGAGATCCCGCGAAGAAGTGCACCAATGTTATCGCCAGCTTCAGCGTAGTCTAGCAATTTACGGAACATTTCAACACCAGTGATTGTAGTAGCTTTCGGCTCTTCAGTAAGACCGATGATATCTACAGAGTCACCAACTTTGATTTGTCCACGCTCAACACGGCCAGTTGCAACTGTACCACGGCCAGTGATTGAGAATACGTCCTCAACTGGCATCATGAATGGCTTGTCAGTGTCACGTGTTGGAGTTGGGATGTACTCATCAACTGCGTTCATCAATTCCATGATTTTTTCTTCCCATTCTGCTTCTCCTTCAAGAGCTTTAAGAGCAGAACCTTTGATAACAGGAATGTCATCGCCAGGGAAGTCATATTCAGATAGAAGGTCGCGAACTTCCATTTCAACTAGCTCAAGAAGTTCTTCGTCGTCTACCATGTCACATTTGTTCATGAATACTACAAGGTAAGGTACACCTACTTGACGTGAAAGAAGGATGTGCTCACGAGTTTGTGGCATTGGGCCGTCAGCAGCAGATACTACCAAGATCCCGCCGTCCATTTGTGCAGCACCAGTGATCATGTTTTTAACATAGTCAGCGTGTCCTGGGCAGTCAACGTGTGCATAGTGGCGAGTAGCAGTTTCATACTCAACGTGAGAAGTGTTGATTGTGATACCGCGCTCTTTTTCTTCTGGTGCGTTATCGATTTGGTCGTAAGAACGAGCTTCCCCGCCTGACGCTTTAGCAAGTACTGTAGCGATTGCTGCAGTCAAAGTTGTTTTACCATGGTCAACGTGACCAATTGTACCAATATTAGCGTGTGTTTTTGAACGGTCAAATTTAGCTTTACCCATTAGAAAAGTCCTCCTCATAATTTAAGTTAATTTTTTTAACTTGCTGTGCCGGAATAATAGGGCCCTATTATTCCTGGCATACAAATTATTTATACTTTATTAAAGACCAAAATTCAATTATTGACCTTTATTTTTTTTGATGATGTCTTCAGAAAGTGATTTTGGAACTTCTTCATAGTGATCGAAGTGCATTGAGAACACACCACGGCCTTGCGTGTTAGAACGCAATGAAGTTGCATATCCAAACATTTCAGCAAGTGGAACCATTGCACGAACAACTTGTGCATTACCACGAGCGTCCATACCTTCTACGCGTCCGCGGCGTGACGTGATGTCACCCATGATATCTCCAAGGTATTCCTCAGGGATAACAACCTCAACGCGCATGATAGGCTCAAGGATTACCGGGTTAACTTTAGAGATAGCGTTTTTAAGTGCCATTGACGCAGCAACTTTAAATGCCATTTCGTTGGAGTCAACATCATGGTAAGATCCGTCGAACAATTTAGCTTTGATATCGATCAAAGGATATCCGGCGATAACACCGTTGTCTAGTGAGTCACGAAGACCCGCTTCGACAGCTGGGATGTATTCACGTGGAACAACACCACCAACGATAGCATTTTCAAACTCGAAACCTGCTCCTTCTTCGTTTGGCGAGAATTCGATCCAAACGTGTCCGAATTGTCCACGACCACCAGATTGGCGTACGAACTTACCTTCAACTTTAGCTGACTGACGGAATGTCTCACGGTAAGATACCTGAGGCGCCCCTACGTTAGCTTCTACGTTGAATTCACGTCTCATACGGTCAACCAGGATGTCAAGGTGAAGTTCACCCATACCCGCGATGATCGTTTGGCCAGTTTCCTGGTCAGTATGTGCACGGAAAGTAGGATCTTCTTCTTGCAATTTAGCAAGGGCTTGACCCATTTTGTCTTGGTCCGCTTTTGATTTCGGTTCCACAGAAAGTGAAATAACCGGTTCTGGGAATACCATACGCTCAAGGATTACTTGCTGCTTCTCGTCACTTAAAGTATCACCAGTTGATGTATCTTTAAGGCCGATAGCCGCTGCGATATCACCGCAGTAAACTTCAGCGATTTCTTCACGGGAGTTAGCGTGCATCTGCAGGATACGTCCTACGCGCTCACGCTTGCCTTTAGAAGAGTTTTGTACGTAAGAACCTGATTTAAGTGTTCCAGAATACACACGGAAGAAAGTAAGCTTCCCTACGTATGGATCTGTCATAACTTTAAACGCCAATGCTGAGAACGGCTCGTTTTCATCTGGTCTGCGCAATACTTCTTCGTCAGAATCCGGAAGAACGCCAGTCATTGGAGGTACATCAAGTGGTGATGGCAGGTAATCAATTACTGCATCAAGCATTAATTGAACACCTTTGTTTTTAAATGCAGTACCACAAACTACAGGGTAGAACTCAACGTCCAACGTTCCTTTACGGATTGCTGCTTTAAGTTCGTCTACTGTAAGCTCTTCGCCACCAAGGTATTTTTCCATCAAGTTTTCATCAAGCTCAGCAACAGCTTCCACTAGTTTAGTGTGCCATTCTTCAGCAAGCTCTTTATAATCTTCAGGAATATCCCCTTCAGTGATTTCAGTTCCAAGGTCGTTAGCGTAGAAGCGCGCATTCATTTCAACAAGATCGATGATCCCTGAGAATTCGTCTTCTGCACCAATCGGCAATTGGATTGGATGTGCATTCGCCTGCAAGCGGTCATGCAACGTTCCAACTGAATAAAGGAAGTCAGCACCGATTTTATCCATTTTGTTAACGAATACAACACGTGGCACGCCATATGTTGTAGCTTGACGCCAAACTGTTTCAGTTTGCGGCTCAACACCCGATTGGGCATCAAGAACTGTTACAGCACCATCAAGTACGCGCAGTGAACGTTCAACTTCAACAGTGAAGTCTACGTGTCCTGGAGTATCGATGATGTTGACGCGGTGCTCTTTCCATGAAGCTGTTGTTGCAGCAGAAGTGATCGTGATTCCACGCTCTTGCTCTTGCTCCATCCAGTCCATTTGAGAAGCACCTTCATGCGTTTCGCCGATTTTATGGATTCGGCCTGTGTAATATAAAATACGCTCCGTAGTAGTCGTTTTACCGGCATCGATGTGGGCCATGATTCCGATATTACGTGTTTTGTCTAAGGAGAACTCTCTAGGCATGTTGTTCTTCTCCTTCCATCTCGGATTAAGATTTTAAAATCTTGTAAGATCTTACCAGCGATAGTGAGCGAATGCTTTGTTCGCTTCCGCCATTTTGTGGATATCTTCACGTTTTTTAACTGCTGAACCAGTGTTGTTGGCAGCATCCATGATTTCATTAGCCAAACGCTCTTCCATTGTTTTCTCTCCACGAAGACGTGAATAGTTTACAAGGTAGCGAAGGCCTAGAGTTGTACGGCGTTCAGGACGAACTTCAACCGGTACTTGGTAGTTAGCACCACCAACACGGCGAGCGCGTACTTCAAGAACTGGCATAACGTTAGCCAATGCTTGTTCGTATACTTCAATTGGATCTTTACCGCTGCGTTCTTTAACTAGTTCGAACGCTCCGTATAGGATCTTTTGTGAAGTACCTCTTTTTCCGTCAACCATCATTTTATTAATTAAGCGTGTCACCAATTTGGAATTATAAATTGGATCTGGCAACACGTCACGTTTAGCTACAGGACCTTTACGAGGCATGTATGTTCCTCCTTTCAACGAAGGTTATTCGTTAATTTAATTGATTATTTTTTTTCTTTAGGGCGTTTAGTTCCGTATTTAGAACGTCCTTGCATACGGCCGTTTACTCCAGCAGTATCAAGTGCTCCACGCACGATATGGTAACGCACACCAGGTAAATCTTTTACGCGTCCGCCGCGAAGAAGAACTACACTGTGCTCTTGAAGGTTGTGGCCTTCTCCAGGGATGTATGCATTGACCTCGATTTGGTTAGTCAAACGTACACGCGCATATTTACGCAATGCGGAGTTTGGTTTTTTCGGTGTCATTGTACCAACACGAGTACAAACTCCACGTTTTTGAGGTGAGCTTACGTTAGTCTGAGACTTTTTAAAGCTGTTATACCCTTTGTTCAACGCTGGTGAGTCTGATTTAGAGCTTTTCGGTTTACGAGGCTTGTTAACTAATTGGTTAATTGTAGGCATCGATTTTTTCCTCCTCTCAAAAGGTGTTCTAATACCACATATCCAGGTGGTTCATTTTTGGGTAAAAAACAAAGTCTTTGTGTTTTCTACACAAAAACTGGTATCCAGTAATTGCTTCAGCAGCTGCAGAGGATAACTTTCTGCTTAGCCAAGCTTTGATCTTGGGTGAATCCGTTTGACCTGACCTTATCATTGATGTCCGGACGATCATGATGGGTCATCCAATCGTTCCACTTATATATTCTTGGACAATGCCACTTTAAACGCTATTACTGTTGCTTAGTACCGAAGATAATTCGCGCTTCTTGCCACTTTTCATGGTGTTTTCATACCAATAAAATGAAAGATCGCTAACCATCAACCTTCAACATAATATCACCCTATGAATTTCATGTCAACTACATTCATAAAAAATCCCGGGGAGTTATTTAACACTCCCCGAAATCCATCTGCTTTACTTACGATTCAGTACCAACGATTTCTTCCGCAGGCGCTTTCTCGCTTTGAGCAATTTTAATCTGACGGTAACGCTGCATTCCAGTACCAGCTGGAACAAGTTTACCGATGATAACATTTTCTTTCAAGCCGAGTAATTCATCGCGTTTCCCTTTAATCGCGGCATCCGTTAAGACGCGCGTTGTTTCCTGGAACGATGCAGCTGAAAGGAATGATTCTGTTTCAAGTGAAGCTTTAGTGATCCCGAGGATGACCGGACGGCTTGTTGCCGGAAGGTTTCCTTCAAGAACAGCTTTTACATTCGCTTCTGTGAATTGGTGGATATCCAATAGTGAACCTGGCAGCAATTCTGTATCGCCGGCTTCAATTACACGGACTTTACGGAACATCTGGCGAACCATGACTTCCACGTGTTTGTCGCCGATTTCTACACCCTGCATACGGTAAACTTTTTGAACTTCCTTCAATAGATAAACTTGAACAGCTTGAACATCTTTAACTTGCAACAATTGTTTCGGATCGATCGAACCGTCTGTCAATACCTGGCCGCGAACGATAACATCATCCGCTTGCACTTTAAGGCGCGCATTATAAGGAGCCAAGTATTTACGGGTTTCAACTTCACCTTGAATCGTGATTTCTTTTTGGCCTTCGCGGATTTCATCTATTTCAGTAACCGTACCTGTAATTTCAGAAATCACTGCCTGGCCTTTCGGATTTCTTGATTCGAAAATTTCCTGGATACGCGGAAGACCTTGCGTGATATCGTCTCCTGCCACACCACCTGTGTGGAATGTACGCATCGTAAGCTGCGTTCCTGGTTCACCGATTGACTGAGCGGCAATAATACCAACTGCTTCGCCCACTTCAACTTCGTCGCCAGTCGCAAGGTTCGTGCCGTAACATTTTTTGCAGACGCCGTGTTTCGTGTTACAAGTAAATGCTGAACGGATTGTCACTTCTTTGATGCCCGCTTCAACAATGAGACGAGTCAAGTCTTGTGTAATCAATTCATCTTTCGCAACAATTACTTCTTTTGTTTCAGGATGGCGAATTGTTTTCTTAGCGTGGCGTCCAACGATACGCTCTTCCAACTCTTCGATTACTTCCGTTCCTTCCATCAACGCTCCAACCAACAAGCCGCGGTCAGTGCCACAGTCATTTTCACGGACAATTGCATCTTGTGCAACGTCTACGAGACGACGGGTCAAGTAACCTGAATCGGCAGTTTTCAGTGCTGTATCGGCAAGACCTTTACGCGCACCGTGAGTTGAGATGAAGTATTCCAATACCGTTAAACCTTCACGGAATGAAGATTTGATCGGTAATTCAATGATGCGTCCTGCCGGGTTGGCCATGAGTCCGCGCATACCAGCTAATTGAGTAAAGTTGGATGCGTTACCACGGGCACCGGAGTCACTCATCATAAAGATCGGGTTCATATTGTCGAGGGAAGCCATCAATTTTTCCTGGATAACATCTTTCGCGCTGCTCCAGAAAGAAATGACGCGTGCATAGCGTTCCTCTTCAGTAATTAAACCACGACGGAATTGTTTCATGACTTTATCTACATTGTCTTGGGCTTCAACAAGAATTTCACCTTTGTCCGGAAGAACGACGATATCAGAAATACCAACCGTAATACCAGCTTGAGTGGAATATTTGAATCCAAGGCTCTTCATGCGGTCAAGCATTCTTGAAGTTTCCGTGATATGGAAACGTTTAAATACTTCAGCAATGATTTCACCAAGAATTTTTTTCTTGAATGGCGTTACAAGTTCAGCCTCTTCAATGTGCTTCCGAATATCTGTCGTTGTAGGGACAAAATATTTGGCTGGCGTTTCAACTTGCAAGTTATAATCTGTCGGTTCGTTGATATAAGGGAACGACTTCGGCAGAATTTCATTAAAAATGATCTTACCGACAGTTGTCAGCAATAACATTTTGTTTTGTTCAGCCGTGAAAGTCGGGTTGTTTACAGAAGCGGCCTTGATTGCAATACGAGTATGCAAATGAACATGGCCAGTCTGATAAGCAACTAAAACTTCTTCAGGTCCAGAGAACGTAGCTCCTTCGCCGGTTGCGCCTTTGCGCTCCAACGTAAGGTAATAGTTACCCAAAACCATATCCTGTGAAGGAGTAACAACTGGTTTTCCGTCTTTCGGGTTCAAAATGTTCTGAGCTGCCAGCATCAACAATCTTGCTTCAGCTTGAGCTTCAGATGAAAGCGGAACGTGAACAGCCATTTGGTCACCATCAAAATCGGCGTTGTATGCTGTACATACCAATGGGTGAAGGCGAATTGCCTTTCCTTCGACCAATGTCGGTTCGAAAGCCTGGATACCAAGTCTGTGAAGTGTCGGTGCGCGGTTCAATAGAACCGGATGCTCCTTGATGACATCTTCCAGTACATCCCAAACTTCAGAATGAAGACGTTCGATTTTGCGTTTTGCGCTCTTAATATTATGGGCAAGTCCGCGTTCAACAAGCTCTTTCATAACGAAAGGCTTGAACAACTCGATCGCCATTCCTTTCGGCAAACCACATTGATACATTTTCAAGTTCGGTCCGACAACAATAACGGAACGGCCTGAATAATCGACACGTTTACCAAGAAGGTTTTGACGGAAACGGCCTTGTTTCCCTTTAAGCATATGAGAAAGAGATTTCAATGGACGGTTACCCGGCCCTGTAACAGGACGGCCGCGTCGGCCATTATCAATCAGCGCATCTACAGCTTCCTGAAGCATGCGTTTCTCGTTTTGAACAATGATGCTTGGCGCGCCCAAATCCAATAGGCGTTTCAAACGGTTGTTCCGGTTGATTACACGACGGTAAAGATCGTTCAAATCAGAAGTAGCGAAACGGCCGCCATCCAATTGAACCATCGGACGAAGCTCCGGAGGAATTACAGGCAGAACATCAAGAATCATCCAATCCGGGTTGTTACCTGAATTACGGAACGATTCCACAACTTCAAGGCGCTTGATCGCACGTGTGCGGCGTTGCCCTTGAGCTGTTTTCAATTCTTCTTTCAATGAATCCGTTTCGCGCTCAAGATCGATTTCCTGAAGAAGTCGCTTGATCGCTTCGGCTCCCATTGCAGCCTGGAATTTCTTACCGAATTTGTCGCGGTAAGCGCGGTATTCTTTTTCAGACAGCAATTGTTTCTTTTCGAGCGGTGTATCCGCAGGATCGATAACAACATATGAAGCGAAGTAAATAACTTCTTCCAATGAACGCGGTGACATATCAAGGATAAGTCCCATGCGGCTTGGAATGCCTTTGAAATACCAAATATGTGAAACTGGCGCAGCTAGTTCGATGTGCCCCATACGTTCGCGGCGAACTTTTGAACGTGTGACTTCTACGCCACAGCGATCACAGACAACACCTTTATAACGAACGCGTTTGTATTTTCCGCAATGGCATTCCCAGTCTTTTGTAGGACCGAAAATACGTTCACAGAACAAACCGTCTTTTTCTGGTTTTAATGTACGATAGTTAATTGTTTCTGGCTTTTTGACTTCTCCATAAGACCATGAGCGAATTTTATCGGGTGAAGCTAATCCGATTTTCATGTACTCAAAATTGTTCACATCTATCAAGGAGCCTACCTCCCTTTTGTCTCGAGTTTCTATACGGCTCTTCCTCGTTAATGACCAAGTGAATGGATGCGGGGCAGTGCTGGACTGCCCTTTTCCAATTATTTATCAATCAACTGTTCCAATCGGTGTTTCCTGATCTGCAATCGGCAGGATATTCAACGAATCGGCTGGTTGAAGATCTTCCTCTTCATCCAAATCGCGCAATTCGATTTCCTCATCGTCGATTGTCAGCATTTTAACATCCATACCAAGACTTTGAAGTTCTTTTATCAATACTTTGAATGATTCCGGCACACTAGGCTCCGGAACACTTTCGCCTTTGACAATTGCTTCATACGTTTTAACACGTCCGACTACATCATCCGACTTGACAGTCAAAATTTCCTGCAGCGTATGTGCCGCACCGTATGCTTCAAGCGCCCAAACTTCCATCTCACCGAAACGCTGTCCGCCGAATTGTGCTTTACCACCAAGCGGCTGCTGGGTAACGAGTGAGTACGGTCCGGTTGAACGGGCATGGAGCTTATCGTCAACCATGTGCGCCAGTTTAATCATATACATGATTCCGACAGATACACGGTTATCGAAGGCTTCACCTGAACGGCCATCATAAAGGATGGTTTTTCCGTCTCTCGGCATGCCTGCTTCTTCCATTGTTTCCAGAACATCTTCTTCATTCGCTCCATCAAATACCGATGAAGCCATATGAATGCCAAGTGAACGGGAAGCCATTCCCAAATGAAGTTCCAATACTTGCCCGATATTCATACGGGAAGGAACGCCAAGAGGGTTCAACATGATATCGACAGGAGTTCCGTCCGGCATGAACGGCATATCTTCCTCCGGAAGGATCCGGGAAATAACCCCTTTGTTACCGTGGCGCCCGGCCATTTTATCACCGACAGAAATTTTACGTTTCTGTACGATATAAGCACGGACCAATTGGTTAACGCCCGGCGGCAACTCATCGCCATCTTCACGGTTGAAGATTTTAACATCCAATACAATACCGCCGGCGCCATGTGGCACCCGTAGTGATGTATCACGGACTTCACGAGCTTTTTCACCGAAAATGGCGTGAAGCAAGCGCTCTTCCGCAGTCAATTCCGTTACGCCTTTAGGCGTTACTTTACCGACAAGGATGTCCCCGTCTTTCACTTCTGCCCCTACACGGATGATTCCGCGGTCATCGAGGTTGCGAAGTGCATCTTCACCGACGTTTGGAATATCACGTGTAATTTCTTCAGGTCCCAATTTCGTGTCGCGGGAATCTGATTCATATTCTTCAATATGAACCGAAGTATAAACGTCATCTTTAACGAGACGTTCACTCATGATGATCGCATCTTCATAGTTGAAACCATCCCATGTCATGAATGCTACCAGGACATTTCGGCCCAATGCCATTTCCCCGCGTTCCATTGAAGGTCCATCAGCCAGGATATCGCGTTTTGAAACACGGTCCCCGACTTTGACGATCGGACGCTGGTTATAGCTTGTACCTTGGTTTGAACGGATGAATTTCTGCAAACGATAAGTGTCTGTATCGCCTTTGACTTCGTTGCCGTCAACTTCTTCTATGCGGCGCACGCGGATTTCTTTCGCTTCCACGTACTCGACGATTCCGTCGTTTTTGGCAATGACTGCTGCACCTGAATCTCTTGCTGCAAGGTGTTCCATTCCAGTTCCTACAAAAGGAGCTTCCGGATTTAACAACGGAACAGCCTGACGCTGCATGTTCGCACCCATAAGGGCACGGTTGGAGTCATCATTTTCAAGGAACGGGATACAAGCAGTCGCAACTGAAACAACCTGTTTCGGCGAAACGTCCATGTAATCGACGCTGCTGCGTTTGTAAAGCGTGTTTTCACCGCGGAAACGGGCCACTACTTCTTCTTCGACAAATGAGCCATCCGGATTCAACACTGAATTCGCCTGAGCTACTACGTAATTATCTTCTTCATCAGCTGTCAGATAATCGATTTGACCTGTCACTAGACCAGTTTCAGGGTCAACGCGGCGGTAAGGTGTTTCAATAAATCCGAATTTATTCACTTTCGCGAATGTGGAAAGTGTATTGATCAAACCGATGTTCGGTCCCTCAGGAGTTTCAATCGGACACATGCGGCCATAATGCGAGTAATGAACGTCACGCACTTCAAAACCGGCACGTTCTCGTGTTAAACCACCAGGCCCAAGCGCTGACAGACGGCGTTTGTGCGTCAACTCAGCAAGCGGGTTCGTTTGGTCCATGAACTGTGATAATTGCGAACTGCCGAAGAACTCTTTAATTGATGCAATAACCGGACGGATATTGATCAATTGCTGAGGTACGATCGCTTGTGTATCGTTAATGGACATACGCTCACGCACAACACGTTCCATACGGGATAAACCGATGCGGAACTGGTTTTGCAAAAGCTCTCCAACTGAACGGAGACGACGGTTACCAAGGTGATCGATATCGTCAGTGTTTCCAACTCCGTATAAAAGGTTAAAGAAGTAACTGATGGAAGAAATGATATCAGCAGGAGTTACATGCTTAATCTTATCTTCTATATAAGCATTGCTTATAACAGTAATTTCTTTTTGCTCTTCGTCATTCGGAGCATAAATCTTAACAGCCTGCAATGTCACGTCGCCTTCTAAAACTCCGCCTACTTGAGTAACAGTGTGGAAGCCCACACCACTTTCAAGATTTGGAATGATTTTATCAAGGACGCGGCGATCGATAACTGTACCAGCTTCTACAAGAATTTCCCCTGTTTCAGGATCAACCAGCGTTTCGGCAATAGTTTGATTGAAAAGGCGGTTCTTGATATGAAGCTTCTTGTTCATTTTATAACGGCCTACATTAGCCAAATCATAGCGTTTTGGGTCAAAGAAGCGTGAATACAATAAGCTCTTTGCACTTTCGACTGTCGGCGGCTCACCCGGGCGCAGACGCTCGTAAATTTCCAGAAGCGCTTTTTCAGTGCTTTCTGTATTATCTTTTTCAAGCGTATTGCGTAAGTATTCGTTATCGCCAAGCAAATCGATGATTTCCTGGTCGGAACCGAATCCAAGTGCTCTCAATAGCACAGTTACAGGAAGTTTTCTTGTGCGGTCGATTCTGACATACACAACATCTTTTGCATCTGTTTCGTATTCAAGCCAGGCGCCACGGTTTGGAATGACAGTTGCGCCAAACCCTTTTTTACCGTTTTTATCTGTTTTGTCATGGAAATAGACGCTTGGTGAACGAACAAGCTGTGAAACGATGACGCGTTCAGCGCCGTTGATTACGAAAGTGCCGGTTTCTGTCATCAATGGGAAATCCCCCATGAAAACATCCTGCTCTTTCACTTCATCCGTTTCTTTGTTGTGAAGACGTACTTTAACACGCAGTGGAGCCGCGTAAGTAACATCGCGTTCTTTTGATTCGTCTACTGGATACTTCGGTTCTGCAAGACTGTAATCAACAAACTCGAGCGAAAGATTTCCTGTGAAATCCTCAATCGGCGAAATATCGCGGAACATTTCGCGCAGCCCTTCTTCAAGGAACCACTCATAAGATGATGATTGAATTTCAATCAGGTTCGGAAGATCCAGCACTTCACTGATTCTCGAAAAACTTCTGCGTTGACGATGTTGACCGTACTGAACTAGTTGACCTACCAACTTATTCACCCCTCAATAAAACGATTATAGGTCTTTGCGATTTCTACAAAATGGTGTATGATATCGAAAAGACAAAAAGAAAACGAGACCAATAAATCAGCTCATTTTCGGTTAACACGTGATTGGTACTGTCGCCATGCTCTGCCCGAAAAAGGGCAAACGACCTCAAAATAATAAATTTTGCATTTCATTATAATATCACAGGGATTTTGTCAAGTCAAACTTTTCTGGCCTCAAAAATGAAGTATCCCTTCTTCTTTTCCGCCACTCGGCAATTGCCGAAAAGCTCTTCCAATTTTTCCTGCGTCGAAGGAGCTCCCTGCTTTTTCTGGATAACAACCCATAATGATCCACCAGGCGCGATCTTCTTGCTTGCTTCTTCGTAAAATCTGAAAACTGTTTCCTTCCCTGCCCGGATCGGAGGATTCGTCAGTATTGCTGAAAACCCTTCCTCTTCAACTGCAGAAAGTCCATCACTTTCATAGATTTCAACATTTTCAACGTTATTTTTCATGGCATTTTTCTCGGCCAGTTCGATGGCGCGCGTATTAACATCCACCATGTGAACTTGTTTCAGGGGAAAAGATTTTGCGATGGCAATTCCAATTGGCCCATAACCGCAGCCAACATCCAGTACCGGCCCTTCTACAGAAGAATCTTCAAATGTTTCAATCAATACCCGGGAACCGAAGTCCACTTCGTTTTTACTGAATACACCTGAATCCGTCTGGAAATGGAATTTTTCGCCTCGCAGGGTAAAATCCCATTCTTGGGGTTTGCTTGTCGTTTGAGGATTTTTGGAATAATAATGCTGTGACATAAAAAGCCCTCCTTACATTAATCAACCAGCGGCAATAAAATTAAATTGAAAATGAAGAAAAAGCTCGTCGGTTTACACTGACGAGCTTTTTCTGTATTGCTATTAAGATTCAGAAATTATTTAACTTCTACTGAAGCGCCAACTTCTTCAAGTTTGCCTTTGATTTCTTCTGCATCTTCTTTAGAAACGCCTTCTTTAAGAGCTTTAGGAGCTTCGTCAACTAGTGCTTTAGCTTCTTTCAAGCCTAGGCCAGTAACTTCGCGTACTGCTTTGATAACTTTGATTTTTTGATCTCCTGCAGAAGCAAGGATTACATCAAATTCAGTTTGCTCTTCAGCAGCAGCAGCGCCGCCGCCAGCTGCAGCAGCTACAGGAGCAGCAGCAGTTACGCCGAATTCGTCTTCGATTGCTTTTACTAGGTCGTTAAGTTGTAGAACTGTCATTTCTTTGATTGCGTCTAAGATTTGTTCTTGTGTCATTATTAGTTCCTCCTATGATAGGTAATTTTTTGTATTGCTGAGTCAGGCGGTGGACTGATTAAGCGCCTTGTTCTTGTTCTTCTTTTTGGTCTGCAACTGCTTTTGTTGTAGCAGCAAAGTTGCGGACTGGAGCTTGAAGTACGCTGAGTAGCATAGACAATAGACCTTCGCGTGATGGAAGTTCTGCCAATGCTTTGATATCTTCCGCAGAAGATACAGCACCTTCGATAACGCCTGCTTTAATTTCAAGCGCTTCGTTCTTTTTCGCGAAATCGTTGATGATTCTCGCTGGCGCTACAACATCTTCGTTAGAAAATGCGATAGCGTTAGGACCTGTAAAGTGTTCGTTGATCGCTTCAAGACCATGCATTTCAGTAGCACGGCGAGTCATTGAGTTTTTGTAAACTTTAAACTCAACGCCTGCTTCACGAAGCTGTTTACGAAGTTCTGTTAATTGTGCAACGTTCAATCCGCGGTAATCAACAACTACTACAGAAGCTGCAGAGCCGAATTTATCAGCGATTGTTTGCACGACAACTTTTTTCGTTTCAACTGCTTTTGTCATTTTGGCACCTCCCATAGATTTTCCATTCATACCGTTTCCATAAGAAAAGCCTCTGGTCCATTACAGACACAGAGGCATAAAGTCAGCATCTAAAAGATGTTTACTGAATTCATTGTCCTCGGCAGGGATAATTTAAGCGACTGGCGCCCCTGCTGTCTGCGGTACAAACGTATATTTCACAACTCCGCTATTATAGCCGAGATATTGTGTGATGTCAATAAATTATTTAACGACAACTTTCGTTGGGTCAACTTTTACAGCAGGTCCCATTGTAGTTGTTACGTTAAGTGATTTAATGTAAGTTCCTTTAGCAGTAGCTGGTTTAGCTTTAACAACTACATCGTAGATCGCTTCCAAGTTTTCAGCAAGTTTGCTGTCATCGAAAGAAACTTTTCCGATTGGCGCGTGGATGATACCTGTTTTGTCTGCACGGTATTCCACTTTACCAGCTTTGATTTCCTGAACAGCTTTAGCTACATCAAATGTAACAGTTCCTGTTTTCGGGTTCGGCATTAAGCCTTTTGGTCCCAATACGCGACCGATTTTACCAACTTCACCCATCATGTCAGGTGTTGCTACGATCACGTCGAAGTCAAACCATCCTTGTTGGATTTTTTGGATATATTCAGCATCGCCTACGAAATCAGCTCCAGCTGCTTCAGCTTCTTTAAGCTTGTCGCCTTTAGCGAATACCAATACGCTTTGAGTTTTACCAGTACCGTTTGGAAGCACTACTGCTCCGCGGATCTGCTGGTCGTTCTTACGCGTATCGATTCCAAGACGGAAAGCTACTTCAACTGTTGCATCAAAGTTAACTGTGCTTGCTTTTTTCGCAAGTTCAATTGCTTCTTTTGCATCATAAAGGTTAGTACGGTCGATTAATTTTGCTGCTTCGCGCAGCTTTTTGCCTGTTTTAGCCATTTTAAATGTCCTCCTTGTTGTGGTCGAGCGGTCTTGAACCTCCCACGATTAAAGGCTGCGCAGCCCTTTACGAACTTGCGCAACCCGTCCAAAAACAACTTCTAGATTAGTCTTCGATAGTAATGCCCATGCTGCGAGCAGTACCTTCAACCATCAACATTGCAGCTTCAACTGAAGCAGCATTTAGATCTGGCATTTTAGTTTCTGCGATTTCGCGAACTTGATCGCGTTTAACAGTCGCTACTTTGTTACGGTTCGGTTCGCCTGAACCTGATTCAATACCAGCCGCTTTTTTCAAAAGTACAGCAGCGGGTGGAGTTTTCGTAATGAATGTAAATGAACGGTCTTCAAATACCGAAATCTCAACTGGAATGATCAGTCCTGCTTGTTCAGCAGTACGTGCGTTGAACTCTTTACAGAAGCCCATGATGTTAACACCTGCTTGACCTAGTGCAGGTCCAACCGGTGGAGCTGGGTTTGCTTTTGCTGCAGGAATCTGCAATTTTACAACTTTAATCACTTTTTTAGCCACGAAACACACCTCCTTAAGTCCGTGATGTGGTAATAGGGTTTCCCCTCCCACTCAATATCTGTCTGTCAACTATGTTGATAGAAT
Organism: Planococcus sp. RAB007_Raresut; assembly: GCF_057369535.1. Lineage (NCBI taxonomy): Bacteria > Bacillati > Bacillota > Bacilli > Caryophanales > Caryophanaceae > Planococcus > Planococcus sp. RAB007_Raresut. The sequence continues at coordinate 38,973 of NZ_JBXYIF010000009.1, forward strand.
TAGCTAAATTGTACAGATTGTCCTATGACAGTCTGACCTATGAAATAATACCACTTCCGCTCCGGAATAGCAAGCGGCTTTTATATTTTTTGGACTTGCTCGAAATCAAGCTCCATTTTCGTCTCACGGCCGAAGATATCAATAGAAACTTTTACTTTGCCTTTAGTCTCATCGATCTCTTCCACTTTGCCCTGGAAGTTCGCGAATGGCCCTTCCATGACTTCGACAATATCAGCAACCGCAAAGTTGATGTCGACGCGGCGTTCTGTCATGCCCATCTGCTTCAGGATGAAATCAACTTCTTCATCAAGCAGCGGCGTAGGCTTGGCTCCGCCTCCTGAAGAACCGATAAATCCGGTTACGCCAGGTGTATTGCGGACAACATACCAGGATTCATCTGTCATGATCAATTCGACCAGAACATAACCCGGGAAAGTCTTGCGCATTACTGTGCGTTTTTTGCCGTCTTTAAAATCAGTTTCTTGTTCTTCGGGAATGATGACGCGAAAAATCTTATCCTGCATGCCCATTGTTTCGACACGCTTTTCCAAATTGGCTTTGACTTTATTTTCATAACCGGAATATGTGTGAACTACGTACCAATTCTTTTCCATAATCGCACGGACTGAACGTCCATCCCTCCTTTTTTCCAAATGAAAAAACCCGTTCTCGTAGAATGACGGGCTATTTTTTATGCATTATTCTTGTTGCGCGCTTTTTCTGTTACAGCGCTAAGAACCAACGGAATAATTCCGAGATGCCTGTATCGATCAATGCGAAGAAAAGTGCCATGAAGATAACTGTGGAAAGAACGACGATTGTATAGCGTGTCAATTCCTTGCGTTTAGGCCAACTTACTTTTCTCATTTCCGAAACGACGTTTTTAAAGAAATCGCCAATGTTACCCATTGTTCAAAAACCTCCGAAGTTTAAAAATCACTCTATATCGTTCGGCATTCACTTAAATTCATAACGTTTGTTTATGCACGGTATGCCCATTGCAATGAGCACAGAATTTATTAAGTTCCAAACGTGTGCTGAATTCCGCTTTCGCAGGAACCGTATAATTGCGGGATGCACATTTCGAGCAGCTTAAAACGATTTTTTTAGCCATTTTCCTCACCCTATTCGAGTTTGCAGCTTTTTCAAGGTTATCACCTTAAAACTTCCATGTCAACAGCACATCAGGAGGTGCGGGTTTCATCTTTTTGCAGATGCCGCTCCAGTTTCCGTTTGACCCGCTGCAGCGCGTTGTCGATTGATTTGACATGGCGCTCCAATTTTTCTGATATTTCCTGGTAGGTCTGGCCGTCGAGATACAACGCCAGCACTTCGCGCTCCAGTTCACTGAGCACTTCACCCATTTTTTCTTCCATATACATGAATTCTTCATTATTGATCATCAATTGCTGCGGATCGTCTACACCGTTATCGGTCAGAACGTCCATCAGCGTACGGTCGGATTCTTCGTCATAAATCGGCTTGTCCAAAGATACATAGGAGTTCAGCGGAATATGCTTCTGGCGTGTGGCAGTCTTGATGGCGGTGATGATTTGCCGAATGATGCACAATTCCGCAAACGCCCTGAAAGAAGACAGTTTATCACTGCGGAAATCACGGATGGCTTTATATAAGCCAATCATGCCTTCCTGGATAATGTCCTCTTTGTCAGCTCCGATCAGGAAATAAGAACGGGCTTTCATCCGAACGAAATGCCGAAATTTATTGATCAGAAAATCCAGTGCCTCGGTATTTCCGTCGTGGACCAAACTGACAAGTTCCTCATCTGTCATTTCCATAAATCGTCGGGCTTGAACTTGTTCCTGATTTCCCACGGTTATCCCTCCGGTCGCGCGAACCTCGATATCATCAGTATACAGGAACTAAAAATTGAGCGTCAACCTATCATTTCATCCCACGGCGCCATTTTTCAAATATTTCTGCAATTTCAGTCGGCAAAGCAATTTTCGATATTGCCTGCTGCCGCTGTATTTCTTTCACTTTCTCCGAAATCTTTTTTTGGATTTCTTCCACTTCAATTTCCAATTCCCTGGCGGAGATCCGAAGAGCGCCTTTGGCGAAAATCACCCATTGTTCGGTGGAATCCGAAGTGGCCACATAAACCTGGTCCCGGCGATTATTCAAGCTGACCGCCAGTTTCTCTATTCGTTCGTCTGCAGTCTCACTCTCTTTTGTGAAGATGACTTCAACGTCTGAAGTGAGATTACGCGCTTCGATTCCCGGAACAAGATGCGCATCGAATACAATGATGACACGCCATCCTTTATAGCCGCGGTACTCCGCCATCCTTTCGATCAGCCGATCTCTGGCGGAAGCCAGTTTATCTTTCTTCAATTCCCTTAGTTCCACCCAGTCTCCAATGATGTTATAGCCATCAACCAGCAGAATATTCATATCGCTTAACCTATCGGATTGCGCTTCCGGTAGACTTCGTACATGAGCAGGCTCGCTGCCACGGAAGCATTCAGGGAAGTAACATGGCCGACCATCGGCAACTGGTAAAGGAAATCGCATTTCTCGCGCAGGATCCGGCTCATCCCTTTGCCCTCACTGCCAATAATGACCGCAAGCGGCAATGAAGCATCCATCTTCCGGTAATCCACCGATTCTTTTGCGTCCGTTCCGGCAATCCAGACGTTGCGCTTTTTCAGCTCATCCACAATCTGCGAAAGATTATTGACCCTCACTACCGGAATATGTTCAATGGCGCCGGTGGAGGCCTTCGCCACGACCGCCGTCAAACCGACTGCCCGGCGTTTTGGAATAATCAAACCGTGTGCGCCGACCGCATCCGCCGTCCGCATGATTGATCCCAGATTATGCGGATCCTCCAATTCATCAAGAATCAGAAAGAATGGATCTTCCGAACGTGACTCCGCCACTTTGAATAAATCATCCAGTTCCGCGTAATTATAAGCAGCAACCGCCGCCGCTATTCCCTGGTGATTCGAATCAGTCAAACCGTCGATTTTTTTCTTGGGCACAAACTGGACGATGACTTTCTTTTCCTTCGCCAGTTGCAGAAGTTCAGCAATGCCTTTTTTCTGGACGCCTTCAGCAATCCAGATTTTATTGATATCCCGGTCCGCCCTTAGTGCTTCAAGCACCGGGTTTTTACCGCCAATGATTTCCGGTTCCAATTCCTCCGTCATTTGATCACTCCTCTCAGCTCTTCTATTATATTGATGCCATACGTGATAATTTCATTTACCCGCTCCGTATGGCCTTTTAAATAATTCCACCCCAGCACAGCTTCAAAAGCTGTACTGAAATTATAAGTCTGGACGTCAGTGTTTCTCGGCACTGAACCGGACTTGGCATTGCGGCCGCGGCGCATGACTGCCAGTTCCTGTTCTGACAGAAACTCTTCTTCCGTCAAGCGCTTCAGAACGACCGCCTGCGCTTTCGCAGAAACGAAAGTCGTCGACATCCGGTGCAGCGTATTCGGTTTCACTCGGCCCGAGCGCAGCAAATGCTCGCGCACCGCCTGCTCATAGACCGCATCTCCCATATAGGCGAGTGCAAGGGCATTCAATTGATCGACATCCTGATTGCGTAATCCTTCCAAGCCCTTACCCCCTCTTCCAACGTGTGCCTTGGGCCGTATCTTCCAGGATGATATTCTTTTCCTTGAACAAATCACGGATTTCATCGGCACGGGCGAAGTCGCGGTTTTTGCGTGCTTCGATCCGCTCCGCCATTAAAGCCTCGACTTCAGCATCCAATAATTCTTCTTCCTGTTTGAACGGCAGACCGAGGACACCCGCCAATTCATCGAACACTGCCAGGAACGTTTCCATCACTTCGGAGGAAGTCTGTTTTTCCAGTAGATACGTGTTTGCCAGACGGGACAAATCAAACAGCTTCGAAATGCCGTGCGCTGTATTAAAATCATCGTCCATTGTTTCAATGAATTCTTTTTTGATTTCTTCGATTTTTGCCAGCCAGATATCGGAATGATCGCCAAGTTCAGCGGACACGCTCAAGCGATGCTTCAGGTTCGAATAAGAAGTGCGTAAGCGTTCCAATCCAGCTACTGCATCCTCCACCAATTGCTGCGAATAATTGATCGGATGGCGGTAATGCACGGACAGCATGAAGAACCGAAGAACCTGCGGATCCATTTCTTTCAGGATATCGTTCACCAAAACGAAGTTATTCAATGACTTCGACATTTTTTCATTATCAATATTGATATAGCCATTATGCATCCAATAACGGGCAAACGGTTTGCCTGTGTATGCTTCCGACTGCGCAATCTCATTCTCGTGGTGCGGGAATGTCAGATCCTGGCCGCCTGCGTGGATATCGATTGTATCCCCCAGATGTTCGCGCGCCATCACCGAACATTCAATGTGCCAGCCCGGACGCCCTTCGCCCCATGGGCTGTCCCATGAGATTTCATTCGGCTTCGCCGCTTTCCATAGCACAAAGTCCAGCTCATCTTCTTTTTTGTCGCCGGTTTCAATGCGTGCCCCGACTTTCAATTCATCAACGGATTGATGCGACAGCTTGCCGTAGCCTTCGAATTTACGGGTGCGGTAATAGACATCCCCCTGTGATTCATAAGCAAAGCCTTTCTCGATCAACGCTTCAATAAATTCGATGATCTGCTCCATGTGCTCGGTCACACGCGGATGCGCGTCGGCCTTTGCACAGCCGAGTGCTTCTGTATTATCAAAATAGGCTTTGATAAAGCGTTCAGCGATTTTGGGGACAGTTTCGCCAAGTTCATTGGCAGCCTTGATCAATTTATCGTCGACATCCGTAAAGTTGGAGATATAATGCACATCATACCCCCGGTACTCGAGGTAACGGCGAACCGTATCGTATACAATGACGGGACGGGCATTGCCGATGTGGATGTAATTATAGACAGTAGGTCCACAAACATACATTTTGACTTTTCCTTCTTCGAGTGGGACAAAAGGTTCTTTTGTTCGTGACAATGAATTAAAGATTTGGATGGTCATTCGGCATTCCCTTCTTTCTTCCTTGCTTGTTTTAATAATTCCACTTCACGCCGGAGTTCGGCGATTTTCATTTCCATCGAATTGCAGATATCCGCAACCGGGTCGGGCATATCCTGGTGGTTGAGATCTTTCTTGATCCGCACCCCGTCCTGAATAACCACTTTTCCCGGTATGCCAACCACTGTAGAATTCGGCGGCACTGTTTTCAGAACGACAGAACCGGCTCCGACCTTAGAACCCTCACCTATCGTTATAGATCCAAGGACTTTGGCACCCGTTGCCACCAATACATTATCTTCCAGTGTCGGGTGGCGCTTTCCGTTCTCTTTCCCTGTTCCCCCGAGGGTAACACCCTGGAAAAGCGTTACATTATCACCGATGATACACGTTTCCCCGATAACGACTCCCATTCCGTGGTCAATAAAGAACCGGCGGCCAATCACCGCTCCCGGATGGATTTCGATACCTGTGAAAAAGCGGCTGATCTGCGAAATGACGCGCGCGAGGAAAAACAATTTATTCTTGAAGAAGAAATGTGCCAGCCGGTGCGCCCATATGGCATGCAAACCAGAATAAGTAAGGATTACTTCCAAATAACTTCTGGCAGCCGGATCCTGCTCGAAAACCACATCCACATCTTCTTTAAATGCTTTGAACATCTTTTTCAACTCCTTTTACTGCAAAATAAAAAGCGCCCCTGTCAATAAATTGACAGAGACGCATGCTTGCGCGGTTCCACTCTGATTAAAAAGGGCTCACCCTTTTTCTCTCGGCACCTTTAACGCAGGTGAAACGTCTGGTCTACTCGATTCGACTCAGCACTCGGAGAGGCATTTCCATGCGGCAGCGGCCCGGATCACTTTCAGCCGGCGGTGATCTTCTCTGGAGAGCGTGCTGCATGTACTTCTTCTCGTCAACGATTTTCTGATAGTAAATTCATTTTACATCATTGCTTCTATAAGTCAATCTTATGCACTTGCGTATTGAGCTACCCGTGCAATCGTCTTATCTTTGCCTAACAATGCAATCGCATCCGGCAATTCAGGGCCATGCGTCTGGCCAGTTGTTACGACACGGATTGGCATGAAGAGGTTTTTCCCTTTATGTCCTGTCGCTTTCTGCACCGCTTTGATCGCCGCCTTGATTTCAGCCGGTTCAAATGCTTCCAGTGATTCAAGCTGCTCTTTGAAGGAAGCCATAACTTCCGGCACCTGTTCGCCTGCAAGAACTTCTTTTTCTTCGTCGCCGTATTGAAGTTCATCCGAGAAGAATTGTTCAGACAGCTCCGTGATTTCCGCTCCGAAACTCAATTGGTCGTGGTAGAGAGCGACAAGGCGATGTGCCCAGTCCTGCTGTTCCGCGTCCATCGTTTCCGGCAATTTGCCCGCTTTCTGCAAATGCGGCACCGCAAGTTCAACCACTTCTTCAAGCGGCATTTGTTTGATGTACTGGTTATTCATCCACGTCAATTTCTGCTTGTCGAACATGGAAGGTGATTTCGACAACCGGTTAGCGTCAAAGATCTTGATCAACTCTTCTTTCGAGAAAATCTCCTCTTCCCCTTCAGGCGACCAGCCAAGCAGCGCGAAGAAATTAAAGAGCGCTTCCGGAATATAGCCGAGCTCTCTGTATTGAGAGATGAATTGAATGATCGACTCATCACGCTTCGACAGTTTCTTGCGGTCTTCATTGATGATCAGCGTCATATGGCCGTAAGTTGGATGCCCCCAGCCAAATGCATCATAAATCATCTGCTGGCGCGGCGTATTCGACAAATGCTCTTCCCCGCGGAACACATGTGTAATCTTCATCAAATGGTCATCGATGACTACAGCGAAATTATACGTTGGGATGCCGTTTGTCTTCACCATTACCCAATCGCCGACATCTTTTGATTCGAATGAAATCGGTCCACGCACCAAGTCGTCAAACTTATACGTAACGTCAGCCGGCACTTTCGCGCGGATCGTATAGGACTTCCCTGCATCTTCCCGCTCTTTTACATCTTCAGCAGTCAGGTTGCGGCATGTTCCGCTGTATTGAGGCGCAGCAATGCCAGCCGCTTTTTGCGACTCACGCTCTGCTTCCAGCTCTTCCGCAGTACAGAAACATTTGAAAGCCAAACCTTTTTCAAGCATTTCATCCGCGTAGCCTTTGTAGATATCCAAGCGTTCCATTTGGCGGTAGGGACCATAATCGCCTCCGACATCAACCGACTCATCGTGCTCGATGCCCAGCCATTTCAAATTATCCAGCTGCGATTCGATTCCCGTTTCGATATTGCGGGCCGTATCCGTATCTTCGATGCGGACGATGAATTTTCCGTCATGATGGCGTGCATATAAATAATTGAAAAGCGCTGTCCGTGCTCCGCCGATATGTAAATGCCCAGTCGGACTCGGAGCATAGCGTACGCGTACTTCTTGTGTCATTAGATTTCCTCCTAAGAAACTTTTATCTTTAGCTATTCTATCACTCAAAGGAAAGCGTTTAAAGCTTCCGTTCCACTAACAGGATCACAGCAAGCGCCGCGATTCCTTCTTCACGTCCCAAATATCCAAGCTTTTCATTCGTCGTCGCCTTGACATTGACCTGCGAAATATCCGCTTCCAATAAACCAGCAATCGATTCTCTCAACTGCTCAATATAAGGTGCCAGCTTCGGCTTTTGTGCAATCACCGTGCAATCCACATTGCCCAGTTCATAGCCTTGCTCTTTTACATATTGCCAGATATGCGTCATAAGCTTTCGGGAATCGGCATCCTTAAATTCAGGGTCCGTATCCGGGAAATGCTTCCCGATATCGCCGCCGCCAATCGCTCCAAGTGCCGCATCCGTAATCGTATGCAGCAAAACATCCGCATCCGAATGGCCGAGAAGCCCCTTATGATGGGGGATTTCAATTCCCCCTAAAATCAATGGCCTGCCTTCAACCAATTGATGCACATCATACCCTTGCCCAATCCGAATCATTGCTCTTCCTCCTGTCTGCGGCTTTCCAAAATTGCTTTACCATAAATCAAATCATCCGGCGTCGTCATTTTCACATTTTCATAATTGCTTTCAACAATCTTTACCGGATGCCCAAGCCTTTCCATAAGCATGGCTTCATCCGTGCCAAGAAATCCTGCTTCAAAAGCCTCTGTCGCCGCTTCTTTTATCAATGCATACTGAAACGCTTGCGGTGTCTGGATAATCCATAGCTTCTCCCGCTCAACCGTCTCCGTAATAAAACCGGATTCCGCTTTTTTGATTGTATCCTTTACCCGAACACCTGCAATCGCTGCACCGGAAGCAGATGCTTCCTCTGCAAGACGCGAAATCACTTCGGCATCGATAAATGGACGCGCCGCATCATGCACGAGCACCACATTACACGCGGGAATCATCTCGAGACATGCCCGAACGCTGTCTTGCCTTTCAGCACCGCCCACGGCAAATCCTGCCACTTTCGTAATGCCGTATTTTTTCACAAAATCCTCCATCAGAGACCGCTCTTCCTCTTTTACCGCAAGCCAAATCGCATCGCAGTTCGCATCCCGCTGAAAAACTTCAAGTGTATAGATGAAGATCGGTTTATCGAATAACTCCAACAGCAATTTATTCTTATTCGCTTTCATCCGCTTGCCGCTCCCTGCGGCAGGCAAGACAACTGTATATTTCATGAGCTTACATCCTTTTATCCATCATTTAGCGCCCCGTGGCTTAGCAAAAATCATACGTCCCGCAGAAGTTTGCAGCACACTTGTAACCGTTACATCGATTGCGTCACCAATGTATTTCTTGCCGTCTTCAATGACGATCATCGTGCCGTCATCCAAATAAGCGACGCCTTGATTCTGTTCTTTACCGTCTTTAATCACGACGACATGCATATCTTCACCCGGTATAACCACGGGCTTTACAGCATTGGCCAAATCATTGATATTCAAGACAGGCACGTTATGCAGTTCACAGACTTTATTCAAATTAAAATCATTCGTTACGACCTGGCCGCCCATTTTCTTGGCTGCACGCATAAGTTTCAAATCCACTTCCGCCACTTCATCAAAACTTTCTTCCGTAATCATGATGGCGCCTTCGCGTTCACTTTGCAGCCGTTTTAAGATATCGAGTCCACGGCGCCCTCTTGTCCGCTTCAACGTATCTGAAGAATCCGCAATATGCTGCAGTTCGGATAACACGAATTGCGGCACAACAAATGTGCCTTCCATGAAGCCTGTGGCTGAAATATCGGCAATCCGCCCATCAATGATGACGCTTGTGTCCAATAATTTGTAATTTGTTTTATTCACCGGCAACGTCTTTAATTCCTCGTCCTCTTCGTTCTTCTTGGCAGTCAAAGAAAGCTTGGATGGCGTCAGCATGCTCAACATCTCGTCACGCTTCTGGAATCCGACCTGGAATCCAAGATAACCGAGAACCACCGACAGGATAATTGGAGCGGCAGTCGCGACAAGCGGAATATCAATTGTACTCAAAGCAAATCCGATAAGGAATGCGACGATCAATCCGATAATCAGTCCCACTGTTCCAAACAGCAGATCCGGCGTCGGCGCATGAAGAAGTTTTTCTTCCATCCACTTCATAAATCGCACCAGTGAATCCGCAAACAACAATGATAATAAGAAAAATATAATAGCTCCCACAAGAGCAGAAACTATTGCATTATTGATCCAAGGGTTGTCGATCATAGGTATGAGTTCAAAAACATAAGGTAAGAATATAATTCCGACAGTAGCACCGATCAATAAAAATAAAACCTGAATAATTCTTTTTAACATATTTCCACCTCCTTCTTTTCAATTATACACATATCATTTATAAAACGCTGTTTAGACCCTATATAGCTAAAAAAATAGAGGAGGCCATGGCCTCCTACTGTGGGAAAATTTCTTTTAATGCGTCATTCACAGTTTCTACACCAACTACGCGGATGCCTTCCGGGAAATCCCAGCCGCCGATATTGGATTTTGGAACAATTGCTCGTTTAAAACCAAGCTTTGCCGCTTCCTGTACTCGTTGTTCAATCCGTGAAACGCGTCGTACTTCGCCCGTCAGCCCGACTTCACCAATAATACAGTCAAAACCGTTCGGTGCAACATCACGATAGCTGGATACTATACTTGCCAGTACAGCTAAATCGATGGCCGGCTCATCCAATTTGACTCCGCCCGCCACTTTGATATAAGCGTCCTGTGCCTGAAGCAACATGCCCATCCGCTTTTCCAGTACTGCCATCAATAGAGAAACCCTATTTTGGTCCAGACCTGTCGCCATCCGTTTCGGATAATTGAAACTCGACGGTGTAACAAGCGCCTGAATTTCCACCAGAATCGGACGCGTTCCTTCCATCGAAGCAACGACTGTCGATCCGGCCGCCCCGCTGGATCGTTCTTGAAGAAATAATTCAGATGGATTCAAAACTTCTTTTAACCCGCTTTGCAGCATTTCAAAAATCGCGATTTCATTCGTTGAACCAAAACGGTTTTTGACACTGCGCAAAATCCGGTACGTATGATGGCGCTCCCCTTCAAAATAAAGAACTGTATCCACCATATGTTCAAGAATTCGCGGCCCGGCTATCTGCCCTTCCTTCGTCACATGCCCAACGAGGAAAATGGCAATATTCTTCGTCTTGGCGATGCGCATCAATTCCGCTGTACTCTCACGGACTTGCGTAACACTGCCGGGAGCCGATGTAACTTCAGGATGATGGACCGTCTGAATCGAATCGACGATAACGAAGTCAGGATTCACTTCATCGATTGTATGGTTGATCAATTCAAGATTAGTCTCTGCATAAATATATAAATCGGAAGAGGAAGCGTCGAGACGCTCTGCCCGTAGTTTAGTCTGGCGGATGGATTCCTCACCGGAAATGTAGAGTACTTTGCTGCCGCTGTTAGCCAGCATCGCAGATACTTGCAAAAGCAATGTCGATTTCCCGATACCTGGATCTCCGCCGATCAACACGAGTGAGCCGGGCACAATTCCCCCGCCAAGTACACGGTTCAGCTCACTGAGCTCAGTCGTAACGCGCGGTTCTTCTTTAGTCTCGATCGAATTGATGGGCGTCGCTTTCTGCGGAGCCGCTGCCGTATGCTGGAAAGCGTTTCTTGTCCCCTTCGGAACAGCCACTTCGATTTCTTCGGTCATTTGATTCCATTCTCCGCAATTCGGACATTTCCCCATCCATTTTGCCGCTTCATATCCACAAGACTGGCATACGAATTTCGATTTCTTCTTGGCCATGTGCTCCTCCTTCTAATGAAAAACCGCTCGCCAGAGAAATCTCCGGCGAGCGGAATATCTTATTGCTTATTTCTTCACAGGTTCATTTGTCCGAACGACAAATTCATCATTCTCCACATCAAAGATGATACGTTGTCCTGCTAAAGCCGTTCCTTTCAGAAGTTCTTCAGACAAGCGGTCTTCAACGTGTTTTTGCAGTGACCGGCGAAGAGGACGAGCCCCGTACTCCGGATCATAACCTTCTTTAGCGATTTTATCCAAAGCAGCTTCTGTCAACTCTAGGTTAATGTCCTGCTCCTGAAGACGATCAGCCAATTGCTTCGTCATCAATGTCACGATTTCACGCAAGTTCTCTTTTTCAAGAGAGTGGAATACAATCATGTCGTCAATACGGTTAAGGAACTCAGGACGGAATGCTTTCTTCAATTCCGCAAGCATTTTCGATTTCATATCCTTATAATCTGTTTTCGCATCATCCAAATTGAAACCAACGTATTTATTGTATTTCAATTCTTCTGCACCGACGTTCGACGTCATAATGATGACTGTATTACGGAAATCGACACGACGGCCTTTTGAATCCGTTAAACGCCCATCTTCCAATACCTGCAAGAGAATATTGAATACATCCGGATGCGCTTTTTCAATCTCATCCAACAGAATGACAGAATACGGTTTTCTGCGGACTTTTTCAGTCAGCTGACCGCCTTCGTCATAACCGACATAGCCTGGAGGTGAACCAACAAGACGAGAAGTCGAATGTCTTTCCATGTATTCGGACATATCAATGCGGATCATCGCATCTTCGTCTCCAAACATTGATTCAGCCAAGGCACGCGCTAATTCCGTTTTACCTACTCCTGTAGGTCCAAGGAAGATAAATGAACCGATTGGACGTTTAGGATCTTTCAACCCTGCACGAGCACGTCTGATTGCTTTTGAAATGGAAGTGACTGCTTCGTTTTGGCCAATGACACGGCCATGAAGAATTTCTTCCAAATTCAATAATTTATCCGATTCAGTCTGAGCCAGTTTCGATACTGGAATGCCTGTCCACATGGATACAACTTTCGCAATATCTTCGACAGTCACTTCAGACTCTTCTTTACCTTGTTTTTCTTTCCATTCTTTTTTCGTTTTATCCAATTGATCTTTTAATTTTTGTTCTGCATCACGAAGAGAAGCCGCTTTTTCAAACTCCTGGCTTTGCACTGCTTCATTTTTCTCAGAACGCGCAGCTTCAAGTTTCTCTTCCATCTCTTTAAGATCCGGCGGAGTAGTGTAAGAACGAAGTCTCACTTTCGAACCTGCCTCATCAATTAAATCAATAGCTTTGTCCGGAAGGAACCGGTCAGAAATATAACGGTCAGACATTTTCGCCGCTGCATCAATTGCCTCATCCGTTATTTTCACACGGTGATGAGCTTCGTAACGATCACGTAGACCTTTAATAATTTGGATAGATTCCTCTACTGAAGGCTCATCCACTTGAATTGGCTGGAAACGTCTTTCAAGAGCCGCATCTTTTTCAATATACTTGCGGTACTCATCTAAAGTGGTTGCACCGATACATTGAAGTTCGCCTCTCGCCAATGCCGGTTTAAGGATATTCGAAGCATCAATCGCACCTTCAGCTCCACCTGCACCAATCAGTGTATGGAGTTCATCAATGAATAGGATTACATTTCCTGCTTGACGAATTTCATCCATAACTTTTTTCAAACGGTCTTCAAACTCACCGCGGTATTTTGTTCCGGCAACTACGGTACCCATATCCAGAACCATTACGCGTTTATCTCGTAAAGTTTCAGGGATTTCATTATTCACGATCTGCTGGGCCAAACCTTCTGCGATGGCTGTTTTACCAACCCCTGGCTCACCAATTAACACTGGATTATTTTTCGTACGGCGGCTCAATACTTCGATTACACGTGTAATCTCATCGCTTCTGCCGATTACCGGATCCAAGCTGCCTTCGCGTGCAACTTGTGTCAAATCACGGGCTAGGCCGTCCAAAGTCGGTGTATTGGCCGATGCATTCGGGCTGCTTCCTGTAGAAGCCTGTTCGTTGCTGCCAAGCAATTGCAATACTTGTTGACGGGCTTTATTCAAGCTGACACCAGCATTACCAAGCACACGTGCAGCCACGCCTTCTCCTTCACGAATAAGCGCTAACAGCAAATGCTCTGTGCCAATATAGGAATGACCCAGTTTTCTGGATTCATCAACTGACAGTTCGATAACTTTTTTCGCTCTCGGTGTATAATGCACAATCGGACCGACATCTTTTTCGCCGATGCCTACAAGTTCTGTAACACCTTCTTCGATCAATTGCGTATTAACTTCAATCGCTTCTAAAGCTTTGGCTGCAATACCGCCGCCTTCACGAATTAAACCAAGTAAAATATGTTCTGTTCCAATGGATTCATGTTTCATGCGAATTGCTTCTTCTTGAGCCAGTTGAAGAACCTTCTGTGCTCTTTGTGTAAATCTATTGAACATCATATAGAATCCTCTCCTTCTTTATCTACGTTAATTTTGTATTCTTCTTTCAAACGTTCCCGAAAAAGCTTCGCCCGGGCGATATCCCGTTCATTCGGCGACAATGGCTTCTCCGAATAATGCTGCAGAAAAGCTGGCTGCATAAAAATCATCAATTCATTAAGGATAGACATATCAATATTCTCTATTAATTTTAAGTCTATACCCAAACGCACATCAGAAAGACATTTAGCCGCCTCTTCAGTCGTCAGCAACCTCGAATACGTAAGAATACCGAGAGAGCGGTAAATACGGTCTTCAAGTTTCAATGGCGAATTGTTTAAAATTGCCTCTCGAGCCCGTCGCTCCTGTTCGATAATCTGCTCAGTCATATTCTGCAAATCCTGTAGAATTTCATATTCGGATTTGCCAAGAGTTAATTGGTTGGAAATTTGATAAACGTTCCCCAAAGCTTCGCTTCCTTCTCCATAGATACCCCTCACAACCATTCCTAAGCGTGAAATAGCAGGAATAATGCGAGTAATCTGCTGCGACATTGTCAAAGCAGGCAAATGCAGCATCACTGAAGCTCTCATTCCAGTACCAGTATTTGTAGGACAGCTGGTCAAGTACCCGAACTTCTCATGAAATGCGTATTGCAAATTTTCTTCAAGCAATGAATCCAATTGATTAGCTATTTTATAGGCTTCTTGCAAATGGAAACCTGACTGCAAACTTTGAATACGCAAATGATCTTCTTCATTTATCATAATACTGAGTTCTTCGTTCTTTGAAAGCATAACCGATCCTGAATGTACGCCTGACGCCAAATGAGGACTGATTAAATGCTTTTCCACCAATAACTCACGATGTAACGAAGAAACCTCATGGATATCAATGTGAGTGAATTCCTGATTCAAATCTTTTCCTTTATCCAATAAAACAGAAGAGACTGCCTTATCGACTTTTAAAGCTTCATCTTCTGTAAAAGCATAAGGAAATTTAAATTCGTTAATATTTCGTGCTAATCTAATTCTAGTGCTCATGGCTATATCGGTATTTTCACCTTCATTAGCCATCCAACTGCTCGCTTTAGGTTCCAAAAAACGATCAATCGCCATGATTAGCACTCCCTTCGAGCTCTTTGTTCAACTCTCGTACCTTATCACGCAACTTTGCTGCTTCTTCAAATTCTTCTGCTTCTATCGAAACTTTTAATTGCTTTCTTAATTCTTCAATTTCTTTCTTTATCTTTAAGGTGCTGCCATAAGAGGCTGGAATTTTGCCTGCATGTTCTTTATTTCCATTATGCAGACGTTTGAAAATTTCCTCGAGATTAGATTCAAAAGTCTCGTAACAAGTTGCACATCCAAATTTACCTAACTTCAAAAAATTATTAAAAGTAAATCCACATGTGGGACATACTGAAACTTCTTTTTGCACTTGACTTACTGCTGGAGATTGTACTGGAAACCAATTTGAAAGTAATTGGTGAATGGCTAATGGATCTTGCTCAAATGCTAAGTTTAAGTTGTGATTCTCCGCTGCACAAACATGGCATAAATGCCTCTCTGTAAACTGGCCATTTCTTTTTTGTTTAACTAATACGGATGCAGGACGTTCACCGCATTGATTGCAAATCATCGTACCACTCCTCATTAATTCGACTGAAATTGAATTGTGAACAACATGGCTATTAAAATGCGTGCTCTGACTTCATCTCTCAAAGGCAGACCTAAAAGGAGTGTTGATCGGTCGATAGCACTTAAAATCATCTTTGCTTCCCGCTTGGTTATAATATCTTCGTCTAGTAGACGAAAAACAATATCTTCAGCCATGCTTTGAGTAGCGCCATTCTCTAAATGTTGAATGACTCCGCTAATTAAATCTGACTTCTGGTGAAGGCGTATACGTTTAATTCGAATATAGCCGCCGCCACCTCTCTTACTTTCAACTATATAACCTCTTTCCGGGGTAAACCTGGTGTTAATTACATAGTTAATTTGGGAAGGAACACATTGAAATTTTTCCGCTACTTCGCTTCTTTTAATTTCAATATATTCTCTTTCGCTTAATTCGATAACCTGCTTCAAATACCCTTCAATTACATCAGAAATGTTCCGCATCGCATTCACCCCTTTACTTCTGTTTCATTCAAAGTTGACTTTGACTATATTTGACTTAATTATAACGCAAGTTTTTTATAGAATTCAAATAGTAAGTACTGAACAAATAATAAAAAATCCCGGAATAATATATTCCTGGATTTTAAGTTACTCTTCATCAAATATTCTTTTTTTAAAATCTTTTAAGTGACTCTTAATAGATTTAGTTTCCTCCTCAAGATATTTAGTTTTCCATTGAGTCCCTTCTAACCAAATTTTCACAATATCTCCTGCTGAAACGTCATGAGTAAATTCATTTAAAGGAAATGTATATTGTTCTTTTCCTTCTTCTACAGGCGTTAATAGTACTGTTCTTTTATCAATAGTTTCTACTTTATATATACCTGCTTTCATATTTACCACCTCTACTTTAATTTTCCCATTCTTAAGCTTTTTAATCTTTTATAATGTTTGAAGCCAAGAAAAAACTTTTCCGTTAACAAAAAAGGCCGCTACCGCTTACGCGGTAACGACCTTTCTTTTGTGCCCAGCGGCGTCCTACTCTCACAGGGGGAGATCCCCCAACTACCATCGGCGCA